>JAZNCE010000086.1:0-63418 GCA_045587385.1 Eubacteriales bacterium
GATATCAAATTGCTTCTGTCCGGAGAAATGAATACCGTGGTAATCGACGGTTGCCATTATGCAGCCTTTGAACTGCTGGATCAGGAAGTCGTTGGAATGCAGACGGATATCTTCGATGACAGCCTTATACGAATGAAAACAGGCGGTTATGAAGAACCGGATTTTGAGATGACGATGTGATTACGAAAGTAATGATAAAAAACGAAAAGCGAAGCCTCGAAAGACTTCGCTTTTCGTTTTACCATTCAAGATTATCCCAATCGGCTTCACCGAACAGATCGGTTACCCAATCTTCCGAAAGTTCTCCGTTACCCTTCAACGCCGTTTTGAGAAGCTCCGACATAAACGCATTATTCGTGATGTAGGGGTGTGTAGCAACCTTGTTTACATATTCGATAGCTTTCTGATACTGCTTTTTCGAAGCAACTACATATGGTTCTTTGCTATAGAATTCATCGTGGATGTTATCGGCATCCATGCTATCATAGGCAAGAATAAGAAGGATTTTCTTTTTGAAGCTCTGGTACTTGGTCTTACTGAGTCCATCACAATGATCGGCCACGAGGTAGTTGCAAATACCTGTGAGATAGGACCTGTCGAGCAGATCTGAGCAATCCTTTTGGATAAAATAGTTGTAGAGTGTCTCGAAATCCTTACCGAACAGCTCATCAAGATTTTTCCACATGAGAGCAATAAACGTATCTATGATAGAACGGTATAGTTGAATATCCAGTTCGTTTCTGGATACTCCATACTCGCCAATACCGTTGAGCCACTCTGGTTTATACATATTATCAAGCATGTCTCTCAAGGCAAACAGATAATAGAAAGCCCAAGGATAAAGCACTTCTACGCTGAATTGCAAATTCTTTGATGGCAGATCCTCTTCACACTCATAGAGAAGATCGCAACCGTTTTCCGCTAATACAACGCCACGATCTCCTTGAAAAGCATGTCGGATATCATAGCACAGACCGAGGATATTTTCTCTTAACTCTTCGAAATAAGTAATCTCGCTCTGGTTCAATTGAAAGAAGGTATCCCTCTGCTCGGCAGTCATATCCTTGATGGCTACGCCGTGTTCCTTTACATACTCAGCTTCGATTTCATTCAGAATTCCATCAATGTAAAAGGTAGTATAGTCTGAGATTGCTTCGTAAAGATTATTCAAATCATCAAAATCGCCTTGGATTGTGATACCATTCAATTTGGGAGTAGATTTAATACTGATCATTGGAATCCTCCTTTTTCTGAGTCTGTTGTAATTCCAGCAGAGCCTTTATTTCCGGTCTTGTATGAAGGTAGTTGCGAACGGTACGTTCACCCCCGGTGTAACCTTCTTTCTGAATTTCAGATGTGATATGCTGACTCAAATTTGATAAAGACTTAAATCCCGTTGTTGTACATATAACCCTTGAAATCGAATCAATGTGCGCTTCGAGTTTCTTGGGCGAAGTCCATTTACCGAAGTCAGAGCTGCCGCGATTGAGTGGCAGAGAGGTTCTTACGGTGCGCGGATCACAATGGTATTTTGTTGCAATATCTTTCAATGTCATCCCGGCTTCAAAGTCGGCTCGAAAATCACTCCACTGCTCCCGTGGAAGATCAGGTAACAACAAACGTTCATTCTTCTTGCCAGATCCCATCGCGCACACCTCCTATCCTACATAGTGGACTCATTATACCATAAAATGGTGAACTTTTCAACTGCAAACTTTTTTCCAAGATAGACAAGGTATCGACTTTCAAATCGCATAAAAAAAGAGTCGACAATCGACTCATACATAGGTATCGTTGCAAGAATAGAGGTGAAAACCCGGTAGATAGCGGTAATTACACCCCTCATCATCGCCAAGGGATAACTATACCTTCACGAAAAACAGCTCGCATCTAAATCTGCTTAACACAAACTCCAAGAGTTGGTAGTGGCAAATCTGCCTACCCAGCCAACAGAAAAGGGCACGCTGCTGCGTGCCCTTTTCTGTTGGCTGGGCTTCTCCCACCGATTTGAACCGCTCCGATGCCCCACGGGCATCGGATAGGCTTGTGCAGGTTGAGCGCAAGATTCGGATGAGCTTTGGCACAAGCAACGGTTCGTAAATCCGGCCCATTAGCCTTTGAACTTTCATTTTTTCGACTCTGAAGTTTTTCGAATTTTGTAGATTCATTTCCGCGCCGAGCACCGCTCGGTGCACCTTTTCGGGTCTGTAGACAGATCCGAACTCCCGAAAATCAAATATAGATCTGCTAATGACCAAGAAGAAACCGTCTGCATACATAAACAAATTGCAACTGCGCGTTTTTGGTCAAGACAAATGCCTCTTGGTGTGATATAATTCAATTACACCTCGAGGATAGCATTTGGAAAGGAGAGTTTTTATGAAACATAATGAAAATCATGAATTGATCAAAAACGCGGTAAAGTATATCGATAAGTTGGGCTCCGGAAAAACCACGATTGAAGAGGTAGCAAAAAACGCGGGATTTTCCATTGATTATTTCAACCGTATCTTTCGAAACCACACCGGATTTAACGTCATGGAGTATTCGCGCTTCAGACGCTTGAATAAGGCAGCAAGGCTGTTGCGTCTGTCTGATACCGATATTTTGACCATTGCATTGGAGTGCGGATATGATAGCCACGAGGGCTTTATCCGAGCATTTAAGGAGCAATACGGAAAGACACCAAGCGAATACCGCGAGAGCATGAAGGGTAAGCAATTTGTCTGGGCAGATCACGAGCTGAACGCAACCGCTGTGGCAGAATTCCGTCATACACTGCCCGATTTTTCGGAGATCAACGCTGACGATGCTATTGACTGGCTCTTGGAAAAGGATGCAAAACGTTATGGTTTTACAGCAGTTACCATTGCATACAACGGCTCCAAGGTGTTATCCGATAGCAATCTGCAGAATAAGGGGTGCTTTGTAACCAGTGATAATTTTTACGATCAACCGCTTTTGACGTTGGTATTGAATGACATTGAGGAGCTCAGAGAATATATCGAATCACTTATGCAGCTGTCCCCCGGTAATATTGACTGTATTTTTGATACCGACGTGAAATTGGAGGACGTGGAAAAGGTACTGGAGGGTATTCCTTACAAGAGCCTGAAAGCATGTCCGGAAACCATGTATTTCGGAGAACCTTTTGTGCTGCCGGAGGCCGCCAAAGAGTATGATATTCACGCATTGGAATTAAAGGACCTTGACGCTGTCGAGGAGTTGATTTCTCAGCACCCCGATCCGGTTTTCAAAAGAACGGGCGGTTATGGGATTCGCAACCTTTTGCAGCAGCCGCTTTCGCAAAGACCTCTTGAGCAGTATATGGGTGTATTCAAGGACGGCAAGTTGCTTGCCATTGCGTATGACGGGCTGCAGAGCACGCATGGATTCTGCTTAAGCAACTGTATCCATACGCCTTTCTTGCCGGGTGCGCCCCAAGAAGCGATCAGATATCTGTATCTTGCAGCGACTAATGCGATTATGGAACGAGGCTATATCCCGTTTGAAGATGCGCAGTTTGATGAATACGCGAATGTACATGGCGGATTTGATGCGTTTGAGCTCGGGTTTGAGAGAGTCAATACGGTATTCAGTATTGGATTTTGATCATGATCACGGTGTCGCATACATAAACCATTGGTTGTTACAATCAAATCAAATACATAAAAAGAACGGCAAGAAATTGAAAAAATAAAATCAAAAATATCTACAAGACTGAGCAAAAAGAATATGTGAATCAATACTATAGTGTTGTTTATTCTTCTTGGTTAAAACATTGTCTATGGGACGCAACGAGAATTTGCCAATAAGTAATTGCGAATGAGGAGAGTGTATTTATGATTAAAAAAGTTTTGAATTATTTTTTGAAAGTTGTTGGTTCTGCTTATTTGGGGACACTGGCACTTATAATAGTAGTAACGCCCCTCAGACTTATTACCAGCAACGATATTATTGTTAATGTTGTTTCTACCGTCGTGTGTGTAATAACATCTGTAGGATGCCTGTTACTGCTATGTAGTAAAGATGGATATGATGACAAACAAGTGGGAGAAAAGGCGACAATTGTAAAAACGGCTATGTATATGAGCGTAGCTGTTGTCATATATGACTTGGTGACAGTGCTACTTCAGTATTATACCGGTGCTGCAGCCAATGTTCAACTCTTAGCGCAAATTCTTGGGAATCTTGGTACTAATATTGAACTTGCAGAGATGAGACGTGAGCATCCAACTTTAATGTTTGTTTCGCTAGTTATTCAAACAATTCCGTTTGTTCCTGCAATGATAGGGGGCTACAAAATAGGGGAGAAAAGGCGACAAAAAAGCAGGGAAGAATTAGTCGGTTCCAAGTGAATATAAGTAAATAACTATCCTCTGCAAAACCCATGTGCATCTAAATCAGCCACACGTCACAAAAATCCGAGAACTTTGTTCTCGGATTTTTCATTTGTGCCGCAGGTACAACATCGTTTGCGTGGCACACGCAACATCATTTGCCCGTAAGGGCAACTTCATTGCCGCCCCGCGGCACAAATGAACGATGTTGAGGCGTTGCCTCAAATGAAGTGGGCTTGCGCCCAATGATGTTACGGCTTCGCCGTAAATGAAGTTGCGCTTCGCGCAAACGGAATTAGACCGTTCGCTTAGTTTTCGACTCTAAAGTTTTTCAGAATTTTGTAGATTCATTTCCGCGCTTTGCGCATCTTTTCGGGTCCCTCGACAGATTCGAACCGCCACACCGTAGGGGCGTTCTGTGAACGCCCGCGGGCGACACGCAGGTCCCCCCTACCAATGAAAAACATTTACAAAGCCATAGATGCAACGGTATTTTGGAGGGATTTGAACTACCGAAAACCAAATACTGACCTGCTGAAGACAAAAAAAGCCACGGCGAACCGTGGCATATTCTTTCAAGTAAAACTCCCCGACAAATTGGGATTTGTCAAATACTGATGATCTCTCTTATTTTTTGAGCATAATCGTTGCAGTGGTTTATATTGATACAGTTGAAAAGAACTTCCGCTCTCCTCTTGCGCTTGGAAAATTTCTATGATATAATAGGCATGAACACAATCTCGGTTACCTCATCTGCGTCACCCCCAACCTATTTCAAACGGAGGAACAAATATGCGTTACGTTGTTGTTGACACTGCAGAATTTACCTACCCCGACAGATTTGAGTACCCGACTGCATCGGATCGCGTCCTGCTGGACACCCCGCGCGGCACGTTTGCCACCTTTCAGATCCTTGTAGACGGGCTTTGCGCCGATGTGCAAGTGCCCAATCACCTGCCCCGCGAGATCTACCAAAGCGACGAGCTTTGGCAGCAGGCATCGCTCGGCTTTGCGCGCACAAGCGGCGTGCAGATCAAAACCGACCTGCCCTTCGATATTGAATGGTACGCGCTTGTCCCCGTTACGGTGGAGCAAAACTACGGTCTTGCCGAAGCGGACGTCAAGCCCCCGTACTTCCCCGTGCGCCAAGCTCCCTATCGCGTGTACGATTGTCTGCGTCCCTTTGACGGTAGCTTAGACGTAGGCGTGGGCGACGGAAGAGAGCATGACACGGGTATTGGCGGCGTGTTCGGGGCGATTATCATTCCCGCAGATGCCGTGCCCGGTGCATATACCGCGACCGTGGAGATCACGGCAGGCGCGCTGAGCGTGTCCGTGCCCCTTTCCGTGACCGTTTACAAGGCGACCGTACCCGCAGAGGAAACCTTGACCATTGTGCAAAGCCATGCTGCCGACCGCGTGACGCGCTACCACGGCGTGCGCCGGGGCTCGGAGGAATACTACGCGCTGGACGACGCCTACTTCAAGGCTTTGCGCAGAATGCGCCAGAACATGACCTACATGTGGGGCGTCCGGGTCACGGAGCTTGGTGACAACAAATACGAATTTGACTTTACCGAAATGGAAAACGCCATGCGCCGTCAGCTCTCGCAGGGCATCAAATACTTCAACGGCCCTTCGATCGGCAGGCGCGAAAGCTGGCACACCTCGACTATTTTAGTCAACGACAAGCTCCCCGCCATGAGCTACGAGGCATACCTCTACTTAAAGCAATACCTCCCTGCGCTGCACGACATGCTTGCGCGAAACGGTTGGATCGACCGCTTCGTCATGGGCATTAGCGACGAGCCCAATGCCGAAAACTGCACCGAATGGCGCGCTTTGGCGGGGCTTGTGCGCAGGATCGTGCCCGATATCCGCTTGATCGATGCCGTCAGCTACGGTAACATTCACGGTGCGCTGGATATTTGGGTACCGCTCAACATGGAATACGACAAGCACATGACCGAGATCGAAACCTTCCGCGAGGGCGGATCCGAAATCTGGCACTACGTTTGCTGCGGTCCGCGCAGCGAATGCTACGTCAACCGCTTTATGGACTATCCCCTGCTCTCCACGCGCTATCTTCTGTGGGGCAACTACAAGTACGATCTGACGGGATATCTCCATTGGGCGACCAACACCTATCAGCCCGGGCAAGACCCCTTCAGACAAAACTGCCCCTCGCACACCAATGCCGACTCCACTATTTTCCTGCCCCCCGGAGATACCCACCTCATTTATCCCGGCGAGCACGGTCCCTGGCTTTCGGTGCGCGGTGAAGCACAGCGCGAGAGTGCCGAGGAATGCGAGATGCTCAAGGTGCTTGCCAAAACGGACAAGCAGACCGCAGACGCCATCTGCCAAAAGGTCTTCCGCTCCTTCTGCGACGTGGAATACGACGTGCAAAAATTCCGCGCGGCAAGAAAGCAATTGCTGATTGCGCTGAGCGACATTGCATAATCGAACAAAGAAAAAGAAACGTCGGGCACGTGCCCGACGGTTCTTTTGTATCAAAATTACTCCGCACGCTTCCATACGCGGACGATGCGGATATCGCCCTTTTGCCAGGTCATTTCCAGCACGTCACCGGGACGCACCAGCACGATCTGCTCATTTTCCTCGGTAAACGCCACACGATATACGTTGCCGTCCTGCGCGGTGACGTACGCATAGGTACTGCCGTCCAGCGTCAGGAACTTGACTTCCGCGACTGTGACGCTGCCCTGCTCGGTCTCTGCGGGATTCTCGGTATTCACACCTGCGCCCGACAGCATTTTCAGATACGCTGCCACGGCATCCTGCTGCGTCTCTCCCGTTGCCACCATGGTATACTGGCGCACGTTGACAAGCGCATACAGCTTGACAAGTCCGTTGTTATCCTTGAGCACCATGATATAGGTGGGCACGCCCGAGATATTGACTAAGGACGGGAAGGAAGCGACGTATTCCTTTTCCTGTACCTCGCCCTCGGCAGCGTGCATAGCCGAATGCTCCTCCGCACCGATGACGGGATAAAACCGATACTCACCCGTGCGCGCATTGGACAGAATAAAGCCGATATTGGATGCATCCGAGGTCACCGATGTGACACCCGTGAAATACCACACGTCGTCGTCAAACATCAGATAACCAAAGTCATCGGTGGTCTGCTTGCAGCCCTTATTGCCGATGATGCTGTTGATAAAGCCGCCCGAGTAAATGCCCTGCCAGTCATACTTCTGACAAGCCAGATCACCGTCAAACACAATATCCACCCATTGCGGCACGTCCTCGACCGCATACAGCGTGCTGGTGCCGTCCAAGGGATTGAAAATGATCAGCTCCTCGACGTCGTATGCGCCAAACAGCCCTACGCGAGGGGTATAGCAAGAGATGCAATAGTAAGGATTCCCCTGCTCGTCTACCTCAAAGCTGACGTCCTGCAGATCAAAGATCTTGGTGGGATAGTCAAAGCGCAGCTTGCGCATCAGATCATCACCAAAATAGCCGCTCTGCGCATAGCGGATTCCGCTGCTTGACTCATAATACTCTGCGGTATTACCCAAGGTATCCACCATGATGTAACCGGGAATGCCGTTTGCGCGGTTACCGATCCATTTGAAAAATCCGTCGTACTCCAGATGCGTGATCTTGATGGGCTTGCCCTGATAGTTGATCTGCGTATAATCATCGCTGACCACGTACTGCGACACCACGCTGGAAAGCGCGCCCAGCTTACGGTCACCCAGCATACGCGCGGAGTTGGTGTCCATGAGTGCTATGTTGGTGATCTCCTTGGTTTCGGGCATATCCGCATTGAAATCGCGCTCCTCTACCGTGATCACTTGTGCATATGCAGTTGCATTGAGCACTACGGACGAGAACACGGTGCCCAGAGCAAACACAACAATGGGAATTGCTATCAACGCATACATGATAAAGGCAAGGACGTTGGTGCCCAACATCTCCTTAAAGGACACTTGCACGGGCTTTTGCCGATACGTTCTCACACCCTTGAAAAGCTGACGGACAGGCTCAAAATTCAACACGCGCAGCGCAAGCGTTACGCATACCGCGCAAAATAACATAAATGCCCAAAACTGCTCGCTGTGCACGTTGAGCGGCGGCAACACGAAATAATAGTACGCCCCAATGGCGCATGCTGCCAGAATCAGGCGCAAAATCGTGCCAAGCACGCCGCCTTTATCACGGTTCATTCTTTCCATATCTCACACCTCCACGGAAATGTTGTTACATGTATTATAGCACGTTTCCCTTCCCTTGTCAACTCGTGCATATACGCGCACGCACGTCCATAAAATGTATGGAAAACGGAGGGTGCTTATGAAAACATGGGTTTACACGGTGTTACTGACTTTGACTGTATTGCTTTGCTCCTGCGCACGTGCGGACGCCTCGTCCGCGCAGGTTTTGTCCGCGCTGATCGATGCCGAGATCGGCTTACCCGCGGGGCAAATTTACCTGTCCGCAGCATCCGAGGACGATGCATCTTACCTCTCCCCGGACCTCGTGGCGGCACTATACGGAGAGGGGGAGCTGCCATGGCAGCTCTCCCTCTTGGAAGATTACGGGCTTTTTTTAAGCACGGCACAGCACCCCTGTGAGTTTGCGGTGTTCCGCGTCCGCGCGCGCAGCGACACCGACGACGTTGCCGCCATGTGCCTATCCCGGTTGGATGCATTGCGCATCCATTACAAAGACACAGCATATGCCGCCTATCTGCAAAACGCGCGCGTGGTGGTCAGCGGCAATTACGTGCTTTTGTTGATCAGCTCGGACACCGCGCATGCGCTTGGCGCAGCAAAACGGGTCTTATAACACCCGTCAACGGCATTTGCCGTTGCCAGATTTCATCGCGCAGCGATTTCATCCACGAGAGTGGATTTCATCTGCCCCCTCGGGGCAGATTTCATCATCCTTTACCTTACCAGCGTGATCACGTAATAGATCACGCCCCACACAGCACCGCTGACAATGCCGTACAGCAGCACCGGTCCTGCAACCGTAAAGATCTTTGCACCGACACCCAAAATCAGCCCCTCGGATTTTGCATCCAGAGCGGGTGACGCCACGGCGTTGGCAAAGCCCGTAATGGGTACCAGCGTGCCTGCTCCCGCACGCTTGGCGATATTATCGAACACGCCAAGTCCCGTGAGCAATACGGCAAGAGCAACGAGCGTCACGGATACAAGCGTTGCGCTGCTCTCTTTTTCCATGCCGCATACCTCACCGTATACCCACAGAAGCAGCTGGGCAAAGGCGCAAATGCCGCCTCCCACGCAAAACGCCCACACGCAATCCTTTGCCACGGGGGAGCGCGGCGCACGTGCACGCACGTATTTTTGGTATTGCTTTTTATCCATGTTCATAACGTTCATTCCTCTCTGTCTGCCCTTCAGTCAACAGAAGGGCAGACAAACGTGATACGCTCATAGTATGCAAAAAGGAGCACCGCATTATGCGGTGCTCCTTTTACCAATTACAGGTAGCTTTGCATTCTTTGTACGTTGCCCTGCTCAAATTCGATCATATCGCGGCAAAGGTGCAGCGATTTTTCGCTGACGCGGCAGTTTTCATACTCGCGCAAAAGCTTGACAGAATCGGTGATGTTCATATTGCTTCCCTCAATCACCATCTCTGCAATATGCGAGGTATCCGAATCCATCAGCGTGTTGACACCTACGCCCACCTTGGTGGTCATTTTCTGCCAAAGGCTTGCGCCTTCTGCCTTTGCTCCCTGCTCGCACAGATATTCTTCGGCTTTCTTGGCATACCCCTCGTAGCCGTCCAGCTGTGCGGTCAGATCACGGCGCAAGTTGCTGTCCGCCACCTTGGGCAACAGCGAGAGCAGCGCCTCCGAGCCCATTTTTGCATTTTGATAAATCTCCTCAAGCAGCGCAGCGGTCGTTCCCTTGCGCGCGCTTTGATTGATCGTGCTTTGCATAATATCCTCCAAAAAACATGTTTTTGAAAATAGTATGCCGCAATGCAAAAATTTTATGTAAAAATTATCGATTGACGTAATGCTTTGCAAGACCGCCCTCACTGGTTTCGCGGTACTCGCTCTTAAGGTGAATGCCGGTTTCATACATGGTCTTGACCACGGTATCAAACGGAATCTTGCTCATGCTTGTCAAGAAGTTTGCCAGCGAGAGTGCGTTGATGGCACGCATTGCCGCCACGGCATTACGCTCAATGCAAGGAATCTGCACAAGTCCCCCGATGGGGTCGCAGGTAAGTCCCAGGTGATGCTCCATTGCCACCTCTGCGGCATACTCGATCTGCTCAAGTCCCATGCCGAACAGCTCTGCCAAAGCAGCTGCCGCCATGGAGCACGCGCTGCCGACCTCCGCCTGGCAGCCGCACTCCGCGCCGCTGATGGACGCGTTGGTTTTAATAATATTGCCGATCAAACCGCCCGTTGCCAGCGCGCGCAGAATCTGCTCATCCGAAAAGCCCTTTTGCTCCTGCATATATTTGAGCACCGAGGGTACGACACCGCACGCACCGCAAGTGGGCGCGGTCACGATCTCACCGCCGCTTGCATTCTCCTCGCCCACGGCAAAGGCATACGCGCAGACCAGTCTATTCTCGCGCGTTTGTGCAGACTCATCGATATGACGCTGGTTGTAGAGATGGTGCGCCTTGCGCGTGACGTGCAGTCCGCCGCCAAGCTCGCCCTTGGTGCGCAGACCGCGACCAATGCAATCCTCCATGGTCAGCCACATATCGGAAAGGTATTCCCAGATCTCGGGCCCCTCTACCATTTCCACGTAATCGGGCAGGCGCATATCGTGCGCGGTGCAATACTCCGCGATCTCGGTAAAGGTCTTGTGCGGATAGATGGACTTGGTTTCAAGCGGCCCTTGTCCGTCATACAGAATACTGCCGCCGCCCACGCTGTACACGCGTGCCGTGCCGATCTGCTCACCGCCCTTAAATGCCGCAAAATCCACGGTATTGGGGTGCACGGGGGTGGGGGTTGTTTTGTCAAAGATCATTTCGGTCTTATCCTCGCCCAACGCCTCCAGGATGACCGCGTCGGTCATGTGCCCCTTGCCGGTCAAGGCAAGCGAGCCGTACAGCACCACGCGAAAGGCGTCTGCTTCGGGATATTTTGCTGCAAACTGCTTTGCCGCTTTGAAGGGTCCCATGGTATGCGAGCTGGAAGGTCCTCTGCCCGCTTTATAAAGTTCTCTGATGCTTTCCATAAACCGCACCGTCCTTTTCGTTTCATAAAATAATCATAGCACAAAAAGCGCGTCAAATCAAGTGGTTGGGGGAAAATAGTTGCCACCTGTGCGGGCGATCAGCGGCGGGAGCAAGCCCTCGCCCTACCAACACAAACAGGGGCTGCCGTCGGCAGCCCCTGTTGATTAGTTTAAATACTTATTCTTCCTCAATCGCAGCCTTCTGTGTCAGCACCGCGTGGAAGAATTCGGGCTCGAACTTGGCGCGGCGGTCGTAGGTGTAAAGACCGTTGACCTCCTGCTCGACGTCGGTCAGCTGCGTGTAGCAAAGACCGCCCATGTTGGGATGGAACAGAATTGCCTCGGAAAGCCCCTTGAAGCGTGCTTTGAAGCCCTGCTCGTCCGTGGGTGCCTGGCCGTAGCCCCAGCCGATATTGCGGTCAGCATCCGACCACAAGGTGCCGCCGTACTCGCTGACAAAGGTGCAGTTGCACCAGCATCTGTACTTATCTTCCTTATAGTGCCCTACCACGTGCCCGTGCACGTCGATCTGCTTGCCCTCCTTCAGAGGTGCTAAGTGCTTTGCAAACTCCTCTGGATTCTGCTCGTAGTCGTGCAGGTCGTAAATATCGGTCAGATCGTCCTGGTGTACCCAGCCAGATGCGTCGATGTAAAGTCTGGTGGGGTCGTAGCCGCGGGTCAGTGCCGCAAGGCTCTTCATAAACAGTCTGTTCTGATGCGGAACGCTTTCGTTGATGGGACACCAGCCGATGATGGCGGGATGGTTGAAGTCACGCTCCATGATCTCCTGCCATTCGGGCAGGAAGTTTTCAAATACCTCGGTGCGGGAGGAATCCTGCACCCAGTTTGCATGCTCGCCCCAAACGATATACCCCTTCTTGTCGCAGTAGGAAAGGAACAGCGGCTCAAATACCTTTTGGTGCAGTCTTGCGCCGTTAAAGCCCATTGCCATAGAGCGTTCTACGTCCGCATACAGCTCCTCTACGGTGGGAGCGGTATAAATGCCGTCGGGATAAAAGCCCTGGTCAAGCACCAGTCTTTGGAATACGGGCTTGTGGTTGAGGTACATCATACCCTTGCGGCACTCTACGCATCTCATACCGAAATAGCTCTTTGCCACGTCGTCACCACAGGTAATTTCCAAATCGTAAAGGCGACCGTTGCCGACCTCCCAGAGGTGCAGCTCGTCCAAAGCCATGCGCAAGGTGCACTTGCCGCCGTGTGCCATGCCCTGTGCCTTGCCCACAACCTTGCCCTCGTAGCTTGCCACAAGAGAAACGGGGGTATTCTCGCCGCCCTTGACGTGCAGCTCTGCGGTCAGGGTGCAATCATCAATATCGGTAAAGTAACGCGCGCTTTGCAAATAGATCTCGGGCACGCACTCCAGCCATACCGTCTGCCAGATACCGGTGGTTCTGGTATAGAAGCAGCCGAACGACTCATATCTCGGGCTCTGCTTACCTGCGGGCTGGTTGCCCGTTCGCAGATCGTCGATGGCGCGGATGGTGATGGCGTTTTCGCCCTCTGTCAAAGCCTTGGTAATATCCATCGTAAACGACACGTAGCCGCCGATATGATAATCGATCCACTTGCCGTTTACCCAAACGTCGGTCTTATAATCGCATGCGCCGATATGCAACAGCACTCTCTTGCCGCTCTGCCAGCCTGCGGGCAACGTGATCTTCTTGCGATACCATACGCAGTTGCAAAAATCGGTATCGCCAATGCCCGAAAGCACGCTTTCGCGGCAGAAGGGGACGGTAATCTGCTCGGTGAACTCCGCACCGTTAGCAAAGCCGCGCATCTCACCGCTCATGCCTCTGTCGGTCATGTACTCCCACGTACCGTTGAGGTTGAGCCATTCGTTTCTGACAAGCTGGGGGCGCGGATATTCCGCGCGGGGGATATTGTGTTGCATTTCTTTTTTCCTTTCCCTTTATATCCAAAGTTCATGTATTTCAAAAATGAAGGGGAGGCTGTGACCTCCCCTTTGTTTTCCTCTTATTCGGGCATGATCAAACCGTAGGTGTCGTCCTTCCTTTTATACACAACGCAGGTTGCGCGCGTCTGATCATCCACAAACACAAAGAATTGGTGTCCGATCAGCTCCATCTGCAAAATTGCCTCCTCTGCCGACATGGGCTTATAGGGGAAGGTCTTGGTTCTGATAACCAACTCCTCCTCTTGCTCCAGATCCTCGGGGAAATATTCCTCAATGGGGAATGCATCCTCACGGATACGCTTGGAAAGACGCGTCTTGTTCTTGCGGATCTGACGCTCGATGGCATCAATGGACTGATCCAGCGCATCTCTGAACGAGTCTGCACCGATCTCGCTGCGGAACAGCGTGCCTTGTGCGTTGATGGTGATCTCCAAGGTGGACACGTTACGCTTACGGCTGAGCGTAACGGTTGCGTCAGGCTCGACCTTAAAATACCGATCAAGCTTGGCAAGCTTTTTTTCAATCAGAGCTTTCGTGTCTGCATACACGTTGAGTTGTCTGCCGATAATGTTGGTCTTCATAAGTGCCACCTCCGTTTTTATTGCAAGAGCCGGGGAAGCTCCCCTCTCTTACGATATTATTATAACATATATGCGCCTCTTTGTAAAGTATTTACCATGAATTTTTTGTAAAACTTGCAGAGAATTGTGCAAAACGCCGACCACTCTTTGCCTTTTTTGCGCTCCTGTGCCGCATGCGAAAAATCAGCGAAAGAATTTCCCCAAAAATGCCAATACTGTATTGACATTTTATAAAAAAGTGGTATAATTAACACGTTAATCGTTAACTCGCTAATTATCTTGAAAAATTATTGACGGAGGTCTGTTTCGTGCAAGGCAATCAAAAGCATCTTCCCGTAGAGCAAGACAAGGCACGCGCGGTCATCAAGCAATTTGTGCGCGCTGACCGATTACACCGCCAAGCCGTAGAATCCACCATTACCGCACAAACGGGATTGCACCGCTCGCAGCACATGCTGCTCATGCGCCTTTCCTGCGGCTGCATGCCCTCGCAAAAGCAGCTGGCAAAGGATCTTGGTGTCAGCCCCGCAGCCATTGCGGTCGCGCTCAAAAAGCTGGAGACCGACGGCTACATCACAAGAGACGCTGATACCGACGACAGCCGCTGCAACCGCACCTCGCTGACGGACAAGGGGCGCAGCGCCATTTCCAAGACCTGCGACCTGTTTGCCTGCATAGATACCGCCATGGTGCAGGGCTTTAACGACGACGAGCTGGACGCACTCTTGCGCGCGCTGGAGCGCATAGAGCAAAATCTGCACACCCTGCTTACGCAACCGCAACCAATTCCCGGAAAGGACGATACACAATGAAACGCTGGTTCAAATACGTAAAACCCTATCTCCCCTTCTTTATATTAGGACCTCTTTGCATGGTCATCGAGGTCATCGGCGAGGTGCTCATGCCCAAATATCTTGCCATGATCATCAACTTCGGCGCGGCATATCAACAGCTCAAGGCGTTTTCCATGCCCCTGTATAACGGCGCGTGGTCAAGCATCTCCTTGGCGAATGTTGCAGAAAATCTGACGCAGCCTGCCATTCTTTACATGATCGGCGTTTGCGCCATGATCGTGCTGACCGCCCTTTTGATGATGGCGGGCGGTGTTGGCGGTGCGTACTTCGGCGCAAAGGCAGCCGTTTACTTCGCCTCCGATGTGCGCCGTGACGTATACGCCAAGGTGCAGTCCTTCTCCTTTGCCAACATTGACAAGTTCTCGACCGGCTCGCTGGTCACCAGACTGACCAACGACATCACCCAAATGCAGAACTTTATCAACGCGCTGCTGCGTATGGCTCTGCGCGCGCCCGGTATGCTGATCGGCGGTCTTGTCATGGCGATCTTGCTCAAGCCCAGCCTTTCGGTCATTCTTGCCGTCACCATTCCCATGATGTTGGTCAGCATTCTGCTGGTCATCACGCGCGGCTTTTCCTTGTTCGGCAAGGTGCAGGAAAAGATTGACGGACTGAACAACACCGTGCAGGAAAGCATTACCAACGTGCGCGTGGTCAAATCCTTCGTGCGCGAAAAGGAAGAGACCGATAAGTTCAGAACTGCCAACCGCGACCTGCGCGTCACCGGCACAAGCGCAGTCAAGATCATGATCATGCTCTCCCCCGTGATGACGCTGTTTATGAACCTGACCATCGTGCTGGTTTTGTGGTTCGGCGGTCACATGGTGGTGGACGGCATGCCCATCGGCGACCTTTCCGCATTCATTACCTACGTCAACCAGATCCTCGGCTCTTTGATGATGGTGACCTTTATGCTCATGATGTCCTCCCGTGCGCTTGCTTCCAATAAGCGCGTAGGCGAGGTATTGGGCGAAAAATCCGACATTGACGACGCAGACGCGAAGTGCAAGGACGCGCAGGTACAGGCAGGCAAGATCGAATTCAAGAACGTCTCCTTCCGCTACTTCAAGGGCAGCGAGGACCGCGTGCTGGCTGATATTGACCTGACCATCGAGCCCGGCTCGACCGTGGGTATTATCGGACCTACCGGCTGCGGCAAGACCACCTTGGTTTCCATGATCCCCCGTCTTTACGACGTGGACGCGGGCGAGGTGCTGGTGGACGGCGTCAACGTACGCGACTATTCGCTTTACAACCTGCGCGAGGGCGTAGGCATGGTGCTGCAAAAGAACGTGCTGTTCTCGGGCACGATTGAAGAAAATCTGCGCTGGGGTAACCAGGACGCGACCATGGACGAGATCAAGACCGCTGCCGAGCACGCGCAGGCAAACAAGTTTATTCAGAACTTCCCCGCAGGCTACGACACCAACCTTGATCAGGGCGGTACCAACGTATCCGGCGGTCAGAAGCAGCGTCTTTGCATTGCACGCGCGCTGCTCAAAAACCCCAAGATCCTCATTCTCGACGACTCGACCAGCGCGGTGGATACCGCAACCGAGGCGCAGATTCGTGCCGCTTTTGCAAACGAGCTGAAAAATTCCACCAAGATCATCATTGCCCAGCGTATCTCCTCCGTAATGGATGCGGATATGATCGTGGTCATGGATCAGGGCGCGATCACCGGCATCGGCACGCACGCAGAGCTGCTTGAGAACAACGAGGAATATAAGGAAATTTACGTTTCTCAGATGGAGAACAAGCAAACGCAGACCGCAAATGTGGCAAAGGAGGTGCAGGCATAATGGCAAAGCGTAACCTTGAAAGCTTGCAAAAGCAATATGCAAAATCCTCCCACGGCGGCCCCGGCGGACCTCGCGGGGGTGGACCTCGCGGCGGCGGTCCGCACGGCAGAGGCATGGGCGGCAAGCCCAAGAACGCGGGACACACCATCTCGCGCCTGCTGAAATATCTGCGCCCCTATACGCCGCACATGATTTTAGTGCTTGTGTGCATGCTGACAAGCACGGTCACCTCGCTGATCGGCTCTTACCTGCTCTCCCCCGTTATCAACCACATAGCGGACGTGGATATGGGTGCGGACGCCAGCTTCTTTACCGAGCTTGCCGACAAGATCATTTCCGCATGGGCAAACTCCGCTCCCATGACCTTGCTTTCGGACACCTTGGGACTTGGCGGCCCCTTCCCCTACCTGTTAGCTGCCATCGTCATCTTTGTCGTGATCTACGGCTTGGGCATCATCGCTTCCTACTCTCAGGCAAGATTGATGGTGCACATCACGCAGGGCTCGCTGGAAAGCATTCGTAACGACCTGTTTGAAAAGCTGCAAAAGCTGCCCGTCCGCTACTTTGACGCAAACCCCACGGGCGAGACCATGAGCCGCTTTACCAACGACGTGGACAACATTGACCACATGCTCTCCAACACGCTGACCTCGCTGATCTCGGGCGCGATCACGCTGCTTGGCACATTTGTCTTCATGCTGACCACCAACGTGTGGCTGACGCTGATCACGGTTGCCTTTATTCCCGTGTTCGGTCTTGGCGGTGCAGCCCTTGCCAAGCGTTCCCGTAAATACTACAAGGAGCAGCAGGCGGCGCTGGGCGCGGTCAACGGCTACATTGAGGAGACCGTTTCGGGTCAGAAGGTCATCAAGGTCTTCAATCACGAGCAGGAGTGCGAAGAGGAATTCGGGCTGCTCAACCACGACCTGCGCGGCAAGCAGTACCGCGCTATGTTCTGGGGCGGTATCATGGGTCCCATCATGGGCAACACCAGCCAGATCACCTTTGCATTCACCCTTGGCGTGGGCGGCATTATGATGCTGCTGACCGGCTTTACCCCCGGTGAGCTGACCGTTTTTGCCAACTACTCCAAGCAGTTCTCCTTCCCCATTACCAACATGTCCTCGCAAATGACCACCGTATTCTCCGCCCTTGCGGGTGCGGAGCGCGTGTTTGCGGTCATGGATCAGGAGCCCGAGCAGCCCGATGCCGAGAACGCGATCAATGAGAACACCGCAGACTACGCGGGCATCAAGGGCGACGTGGTCTTTGAGAACGTGACCTTTGGCTACGTGCCCGAAAAGACGGTGCTCAAGAACATCTCGCTTTACGCGCATCCCGGTCAGAAGATCGCGTTCGTCGGCTCAACGGGTGCGGGCAAGACCACCATTACCAATCTCTTAAATCGCTTCTACGATATCGAATCCGGCAGCATTACCATTGACGGCATTGATATCAAGCAATACTCGCGCGACTACCTGCGCAAGAACATTGCCATGGTGCTGCAGGATACCCACCTCTTTACCGGCACGGTGATGGAGAACATCCGCTACGGCAGACTGGACGCAACCGACGAGGAAGTCATTGCGGCAGCCAAGACCGCAAGCGCGCATTCCTTTATCATGCGACTGGAGCACGGCTATCAGACCAAGCTTGAAGGAGACGGCGCAAACCTTTCGCAGGGTCAGCGTCAGCTGCTCAATATTGCACGCGCAGCGCTCTCCAAGGCGCCTATTCTGGTGCTGGACGAGGCGACCTCCTCAGTTGACACCAGAACCGAACGCCACATCGAGCGCGGTATGGATCGACTGATGAAAAACCGCACCACCTTCGTTATTGCCCACCGTCTTTCCACGGTGCGCAACTCCAACGCCATTATGGTGCTGGAGCAGGGCGAGATCATCGAGCGCGGTGACCACGACGACCTGCTTGCCATCAAGGGCAGATATTACGAGCTCTACACGGGTATAAAAGAGCTTGACTAAACAAAAATACGGGACGAGTCCGCGGACTCGTCCCGTTATTTTCATTGTAAGCTATTCATTACATCCTTAAACGCTCTGTGTGCACTTGGGATGGGATAGGTGCTGCCAAGCTCGGCAAGCGTGGCAGGTGTCAGCGCATTCTGCACGGTGGATGCATCTTTGACGCGCACAAGATAGCCGGTCATGTGCCACTCCAAGTGGGTAAAGATATGCTTTGCCGCGACAGGCTGACCAACCTCGGTGACCTCAAAACCCAGCGACTCGGCATGCAATGCCGCCTGCGCTGCGCTCAAACTCCCCTCGGTCTGATAAAACTCGTACATGCCCGCAAGCAAGCCGGATGCGGGTCTTTTATGCAACGCCACGCGCTCACCGTCATAGAGCAGCAGCACGGTCAAGGGCACGATCTTGCGCGGCTTTGCCTTGCTTCGCACGGGAAGCTCTGCGGTTTTTCCCTCGGCAAGGGCGGTGCAAAACGCCTGCAGGGGGCACGCGGCACACTTTGCCTCGCCTGCGGGCACGCAGACCACAGCCCCAAGCTCGATCATGGCTTGGGTAAACTCGGCAGCAGACTCCGCGGGAATGACCTTAGCAACCTCTTCCCTTGCCTCTTTTTGCACGGCAGGCTGCAAAATATCGCGCTCGTCGCCCGTCAATCTTGCCCACACGCGCAGCACGTTGCCATCCACGGCGGGCGCGGGAATGCCATACGCGATCGACGCGATCGCCCCTGCGGTATACGCACCGATACCGCACAGCTTTTGTAATTCTTCATAATCGGCAGGCAGCTCGCCCGCGTATTGCTCGCACACCTGTCTTGCCGCCTTTTGCAAATTGCGGGCGCGGCTGTAATATCCCAGCCCCTCCCACAGCTTGAGCAAACGCTCCTCGTGTGCCTCGGCAAGGCTTTTGATGTCGGGCAGCTCGCGCATAAAACGCTCAAAATACGGCTTGACCGCCTCCACGCGC
The DNA here is from genome assembly GCA_045587385.1 of Eubacteriales bacterium. Classification (GTDB taxonomy): domain Bacteria; phylum Bacillota; class Clostridia; order Oscillospirales; family CAG-272; genus SVQP01. The sequence goes on from JAZNCE010000086.1 coordinate 19,688, forward strand.
GTTTGCTGCAGCATGATCTCGGATATCCATACGCGGTAAGGGCTGATCTCCCTGCGCCACGGCAGCTCACGTGCATTTTCACGGTACCAGATTAAAAGCGGCTGCGCGATCTCCTTGGGTAAGCGCATAGATCAAAGACCTGCAAACTTCTCACACGCTACCTTATACTGAGCGCGCGAGATGGGTACCAGATCCCCGTTACGCATGGTGTATTCGCGGTTGCTGATGCGCGTGGTATGGCGCAGATTGACCGAATAAGAGCGGTGGCAGCGGAAAAAGATATCTGCGGGAAGCTTTTCGCAAAACGCCTCAAAGCTGCCTATAAACACGTATTGCTGACCGTCGCGTGCGTACACCACGATATCGTGCTTCTGGCTTTCCAGATACAAAATATCGTCGTATTCCATCATCACCTGTCCCTTTTTGCGGTCGTTGATCACAAGTCCGGGCTGCTTTTCCATTTTTTCAAGGCACATCTGCACCGCACGGCGCAGCTTGACGGGATCGACCGGCTTGGTCAGATAGGTCAGAGGGTACACCTCGTAAGCCTCCAGTGCAAACTCTGCACTCGAGGTCATAAATACGATATTCACGCGGCTGCCTGCGCGGCGCAGCTCACTTGCAAACTCAAGACCCGTGCGCTTATCCATCAAGATATCCAAAAGCAGCAAGGAATAGTCGCACTTGCGCATAGCCGCCTGCAGCTCTTCGGTAGAAGTGAAGCAATCGGTGCGGTGGGTGATCCCCTTTTCATCCAACACCTTGTCCAAAAGCTCCTTGGCTTTGGCAGCATACAACGCTTCGTCGTCGCAAATTGCGGTATAGAACATGAAAATCTACCTCCTTATTCACAGCGTTTCACGATTATGCTTTTATTATAACAGAAAAACGCGCATTTGTCTACAAAAACATGATAAATTTCTCAATTACCCTTGACAAAAATCCTTCTGCATGCTACACTTTACTTGATATAATTGTATTATTTACATCTGTATGCGCCGCACAAGGCTTGAGCAGACAGTCATGCAAAATCGGCACACCGCAGGCTTTCTGCGGTATTTTTGTTTTATGGGAGGACAGGATATGATCACAGTTACGGTACAAGCTTCCAAAGCCTACGACGTACATATCGGCAGCGGCTTGCTTGCGCAGACGGGTGCGCTTGCCGCCAAGGTGCTTTCCCCCTGCCGCGCGCTGATTCTGACCGACGATCACGTTGCCCCCTTGTATGCAGACGCACTTGAAAAATCCCTGCTTGATGCGGGCTTTGTGCCCCAAGTTTACGTGGTACCGCACGGTGAGGGCTCCAAATCACTCTGTGCGCTGGGCGCGCTGCTGGAGCATCTGGCAGAGCAGCACTACACCCGTACCGACGCGCTGTTCGCTCTGGGCGGCGGCGTTGTAGGAGATCTTGGCGGCTTTTGCGCCTCGGTCTATTTGCGCGGCATGCACTTTGTACAGATCCCCACCACGCTGCTTTCCGCCGTGGATTCCTCGGTAGGCGGCAAGACCGCCATCAATCTTGATGCAGGTAAAAATCTGGCAGGAGCATTCTATCAGCCCGATCTTGTAGTCTGCGACCCCGACACGCTCTCTACTCTGCCCGCTGCCGTTTTGGCGGACGGCTGCGCAGAGGTCATCAAGTACGGCGTGATCAACGATGCCTCCCTTTTCCGTTCCCTGCAGGGCGGCACCTCGCCTGCCTGCGAGCAGGTCATTGCCCGCTGCGTGCAAAACAAGCGCGATATCGTTGAGCGCGACGAATTTGACACGGGGCTGCGCCGACTGCTCAACCTCGGGCACACAGTAGCGCACGCCATAGAAAAGCTTTCACACTTTGAAATTTCCCACGGCAGTGCCGTTGCCATGGGTACTGCCACGATCATGCGCGCAGCCGTGGCGCACAGGCTTTGCCCGAAAAGTGACCTTGACGCGCTGCTCTCTCTGACGCAAAAGCTGGGGCTGCCCACCGAATGCCCCTATAGCACCGCCGAGATCGCAGCCGCTGCCCTTTCGGACAAAAAGCGCAGCGCAGACACCCTGACGCTGGTTCTGCCTTACGGCATCGGAACGTGTCAGCTCTGCGAACTGCCGGCAAACAAGCTACAGGCGTTCTTGGAATCGAGGTAATCCATGCAAATCACGCTTCACGCGCCCACGCCGCGCGGCTCTTTGCGCGCCTTTCCTTCAAAATCCGAGGCGCACAGATATCTCGTCTGCGCCGCCTTGGCAAACGCGCCCACACACGTACTGTGTAACGATACAAACGACGATATAGATGCCACCGTAGATTGTCTTTGCGCACTCGGTGCCGATATCACGCGCATCAAGCAAGGCTTTTTTGTCACGCCCATTGCGCACGCGCCCGCATTTGCTCAAATGGACGCACGCGAATCGGGCTCAACCCTGCGCTTTTTGCTGCCCGTCATTGCCGCACTCGGCACAAGCGCGCAGATTGCACGTCGCGGCAGACTCCCCGCGCGTCCGCTCTCTCCCTTGCGCGAGCTTTTGGAGCAAAACGGCGTGTCCATCACCGATCACCCGAACGGTGCTTTAGAAATTTCGGGCAAGCTTGCAGAGAATGACTTTGCCATTACAGGAGACCTTTCCTCGCAGTTTATAAGCGGACTTTTGTTCGCGCTACCCTTGCAGGACACCCCTGACGATTGCCGTATTCACCTGCTCGGGCAGGTTGCATCCCGCCCTTATATCGATATGACAATCTCGGCACTTGCCTCGTTCGGCATTTGCGTGACCGAGCGTGAGGGTGTATTGACCGTACCCGCGCACAGCCGCTATATCTCACCGGGCACTCTGCGTGTGGGCGGTGACTGGTCGGGCGCTGCAGCCTTTGCCTGCATGGGCGCTGTGGGAAAGCACCCGATCACGATCACCGACGTTGATCCGCAATCGGTGCAGGGAGATCGCACCATTCTCTCCGTGCTCTCACAAATGGGGGCTGACGTACAGATCGGCACAAGCGCGGTGACGGTATCCCCCGCCCTCTTGCGCGGCACGGAAATTGACGCGACCGACATTCCCGACCTCGTGCCCGTGCTGGCAGCAACGGCAGCTCATGCGCAGGGCACGACTCGTATATACGGTGCCTCTCGCTTGCGCTATAAGGAATCCAACCGTCTTGCAGCGACAGCCGAGCTGCTGCGCACGCTGGGTGCGGACGTTACCGAAACCGATGACGGCTTGATCATCGTCGGCAAGCCCGCGCTGACGGGCGGACGCGTCAGCTCCTTTGGTGATCACCGCATTGCCATGAGTGCCGCGGTTGCCTCGCTTGGCTGTCAAGCTCCGGTCTCGATCGATGACGCGCAGGCAGTAACCAAATCCTATCCTGCCTTCTGGGAGCAATTATCCCTGCTTTGCACCCCCGATTCCGTTATTTTGTAAAGGAGAAGTATATGCCCTATCCGTTTGGCAACAATCTCAGATTAGATATTTGCGGCGGCTCGCACGATCCCGAGATCACCATGACCCTCTCGGGTCTGCCTGCAGGGCTTGCCATTGATCCGTCACAGCTGCACGCCTTTACTTCGCGCCGTGCCCCCGGGCAAAACGCTTGGTCGAGCACGCGCCGCGAGGCTGACTTGCCCGAATTTCTCGGTGGCGTGACCGAGCGTGACGGTATGCTTTATACAGACGGTACGCCAATTTTCGCACGTATCCGTAACACCAACGTGCGCTCGCAGGATTACGATTTTGATCTGCCCCGCCCCGGGCACGCAGACCTTGCCGCACGCTTGAAATACGGCAAGGACGTGGATCTGCGCGGCGGTGGACACTTTTCGGGGCGTCTTACCGCGCTGACCTGCCTTGCAGGCGGCATTTGCCTGCAGTACCTTGCCGCCAAGGACATTCATATCGGTGCGCATGCGCTCTCAATCGGCGGCGTGTCCGATGCGCAGCTTGATCCTGTTCACAATGAAATCCCCGCATTTGCAAGGGCAGATTTTCCCACCTATGACCAAGCCGCGGCAGAGCGCATGCAAGCCGAGATTGCCAAGGCACGTGCCGAGGGCGACTCGCTGGGCGGCACGGTGGAATGCAAGATCACGGGTGCGCCTGCAGGACTTGGCGAGCACATGTTTTGCTCTGTGGAGAGCGTCATTTCACAAGCAATCTGGTCCATTCCCGCCGTCAAGGGTATTTCCTTTGGTGCGGGCTTTGACGTTGCCAATATGCGCGGCTCGCAGAACAATGATGCCATTTTCACAGACGGCACGCATATTTACACCGAAACCAACAACGCAGGCGGCGTGCTCGGTGGCATGACTTACGGCATGCCCATACTGTTCCGGGTTGCCATCAAGCCCACGCCCTCTATTGCCAAGGAACAGCATACTGTCAGCCTTTCGCGCATGGAAAACGAAACGCTTGCCGTCAAGGGCAGACACGACCCCTGCATCGTGCCCCGTGCCGTGCCCGTGGTCGAGGCGGCTGCCGCACTTGCCGTGACCGATCTTTTACTTGACCTGTAAAGGAGCTTTTATGTATTATTTACCTACCGATTATTTGGTTTTAACCGCTATCCGCGACAAGAAAACCGCACCCCACGCGCTGCTGGAGGCAGCTTGCGCCTCTCTGCCTTATCCGCTCTCCAAGGGCGCGCTGTCGTTCTCTTTGGGCAAGCTGTGCGCCGGCGGCTACATTGAGGGATATGCGCTGACCGAAAAAGGCGCGGCATTCTTCAAGAACAATAAGAAGTTTTTGGAAAGCAAGGCAAGGGCAAATACGCGCCTGTGCGCACTGCTTTGCGCCGAACAGATCCATGGCGAGGTCACGCCCTATGAGCTCTCCGATGCGGCTTACACCGAGGCATGCGACGCCCTGCGTCGCAAATACGCCATCCCCACGCCCGATCTTACGATAGAAGCAGAGGGCGGCGACCTTTACCTGCACTTTGGCGGCAGGTATGCCGAGGAGGAGGACGAGGACGCACTCGTTTTTGAAGACAAGATCAAGGTAAACGCTGCCTCTCTGCACGATCTTGCCGATACCTTCCTTGCATATTTTGAGGACGGCAGACACCACAAATGCTGTTTGTTTGCCGACGGCGCACCCGCATACGTTGCTACAATCAGCCGCAACGAGGGCAGCACAAGGCTTAATATTGCCAAGATCCTATACAACCGCCAACGCTTTATCGGCAAGCGCGACGGCAATCTTGACTACGCGCAATGCGGAGAATTCGCCTTTGACCGCACCGCAAACGATATTGAGGTCAAATTTGTCTACGCCATGATGCAAGCGGAGCGTCAATATCACGGTGAATTCCCCTACGGAGCAGTTACCGCGCTGATGGAGTTCTGATATGGGCAAATTCTATCTGATCGGCGAGCACCTCTCGCATTCCCACTCCCCTGCCGTGCACGCGATGTTTGGTAACCCCAATTACACGCTCAAGGAGCTTGCACCCGACGAGGTGGAGAACTTTATCAAGCACGGCGACTATGATGGCTTAAACGTGACAATTCCTTATAAAAAAACGGTCATTCCCTACCTTGACGAGCTGACCGACACCGCGCAAAAGCTCGGTGCGGTCAACACCATCGTGCGCCGCCCCGACGGCACTTTGCTTGGCGATAACACCGACTATTTCGGCTTTGCCTATGCGCTTTCGTCGGCAGGCATTGCTCTTGGCGGCAAGCACGTGCTGATCCTTGGCTCGGGCGGTGCGTCCAAAACCGCTGTGGCATACGCGCGTGACGCGGGGGCTGCCTCGGTCACAATCGTTTCCCGCACGGGAGAGGTCAATTACCAAAACGTATACGAAAGGTGTGCCGACACCGAGATCGTCATCAATTGCACGCCCGTGGGCATGTACCCGAATTCCGGTGCAGCACCCGTATGGCTGATCAGATTCCCCCACCTTTGCGGCGTGGTGGATATGATCTACAACCCTGCGCGCACGCTGCTGCTTGCCGCTGCAAAGGATCTGCGTATCCCTGCCGTCAACGGTGCGTCCATGCTTGTCGCGCAGGCGGCACGCGGGCACGAGCACTTTACAGGGCAAAGCGTCAGCAAGCAGAAAATTGAGCAGATTGTGCGCGCCCTGTCGCAGAAAAACGAGAACATTATACTCATCGGCATGCCCGGCTGCGGCAAGACCACCGTGGGTAAAGCGCTTGCACGCTTGACAGGTAAGAAATTTGTGGACACCGATGCCTTGATTGAGGCAGAGGCAGGCAAAACCATTCCCGATATTTTTGCCACCGAGGGTGAGGACGCCTTCCGCAAGCTGGAGCACGAGGTCATCTGCCGCGTGGGTGCGGAGCACGGGCAAATCATTGCCACGGGCGGCGGTGCAGTCACAAGGCAGGAAAACCAATATTCGCTGGAGCAAAACGGCAGGATCGTATGGCTGCAGCGTTCCTTGGAGGAGCTGCCCACCACGGGCAGACCGCTCTCGCACAAAGATACACTTGCAGAGATGTACCGCGCACGCGAGTCGCTGTATCGCTGCTTTTCTGACATGCAAATTCCCAACGACGGCACGCCCGACGAGGTTGCCGCACGCATTGCAAAGGAGCTACACTATGAAATTTTTGGTCATTAACGGACCCAATCTCAATTTACTGGGTCGCCGCGAGCCGGACATTTACGGCAAGCGCGATTACGCCGCGCTTTGTGCGCACGTCAAGGCTGCCGCCGCTGCCGAAGGCATTGAGATCGACATCATGCAGACCAATCACGAGGGCGTGATCATAGACGCCATTCAGGACGCGATAGGCAAATACGACGGCATTGTCATCAACCCTGCAGCCTATACACATACCAGCGTTGCCATTGCCGACGCGATTGCCGCTGTGGGCATTCCCACCGCCGAGGTGCACCTTTCCGACGTAGACACGCGCGAGGACTTCCGCCGCATTTCCTTCGTCACCCCCGTTTGCGCCCTGCGCGTCAAGGGGCTTGGCTTTGACAGCTACAGCAAGGCGATTTTCGATCTTGCCACTTATATTCGCGCAAAATCTTGACAAATCGTGCGGAATTTGCTATAATGGTAGCAATACTGAATGGAGGATACGATCGTGAAACATATCGCTAAGATCCTGCTTGCCCTGCTGCTGTGCTCCACTACCCTGCTGGCAGCTTGCGACAAAGGCAATCAGCCCGTGGACACCGAGCCCGATTCGTCTACCGAGCAAGAGACCGAGCAGCCCACCGAGCAAGAGACCGAAGCTCCGACCACAGAGGAGATCACCGAAATTGCAACTGAGGAGGAAACTATCGTGCCAAACGACGGAAAGCCCAAGAAGTTCTTTACGCTCAGCCTTGACGACGGCATTACGCAGGACCTTAAAGTCATTGAGATCCTGAAAAAATACAACGTTACCTGCGTTTCCTTTAATATCAACACAGGTCTTTACGGCGCAAACTGGGAATGGGTTGGCCCCGCGATCGGTGACCCCACCATTCCTCACCAGCGCTTTACCGAGGAAGAGCTCAAGACCGGTATTTACGACGGCTACGAGGTACTGGTGCACACCATGAACCACCCCTCGCTTAAGAATTACGACAAGCGCGCAAGTCAGATCAAGAAAGAGGTTGGCAGGGATGCCGATAACATTGAAGAGCTGACAGGCGTTCGCCCCGTGGGCATGGCTTGGCCGGGCGGTGACACAGAATACACCGACACGACCATTGAGCTTGTACTGGAAAACACCGACATCCGCTTTGCACGCGGCACGACCTCGACCTACAATTTCGAGCTGCCCGAATACTTTATGAAGTGGATGCCCACCTGCTCGGCAATCGATCCGCAGTGCCTGACGCTGGCGCAGCAGTTTCTCGATGCGGAGTGCACCGAGGATATGCTGTTCTACGTATGGGGTCACAGCTACGAGTTTGACCTCAACAACGGCGCAGGTTATGAGACCTTTGAGCAGCTGGTCAAGATGATGAGCGAGGCAGAGGACGTCTACCTTGTCACCAACACCCAGTTCTACAATATCTATAAGGATCAGATCCCCTCTTGGAAAGAGGCGGAATAAAAACAAAAACGGAGGCTGTATACCGGCCTCCGTTTTTTTGATGCAATGGCACAGAAAAAACGTAATTCATCTGCATTTTTTGCCGCTTACTCTTGCAGAGGGCATACAAATATGATATAATGATTTTAATCAGATAAAATCTTCGACCTCAAAAGGAGGACGTATACATGAAAATCGTAGTCAAAATCGGCACTTCCACGCTGGCGCACGCCACGGGCAGACTCAATATCAAGAGAATTGAGCAGCTTTGCAAAAACCTCTCCGACCTCAAAAACGCCGGGCACGAGATCATTCTCGTATCGTCGGGTGCAATCGGCATGGGCGTGGGCAAGCTGGGGCTTTCCTCCCGTCCGCGTGACGTGGCAGGCAAGCAGGCGGCGGCTGCCGTTGGGCAATGCGAGCTGATGTACACCTACGACAAGCTGTTCTCCGAATACAATCACACGGTCGCGCAGATTCTGCTGACGGCAGACGATTTGCGCCACGACGACCGCCACCAAAACTTTGAAAATACCATGAGCCGCCTTTTGGAGCTTTCTGTGCTGCCCATCATCAACGAAAACGACACGGTTGCCACCGAGGAAATTGAGATTGGTGACAACGACACCTTGGCTGCCATTGTGGCAGAAAGCACACAAGCCGATCTCTTGATCCTGCTTTCCGACATTGACGGCCTTTACACAGCAGACCCCCACAAGTGCACCGACGCACAGCTGATCTCGGACGTATACGCGCTGGACGAGGACATTCTCGCTCTGGGCGGCAGCACGGGCTCTTCCCTGGGCACGGGCGGCATGGCAACCAAGCTGCGCGCCGCGCAAATTGCAACCGCTGCGGGCTGCGACATGGTCATTGCCAACGGTGCTGACCCCGATCTGCTTTACCGCATTGCGGCAGGCGAAGCGGTGGGCACCAAATTCCACGCAAGCAAGGAGTAAAGATATGAGAAGCACGCAGGAGATTTTAATTGCCGCCAAAAAGGCAGGCAACGTGATCAAAAGCTATACACCCGCGCAGCTGGACGCGGCACTTGGTGCCATGGCTGCGGCATTGGTTGCAGATACCGATGCTATCCTTGCAGCCAACGCGCAGGATCTGGAAGCGGCGCGCGGACGCATCTCGGACGTCATGCTGGACAGACTGCGCCTGGATCACGGGCGCGTGCAGGCTATGGCGCAGGGCATTTTAGACGTGGTTTCCCTGCCCTCCCCTTTGGGGCACGTGCTTGCAGAGTTTGAACGCCCCAACGGCATGACCGTGCGCAAAATTTCCTCTGCCATGGGCGTGATCGCCATCATTTATGAAAGCCGCCCCAACGTGACCTCGGATGCAGCCGCGCTTGCCATCAAGGCGGGCAGCGTTTGCGTATTGCGCCCCGGCAAGGATGCAGCCCTGTCGGCTGCCGCCATTGTGGCAGCTTTGCGCAAAGGTCTTGCAGATGCAGGGCTTTGCCAGGATCTTGTCAACTTGGTGGAGGACACCTCGCGTCAGAGTGCGACCGACCTCATGAAAGCAAACGGCTACGTGGATATGCTGATTCCCAGAGGCGGTGCGGGGCTGATCCGCTCCTGCATTGAAAACGCCACCGTGCCCTGCATTCAGACGGGTACGGGCATCTGCCATATATACGTTGATAAAAGTGCCGACCTTGACATGGCACTGCATATTCTGGACAACGCCAAAACCAGCCGCCCCTCGGTCTGCAATGCATGCGAGGTGTGCCTTGTGCACCGCGACGTGGCAGACAACTTCCTGCCCATGGTCAAGGCGCGCTTGGTTGACGCGCGACGCGACGCGGGCAAGATTCCCGTGGAATTGCGCGGCGACGCACGTGCTTGCGCCATCATTGACGCAACACCCGCAGGCGAGAACGACTTTGACACCGAATTTTTGGACTATATTTTAGCCCTTGGTATCGTGGACAGCGCAGACGAGGCGATCGCGCACATCGGCAAGCACTCCACGGGGCACAGCGAAGCCATTATGGCAACCGACGACGCTGCCATCGATGCCTTTGTGCGCGGTGTGGACTCCTCCTCGGTTTACGTCAACGTGTCCACGCGCTTTACGGACGGCGGTGAGTTCGGCTTTGGCTGCGAAATGGGCATTTCCACGCAAAAGCTGCACGCGCGCGGACCCATGGGGCTTTGCGAGCTGACCACGTATAAATATGTGATCACCGGCAACGGTCAGACCAGATAAGAGTGAAATATTTCGCCCTTGGCGAAATGTGAAATGTTTGCCTTGCAAACGTGAAATGCGCACCAAAGGCGCGCGTGAAATGTTCCGCTGTGCGGAACGTTGCGGTAGAAATTTGCCAAAGGCAAATTGCAATTTCATTGTAATTGGAGTTATCTATGAAAAAAATCGGATTCATCGGTGCAGGTAACATGGGCGGTGCGCTTGCCCTTGCTGCCTCCAAAACCGATTGCGAATTATATGTCACCGACGTTGATGCGGACAAAGCAGCCGCACTTTGCGCACGCACGGGTGCGACGCAGACAGGCAGCGAGGAAATCTGCGCTGTCTGCGACCTTGTTTACCTTGGCGTCAAGCCCCAGATGCTTGCCGAGGTTGCCGCAGAACTTACCCCCGCGCTGCAAAGCCGCACCACGCCCTACTGCCTGGTCAGTATGTGCGCAGGCGTGACGCTTGAGCGCCTCGGTAAACTGTTCGGCGATGCCGCCGTCATCCGCATCATGCCCAATACCCCCGTTGCCGTGGGACAAGGCATGATTCTGTATTGCTATAATGCTCTGACCACCAAGGAACAGACCGACGCGTTCCTGTACGCCATGTCACACGCAGGCAAGCTGGAGCTTTTGGATGAGGACTTGTTTGACGCGGGCACGTCGGTTTCCGGCTGCGGTCCTGCCTTTGCTTATCTGTTTGCCGACGCGCTTGCCAAGGGCGGCGAGGATTGCGGACTTTCCTACCAGCAAGCCACAGCACTCGCCTCGCAAATGCTGCTGGGCGCGGCACTCATGCTGCAAGAGGACGGCAGATCGCCCGACGCGCTGCGCGAGGCGGTGTGCTCCAAGGGCGGCTCTACCATCGAGGGCGTCAAAGTCATGTGGGAAAAGGATCTTGCAGGCATCGTACGCGACGCACTCAAGGCGTCCTACAAACGAAATCAGGAACTCGGAAAATCATAAAACCAGGAGGACATCATGATCAAAACAGCACTCGTTTCCGGCATGGAAAAATGCTTCCCCGATCAGCAGATCGAGGATTTTGCGCCCCTGACGGCACTTTCGGTACTCAAAAACGAGCGTTTCTCGGTGCAGCTGCTGCACAAGAGTGAGCCCGACCACGCAGGCCGAGCCATCGTGCGCATTGACGGCGATCTTGCCAAATATGCCACCGTGCGCAACGTCAAGTGCATTCCCGTGGATATTGCCATTTTCCCCGGCATTGATACAAGCAACTATCTGCGCACAGAGCCCGGTCTTTACCCCGATTTGCTGCAGCCCTTGCATTACGGCGGCGCGATCTCCATTATGAAAGACCAAACACAGAGTGCATGGATCGAATTTGACCTTGACGGCACGGCAGACGCAGGCACCTACCCCATGGCAGTCACTCTTGTAGACGGACTTGGCAACGAGGTGGCAAAGGAATGCTTTGAGGTCACCGTGATCAACGCGATGCTGCCCGCGCAGGAAATGCGCGTGACGCAATGGTTCCATACGGACTGCCTTGCCAACTACTACAACGTGCCCGCATGGAGCGAGGAGCACTGGAGAATCGTTGAGAATTTTGCTCGCACGGCAAGAAGAAACGGCATCAATTTGCTGCTGACCCCCGTGTTTACCCCCGCGCTGGATACCGTTGTGGGCGGTGAGCGCACTACGGTACAGTTGGTGGACGTTTGCAAAAACGGTGACGCATACACCTTCGGCTTTGACAAGCTGGACCGCTGGATCGAGATGTGCAACCGCGTGGGTATTGAATATTTTGAAATTGCGCACCTGTTCACGCAATGGGGTGCGGAGCACGCACCCAAGGTCATGGCAACCGTGGACGGCGCATACAAGAAGATCTTTGGTTGGGAAAGTGCGGCTACGGGCGAGGAATACAGCACCTTCCTGCGCGCATTCCTTGCGGCGTTCCTTGATCACATGAAGGCGCGCGGAGATGATAAGCGTTGCTATTTCCATATCTCGGACGAGCCCAACGAAACGCAGCTGGAGTCCTATAAGGCGGCAAAGGCGGTGGTATACGATCTGATCAAGGATTACCCCATCATGGACGCGCTCTCCAACTTTGAATTCTTCAAGCAGGGCATCGTGCCGCTGCCTATTCCCTCCAACGACCACGTAGAGCCTTTTATTGAGGCAAAAGTGCCCGGTCTTTGGACCTATTATTGCTGCGGTCAGCTTTCGGGCGTTTCCAACCGCATGATGGCAATGCCCTTGTGGAGAACGAGATCGATCGGTTACCAGTTCTACAAGTATGACATTGCGGGCTTTTTGCAGTGGGGATATAACTTCTATAATACCTGCGGTTCGATTGACCCGATCAATCCTTACGTCGATGCTTGCGGTGAATATTGGGTGCCTGCGGGAGATACCTATTCGGTCTACCCCGCGCAGAACGGCGAGGCGCTGGAGTCCATTCGCATTCTCTCCTTCTATGAAGCGTTGCAGGACGTGCGCGCCATGAAGGTTGCCGAGGCATATTACGGCAAGGACGCAGTCGTGGCAGCCATGGAAGAGATCCTTGGCGAGATCAAATTCAGCAAATGCGCCACCGACGCAGAGACCATTCTCAAAATGCGCGAAAAGATCAACGATATGATCGCAGCAGCGGTTAAGTAATCAGTTTCAATGCCGCAAAGTTTGTAGGGGAGCATTCCATATGCTCCCCTATATCTGTATCATTTACATATAAACAAACCGCAAGCTCCGCGGGTACGCGCCAAAAAGCCGTCCCCTCGGGGGAAGGTGGGATCCCACAAGCGCAGCGCAGTGGGAGGAAGGGGTAGCGTATCAAATTTGGAAGGTTTTGTTTCGTACAAATCGCATACAAAATTGACAAAATAACGGTTTCCCGCGTTGAATAGTCGACCCCTTCCTCCCGTGACGCTACGCTACGGGAGCCCACCTTCCCCCGAGGGGACGGCTTTTCGGCGCGTGTCCGTGCCCAAATTCGCGGCGGGAGCAAGACGGAGCCCTACCGGTTGTCGCGGGCAAATCGTGATTCGCCCCTACGATCCGCAATATCAAAAAAACGGCATTGTTTTCCCGCAATTCCGTTTTTTTCATGTTGCTCTTTTTCATATTTACCCCTGCGATGCGCAAACTATGCGTAACAAGATTTTTTCGGAGGTTTTTATGAAAGATTTTATAGATTCCCGTGCATATTCGCGTCAAGAGCTGCTTGACATCGTTTCCCTTTCGCTCGCGATCAAGCGCGCCATCAAACAAGGCTATTATCCCCCTTTGATGAAGGACATGACGCTTGGCATGATCTTTCAGCAGTCATCCACGCGTACGCGCGTGTCGTTTGAAACCGCAATGAGCCAGATGGGCGGGCATGCCCAGTATCTCGGCCCCGGCATGATCCAGCTGGGCGGTCACGAGACCATTGAGGACACCGGCCGCGTGCTCTCGCGCCTTGTGGACATCGTGATGGCGCGCGTCATCACGCACGACACCGTCATCCGCCTTGCCAAGTCCTGCTCCGTGCCCGTCATCAACGGCATGTCCGATTTCAACCACCCCACCCAGGAGCTGGGCGATATCTGCACCATGGTCGAGCACCTGCCCCGCGGCAAGAAATTGCAGGATTGCAAGGTTGTGTTCGTAGGCGACGCCACGCAGGTGTGCGCCTCTCTTGGCTTTATCTGCACCAAGCTGGGCATGCATTTCGTGCAGTACGGCCCCGCTACGCATCAGCTCAACAAGGGCCACAGACAGATCATGCAGGAAAACTGCGACGCCTCGGGCGGCTCGTTTGAGATCTCGGACAAGCGCGACTGCGTGCGCGGTGCGGACTTTATCTACACCGACGTATGGTACGGTCTTTACGAAAACGAGATGCCCAAGGAAGAGCGAGTCAAGGTGTTTGCCGATTATCAGGTCAACCGTGAGCTGATGCAGCTGGGCAACCTTGGCTGCAAGTTCATGCACTGCCTGCCCGCCACGCGCGGTGAGGACGTGACCGACGAGGTTGCCGACTCCGAGGCTTCCCTTTGCTGGGATCAGGCAGAAAACCGCCTGACCGCCATGCGCGGTCTCTTGGTGTATCTGACCCACAACCGCCGCCGACCCACCGAGCTGCAAATTGCTGCCGCAAAGGAATCGCTTGACGCTGCCATGTGCCGCATTTTCTGCGAGAAATGATACGGTGGCTTTATGACGACGAAAAAATTTCGCTTGATCGACGTCATTCTGTCGGTCATTTGCGTGGTGTTCGTGGCAGAGGCGGCAGCCCCCGTGGCGTCCATCGGCAACAGCCAGTATTTCTGGTGGCTGCTTATGATTGTTGCCTTCCTGCTCCCCTACGGGCTGATCTCCTGCGAGCTTGGCACGGCATACGCAGGTGACGGCGGACTTTACGATTGGATCAAAAAAGCCTACCCGAACACCCGCTGGGCTGCGCGCGCGTCCTTTTACTACTGGGTCAACTTCCCGCTTTGGATGGCGTCCCTGGCGGTCATGTGCCCCACTCTGATCGGCACGGCGCTGGGCACAGAGCTTGGCACACTGCCCTCGCTTGCCCTGCAGCTTGGCTTTATTTGGGTGGTGACGCTGATCGCGCTTTATCCCGTATGCGACAGCAAGGGCATTCTCAATGCAAGTGCCGCCATCAAGATATTGCTGGCTTTGACGCTTGGCGGCTTGGGTATCTATTACGTGATCAACAACGGCTTTGTCAACCCTATGACCCCCGCGTCGTTTCTGCCCTCGTTTGACCTGCATTCGCTTTCCTATATCTCGGTCATCATCTTCAACTTTCTTGGCTTTGAGGTGGTGTGCACGTATGCCGACAGCATGCAGAATCCGCGCAGACAGATCCCCGTATCCATCATCCTTGGCGGTATCGTCATCGCGGCAATTTATCTGTTCTCGGCTTTCGGTATCGGCGCTGCCGTGCCCGTGGACGAGATCAGCCCCGATTCGGGCTTGATCGACGCGCTGGTTGCCATCACGGGGCGCACGGGCGGCTGGTTTATCTCTCTTGCGGCAATTCTGTTCCTTGTGACGCTGTTCGGTAACATGATCTCCTGGTCTATGGGCGTCAACTCCACCGCGGCTTACGCAGCAGACAGAGGCGATATGCCCGCGCTGTTCTCGCGCCGCAGGCAAAAGAACGACATGCCCGTGGGCTCGGCACTTGCGTCCGGCGTGGTTGCCACCATCGTGTGCCTTGCGGGCGCGGTCATGGAATATTTCCTGCCCGATTCCTCGCTGTTCTGGAGCTTTTTTGCGCTCAACTTAGTCATGCTGCTGCTTTCCTATCTGCCCGTCTTCCCCGCATTCTTAAAGCTGCGCAAGGCTGATCCCGACACGCCCCGTCCCTTCCGCGTGCCCGGCGGCAAATTCGTCCTGCCCGTGATCGCATTCCTTCCCTTTATCATGATCATAGCGGCGATCATCTTCACCGCCGTACCGTTTTCGTTTGACGCCGAAACGCTGTCTTATTACCTGCCCATTACCGTCGGCTCGTTGGTGGCGGTACTGATTGGCGAGATACTGATCGCGTGGCGGGACGACGACCGCACGCAAAAACAAACACAAAGCACCCCACGTGCAAAAGGAGGCGCATATGCCAACAAGAATTGAACACTCCACCCCACGGCAGGACGGCTACCGCATGCCTGCCGAATTCGAAAAACAGGAACGCATCTGGATGCTGTGGCCCGAGCGATGCGACAACTGGCGCATGGGCGCAAAGCCCGCACAAAAGGCGTTTGCCGACGTGGCGCGCGCCATTGCCGAGTTTGAGCCCGTAACCGTGTGCGTGTCCGCACGCCAATACGCCAACGCGCGTAACATGCTGCCGCCCGAGATTACGGTCGTGGAGATGTCCTCAAACGACGCTTGGGTGCGCGATTGCGGCCCCACTTTCCTTGTAGACGACAAAGGGGGCTTGCGTGCCGCCGATTGGGCATTCAACGCATGGGGAGGCTTATATGACGGTCTGTATTTCCCTTGGGATAAGGACGCGCAGGTGGCGCAAAAGATCTGCGAGCTCTGTGGCGTTGACCGCTATCCCACGCCCGATTTCGTCTTGGAGGGGGGATCTATCCACGTAGACGGCGAGGGCACGGTGCTGACCACCGAAATGTGCCTGCTCTCCCCGGGGCGCAACCCCGATATGACCCGCGAGCAGATCGAGCAGATGCTTTGCGAATACCTGGGCTGCACCAAGGTGCTGTGGCTGCCCGACGGCATTGACCCCGACGAAACCAACGGCCACATTGACGACGTGGCTTGCTTTGTCGCCCCGGGCGAGGTGGCGTGCATTTACACCGACGACAAGGAACACCCCTTTTACGAAGAAGCACGTGACGCTTACGAATTTTTGTGCAAGCAGACCGACGCCAAGGGACGCAAGCTCAAGGTGCACAAGCTGTGCTTGACCAAAGAGCCCGTATACCTGGAGGGCGCGGACACCATTGATTCCGCCCAAGGAACGCTGCCGCGCCGCGACGGTGAGGTCAGCATTGCGTCGTATATGAATTTCCTCATCGTCAACGGCGGCGTGATCCTGCCCCAGTACGGTGACGAGAACGACGCGCTTGCCGTAAAGCAGGTACAGGCAATGTTCCCGGGCAGACGTGTCGTGGGCGTCATGACGCGCGAGGTAGCGTACGGCGGCGGCAACATTCATTGCATTACGCAGCAGCAGCCTGCGCGGCGGGGGTGAGGATATGCAGAGAATTGCGATTGCTCTGGGCGGCAACGCCCTTGGAAACGACAGCGAAACGCAACGCGCCACGGTGGCAAAGGTTTGCCGCATCCTGGTCGATCTGATCGAGGCGGGCAACGAGATCGTGGTCAGCCACGGCAACGGCCCGCAGGTGGGCATGATCCAGCTTGCCTTTGACACGGGCGCAAAGGTGACCGACGCCATTTCCCCCATGCCCCTGCCCGATTGCACCGCCATGAGCCAAGGATATATCGGCTACCATTTGCAAGCTGCCCTGCAAGCAGAGCTGGCACGCCGCGGCATGCCCTGGCAGGCGGTCAGCGTGATCACGCAGGTCACGGTGGACAAAAACGATCCCGCCTTTCAGCATCCCACCAAGCCCATAGGAGCGTTTTACAGCAAGGAAGAGGCGGACGCGCTGGCAGCGCAAAACCCCGATTGGCAGTTTACCGAGGACGCGGGCAGAGGATACAGGCGCGTCGTGCCCTCACCCGCCCCCGTGGAGATCGTGGAGCGCGATGCCATTCTCTCGCTTTTGGCAGGCGAATATATCGTCATCGCCTGCGGCGGCGGTGGCATTCCCACGCTCATGACGAGCGAGGGCGGCAAGCCCGTGGCAGCCGTGATCGATAAGGATTTTGCCGCTGCAAAATTAGCCGCCGCTGTGGGCGCGCACACGCTGCTCATTCTGACCGCGACCGATGCCGTGTACACCAATTACGGCAAGCCCGAGCAAAAAGCGCTTTCGCACTTGACGCTTGCCGAAGCGGACGCCTTGATGTCCGAGGGGCACTTTGCCAAGGGCTCAATGCTGCCCAAGGTGCAGGCAGCCATGCATTTCGTGCGCTCCGCCCCCAACCGCCGCGCCATCATCACCTCCCCCGACGCGGCAGAGGCGGCTCTTCGCGGGCAAGGCGGCACGGAGATTGTTGCGCAAAGCAAAGCGTTTGTTCAATAAAAACACAAAGAAGGGCAAGTTTTCTCGCCCTTCTGTTACTTATTCGGATAAAATATGCTTCTCAATAAACCTCGCCACACCATCCATGTCGTTGCTCACTGTGATGACATTCGAGACAGCCTTCACTGCTTCAATCGCGTTTGCTACGGCAACGCCCAATCCGCATTTTTGAATTGATTCTATATCATCGTTGTCATCACCAAAGCACGCTGCATTCTCCGCACGAATGTCGAAATACGCAAGCATTCTCATAATTCCCTTCCATTTCGTGGCTTCACAACTCAATATTTGTATCAATTCCCCGCCCGCTACGGTATAATACACATCATCTGTCAAGACGTCTTGGATGCTCTCATACAAATCCTTATGCTTGCTGCTTGCCAAAACTTTATACAAAATACACCCTTTTGGCAGTTTGGGGAATTGATCATAAACAATAGGATGCCATTCCGGGATATCCTTGTTTGCATATAGCCCTTTACTTGTTTCGATTGACAAAATCACGTCTTCAAAAGAAAGGAGTCTTGTGAGAATCACTTCACCGCTTTGACAAGAGAGCCCAATCTCCATTACTCCATTTGGAAGCAATACAACCGCTCCGTTGGTGGCTGTAATCGCGTCAAATTCAATCAAATCCCGATATATCAGAATGTCTCTCAAAGGTCTTGCACTTGCAGCCATGATACGAATACCGCGCTCACGGCATTTTTTGAGAATCGAAATACTGTAGTCGGATATGGTTTTATCTGTATGCAAGAGCGTCCTGTCTAAATCCATAATGATTGCTTTGATTTGCTTATTGTCTGTCATATTTTCTCCAAATATAGTTCGTAATAGAAGAGTAAAAACAACTACTAATCTCTTTGCTAAAAATCTTTTGAAGGCAGATGCAACATGCTGCATCGTTTCATTCGTAGGGCTCGACGTCATCGGCGAGCCTATGTGAGCAGATGTGGTTACTGATCAAGCCCCCCTCCGGGAGGGGGGATAATACGCGCTGCCCTGAGCCAAGCGCAGGGGGGAGAGCGCGAGGCGCAACGGTTTGCTCGAGTAATATTCTAACACCTGCAATCAAGATGCAAAACGCGCAGAAATTCATCGTATTCGCGTTCTCCCCCCTTGAATATGCCCTGCGGGATATTTTCCACCCCCTCCCGGAGTGGGGCGAGATTACTGGTCGCGCTCGCTAACAAAACGCTTGTAAAATGTCAACTTTTCACACATGCAGTTACAACAGAATCGATATACTCGCAAACACCTCTAAAATTATGATCGATCTGATGATTGGTAAATCGAATCACCCTCAAACCATAACCTTCAAGAATTTCCGTGCGAAATTCATCCTGTTGTATTCCTGATTCGGTATAATGCTGCGAGCCGTCAATCTCAATGACCAACTTTGCCTTGCAGCAATAAAAATCCACAATAAACTCGTCAATTGCTTTTTGTCGTTGAAATCGAACCTTATACTTTGACAAAAAATCATACCACAAATGTTTTTCTTGCGGTGTGGCATTTTTGCGATTGTTTTGTGCAAGAATGATATTCTTTTTGTTATAATCAAGCGACATATTGCCCCCCGTGAATCTGATGTGTTCATGATACCACAAAATCGGCAGAGGCACTACACCTCTGCCGATGATTCGTCTTATCTGAGGATAAAGATCCCCTTGGGTGCCTGCACGTCAACGATCTGGTTGCCGTCTGCGTCCTTGGTGACCTTGATGTAGATCTCGCCCTTGGGGGTGGGGTAGGTACCCTCTACCCAGTCAAGGTAAGCCAGCTCGGGCTTGATCTCGTAGGTGTTGGGCGACAAGGAACGTACGCCCAGCACGTAGTTGGAAAGGTAGGGGCAAGGACCGGAAGCCCAGCCGTGACACAGAGAATGACGGAACTTGATGTAGCAGTATGCACCGTAGTCACCGTGGATATCGATCTTACCCTCGGGCACGACCTCGTCGATTCTGCCGGCGTTCTCCATCCAGGACAGGTGGAAATCCTCCCAGAAGGTGGTAGCGCCCATGTCCAGCATACCGCCCCAGTATTCCTTGATATCGTCAAGTGCGCCCGCGAAATCGCCTGCAAGTGCCTTTGCCTTGAGGATATAGTAGCCAAAGAAGGTGGAATAACCGTGTCCGCCGCCGGGAGAGATCATAGTGTCGTTGGTTTCCTTGGCATCTGCCAGGCCTGCCAGTACCAAGAGAGCCGCTGCCTGCTTGGAGCCGCAGGGATCGGGCACGTGCTTCTTCATGCGAACAGCCGCGATCGCGCACTTTTCCGCAAGCGCAACGTCACCCAGCGTGTACAACAGTGCCGAGCCCTTATCCAGCGCGATCTTGAGCAGACCCTGCAGACCTGCGTGGATAGCACCGGGGTTATCGTTGTTGGGCCAGTCCATAAATCTGTTTTCGGGCATGTGCTCCACGCCGTCCTCGTCAACGCAATCCACCAGCACGTTCATCAAGCCGCGAATGTAATCTCTCTGCTGGGACAGATATACCGTGTCACCCACGGTTCTGTACCAGTCGTGCTGAATGATCAGCCACCAGATCGAGTAGGAGGAAATGCCGTTCATCCAGTTGCCGACGGGCGTTTCGTCACGCACGACGTCCAAGGACTTGGGCACGATATCGGTATAGCCAAAGGTTGCCAGAATGGTCTTGACCTCGGTGTGCATGTCACCAATCCAAACAAGGCGGTCGCGCTTGATGCCGTCCCACAGATATTCCTGAATGTTGAGGTGTGCGGTATATGCAGCGGTATCCCAGATCTTGTTGAGTCGCTCGTCGGAGCACTTGAAGCTGCCCTTGTACTCCAGATCCATGTAGTGGAATACGCCCTGTACTGCCTTAAAGGTAATGAATGCATCCTCATCAAGCAGCTCGATGTAAAGGAAGCGGTAGCCGGTCTCGTTGGTCTCAATGCCCGAGTACATACCAAGGCTGTAGACGTTATCACGGACGGCGTGGTCGTTGGTGGTGTTCTTCTCGCCAAGAGGAGTCAAAGCCTCCATGACGCTCTCACCAAAACGAACTGCAACCTTGACAGCACCGTTGTGTCCGGGACCGTGCGTCATCCAGGTGTGGAAGCGTGCAGAGCCTGCAAACTCAATGCCGAAGTCGAGCAGAATTGCCGCGTGGGGCTTACCGGGCTCGTTGCGCAGCGTGCAGTTGTCCTGTCCTACCACCAGCGTGATCTGGTTGCTCTTTTCGTCAAGCAAATGCTCAGCACCCGTGACGTTACCCTTGGTCAGAACGACTCTCTTGGGAACCAAGTATCTTCTCGTACGGGGATCGATGTTCTCACCCGCCAGCGCGGTGAACTTATCAATTACCTTTTTTGCCATGTTGAATACCCTTTCTGTATATATAAGGTGTTTTTGCGTTGGTATTAACCTTATCCATTATATCATATACTTTTGTCAAATGCAATAAGATTGGGAAAATTATAGCAGTTTTTTACTGCAGATCGGCAAAGAAAAACCCCGAGCCGTGCATGGTGCGGTTCGGGGAAAGATTTTAATGGCGGCGGGGATTTTTTATCACGCAACTCTCGAAATCAAACATGACCTGCCCGTCCTTGATCTGATATTTCACGTTCTTGATATACCTGAGCGTCAGCATCATATATCCGATCTCCTGCCAACCGCTTACATCGCAAAGGTAAAAATGCAATTCACCCTGCTCATCCTGCAAGTACTCGCTTGGGATCGTGATCTCCTGGCTATAGGTATAAAGCAGGTTGTCAAACGGTAGTCTGTAAGCGGAATACTTGCTCCCAAGCTCGTCACGGTCGTATTCTGCCACGACTGTATAGCCCTCGATTGCGCGATAATCCGATACCTTTTCCTCCTCGTAGTCCAAATCAAGCGGCTGATCGCTTTTGCTTACGTAGATTACCAATAAATTATTTGGACGCCAGCCGTTCCCCCGCTTGTCCTCCGAAGCGAATTTCATGGTCATAGTGGCATTGTCCACATCCACCCAAGCGTCGTTCTTTTGGAAATCAAAGGACGGGAAGGTATCTTCAACAGGCATCGTACAGCCCGCAAAGCTTACAAGTAATAATAAACATAATGCCAAACATAAAATTCTGTTTTTCATAAAGTCCTCCTTTGTAACGTTTATTGAATGGTCAGTACCTGTACGTCGGGATTGCCCTTGTTTCATTGTACCATATACTTTTGTCAAATGCAATAAGATTGTGAAATTTCTCGCATTTTTTGCGGGCAAATATCGTCTCCCGCATGCGCGCCCGACATGATTGTGGGGCGGCATTAAGATTGTGGGGCAGATTCGTCGCGAAGCAAATTTTTCAATTGTAATTTCAGCCAAACAATAGAAAACAAATGATACACAAACGGAATTGCTGTAAAAGCAGAAAATACAATCATCCAAGGATTATGGAATGAAAGAACGACAAAGACGGTTAATAACAGCAAAAGAACAATGGCCGAGATGATTCTGTATTTCAAATAATATCTCGTTCTTGATTTTCTGTAAAAAGTCCAGCTGTCATCCTTTTTGTCGGGATCGACCTCAAAGCAGCTTGACAATTCTTTGTTCAATCGCGTCTTTTTCTTTTGATATTTCCGTTTAGCAAACAAATAGCTACTCAAGAATTTGTCCGTTTTATCTGCAAAGGGAGCTTCGTAAATAAAATATTCGCGCTTTTTAGGCTTGGATTCTTCAAACGTAAAAGTCCAAAAGCCCACATCAACCAATTCATATCCTTTCAAGGCTTGCTCTTCGAGATATTTTTCAATATTGGGAACGAAATCTATTGTGTACGGTCTAAATATCGTAATCATAAAGAACAACCTCCTTTAGCAAAATGCAGTTTTCGCACTATGGCCAAAGCGTGTCGTTAAGGTAACATTTGATTGAGTTTTCCAACCAATACGTGTATTCTATGTGCCCGTTCAGGCGTTCCAGCTGCTTAAAACGCAGGTAGAGATCCTTGCCGTCCGAGACGTCATGCCAGATATCGGCAAACACAAAGTCAAATTCACCCCTCGGATAGTGCTGCTCGGCAAAGGCAAACGCGTCCGCGTGCACGACCTTGATCTTATCTCTGCACTCCATCTGCGGCAGCAAATTTTGCTCAAAAAGTGCGATGGCATCCGCGCTCAGATCCACCACGGTCACCGACTCGACCTCCGGCTTTCTTGCCGCCATATAAGCAAAATACCCCAATCCAAGCCCGAAAGTCAGCACTTTTCCATGCGATTTTTCAATCGCTTGTTTAGAAGTCACGGTTTCGTTGGGCATCAGCGTCATCCATTCCCTGCCATTCTCCAAGACCCCGGGGAAGGCAAACTCGCGCATAAAGAAGCCCAGCTGCGGGATCATGCGACCGTCGCGCGTGACCAAAAAGTCATTGCACACGAACGCCTCGCAGGGCTTCAGCTTCATTTGTCTGTATTCCCACTTGCCGCTCTTGCCCGGCTTGATCTTGATATTTTGATAATACGCATCGTTCTCAAAATCCGCAGGATCAAGCTCGTGGATCATGGGCACGAAATAATGGCGGAACAGATCGCGATCACGCCCCGAGGTGTCAAGCCCGCACAGCGCGGCTAAGCACTCGGCGTACGCGTAGGCACGGCTGACGCCGCATTCGCGCGCGATCTCATCCACCGTCCTCGCGTCCAGCGCATCGGCTGCTAAATTGAGCACCACGCTCATCATGCGCACCACGCCGTCGTTATATCTCCGTATCGTATCGGGCTTCAGCCCCGATATTTGCTTGATGGGTGTTTCCATACCATCCTCCCAATCTTTTCTCGCTTTATTATAGCACAATTTTGCTGTGCAGTCAAGTTTTGGCGCACTCTTGACAAGCGCCTTTTCTTTTGATACAATGATACGTATCAAGCAGAAAGGGGAAACGTCATGAAACCGTGGGTCAAGGTTGCGCTGACACATGTCGGCATCATCGGTACGATAGCGGTCATTTTAGCACTGCTGTCATGGGCGTTTGACAGCGCCTGCCCGACCTATGCCATCTTTGGCATCTGTTGTCCCTTCTGCGGCATGACGCGCGCGCACTTAGCGGCATTGCGCCTTGATTTTGCGGCAGCGTTTGCCTACCATCCCGCCTTTTTTGCAGGCATCCCCTTTTTGTGGATGCTGTTTCACAAGGGGCTATTCCAAAAAAAGTGGGCTTTAGTGCTTTGGTGGGTGCTGAGCATAGGGCTTGGCGCGCTGCTGTTGGGCACGTATATGGCGCGCGTGATCATACACGGCGGATTTGACTTTTTTGCATAAAATACATCCCTTTATCCTGCCTTGCGATATTGACAAATACCGCAGGGCAGGATATAATTATATTGAGTATTTTTGTGCTTTGATCGGAGTATATTGCCATGCAACGACATAAAATGACCTTAGGTCAAGTATTTAACTTCAAGGACCCGAATGCGCGCACGCGCTGTATTTTGCTGATCTCCGTCGCGCTGGAGGCGATGATCAATTACATCACCACAGGCGTTTTCTGGACGGAATTTCTGCGCGGCTACCATATGGAGCCCGCACAGATCGGCATTCTCGCCTTCTCCCCCTTTATCGCGGGGCTTTTCGTCATCTTTGCACCCTCGCTGCTCACGCGCTTCAAAAAGCGTCGCTTTATTCTTGCCGCGTGCAAGCTAATGTACTACGTATGCAGCATTTTCGCGCTGACGCTGCTGCCGCACTTTGTGACCAACGCCACTACGCTGATCATCTGCATGTCTGTACTGCAATTTATTGCGTACGTATTCAACATCATAGCCGTTTCGGGCTACGCCGCATGGCACGTCAAGTTCCTGCCCGAGCGCATGCGTGCGCATTACATGACCTTTAATCAGTTCGCAGCTGCCATTCTACCCGGTGTTTTGATGATGTTTGTGGCTATGTACGCAGATAAAATCGCTGCTATGCCCACCGAGCTGCTGGCATTCTGGGAGTTTGTGCGCCACTTCGGATTTGCCCTCGGCATTTTGGACATCGTTCTGCTCTCGCTGCCCCGCGAGGTGGATTACCCCGTCATCCGTGCCCCCAGATTCCGTGACATTCTCACCATCCCCACCGCCAACAAAAAATACATGCTGGTCATGGTGGTGGTGTTTGCATGGCAGTTCTCGCTGTACTGTCACAACACCTTCTTACAGGTCTACCTCATGGACACCATCGGTGTTTCCTATTTTCTTTATTGCCTTGTCATTTTCGTCTACCCCTTCTTTTTCCCCTTCTCCATGAAGTTCTGGCAGAACCGCATCTCCAAAACCTCGTGGCTGCGCGCGTTGGCATTTGCTCTCTTGATCGAAGCCCCCCTGCAGCTGCTCTACGCGCTCATTCGTCCCGATCTTGCCCCCTGGCTGCTGGTGACCATGCTGTTAGCAGTTCGCCTGCCCCAGCACTTTGCGGGCGTTGGGCGTAACTCCATCGTGGCAAACATGCAATACGTCAACATGCCGCAGCACAACCGTACCTGCTATACCTCGTTTTATCAGATCGTATTCAACCTCGGTGCGGCAGCGGGACTTTTGTTCGGCACGGCATTCGTCGCACTTAGTAAGAATTTTGCCCTGCCCCTGTTCGGCTACACCTACGAGGGCGGCATCCCGTGGCTGATCGCGCTTTCCGGCGTCATTCAGCTTGGCATCGTGGCATACATCCTGCTCATGGGCAAAAGACTTGAGCCTGACGCCCAACAAGAAGGTGACTCTTAATGTTCCGATATTTTAACCTGGTGTTGTTGCTCTGCCTGCTTTTGCCCGCAATGGTTGCATGCCAACCCAATGGCGCACAAGAGCCTCAGACCGACCAAATCACCGCAGCAACTACCGAAACAGAAACAGAAGCAGAAACTCAAATCGAATCCGAAACCGAAACAGAGCCCCAAACAGAACCCGAAACAGAACCCGACGACGGACGCACGGTGGTCGAAATCATCTGCCCGATCCAGGACGCTGTGATCTTTTCGGGCGGTGAGGTCGTGCAGGACGTGACCGACGCGGCGTTTGTTCCCGTATCGTTCGAGATCAAGCGCGGCTACGTGTACTCGGGCTACGAAATCGACGGTCAGGTATACGAGGGCAACGAGATTTCGCTTGCAAACGTGACCAAGGATACCAAAGTCAATCTCTTACTTGACTACGTCACACGCGAGCTGCCCATTTTGCACATTGACACAAGCGACACGCCGATTGAAAACAAATTTGACTACGTGGACATGCGCGCGGATCTTGTCAACACAGAGGACGAGTTTTACAACGTAGGCGGCGGTATCCGACTGCGCGGTAACTCCACGCAGGGCTATGACAAAAAGCCTTATCGCATCAAATTCAATCAAAAGGTTTCGCTCTTCGGGCTGGAAAAGGCAAAGAGCTGGGTGCTGCTTGCCGAATATCTTGACCCCTCCTGCATGCACAATACCACCGCATTTTATCTTGGCGCGGCATCCGATGCGCTGGCATTCACGCCCACGCCGCATCACGTCAACCTCTACCTCAACGGTGAATATATGGGACTGTACACGCTTTGCGAGCAGGTGCAGGAAAACGAGGGGCGCATGGATATAGAACAAACCATTACCCCCGATATGACCGACCTTGACCAGTTCAATTTCTACGTTTGCTTAGACGAGGGCGTACAGCATGACCCCTCGGCAATCGAAGGCGAGGACTATTTCTACGTGGCGTGGTGCAACAATTATTTCACGCTCAAATACCCGAAAAAGCAGGATTTTTGCTCGGATGAGCAGTTTTATTCCTTCTTTTCGCAGCTGGAAGATCACTATAATAAGATTCTGAAGGCATGCGATGACGGCAACACCAAAAAGCTGAAGCACTACTTGGACGTTGACTCGCTGATCGATTACATGATCATTGACCAGATCATGGGCGAGCGCGACCACATCTGGAAATCCTTCTACACCTATCAGATCGCGGGCGAAAAGCTGGCGTTCGGTCCGATCTGGGATTACGATTACAGCCTGTACGTGCCCTGGACCGGTGCGCCCAACGAATATTATTACGTAGACAGCAAGATCGAATACTCCAATGATTTCTTCCGCGGCGTATCCCGTTCGGATGAGCTTTACGCCATGCTTTGCGAGCGATATCAGACCTACTATGCGGACGTGCTGGATAATTGCATCCTGTACGTGCAGAATTACAAGGACGAGATCGACGAATCCCTCGCGCTCAACGATCAGCTTTGGTATGCGGATAAGGACGATATTACCGAAAAGAATTACGATTTTCTGCTCAACTTCCTAACGAACAGAAAAAAGGTGCTCGATCAGGCGTGGAGATAAATCACGCCAAAGACAAAATTACTACTTGACAAACGCAAAAAAGCGTGCTATACTGAACCAAATTACACAAAGGAGCTATGGCAATGTCTGTATTCACTACTATTCTGAATACCGAGAACGTGCGCGGCATGTATTCCATGAATTGGGATACGTCGGGCTTGTATTGTCATACCCATTTTTCAAGATAACCGATAGGCTATCGATATTTGGATATAGACGGTGCAAGTCGAAGGAATTTTCGATTTGCACCGTTTTATTTTTTGGAGGATAGCGTGAATGTTCACTTTATCTGCCTGTTCAGTATGCTATTCACGCATATACTTCACCTAAAAATGGGACCCAGCCCATTTTTGGGAGCAAAGCTCCACGGTGGAGTATCAAAACTATTTGAGCCGCTACGGGCGGCATGGAGGTTAATATGGAAAGATTGGAAGCACTCAAAAATTACTACGAAAACCACGATGAGCACGCGCGTCTTGGTTCTCTTCACGGCTCGGTGGAGTTTCTGACTACCGTGCATTATATTGAAAAATACTTAAAGCCAGGCATGACCATCTTGGAGATCGGCGCGGGCACGGGGCGTTATTCGCATTATTTCGCGCAAAAGGGCTATTCGGTGGTGGCAGTGGAGCTGATGGAATGTAATATTGAAGCCTTTATGCAAAACACAAAAGAAGGTGAACTGATATCGATCTCACAAGGCGACGCTGTCGATTTATCTGCCTTCCCCTCGGACACGTACGACGTCACACTCTTACTCGGCCCTATGTACCACCTGTACACAAATGAGGACAAACGTGCCGCGCTTTGCGAGGCGGTACGTGTGACTCGCCCCGGCGGCACAATTTTCGCCGCATACTGCAACAGCGACATGACGGTTTATCAATTCTGCTTTGAGCGCGGCGGTATTCACAATCCGCAATACACGGATCTGATCGACTTGGACACCTTTGCTCTGCGCTCCACACCCGCAGAGATCTTTTCCCTGTATCGCAAGGAGGATATTGACGCCCTGAACAAGCCTCTGCCTGTACGCAGACTGCATTACGTGGGAGCGGATATGCTCACGCGCTATATCGGGGACGCGGTCGACGCCATGGACTCCGAAACCTTTGCGCTGTATATGAAATACCACCTATACATTTGCGAGAGGGGTGACATGGTGGGCGCGACCAATCATATTTTGGATGTATTGAGGAAGAAAAAAACATGAAAAAAACGTTAGTCATCATCATAGGCCCGCACGCGGTGGGCAAAATGACGGTCGGGCAGGAGCTTGCCAAGATCACGGACTTGCGCTTGTTTCACAACCACATGTCAATCGAATTGGCTCTAAAGCTGTTCGATTTCGGCACGCCCGGATTTCGCGCACTCAACGAAACTATCCGAAAGACCGTATTTGAGCAGTTTGCCGCGGGAGATCTTCCCGGTCTGATCTTTACTTATATGATGGATTTTGACCAGCCGCGCGAATTTATTTATCTCAACGAGGTCATAGAACTGTTTTCATCGCACGGCGCGTATTGCCACGTGGTCGAGCTTTGCGCGGATTTTGAGGAGCGCTTAGCGCGCAACAAGAGCGAAAACCGCCTTGCAAATAAAGAATCCAAACGCAATTTGGAATGGAGCGAGCGCGAAATGCGAAAAACGTCAAAGAAGCACCGCCTCAATTCCCGCGAGGGTGAGATTTTGCCCTTTGAGAGCTATCTCAAAATAGACAATACCAATCTCTCCCCTGCCGAGACGGCGCAGATGATCAAGGAACGGTTTGGGATTTCTTGAAACAAGTGGGCGGCGTAACGCCTCCGCCCCGAGTGTCATCCTGAGCGGAGTATGAAAGCCCTCAGTTTTGCATCATGGTGCAGGCTCATTTTGGGGGCTTTCATGCGCAGTCGAAGTTTTGCATAGTGTAGCGGTATTTCGCAACAAATTGCGAAATGGCGCGAAACGAAGCAAAACCGACGAGGGAGTGCGCTTTTCGCACGACCGAGGAAGGGATCTCCGAGCGGTTTGTGACACGCCTGTTTGCGCTATGTAACATTTGTACATGATCGGTTTGGGGTTGCTTTGAAAATGCAACCAAGGCTAAATAGACATTGAGAAAGCCCTTTAGAGATCCCGCTGCGCGCGTTTCGCGCTTGCGGTTTTGCTCTATTCCGTATCCTGCTACGCGACGGATACTCCATTCCGCAAAACTTCGACTGCGTATGAAATCCCGAATAAAAAGAATTGCGCTTTGACACAAAATTGCGGGCTTTCATACTCCGCTCAGGATGACACTCGGGGGATGGTTGTGCTATAGCTGAAGAAAGCCGCCCCCTGCAAAGGTATACTATACACAAAAATCTCCTCCCTGCTAAAGCAAGGAGGAGATTTTTGATTAGATTTTACTCTACCACAACCACGCCGTCCTCTTTGACGGTGATGGTCATGCCGTCCTTGACGTAAGCGAGGAACTCGTCGCCAAGGCAATCGACAACGGGCATGCTCACGCCATCTACCCAAACGTCTGCAAGCACCGCGCCTGCGGCTGCTAAGGAATCGATATGGTTTGCAAACAGCATGCAAGCAGGCTGCTTGTGCATGGCACACGCGCAATACAGTACCAGACCGCCCGTGGTGGAGCCGATGGTCTGGGGCAGGCACAAAGCCTTGCCGATCATGCTCTTGCCGTGCAGATCTGCGTTATTCTGGTCGCCGCACTTGACCTCTTTGTCGCCAAACTGCAGCGCCATCTGGAAGGATGCCAGCGTGTTAAAGCCCTGCGTGGAAACAAGCGCTTCTGCCTTGACCTCGCCGGGGGTGACTACTCTACCCTTGAATTCTCTCATGCCTTGTTACCTCCCGTAATAGCCTCCAAGATCTGCTCGTCGCGGTAATATCTTGCGCTGGTATAGGTGCGCAGCTTGTTGGACGAGGTGATGACGGGCATCTTCTTGCAAAGCGGATTGTTCATGTACATCAAAGGACAAATGTACGAGGTGATCACGCCTGTTGCCTTGAGTCTGCTTGCATACTCGGTCTGATTGAACACCTCCAGCACGCCGGGAGCAGCGGTCAGCACGGTGGGAATGACTACCTTCTTGTTGCCGTTCGCTGCAAGCGCTGCTTCGATATTCTCGGTCCAGGTCTTGAGCTGCTCCAGGGACAAGTGCGGGCAGCCGACAAAGCAAAGCTTGGGCGTTGCGTCCGCCTTCTTCCACATCATGGGATACTCGCTCTGTACTCTTGCAAGCTCCGCGTCATCGATCACGTATTCGCGTGCGCCTTCTGCGATCAGCGCTTCGCCAAGCTCTTTTGCCTCGGGCGTCAGATTTGCGATATGGTAAAGACCAACCGCACCGTTGGAGGCGGTTGCTGCACCGAAGTCCTTTAAGTAAGAGCAAGCCGCATCGTCAAGCTCGTTGCCGATCCATGCGTCAAGTCCTACTACGTAGGGCACGTCCTCCATGACCTTCATGCCGATGGCAGAGCCGAGCAGCTGCGCCTCGGGTTTCTTGGAAGTCTGTACCTTGACGACCCAAGTAGCCTTTCTGCCTTCATCGGTGAGCAAACCAAAGTAAGGCACGTAGCCCACGATGGAGCCCATGATATCAATAATACCCGAGTTACGGTTGCAGCGCGCACCCAGCACAGAGTTTGCGTACACAACCGCCGAGGACTCTGCCCAGGACAGCACGTCACCCTTCTTGGGGCGGTTACCCACTTCATCCATGTAGCAAGCGCAGGTGAACGCCTTATCATCCTTCAGGCCCAGCTCGTGCAGCTGCTTTTCATAGAAATCCTGCTTGGTGTACATGAACTTGTTGAACACGAAATTCTGCAGGAAGTTCGCGGGTACGTTCTTATCCAGGGGTCTGGGGTCAACCGAGAACTTCTGTCCCGACATGACGCCTGCATCCAAAAGCTGCTGCATCAGATCATACACGGGGGACATGACCTTCAGACCGAAGGAAGTTACCAGATGGTTATATTGCGAGGTGATGGGCACCAGCTTTTCAGCCTCGAATGCATCACCGTACATGACAAGCGTTTTCATGACCTTGGCAAGCGTCTCTCCCTGCTCACCGTCCAAAATCGCCTGTTGTTCCTTTGTCAGTATCATAGACGTAATCCTTTCCATTACAATTCAATTCGATTTTCTTGGCACGCGAAGAAAATCTACCATAACCTTCGCTGCAAGCGAAGATTTCACTGCGCGCAGCGCAATTTCACTTGCCGAAGGCAAATTTCACCCCGACGCAGTCGGGATTTCACTGCAATGAAGCTCTATCAGAGCTTCATTGCCACATCCCACGCGCCCCAGATAACGGTGCGCAGGTTGCCGACCGCCTTGGCGTCACCGATGACGTGTACGCCCTTGGTGGCAACGGGAGCGGGATTATAGCCAACAGAGAGAATAACGGAATCAGCCGCGATCTGCTCGGTGGAGCCATCCTTATGCTTGATCACGACACCCTTTTCGTTGATCTCGGAAACTCCGGTTTCCAGGAATACGGGGACTTCGTTTGCCTTAAAGTAGTCGCGCAGATAGCTTGTATTTGCCAAGCAAATACCCTTGGTGGTGATCAGGTCTTCCTGCATTTCCACAATGATGGGCATTTTGCCCTGCAGACACAGCTCGTATGCGATCTCGCAACCGGTCAAACCGCCGCCCACGATGACGACCTTGTTGCCAACTTGCTTGTTGCCCAAGAGGAAGTCCACAGCCTCGATCGAACGCTCCACACCGGGGATCGGAATGCGCTTTGCCACAGCACCGGTTGCCACGATGACCTCGTCGGCATCCAGAGCCTTAACGTCCTTGATTTCAGTGTTGAACTTGACCTCAATAGGCTGCTTTGCCATTTCGCGGATATACCAAGCGATCAGATCACGGTCCTTTTCCTTATAGGAGGGTGCCGCTGCGGCAATGAATACACCGCCCAGCTTATCGCTCTTTTCGTACAAAGTAACCTCGTGGCCACGCTTTGCGCAAACGATGGCAGCTTCCATACCGCCGATACCGCCGCCGATGACGGCAATCTTTTTGCGCTTCTTGGCGGGCTCAAGGTGATATTTTTTAGATTGCATGGTTTCGGGATTGAGCGCACAGCGGGAAAGACCCATGGTATCGGTCAGATCCTGCGTGTTGGCGTGTCCCTTGGAGGAGGAGAAGTTAAAGCAGCCTGCGTGGCAGCAGATGCAAGGCTTGATATCCTCGATTCTGTCCTCGATCAGCTTGGTCACCCACGCGGGGTCAACCAGGAACTGACGCGCAACACCCACACCGTCGATCAGACCGTCCGCAACCGCCTGTGCGCCCACGTCGGGCTCCATTCTGCCTGCGCAAACCACGGGAATATCCACGAACTTCTTAATATGCGCGACGTCCTCAAGGTTGCAGTTCTGCGGCATGTACATCGGCGGATGCGCCCAGTACCAGGAGTCATACGTGCCGTTGTCGGCATTGAGCATATCGTAGCCCGCATCCTGCAAAAATTTTGCAGCCTTTTCGGACTCTTCCATGTTTCTGCCCACCTCTACGTAATCCTCACCGGGCATAGCACCCTCGCAAAACCCCTTCATCTTGGACTCTACGGAATAGCGCAGAGAAACGGGGTAATCCTCTCCGCACGCCTCCTTGATCGCCTTGACGATCTCGGCTGCGAAACGGTAGCGGTTTTCAAAGCTTCCGCCGTAATCGTCGGTACGCTTATTAAAGAATTCGATTGCAAACTGGTCCAGGAGATAGCCCTCGTGTACTGCGTGTACCTCTACACCGTCTACACCCGCATCGCGGCAAAGCTTTGCGGTCTTGGCAAAAGCTTCGATGATCTCGTGGATCTGCTCTACCGTCATCTCGGGACAAATGATGTCGTGTGCCCAACGAGAGGGCTGAGGGCTGGGGGATGCCAGCTCGTGGTTAGTATCCAGCACGGGCTTGATCAGCGTGCGGGTCAGCTTGTTCTTGTGCAGAGGGGCTACCAGCTCGGTGATCGCCCAGGAGCGACCCATACCTGCGGTCAGCTGAATAAACAGCTTTGCGCCCGTCTTATGGATCTCGTCCATAAACTCCTTAAGCTCCTCGAACATCTTGGGGTTCTGGTACAGATACTTGCCCCAGAAAGTGTCGCGAATGGGCGCGATACCGGGGATGATCAGACCGACGTTGTTTTGCGCACGCTCCAAAAACAGCTTGGCAGCCTCCTTGTCAAAGTGGCAGCCCGTCAGCTCAAACCAACCGAACAGCGAAGTGCCACCCATGGGGCACATGACGATGCGGTTTTTGATCTCGACGTTGCCAATCTTCCAAGGCGTAAACAACGCTTGATACTTGGGATCGGTTTGTTGATTCATAACGCTTCTCCTATGTATTTTATTTTTTATTTTCCTACGCAAAAATGTGCGAAAATGCCTGCAACCACGTCCTCGGACACGGCTCTGCCGTCCACCTCGGCAAGTGCCTCTGCCGCCTGCTCGACGTCCGAGCAGCAAAGGTCGATGGGAAGTCCGATTTCGATAGCACCAAGTGCCTGCTCTAACCGCTCGCAAGCCAAAATCAGCGCGGCATGCTGGCGCGCGTTTGCCACCACGGCATCGTGGCGCAAATCGATCGCACCGTCAATAAACATCTGCTCCACCGCACCCACAAGCGCGTCAAAGCCTTCGCCCGTCATGGCGGAGAGGCAAACTGTCGTTTGTACGCTCGGCGCAAGACGTTCCTGCAGGGCAGATATCTGCGCATCCGTTGCCGCGTCGGTCTTATTGAGCACGCCGATCACGCAGCCTGCGTGATGCGAAAGCTTTTCCAAAAGCTCCGCGTCCTCATCTGTCAAGGGCGCACATGCGTCAAACACGGCAAGCACCAGCTCGGCACTCTCGAGGTGCTCCAGCGCGCGCGCTATACCGATCTGCTCCACGTAATCGTCCGACGCGCGCAAGCCTGCGGTATCATGCAAGCGCACCGTCACGCGCCCCAAGGCTGCCGTTTCGCTCAGCACGTCGCGCGTTGTGCCCGCAATGTCGGTCACGATTGCCGCTTCCCTGCCCACAATGCGATTGTATAGCGAGCTCTTGCCGCCGTTTGCCTTGCCCACGATGACCGTGGGAATGCCCTCGGCAACTGCGTGCCCCGTGCGATAGGTCTCGGCAAGCTTGCGCGTTTTGCCAAGCGCCTCTGTCAACGCAGCCGCAATCTGCTCGCGACTCATGTCCGCAAGATCCTCGTCGGGATAATCAATGACCGCAAAGATGCTGGAGAGCACCAGACACAGCCCCTCGTATATTTCATTTGTCTTTTTGCTCAGTCCTCCGCGCATGCCCGCACCCGAAAGCAGCATCTGCTCGCGCGTGCCCGCCTCCAAAAGGTTGCCGAGTGCCTCGGCAGCCGAAAGCCCTAACTTACCGTTGATAAAGGCGCGCTTGGTAAACTCGCCCGCCTCGGCAGGGCGTGCGCCTGCGGCAAGCAGGCAGGTCAATACTGTCTGCGTGACCAGAATGCCACCGTGACAGGTGATCTCCACGGTATCCTCGCCCGTAAACGAATGCGGCGCGCGAAACACCACCGCCATGCCGTCATCCACCTGCGTGCCGTCCGCAGCGTCCATGATGCGCCCATAGACCATATAATTGGCGTCCAGCTCGCCCAAGGATTTCCCGCCCATAGGCAGAAAAACGCGCGCGGCAATTTCCACGGCACGCTCACCGCTGATGCGAAGCAGCGCAACGCCGCCCTTGCCGTACGGGGTGCTTACGGCAGCAATGGTATCCGTAATCATATAAAGCCCTCTTTTATCTTTTACATAATATATCATTTTAATTATAAACCATTTTTAAGAGTTTGTCAATCGGGGATTTGCAGACATGGTGATCTGTTCCGTATTTTGCCACAAGAAAATACGAATTTTAGGTTGACAACATCCTAATATTTGTGTATAATATATGTGTACAACATGTGGAGGTGTATTCATGAACATCAATACGAATCAGATTGTTTCCATCTCGGAAGCAAACCAAAACTTTTCCCGTGTAGCCAGAATGGCGGATAAGCACGGTGAGCTTTATATTTTCAAAAATAATAAACCGAAATATAAGCTCGTGGATATCGAAAATGATACCACGATCGAAATGACCGATGACGAAAAGATAGACTTTGTGGCTGCGCGCATTTTGAAGCAATACCGCCGTGCATTCGAGGAGTTGGCAAAATGATTAAGTTCAGCCAAGAAAAAGTACTTCTTCTGCATAAGTTGATCACGCAAGAAACAGGCGGCGACCCGAACGTGCGTGATATTGCGCTACTCAATAGTGCGCTGGAATCGGCATTCGCAACCTTTGACGGTCATGAATTGTACCCCACCAAGCAAGAAAAAGGCGCAAGATTGGGATTTGCATTGATCTCCAATCACGCATTTGTGGATGGGAACAAACGAATCGGCATGTACGTACTGTTGACATTTCTGGAAACCAACGGAATCAGGCTGCGCCCGTCAAACGAGGATGTTGCACGCGTTGGGCTCGCTGTTGCAGCAGGAGAAATGAAATACCCCGAATTACTTGAATGGATTCTTGAAAATGAAGTATAATCTTGTATAAAAGACGGTATCGCCACTTGGCGATACCGTCTTGCTTTTTTATTCATTTCCCTTCTTTGCCTTCTTGAACACCAAGAACTTGCCGATGATATAATTGGCAACAATGTTGCACACCGAGGCAATTCCCATGGCGCATATCTCAATGCCCGCACCGCGGTAGGGGGTAAGATCCACGGTCAGAAATTCCATGTGCTCGGGCAAAATGGCACCCAGTGCAAGCACTACGCCCAGGTTGAGCAGCCACTCAAAGAGCACGAACGTGGCAAGTCTGCCGCCGAAAAATTCCGCCATCTGTACCCAGATATTTGCCTTTTTGTCCGCATCCTTGAACACGTAGGCGCGGTTGGTGAAGAACGCAAACAGCACGGCGCAGATCCACGAAATCACGCTTGCCACCGTGAACAGCACGGTGTACTGCACGCTCAGCTCGTCTTCAATAGAGAAGATTGCTTTACCCGGCCAAAGAATACCAAAGCGCACCACCCAGCTGACAAGCGTGGTCAGCACGCCGAACACAAGGTACATGATTGCTTCCCTGCCGGTCTTTTTTGCTTGATTTTCCATATATTCCAAACTTTCTTATTTGTTGATCTGATAGGTCGTGCCCTCGCGGGAGTCGATCAGCGTCACGCCCTTATCCAGCAGATACTGGCGAATGCGGTCTGCCTCGGCAAAATCCTTTGCCTTCTTGGCAGCAGCTCTTTGATCGATCAAGGTCAGGATCTCAGCCACAAAGGGATCCTGCATCGCCTGCTCGCGAGCTGCCTTTTCCTCTGCTTCCTTTTCTGCGCGACGCTTATCGGCAGTCTGCACCAATTCAAGCGAGAGAACTGCGTCAAAATCATTCAGCAGCGCGCGCTTGGTTGCATCGTTGTACTTTGCCTTGAGCACGTCGTAAACGGCAGTAATGGCAAGCGCGGTGTTGAGATCGTTATCCAGCGCCTTGGCAAAGGCTGCCTTGCCCTGTGCAAATGCTTCCGCATCTACCTCGCCCTCGGTCGAGAGCTGCATGACGCGCGCGATGACCTTTTCATAAGCAACAACTGCATTGTCCAAGTTTTCCCAAGAGAATACAAGAGACTTGCGGTAGTGCGACTGCAGGCAGAAGAATCTGTACGCCAGCGGATCGTAGCCCTTGCTCTCCAAGAGAGAAACGGTCAAAAATTCACCCGAGGACTTGCTCATCTTGCCGCTGTCGGTATTGAGGTGCAGCACGTGGAACCAGTAATTACACCACTTGTGACCCACGTACGCCTCGCTCTGCGCGATCTCGTTGGTGTGGTGGGGGAATGCGTTGTCAATACCGCCGCAATGGATATCGAGGTACTCACCAAGGTACTTCATGGAAATACCCGAGCACTCAATGTGCCAACCGGGGTAACCTACGCCCCAAGGAGACTCCCACTTGAGCTCCTGATCGTCAAACTTGGACTTGGTGAACCAAAGCACGAAGTCAGCCTTGTTTCTCTTATTCTCGTCCTTCTCTACGCCCTCGCGCACGCCCTCGGCAAGATCCTCCTCCGAGAAATCGTTGAACACGTAGTATTTATCCAGCTTTGCGGTATCAAAATAGATGTTACCGCCCGCCTCGTACGCGTATTCCTTATCCAGAAGTCCCTGCACAAGATCAATAAATTCCTTGATGCAGCCGGTTGCGGGCTGTACGATATCGGGCGTTTTGATATTCAGCTTTTTGCAATCCGCAAAAAACGCATCGGTATAGTATTGTGCGATCTCCATGACGGTTTTATGCTCGCGCTTTGCGCCCTTGAGCATTTTATCTTCGCCCTCATCGGCATCACTTGTCAGGTGTCCGACGTCGGTGATGTTCATCACGCGCGTGACGTCATAGCCCGCATAGCGCAGATACTTCTCCAGCACGTCCTCCATGATATAAGTGCGAAGATTACCGATGTGCGCGTAGTGATATACGGTGGGTCCGCAGGTATAGATGCTGACCTTGCCGGGCTCGTGGGGTACGAATTCTTCTCTTTTATGGGAAAGTGAGTTATATAAAATCATAGTAAAAATGCTCCCTTATTGATTAGTTTGCAGCATGCGCACAAGCGTACGCGCAGCACCGAGCGTATCGGCAGCGAGTTGTTCGCGGGTCTTGTCATACATGCAAAGATGCGAGGTCTTGGTTTCAAAATCCAGCACGCCCTCGTAGCCGACGGCAGAAAGTCCCCGGACCACGTCCGCCCAATCGATCTGCCCCGTCAAGGGCACCAGATGCGCGTCCGAGCCGTCGTTGTCGTGCAGGTGCACGAGCGCAAGCGTGTTGCCCAGCAGCTCAATTTCATGGGATTGCGCAAGTCCCGCGGTGTGCGCGTGACCGGTATCCCAACAGGTTTTGATGCCGAGCTTTTTGGCTAAAGCTACGATCTCCACGGCGCGACAGCCGTACAGGTGATCATGCTCGCTTTCCTTGGTGCTCGCCATATTCTCTACGGCAAGCGTGACGCCAAGCTTTTTGGCTTTTTCGCAAAGAGGCGTGAGATACGCGATATTCTCCGCGAACCAATCCTGCTTAGAGGTGCGCGAGGAGTGGCGGGCTATGGGGTGAATGACCGCAAGCGGTATGCCCATCAAGTGCGCAGCCTCAATGCCGCGAGATTGCTCTTGCGCAAAGCGCTTCATGGCGACCTTATCGTCGGGAGAAGGCATATAGAAAGGCAGGTGGCACACGGGCAAGGCAATCCCGAGAGCCTTGGCACGCGATGCAGCGGCATACAGCACGCTCTGCCAGGCGTCATCAAGCAGGCTGATATTTTCAAGCGATACGTCGGCGGCAGTAAAACCGCAATCGTGCAGATTCTGCAATGATGCAGACAGCGAATAGCGTCCGTCGGGACACCAGCCGTAAAAGCGTGTGGGCACGCAGGGCGTCAATGGCTTTGCAATCATAGCACCTCTCCTTTCTTTGTGTTTTGATTCATCTTTATATTATAGCAAAAGTCAAGCGGTTTGTCAACTGTATTCGCTTTAATACAATCAACTCAATCGATGAAAAGTTTTTGCGTCGCCCGCCACCATACGGTTGCAACAGATGAAAGTTTTTACGTCGCTTTTTTCAAAAAGCGACCGGGCTCCAAGGGCAGCGCCCTTGGTCGCTCGTCGCAACGAGCGAAACTCTTTTTCGCCGTTTTTTTGGTTCTTTTTTTGCGGCTGCTTGCTCAAAAAAAGAACGGAGAGATCTTTCTCAATGTAACATATCCTAATTCACTACCCGCTTTTTTCTTTGACACCGCTGGCGCAAAGAAAAAAGCTTAGCAAAAAAGAAACGCCGAGAAGTTCCGCCACTGCGGTGGCGACGAGGGCTTCGCGCCCTCGACCTGCGCCGCCTTTTGAAAAAGGCGGGCGAAAACTTTCATCGATTTTATGCTGGGTCTTTGCGCACCCAGCTCTGTGCGCGTCCAATCTTTTCGCCTTCGGTCAGCAATCCTGCGCCCGTGAGCATATGCAACGCGTAATACGCGTTCCTGCCCCGCTGCCCCGATGCCTTGGCGTACTGCGCCGCCGTGAACTGATCGGGCAGAGAGTCCGGCAAAAACATGCGATAGTCCTCAAGCTTTTCCAAGATCACCGTGCCGCACAGCGCGGTGGGGATCTTTTCATACCTTGACGCACGCGCCTTTTTCTCCTTGCCGTAGCCGTCCAGCAGTCTGTACTCCTCGACCTCAAGCAGCAGCAGCTCAAAGCGCAGCCTTGGGTTTTGCAAATGCTCGCGCAGCCAGTACAGCTCGCTTGCCAGCGCAGTCGGCTTTGTTGTGTGCGGCTTTGCAGACCGCTTTTGCACCGTGCCGCTCTCGGGCTCGATCCAATTGATATACTTACGGTACGGAACGGGCACGACGACCGTGACCAAATATGGCGTATTTTGCATATACCAAGCAATTTTGGCGCGCATAGGGTACATACTGCCCGTCTGGATCTCCCAGATATTACTGCCGCGCAGCACGTCGGCAACGTAGCCGTTCCCCTTGACGTCCGCTTGCCCCAGCGCATCCTTGACCTTGATTTCATGGCACGCCACGTCCGCACAAATATAATTTTTCAAAATCGCGTGCATGCGCTTTTCCGAAAGCGTGCCGATGCCATCCTCCAAATGCACGCCGCGCGCCACGTAACCAAGGCAAATACGGGAAAAACGCAACGCGTCAGCCTTGGCAAGCGCGTCTGTTTCATTGGGTAATTCTTGCTTTTTTGCCATACTCTGCCCCTTTCCGCGCAGCATGAAAAACGCTTTGCTAATCATACTAATTTTATCATAAAAATTCAATTTGTCAACCTTTCGTGCAATTATTACAAAGCATGACTTGCCCGTCTTGCGGGCATGATAAATGCGGAACCATTCCACATTCACAATACAAAGGACGAATATTTCCATGAAAATCAAAATCAAACAAATCGCAAGCTTTGCGGTGGTGGCTGCCTCGCTGGTCTTGCTGCTGGGCGCTGCGGGCGTTGATCTGCCCGTGATGACTGCCTCGGCAGCCCCCGCAGAGGTCAGACTTTTGCCGGGCGGCATGCCGTTTGGCGTCAAGTTTTCCACCGACGGCGTACTGGTGGTAGGCTTTTGCGACGTGGACGCAGAGGGCGGCAGCATCAATCCCGCCTACGCGGCAGGTCTGCGCACGCGCGACGTCATCACCGCCGTGAACGGCAAACAGATTGCCGACGCAGCACAGTTTGGCACTATGGTTGCCGATGCGGGCGAAAATCCGCTGACGCTGACCTATAAACGCGCGGGGGCATCCCGTTCGGCAACCCTCACCCCCGCCAAATCAATCTCGGAAAACAGATACAAGACCGGACTTTGGGTCAGAGACAGCGGCGCGGGCATCGGCACGGTCACCTTCATTGAGCCGCAAACGGGCGCGTTTGGCGGTCTTGGACACGGCATCTGCGACACGGAAAGCGGTGCGCTTGTCGGCATGACGCGCGGCGTGGTCAATGACGTGACCATCAGCGGCGTGCAAAAGGGCGTTGCGGGCAAGCCGGGTGAGCTCAAGGGCTATTTTGGCACGACCAAAACAGGCACGCTGCTTGCCAACACCGAGTGCGGCGTATTCGGCATCTTTTCGCACAAGCCCATCACCAAGCAAAGCGCACTCCCCATCGCGCACCGCCACGAGATCAAGGACGGCGAGGCGCACATTCTGTGCACGCTGGACGGCGCGGGTCCCTGCAAATACGCCATTCGCATCTCGGATATCGACAAGAGCGCAAGCGGCTCCAAGTGCTTTACCGTCAAGGTCACCGACCCCGCGCTGATTGCCAAAACAGGCGGTATCGTGCAGGGCATGTCCGGCTCGCCCATCATCCAGAGCGGCAAGCTCGTGGGGGCTGTGACCCACGTGCTGATCAATGACCCGACAACGGGATACGGCATTTTCATTGAAAATATGCTGGGCGCAGCGCAAATTCCGCAGGCGCGGGCATCATAATCCGGCAAAACAGGAAAAGAAATGAAAAAAAGTTGTCCCTATTTGAACACACCAACGGGTGAGTCTGATAGGGACAACAGTCTTTTGTCCAATAACTATTCAATTTTAAGTTTGAAAGTGTTGTTATAACACACTCACATTCCGTGGCAAATGCCTTTTAGCAACAATTTCTATTATCCAAACAAAACATAATTTGCTTGAGTTGAAGATTTAGGAATATACGTGTTTCTTTGTATTGTATTATCTTTGTTATTCACATAAATCTTAAGCAATTCGCGGCTCATATTCGTAATATCTTCACGATTGATTGCTTCTTCGGGTGAAAGCAAAAGAACCTCACTGTTTTCGTAATGATCAGATTTAGGTTCACCTGAAACATATTCACAATCAAAAATCGCACACCATTGATTTGACTTGAATTGCATAGATAATAGTGATTTTGCTTTTACAACTACTCCTGTTTCCTCAAGAAACTCACGCTCAATAGCACAAGTGGGCAATTCATTTTCCCCTACGTATCCACCCGGACATAAAATTCTATTTTTGGCGGTGCCGTAGGTATGACGAACAAGTAATACTTTACCATTTATTTCAACAATTCCGCACACTGTGAAAAATCCATTTCCCATATAAATTTCACCTTTCATTTAAATCTCTATACAAGTGGGTTCAAGTAAGAAATCATAAATATTCACCGTCAATATACCATGCTCATCATAGTACGGTGAAACGATATCCTTGGTAACGATAATCTTCTTAAAAGAGTCATCAATCTTACGGAAGGGACGAATTTCTTGCGCGCGCTTTTCTTCATCGGGGATGGAAAAAGCTGATTGAATGTAAAAACGCTTGGAACCAAGGTTGCAAACAAAATCGACCTCGAGCTGCTTTCTCGTCACCTTTCCGTCCTTGTCTTTTTCGGCAAATTGTACTACACCCACGTCAACACTGTATCCGCGCAAACAAAGCTCGTTGTAGATCACGTTTTCCATTGTATGCGTTTGCTCAAACTGACGAAAATTGATACGCACATTGCGGAGTCCGAGATCGGAAAAATAATATTTTTTGGGCGTTTCGATATAGCTTCTTCCCTTAATATCATATCGCACTGCCGAATCAATCAAGAAGGAATCCTCAAAGCAATCAATATATTTTTTGATGGTTGCGGCTGTGATCTTTGATTTTTTGACCGTCTTAAAGGTGTTTTTTAGCTTTTCGGGATTGGTAAGAGAACCGATAGAGGACGAAAGAATATTCAAAAGATCTTCAAGCTCGCCGATATTTCTGATCTTGTTTCGCTTTACGATATCCGAAATATAAATCTCACCAAACAGATTTGACAAAAGCTTTGCTTTATCCTGTGCATTCTCGCGTAAAACTACAAGTGGAATACCACCGTAAAGCATATATTCCGAGAGTCCCTCGTATTTGTCGCCCTTATAATAGCTCATAAATTCCGCAAAGGAAAGCGGATGCATATGGATCTCGTCACCGCGTCCCGCAAACTCAGTAATAATATCCTTAGACAAAAATTTTGCGTTGCTTCCCGTAACGTAAACGTCCATATTGTCTTTACGGAGATAGCCGTTCAAAACCGCCTCAAAGCAATCAAGAAGTTGAATCTCGTCTAAGAGCAGATAATAGGTGTTATCGTCCGTCGTTTTAGATCGAATATAGCTCATAAACTTTTCGGGATCGACCTTGCGCTTTTCTTTTTCGAGAGCAATCAAACTCTCGCCAATCAAATACAGATCATCAGCAGAATCAAAGGCAAAACGAATAATATGTTCTTTGTCAACACCGCTCTCCAAAAGATAATTATAAAAGATATTGTTCAGGAGATAGGATTTACCACATCTTCTAATGCCGGTGATAACCTTGATAAAGCCGTTGCCTTTTCTGCTGATCAATTGTTGTAAATATAATTCTCGTTTTATCTCCATAAGCACCTCTATAATAGATTTTTGCAACCTTCTGCTGTTTTCAATCGTATTGTACCATAAAAAAGTCTTCTCGTCAAGGAATCTATAATAGATTTTTGCAACTTTTTACTATTTTATTCTTTATTTTTGCTTTTGACTTTTAAACTTTTTGTTAAAAACTGTTGTCCCTACTTGACCACACTCGTGTCGGGCAGCCCCATCATTCAAAACGGCAAGCTCGTGGGGACTGTGACCCACGTGCTGATCAATGACCCCACAACGGAATACGGCATTTTCATTGAAAATATGCTGGGCGCAGCGCAAGTCCCGCTGAAAAACGCAGCGTAATCAAGGCAAGCAAAAGGCAACACCGCACGGTGTTGCCTTTTGCATGTATATTTTGCGAGGCGGGATTTGACAAAAGATGCGAACAATTGCTCGGCTCTCTTTGGCGATGCGCTTAGCCGCACGGGAATCGAACCAAGTTGGTTTTGACGAGCAGATTTTCTCGATCCCTTTATCTTTCCCCTTGGACATATTGCCCATATGCCCTGCGGGAAAAGCTTTTGGGCTCAAAAAAATCTGCTGCGTCAAAACTGCTCGCACCCGAGAGCGAATGCATTTTTGATGGATTTT
>JAZNCE010000087.1:0-28542 GCA_045587385.1 Eubacteriales bacterium
CAGAAACCGATTGTATTCGCGCTCTCCCCCCTGCGCTTGGAACAAGCCTGCGCCAGCCTTCCCCCCTCCCGGAGGGGGGCTATATCGGTGGCATGCTCATTCGTTTTCAAGTTAACCGCTGAAATATCGGTTTTCACACAGATTTCGGTTAATCAAGTTACCGTTGTCAGTTGCGTTTCGGTTTAAAAAAGCGAGATGCTACCATCAAAGCCCCCCTCCGGGAGGGGGGGAATGTCAGCGCTGCCTTGCGCCAAGCGCAGGGGGGAGAGTGCGAATAGAATGGGTTTATGACACAAATGCGGCAACAAAATTTGCTGCATTGCATAAAAAAGCAGGAATCTGCTCAAAATTGAACAAATTCCTGCTATTTTCCCGTTATTTCCGCAGCCCCATTGGGCTGTTCTTTTTATATTGTGCGGGCGAATATGGAATCCGCCCCTACGGTCAGGTTGTTTCTTCTCTCGTCAGCTTCTTGACCCACTTGTAGCGGTTTGCCTTAATGGCTGCGGCTGCGCACTTGAAGAGCTGGTCGCTGTTCAGGCAGAACAGCACCGCTGTGGGCGGCCAATGGAAGACGAATGCGCCAAGGAAGGACAAGGGGAGCACGATGCCCCAGATGCTGATCAGGTCATTGATAAACACAAATCGCGAGTCCCCACCGCCGCGCACGATGCCGATGTTGACGGGCATCTGGTATGCCGTGCCCATGCCCGTGATGCAAAGGACGAGCAAAAAGTTCTTTGCAATGGCGTAGGTTTCGGGG
Organism: Eubacteriales bacterium; assembly: GCA_045587385.1. GTDB lineage: Bacteria > Bacillota > Clostridia > Oscillospirales > CAG-272 > SVQP01. Next base: position 764 of record JAZNCE010000087.1, read on the forward strand.
GTCAGATCGTAAAATTCCAGGATAAACGAGCGGATGATGAACAGGGAAATGCCCGTGATCGCGCTGATGCAAAGGAAAATGACCTGCACGGTCTTGACGTATTCGCGCAGCTTTTGCATGTCGCCCTTGCCCACCGTTTTGCCGATGATGATGCCTGTGGCGGATGCCGCGCCCACCGCCATGACCTTGAGCATCTGAAACAGAGTGCTGGCAATCGAGTTGGCGGCAATCGCGCTGTCGCTGAGGTTACCGAGAATGACGTTTTGCAGCGCGACCGAGCTGCCGAAGATAAAGGACACCATCACGAAATACGCGCAATGCTTGTAGTAATCGCGGAACAGGGAAAAGTCGGTTACAAAAAGGTCTTGCTTGCGCACGCGCAGGCGTTTGTCAATGAAAATATAGTAGCACAGAATGATGCAGAATTCCAGCGCACGGGCGATCAGCGTACCGATGGCGGCACCGCGCACGCCCAGCTCGGGCGCACCGAGGTTGCCCTCAATGAGCATATAGTTGATCGAGCAGTTTGTGACCAGTGCGACAGCGGACACAATGGTGGAAATGCGCACGATCTCCACGGTGCGCAAAAGTGCGAGCAGCGTGGTGCTCAGGGCAAAGAGCAGGTAGGTCCAGCGCACGGTGGAAAGGTACTGCACGCCCTGCTCAATGATCTCGGCAGAGTCGGAGAACAGCCCCAGGATCTGATAGGGGAACAGGCTTGTCAGGGTAAAGAGCAGCAGTCCCAAGAACGCGCCGCCCAGCACAGCCGCCTTGCCAAGCTGCTTGATGGGCGCGGTGCGACCCTGCCCCCAGTATTGGCTGCCCATGGTCACAAGCGCGTCACCAATGCCGATGGTGAGCTGCTGGAACAAAAATTGCAGGGAATTGACGGCTGCCACGCCCGAAAGCGCGGTCTCGCTGTAGCCGCCTATCATCAAATTGTCCGCTAAGTTGACGCTGAGCACGATCGCGTTTTGCAGCACGATCATGAAAAACAGCCGCCGGAACGAGCGGTAAAAGTCTTTATCTTTGGTCAGAAGCATGCATGCCTCCCGTTTTTGATCAATATTGACTTTATTGTAGCATATCCGAGCAGATTTGTAAAGAGGCGGGAGATCAACCTCGATGAAAAGTTTTCGCTCGTCTTTTTCAAAAGGCGGCGCAGCCAAGGGAGCAACCTCGGATAAATCCAGTTTGGGCTCAATTTGCCCACGCAAGCACGGCTTGACAAGCTGTGCTTGACACGTGCAAGCCGAATGTGCTTTACATTTTGCACGCTTTATGCTATAATGGGTGCAGTTGAAAGGAGTGATGCGTGTGACGACGGGAGAAAAGATACAGCATTACAGAAAGCAGATCGGCTGTTCCCAAGAGGAGCTTGGACAAAAGCTGATGGTCAGCCGACAGACGGTCAGCTTGTGGGAAATGGATAAAACGCTGCCTACTGTAGACAATCTGCTGCGCTTAAAGGAGATTTTCGGCGTCAGTGTGGACGAAATTCTTTGCGGGGAGCAGCCTGCGCAGGAAGAACAAATGATGCAAGTACAGCCTGCGGAGAGCTATACGTTTGATTATGCTTCGTCCGGGGCGGCACAGGTTTATCAATCGCAACAGAAGGCAATGCTCGTTCGATGCATTTTGGGGTTGATTGCGTGGGCATTTTTGTTTGTGCTCGGCGTTTCTGCACAGTCTTCTGCTGATTATTTGATTTTGGTAGGCGTATTGTTTGCGGTATTTCTTTTTTTGAGCGTAGTGCGTTATAGAAAATTCAAAAAATCTGTTGCAGTATATCAAGCACGGCTTTCAAACAGAATTTATCATTATGAAGTTTACGAAACTTATTTCACAGTAGAGATCACGCAAAACGGTGAATCGGTTTCCAAAGGCAAGGTGTATCTGACGGAGATCGGCAGAATTTACGAGAGCGGTGCGTGCCTGATCGTGCAGGTGGGCGGTGGCAGCTACTTTATGCGAAAGGCTGACCTTGATACGCAATCTGTTTTTTTGTTGCATCGTGAAAAGCAGGCACAAAAGACTGTTTTCATGAAGCTAACGGGTTGGCGCGGTACCTTGTCGGTTGTATTGATGGTCGCTTCGATCTGCACGATATGGCTGTCGGGAATAACGCTTACGCTGGTGCATCAGCCTTATCATACGGTTCCCGAAAATATGTGGGTATTCTTTTTGTTTGTACCTATTCCCATAGCGTCTATCGCTTTCGGAGCGTATTTGAAAGGGAAGGGGCTTAAGCATAAAAAGAATACGGTGACCGGTATCATTATGGCAATCATGCTTTGCGTATACGGCAGCTTTACCTTTATTTTTGCAAACCAGTATACGCATGATGAGGCACCTGTCGTGCGAGTGGAATCCATATTGAAAGCCGACGTTCCTACACCTCTGCGCGTCAATACGCTGGATTGGTCAAACGGCTCGCAAAGCGTACAGCGCGGCTATGTTTATACGGTCAGCGACGTGTATTTTGAGGCGTCCGCTGCACAAGCATGGGAAGAGGAGATCGCAAATGACGAGCGCTGGGTCGTATCTCTGCCCAATGATCTGGTCGGGATTACTTCTTCGGTTGTCATTGTAGGAGAAAACGATTATTTTCTTGTGTATAACGTGCAGACGGAAGAGATCAACACGCTGCCCGCACAGCAAGGCACCTACAGATTTATTGCCGTGACGTACAGCCCCGCGCGCGACAGCATGCAAATCGCGGAATACGAGATAACGTATCAAAAATAACATACCAAAAGAAAATGCACCCGCATGGGTGCATTTTCTTTTGCAAATATTTTACTCCCCGATATTCTCCACGATCTTATCGTACAGCGCCTTGGTCGCGTCCGCGTCGTTGGTGCCGATGACGTAGATGCGCTCGTCAACCGTCAGCACGATGCAGGGCTTATCGCCCGTGTAGGTGTAGCGGGTGTAATTTCCGAATTCCTCGTTGCGGAACGCGCCCAGCAAAAGTCTTGCCGAGCCTACACCGCTGATCCTTTTGCCGTCCACGGCATGCTCGCGGTATTGTGCGTTGTCAATGTCGGCAAAGGCAATCGTGCAGTCGCTCCAGCTGCTTGCGTCCACGTAGAGTGCCTTGTCATCGGTGGTGATATGGACCTCGCCCGTGAACATGATCAGGGGCATGATGATACAAAGCGAAGCAACGACTGCAACAGTAGCGATCAAGGCAGCCTTGCTGCTCTTGGTCATCTCACGCAAGCCGCTTGCGTAGTCTTCTTGGGTAACCTTTCCGTCGGCAAGCTGCTTTTTATAAAAGCGGTGGGAATAGACCACGGGCACGGTGACGCACACAAGCAGCACCGCCAATGCCACAAAGGGCTGTGCCTTCATGGGGAGCAGCATATTGACCAGCATGACCAGTCCGCCTACAAAAAATGCCTTTCCCGCTGTGCGGTGCGTGGCGTACCAGTTGTCCTCATTTGCCAGTGCCCAGTGAATGCGGATGCCCATGGTGCGGTTGCGCGTGATCTTGGGCATGGAGTTGCCGATGATCAGCATGCCGATGCCAAGAGCCAGGGAAACGAATGCAAAGATATTGACGGTCTCGCTGAATGCCACGGTCAGGAATATGCCGCAGGAGGCAAGCGTGATGGCAGGCACCGTCCACAGCATGAGGCGGAAGATGCGCTTGCTGTTTTGGTTGTTTTTGTCTATCACGGCTGTGAAAATGATGCAAAACCAATGCACGGCGAGCATAATAGGGGGCAGAATAAGGAAAATGCTTGCAAAGCCCCAACCGTCCGCCTCGTGGTCAAGTCCCCAGTAGTCCACAATCTCTTCGGGTAAGATGCTGCCGCCGAAAAGACCGAGCAGCATAGGCAGCAGGATTACCACGGAGGTCAAAAGCAGCGTCCATTTATATGTTTTGATCATTGTTGTTCTCCTTTCAGATCCTTGATCCAAAGTAAAATTTCTTCCAAAACCGATGCGTTGAGCTCGTAGTAAATGAATTTTCCCTCGCGCTTGTCGCGAATGAGGTCAGCCTCCTTTAAGACCGACAAGTGCCTGGAGATTGCCGCGTCGGTCACGTCAAAGTGACTTGCAATATCTCCCGCTGCCATTCTGCCGCCTTTGAGCAGATTGAGGATCTCTCTGCGGATCGGGTCAGACAACGCCTTGAGTGTATGTTGAAGTCCCATATGCTCTCCTTCGTTTAACATTTAACTTAATTGTTAAATATAGTATAACATGATGTGCTGCGTTTGTCAAGAGGGAAGTGCACATTTCCTGACAATACCGAAAACCGTTTATTTTGCCGTGTCTTCCTGCAAAACCCATTGACAAAGTGTTACACTTGTATTATAATATATTCTGTATATCTGCGTGCACACGTGCGCAGAGTAAGAATAAAAGAAAGGTAACAGACAAAATGGCTTTTTCTCTTCACGGGGTACACGTACCCCACAGAAAAAATACCGCTAACTCGTCTGCCGTCTACGTCGATCCGCCCAAGACTGTGACCATTCCCATGTCTATGCACATCGGCGCACCCGCAAAGCCCTGCGTCAAGGTTGGTGACCTCGTCAAGGTCGGCACGCTGATTGCCGAGGCAGGCGGCGTAGTTTCGGTACCCATGCACGCATCTGTTTCGGGTAAGGTTGTCAAGATTGCGGACTATCTGACCAGCGCAGGCAGCACCGTACCCGCCATCGTGATCGAATCGGACGGTGAAATGACCCCCGACGAAGCTCTGACGCCTCCCGTTGTTGATTCCAAAGACTCTTTGATCCAAGCGATTAAGAACGCAGGCGTCGTAGGACTTGGCGGCGCAGGTTTTCCCACGCACGTCAAGCTCAACGTTGACCCTGCAAGAATTGAGCAGCTGGTCATCAACTGCGCTGAGTGCGAGCCCTACGTCACCAGTGACACCTATACCATGCTGACCCGTACCGAGGATATGAAGACTGCCATTGAGGCATTCAAGACCTACATGGGCATCAAGCATATCGTCATCGGTATTGAAAGCAACAAAAAAGCAGCCATCAAGTCCATGATGCAGCTCATGAAGGACACCTGCCAGGGCTGCAAGGTGGATGTCAAGGTGCTGCCCGCCAAGTATCCGCAGGGCGGTGAAAAGGTGCTGATCTACCACACCACCGGTAAGGTTGTGCCCACCGGCAAGCTGCCCATCGACGTGGGCTGTGTGGTACTCAACTGCACTACGCTCGCGGCAATCGGCTCGTATCTGGCAACCGGTATGCCCTTGGTCAAAAAGTGCGTGACCGTGGACGGCGGTGCCGTCAAGAACCCGCAGAACGTTATCGTGCCCGTGGGTATGTCCATGGCGGACGTGTTTGAGGCTTGCGGCGGCTTGACCTGTGAGCCCTCCAAGGTAATTTACGGCGGCCCCATGATGGGTGTGACGGTACCCGACACCTCGGCTCCCATTATGAAGAACACCAACGCCATCCTTGCGCTGACTGCCAAGGAAACCAAGCTGCCCGCAACCACGCCTTGCATTCGTTGCGGCTCTTGCACCAACACCTGCCCCTTCGGTCTTGCCCCCGCGGAGATCGCAAAGGCATATGACCGCAAGGACGCTGTCAAGCTGGAGGAGCTTTCGCTGAACACCTGCATGGAATGCGGCTGCTGCAGCTTCGTATGTCCTGCAAACCGTCCCTTGGTGCAGACCAATAAGCTTGCCAAGGCATTCTTAAGAGAGCAAAAGGCAAAGGAGGGAAATCAGTAATGGGTAAGCAACTCACACTTTCCGCTTCTCCTCATATCCACAGCGGACGCACGACAAGCCGCGTTATGCTGGACGTCATCATCGCGCTGCTGCCTGCAACGATTGCGGGCTGCGTGATCTTTGGTCTGCGCGCGCTTGCGGTGGTTGCCCTGACTGTGGCAAGTGCCGTTGGCTTTGAGGCTCTTTTCAATCTCATTACCAAGAAAAAGCAGACGATCGGTGACCTGAGTGCCATTGTGACGGGTCTGCTGCTTGCGCTGAATTTGCCCGCAAACGTGCCGCTGTGGCAATGCGTGGTCGGCGCGCTGTTCGCAATCATCGTAGTCAAGTGCCTGTTTGGCGGTCTTGGCTGCAACATCGTGAACCCCGCCATCACCGCCCGCGTATTCATGCTGGTGGCGTTTGGCTCTATGACCAAGGCTGCGCTGCCCACCATCGTGGACACCGTGGCAGGCGCAACGCCGCTTGCTTCCGAGCAGGCTACCTCTCTGACCGATCTGCTGCTCGGCTTGCACGGCGGTGCAATCGGTGAGACCTGCGCTGTTGCGCTGCTGGTCGGCTTTATCTACCTCTTGGTGCGCCGCGTGATCTCCTGGCATCTGCCCGTTGTTTTTATCGGCACGGTGTTCGCAGCATCCTTCTTCCTTGAGGGCATGGACGCTGTCGCTGCGCTGTCCGCTGTTCTGTCGGGCGGTCTTCTGATCGGTGCAATCTTTATGGCAACCGATTACGTCACATCTCCCGCTACCGCGTGGGGTAAGGTGCTCTTCGGTCTGGGCGCAGGTGCGATTACGGTACTTATCCGTTACTACGGCGTATATCCCGAGGGCGTGTCCTTCGCAATTCTGCTGATGAACATCGTCACTCCCTTTATCGACTCCTGGACCAAGCATAAGGTATTTGGCAAAGGAGGTAAGAAAGCATGAAAAAGGCAATTAAAAGCACGGTCGTGCTGGTCGGCATTTGCGCTGTCATGGCAATTTTGCTGGCTTTGACCAATGCACTTACCGCTCCCATCATTGCGGAAAATCAAAATGCTGCAGCAAACCAGGCACTCTTGCAGGTCATGCCCAACGGCGAAGGATTTGAGAGCGTGGAGTTTGATGCAGAAAAGCTTCCCAAGACCATTAAGGAAGTATTCAAGGAAAAGAACGGCGGCTACGTATTCAATATGGAAACCACCGGTTACGGCGCAGGTTTGCTGATCATGTGCGGTGTCAATGCCGACGGCACGGTCAGCGGCGTGGTCTGCCTTGGCTCTTCCGAAACCTTGGGCTATGAAAAGACCTTTGGCGCAACCTTTGCAGGCAAGGATGCCGCAGGCGTGGACGCAGTTGACACCATTTCGGGTGCAACCAAGACCACCGCTGCATTCAAGGGCGCTGTCAAGGACGCACTCAACGCTGCTATCATTCTGGGCGGCGGCTCGGTCGATCTGCGTACCGAGGAAGAAATTCTCAACGATAACCTGTCTGCAGCACTTCCCGCAGGCGAGGGCAAGTTTGGTAAGGTATTCATTACCGAGGTCATCGAAGGCATTGATGCCATTTATGCAGCAGAGAACGGCAAGGGCTACGTTTACGTGATCGGTGAGCAGTTTATCGCCGTGGACGAAAACGGCAATACCGACAACGAAACGGTTGCTGCCGCACATGCAATTCTGTCCGCTTCGACTGCAGAGGATATTGATCTGTCTGCATTTGCAGATCTGCCCGCAAAGCTGCTGTCCGCTAAGAAGACTGCTACCGGTAACTATATCTTTGAAACCAAGGGCGCAGGCTACGGCATCAAGGGCGGTGACGATTATCATCCCGCTTCCGGTAAGTATATCGAGATCCGCATCTGTCTGACCCCCGAGGGTAAGATCCTTGACGTCATCACCACCTTCCAGGAAGAATCCAAGGGTATCGGTGACGCTTGTGCAAATGAAAAGTTCTACGGTCAGTTTGACGGCAAGACCGAGGGCAACTTTAAGGAAATTGACGCAATCGGCGGTGCGACTATGACCACCAACGGTTACCTTGAGGCAATCGAGACTGCGTTTGCGTCTATGAAGATTCTGGAAGGAGGAGCAAACTGATGAGCAAAAATAGTAATTGGTCTGTCCTTCTGAAGGGCATTCTCAAGGAAAATCCCGTGCTTGTGCTGATTCTCGGCACTTGCCCCACGCTGGCAACCACCACCAACGTTGTCGGTGCATTCGGCATGGGCATTGCCGCTATGGCGGTGCTGATCTGCTCCAACATTCTGATCTCGCTGCTTCGCAAGATCATTCCCGACAGCGTGCGCATTCCTTGCTATATCGTTGTCATTGCAGGCTTTGTAACCATTGTACAAATGATCGTGCAGGCATATTTCCCGCCGCTTTACGAAATGCTTGGCGTGTACCTGCCGCTGATTACGGTAAACTGCATTATTCTTGGCAGAGCCGAGATGTTTGCAGGCAAGAATTCCGTTGGCAAATCCGCTCTGGACGGTATCGGTATGGGCGTCGGCTTTACCATTGCGCTGTGTGCTATGGCAACCATCCGTGAGGTGCTGGGTGCTGCATCCTTTGCAGGCATTGCCATTCCCGCACTTGAGCCCTATAAGATCGAGGTGCTGGTCAAGGCACCCGGCGGCATGATGGTATACGGCTTGCTGATCGCACTGGTGTTCGTCATCACCAGCGGCAAGGCTCCTCTCAAGAAGAGCTTCTCCTGCGCAGGTTGTCCTCACGCAGGCAGCTGCCATACCGCTTGCACCGAGAGTGCCGAGGCTGCTGCGGCAGAGAATAAGGAGGTGCAGTAATGTTTAAGTCTTTGATTATCATTCTGCTTTCGTCCGTTCTGGTCAATAACTACGTGCTTGCAAGATTTTTGGGCATTTGCCCCTTCCTGGGCGTTTCCAAAAAGCTGGATCAGGCATCGGGCATGGGCGTAGCCGTTACGGTCGTTATGCTGCTTGCCACCGCTGCAACCTGGCCCATCCAGTATTTCGTACTGGAGCCCTTGGGTCTTGGTTATATGCAGACTATCGTGTTCATTCTGGTTATTGCATCGCTGGTACAGATGGTTGAGCTGCTGCTCAAGAAGTTCATTCCCGCGCTGCACAAGGGCTTGGGTGTGTACCTGCCCCTGATTACCACCAACTGCGCCGTTCTCGGTGTTGCCATCAACAATATCACCGACGGCTACACCTTTATCGAGTCTATGGTCAGCTCGCTGGGCGTAGGTCTTGGCTTCCTCTTGGCAATGGTATTGTTCTCGGGTCTGCGCTCCCGCATTGACGAGACCAATATCCCCGCACCCTTCAAGGGCCTTGCATCCACGCTGATCGCCGCATCCTTCATCTCGCTTGCCTTCATGGGCTTTGCGGGCATCGTTGATGCGCTGTTCGCGTAAAGGAGGTGCCGGATATGGATTTTATGCCTATTTTAACCGCTTTTCTGATCGTTTCGGGCGTCTCCCTCGTTCTTGGCGTGCTGCTGGCACTCGTCTCTCACTTCTTTGCGGTGGAAGAGGACCAAAAGGTCAAGGAAATTCGTGCATGTCTGCCCGGTGTCAACTGCGGTGCGTGCGGCTACAAGGGCTGTGACGACTACGCTGCAGCCGTTGCCCAGGGCAAGGCGAAGCCCAATCTCTGCGTGCCCGGTGCGGAAGCAACCGCAAACGAGCTGGGTGCTATTCTGGGTATTGAGGTAGAAGCTCCCGAGGACGTGGTTGCATACGTGCATTGTAACGGACATTGCGAGGCAACGAGCAAAAAGGCAGCTTACGACGGCATTTCTACCTGTAAGGCAGCAGCTATGCTGTTTGCAGGTCCCGATGCTTGCCGTTTTGGCTGCATGGGTCTTGGTGACTGTGCTGCCGCATGTCCTTCAGGCGCAATTTGCCTTAAGGACGGTATTGCGCACGTGGATACCAGCCTTTGCATTGGCTGCGGTCTGTGCCGCGATACCTGTCCCAAGCACATCATTTCCATGGTTCCGCAGGAAGCAAAGGTCGTGGTTGCTTGCTCCAACGAGGATAAGGGCGCACAGGCGCGTACCGCCTGCAAGAATGCTTGCATTGCTTGCAAGAAGTGCGAAAAGGCTTGTGAGTTTGGTGCAATCAGCGTGCAGAATAACTTGGCAGGCATTGATTACGATAAGTGCACCGGCTGCGGTGCATGTGCCGGTGCTTGTCCTACGGGCGCTATCCACAACGTATTGCTTGCTGACATTCCCGAGGGTGTCAATCCCCGTGACCTCGTCAAGTAAGGCATGAAGGATCAAAAAACCAAAAACGATCTGATCCTGATCGGTGCGATTCTCGCGGTGCTTCTGATTGTGGGAGCCTGCCTTATGCTGTTTCGCAGCGAGGGAGATATGGTCGTGGTTTCGGTTAATGGCGAGGAATATGCAACGTATCCTCTGGGTAAGGATACAGTGGTGGATATTCGGACGGGGGAGAACGGTGAGCAGTTCAACCGTCTGGTCATCAAGGACGGAAAAGCATACGTGGAAGACGCGAATTGCCCAGGCGGAAAGGGCGACCGTTGCACCGTGCACGCACCCATTTCCTACGATTGGGAAAGCATTATTTGCGCTCCGCATAAGGTGACGATTGCCGTGAAATCGTCAAAATAAACAATATAGCAAAACCGCGTACAATTTGTATGCGGTTTTTGCTATATTATGCCGAAAGTGTGACGATTTGGATAAAGCGCTTGACAAATGGGAACAATTATGGTAGAATTTCTACGTGTGTGATATTTGTCACATAATAATAAAAATGAGGAGAGTACTCATGAAAAAGTTTATCTGCATTCTTCTTTGTGTCCTGATGTGCGCTGCTACCGTTGCTTTGGTTGCTTGCGACAAGAAGGAAGAGACTCTTAAGTTTGGTATGGGCGTTCATATCAGCGCATCAGCTACCGATGCAACCGCTGATAAGGAAGGCCAGGGCAAGGCTACTATCAACGTTGCAGTGATCACTGTTGATGCTGACGGTAAGGTTGTTGCATGCCAGATCGATACCGCTGACAACACTGTTAAGTACACCGCCGAGGGCAAGGCAGTTGCCAACGACGGCTTCAAGACCAAGTACGAGCTTGGTAAGGACTACAACATGGTCACCTACGGTGGCGCTGCTAAGGAATGGTTCGAGCAGGCTGACGCTTTCGAGTCCGTTGTGGTTGGCAAGACTCTTGACGAGATCAAGGCTCTGGTTGCTGAGGGCAACAAGGGCACTGATGCCGTTGTAAATGCAGGCTGCACCATCATGGTCAACGAGTTCGTTTCTGCAATCGAGAAGGCATTCGCTAACCTCGCTGACTCCAACGCAACTGCTTCCTCCACCCTGAAGCTGGGTATGCACACTGCACAGTCCACCAAGGATGCTACCGCTGATGCAAACGGTCAGAACCAGGTAGAGACCACCATCGTTGCTGCTGCTATCGATGCAGACGGCAAGGTTCTGGTTGCTGCTTCCGACTGCGTACAGGTGAAGTTCACCTTCGACGCTGCAGGCGTTTCCACTTATGATGCTACCAAGGCTGCTCAGTCCAAGAGAGAGCTTGGCGCAAACTATGGCATGGTTGCTTACGGCAACGCTGCTAAGGAGTGGTTCGAGCAGGCTGACGCTTTCAACGCTCTGTGCGTTGGCAAGACCGTTGCAGAGATCGTAGCTTTCTGCGCTGCTGATAACTACGGTACCGATGAGGTTAAGGCTGCAGGCTGCACCATTCTGGTTGACGGCTTCACCAAGGCTGCTGACAAGCTGGACTAATCAATCCTTGAAAGGATCACGAAAAATGGGAGGCCCTGCCTCCCATTTTTTGCAACTGTATGAAAAAATTCGCAACTTTATTGATTTCTCTCTGTTTGCTTCTCGGTGCACTTTCCATGAGTGCCTGCCAAAAGCAGACCGAAAAATTCAACGCCTATTCTTTTGATTATTTTGATACCGTGACCACGATCACGGGGTATGCCGAGAGCAAAGAGGCGTTTGACGCGGTGGCAAACGAGGTGTTGGGGGAACTGGAAACCTATCATCGTTTGTTTACCATCTATCACCGTTTTGACGGTATGGAGAATCTTTGCACCATCAACGAGATGGTGGATGGACAGCACCGCACCGTAAGCGTGGACAGACGCATCATCGACATGCTGCTGTACGCCAAGGAAATGCACGCGCTGACGGACGGCATGATCAATATTGCCATGGGCAGCGTACTGTCGATCTGGCACGACTATCGTACCGAGGGCATCGACGATCCCGTAGCGGCAAAGCTGCCGCCTATGGATAGGCTGCAGGAAGCGGCAAAGCATACCGATATCAACAATCTGATCATTGATGAGGAAAACTGCACCGTGACCATTACCGATCCGCAGATGAGGCTGGACGTGGGTGCGATTGCCAAGGGTTATGCCGTGGAAATGATTGCGCAAAGCCTTGAGAGCCGCGGTGTGACGGGCTACGTGCTCAACGTGGGCGGCAACGTGCGCACCATTGGTGCCAAGGCGGATGGCGCACCTTGGACTGTGGGGCTGGAAAACCCTACGGCTAAGGGAGAGGATTACTTGTGCTATCTGGGGCTTGCGGGACAAACGTTGGTCACCAGCGGCTCGTATCAACGCTATTACCTTGTCAACGGCAAGCGGTATCACCACATCATTCACCCCGAGACGCTCATGCCCGCCGAAGGGTTTTTGTCCGTTTCCGTGCTGACTAAGCATTCGGGCATGGCGGATGCGCTTTCCACCGCGCTGTTCTGTATGCCCTTGGAGCAAGGAATGGCGTTGGCACAGTCCCTGCCCGATACCGAGGTGCATTGGGTCATGCCCGACGGCACGCGACACTCCACCGATGGCTGGGCAGATTTTATGATCGATCCTTAAAAGGAGAGTGTTATGGACATTTCAACTATCATTACCGGATATAAAAGCTTTTTGTTCGGTTTTGCCGAGATCGTAGCGTACACGCTGGAGCTGATCGGCATTATCATTATTCTGGCAGGTACGCTCAGGGCTATCTACCTGCTGCTGCGCCACTTCCGCGACAACGCGCGCAGGAACGTGGTCATCGACCTCGGACGCGCACTTGCACTTGCGCTTGAGTGCAAGATGGGTGCCGAGATCATACACACGGTCATTGTCCGTGACTTAAAGGAGCTTGGCATTCTTGCCGTGGTCATTCTCATCCGCGCGCTACTTGCGGTCATTATCCATTGGGAGATCCGCATGGAGCAAAAGGACGAGCAGCTCCCGACTCCCAAAAAGAAGCGTCGGGACAATGCACAGGAATCGGAAAAGACCGAATAAAAAAGGAGCATCAACAGATGCTCCTTTTATTTTACGGATCAAGCGTAAAGATCATTTTTACGGGTGCGTGGTCGGAGTAGGTAAAGGCGGTATCGATGTTTTCGACCTGCTTGCAGGTCACGTTGTCAGATACGATAAAGCCGTCTACAATGATGGTGAAGTTGCCGACCTCGTAGGGTATGTCACAGTTGCGGCAGGAGGGGTATAGGATGTCGCCTGCGTAGTCTATGCAACGCGAAAAGCCTTGGGGCAGCATGTCTGCAGGGAAGGGCTGTGCCCAACCGAAATCTGCGTCCGCACCGTTGAGCTTTTGCGAGGAATCACCCGTGAAATCGTGATTGAAGTCACCGCCGCAGACCACGTAATTGCCCTTTTGGTATTCCGCCGCCATATCTTCAAACAGCATGGTCATCTGTGCGGCGCGAATGCTGTCGTCGCTGCCGTAGGCAGAGGCGTGGACGTTGTAAAGGATCAGCTCCTTGCCGTTATCGACAGGGATGCGGCTGACGCTGTAGCAGCGGTCAAGGTCAAGGAATTTGCTAAATGACGTGGAGATCGGGAAGGAGCGGCGCATAGATGAGGTGATTTCCACGCTGCAAAAGGTTGCAAGTGCGCTATAGGAGGCGCCGTGTGGGCTGTGGAAGGGATAGGCTAAGTAGGCAGAATCATAATTGACGGCATAGCAGCTTGAAAAATCACCGAAATGCTCACGCAGCATGTCATATTGGTTGGTGTGGTGGCTGCGCGTGGAGTCGAGGTCGACCTCCTGGAACAGAATAAAATCGGGATTGAGCGATTTTATGGTTTGCGCGCCCTTTGTAATGCAAGCGATCACGCTCTCCTTACTTTCGGCGCGGGACTCGGTGCCGCCGTCCATAAAAAAGGTGAAGTCCTGCGTGTATGCGCCAAAGCCGAGGTTTTGCGTCACGATGACGTAATCCTTACCGAGCTGTGCATTCTCTTTTGCGCCCGCGCGATCAATAGGCAGCTCTTGCATATCGGGGATGCGCTCGTAGCTGAGCACCAAGTAGCCGAGATAGGAGCATACAACCAGCAAAAGCGCAGCGAGTACGCTGGCGGCGATGATCAATAGTTTCTTCCAAAGCTTCATCGAGATACCCCCATAAAAACGTTTATCATGATCGGTAAGGGCGAGATTTTCGGCAACAGCCAAACATGTGATCGCCAACGTGCGTGCCTTTTCGACACGATTACTTTTATTATAGCGAAATTCACGTGTCTTGTCAAGAGCTGTTACAAAAACCGTATTGACACTTGCGCAAGGATATGGTAGAATGAACTTAACAAATATTGGGGGGTCACTTATGCAGGACTATCGCGTAACAGACTATGGCGTCAAAGCCGATATCACAGAATTTCAGACCGCACAAATTCAAGCAGTGCTTGACTTGTGTAAAGAAGGCGGCGGCAGAGTTATTTTTCCGCGCGGAAAATACTATATTTCCTCGCTTTGGATGTGGTCGGATACCACGCTGTACCTTGAAAAGGGAGCGGAGATCTTTGGCAGCACCGAGTGCGACGATTATGAGGTTTACCCCATTCCCGAGAGCGTGCAGATGCGCTCGGATATGGAGCTGATCACGCAGTATTACGGGCAGCCTTGGGAGACCTACCGCCGCGCCATGATCTCGTCCTACGGACAGAAGAACGTGTCCATCATCGGTGAATTCGGCTCTGCCCTGGACGGACAGAATTGCTATGACCCCGACGGTGAGGAGGGCTATCGCGGCCCGCACATCGTGTTCTTTTCCTGCTGCGAGAACGTGGAGCTGACGGGCTATACCGCGCGCCACAGCGGCAACTTCTTGCATGAAACCAATAACTGCCGTAATCTGCATATGCACCACGTGACCTGCCTTGGCGGCTCGGACGGCATTCATTTGCATTGTACCGAGCATGCCGTGATCGAGGATTGCTTCTTCAAGACGGGCGACGACTGCATTGCGGGCATCAATATCAACGATCTGCAGGTGCGCCGCTGCGTGCTCAACACCTCCTGCAACGGCTTCCGTATCGGCGGCGTGGGTATCTACGTGCGCGACTGCTACGTTTTCGGCCCCGGCTATTATCCGCACCGCAAAACTGTGGTCAAGGGCAAGTTTGACGAGCTGCCGCGCGAGCAGGGCAGACATAACCTTGTTTGCTTAGTCGACTATTTCGGCAGCCAGAATTACCCCTATGAAGCGTCCGATCTGCATTTTGAAAACTGCATTGTGGAAGGTGCAAACGAGGTCATCCACTATCACGCGGGTAAGAATCATTTGCAGAACGGCACGTATCTTGGCACGATGGAGCTGACAGGCGTGCGCTTTACCGATCTGTCGTACCCCACTTGGTGTGAAGCGCCCGATCACTCGCCCATGAAGGTCGTCCTCAAGGACGTGTCCTGGACGTTCAAGGACGGCAGAGAGAGCCCCTTGTTCTTGGTGGAGCAGAGCAAGAATATGACGGTTGAGCAATGAGAGTGTTTCGCGTTTTTGCGCTGATCCTATGTCTTTGCCTCTGCCTTTGTGCCTGCGCACCGATGGGCAGCGATCAAGAGGACGTCACCGAAGATCAAACGGTATGGCTGAACATGAACCAAACCTACCCCGAGGCAAAGATTGCGGCGGGGCAAGGGCAGCGCGCCCGCGTGATCATTCTGATCGGGCAGAGCAACGCCACGGGCTGCTCGTTGACAAGCTACCTTGCAGAGTGCGTAAGTGCCGAGCAGTACGCAAAGTACGAGGCGGGCTATGACTCGGTGCGCATCAATTACTGTCTTGACGACCACAGATATACCTCGGGCGGTGCGTTTGTGCCCGTGGACTTGACCTGTGCTGCGGGAGAGGGCTGCTTTGGCCCCGAGCTTGGCATGGCAGAGGTGCTTTCAGGCGCTTATCCCGATGAAACCGTGTTTATTCTCAAATATTCCATGTCCGGCTATTCCTTGCATCATCATTGGTTATGCGACGGGGCGCGCGGTTCGATCTATGAGGCGTTCTTGGTGTTTGCCACAACCTATCTGGATGCGCTTTGCGACGCGGGCTATGACGCGCGTGTGGGAGCTGTTTGCTGGATGCAGGGAGAATCGGACACCACCGATTTCAAGGCGTCCAAGTATCTTGCCAACCAGACCGCGTTTGCGTCGTACTTGCGCGAGGATCTTGCGCCTTACGCGGAAGAGGGCGGGATATACTTTATCGATGCGGGCATTTCCAACAGCCCCTATTGCGAGCCTGCATACCCTGCCATTAACGAGGCAAAGGCACAATTTGCGGCACTTTCGGATTTGAATATGTATTTTCCCACCATTGAAGCGGGCTTTACGGTACACAAAGAGCCTGTCGGAGAGCCCGATTGGGGGCACTATGACGCGGCAAGCGAGCTGGAGCTCGGACGCTTGTTCGGGCAATACGTGGTGCAAAGCTACAAGAACAGATAAAACTGAAAGGAGAGGGCACATGTCGGTCGGATACGTAAGCCAGATCGTGTTTGAAAATCAAATACCCGAAGGCTCGTATTTGCAGAGCCTGCCCGTGGTGCAGTATTTGCAAAAGCATCCGTGCCTTGCCTTTGATGCGGACGTGACCTTTCTTGTCGGTGAGAACGGCACGGGTAAGTCTACCTTGCTGGAAGCCATTGCCGTTGCCTGCGGCTTTAATCCCGAGGGTGGCTCGCGCAATTTTCACTTTTCCACCAATGCCACGCACTCCGAGCTGCACGCCTGCCTGCGCACCGTCAAGCGCGCCTTTCCCAAGGATGGGTATTTTCTGCGAGCAGAGAGCCTTTACAACGTGGCAACCAATATTGAGGAATTAGACAGGGAGCGCGGCTTTTTACCCCCTTTGACCGAAAGCTACGGCGGCAAGTCGCTGCACCACCAATCGCACGGAGAGAGCTTCCTTGCTTTAGTGCAAAACCGCCTTGGCGGACAGGGGCTTTACCTTTTTGACGAGCCGGAAGCGGCACTCTCGCCCATGCGGCAGCTGACGCTGCTATCCGAGATCGACCGCCTTGTAAAGGCAGGCTCGCAGCTGATTATCGCCACCCATTCGCCCATTCTCATGGCGTACCCCGGGGCGTGTATCTACGAGCTATCCGAGCAGGGCATTGCCAAGGTCGCCTATAAGGACACCGAGCACTACCGCATGACAAAGCATTTTTTGGACGATCCCGAGAGAATGATGAAATATTTGCTGGATTTTTGAAAAATATTTTGAAAAAGCATACACTTTTCGTGAGAAAATGCGTCTATATAGGTGAATGACATTTTTGAAAGGAGAGGATTGCATGAAGCAATTTTTGACGTTACGACTTTCTACGCTGGTTTTGTGCTGTGTGCTGTGTTTTGCAGCGTTTGCGGGGTGCAATCAGCTTGAGCCCTACGAGGTCCCCTCTGCAGATCCCGACGTGTTTCGGAGTGAGGAAGTGTTTTATTTCAACGGTATTGACGGCTATGCAACGGACAAGCTGATTCTGCCCGAATTTGAGGTGGCAGAGATCGATGAGTCTTCCGTGACATATCAAAACGTAACCGTCCGCAAGATGAACACTTATTGCAAAAAAATGGAGCAAAACGGCTTTTCGGTGGTCAGGCACGATTACGTGACGTACTTCTATTCGGATACTTGCTGGATTCGCATTTCTCATGCCTTGGATTTTAAGGACGGATCTGCGAGTTTGAGCTATTGCACACGGACAAGAGAGATTCCCGAAAATGCTATTACCGCCGAGAAGGCAAAGCAGATCATCGGTACGGATTGCCCGTATCCGCTGATCGACGTGACTCCCGCAGGCGTTTATGAGGCAACGGGTGGGCGCATCTTCCAAGTGCCGCCGGGCGGCTCGGGTCAGATGAGTGCTGAGGAGTATCAGGAGTTTGTCAGCATTCCTTGGGATGAGCGTCCGCGTTCCTTGTATTTTGCGACCGAGGAATACGCCGTGCCAATGGGCATGACAAGCCTTGCGTATGCTGACGTGGACGGGAACGGTGTGCGCGAGATATGGACGCTTGATTACGGACCCACCTCGGGGCTGTTTACGTTTGAATTGTCTGCATATGAAAATGGAGAACGCAAATATTCCGAGATATATTATGCGGATCACGGTGCGCTGAATTTCTGCGAGAAAAACGGAAAGTTGCGAGTATCCAACGACGTCACCCGCTATTTGGACGGTGAGCGTTATTCTGAACACCAAGAATATAAGATCAGCATTGTGGATGAAATCGTATATTTAACGCATAACGGTATTCCGTTGAATTGAATTTTGCGAACGCGCCAAGAGTCGTTCGTGATCTAAAAACACAAAAATCCGCCCATCGGGCTGCGTAAATAGCGGAATCATAAGCAAAACGAAAGCAGAAGTCATCAAGGCTTCTGCTTTCAGCTTTTTGTGATGCGAACACTCGCCCGTGTCATCCTGAGCGGAGCAACTATTTCACAGCAAGCTGTGAAATGTTGCGAAGTCGAACCCGACCATTGGAGGGCGCGCGAAGCGCGGGATCTACGGGCGAATCATGTGCCCCTCGTAGATCCTCAAAACGCGTACCGCGTTTTGACTTTCAAAAATCAGCAATTTGTTGCAGATTTTTGAAAGTTCGACGCGAAAACACCCACACGGGGTGTTTTCTTGCTCAGGATGACACGAGGGAGATTTAGCTTTTCCCGCTGATTTATCAGCCCCATTGTCGGGATTTTTGTGTTTATGAGTTATTCCTCCGGGAACAGCGGCTGCACGAACAGGGCGCGGAAGGATTTGATGGTGGTTGTGCTTTCTACCTCGGTGATCTCGCCCGTGAGCGGATCGTAGATGCGGAAGCCGCATGCGCCCTCATAGGAGAGCGTGATCTCGGCATCCTTCTTGGCGTCCAGCACAAGGAAGAAGAACTTGACGCCGTTCTTTTCATAGGGGGAGATATACACGTACTTACGTGCGGACTTGACATCCAACGCGGGGGTTTCGGTAATGGCGGAAATGGCATCGCTGTACTTGGCTTTGAGCAGGGAAGCGTGCTTTTGGCTCAAAGCCTCCAGCTCTGCCTGATCTGCCTCAAGGAACGCGACCGAGGGCATTTGCTCTACGAAAATCACGCTGACACCTGCCTCGATCAGTGCATCCAGCACGCGCATGCTTGCAATATCCATGATGGTAGCAGCGGGGACGATGATGGTGGTAAAGGTGAAATTGCCGACCGTCAAGCCCTTTGCGCTGACCGTGCCGCCCTGCAGCGACGCGTCGTCTAAGAATACGTAATCCAGCCCTTCCTTGCGAATGCCCATGGTCAGACGGGAGACCAGCTTGTCAAGATCCTTGGCTGCGTTTGGCGCGTCGTAAAGCTGCTGGGTTTTGGGTGCTTCGTAAGCCGCTGCCATGGCGTCAATGCTGTAGAAAATGGCGATTTGCGAGAGGTTCTGCGCTCCCACGGTCATAGCGCCCATTCTGCCCACGTATTCGTTGAAGGCTTTGCCGGTTTCCTTGTCATTGTTTGCCTGACCGTAGTAGGATGTGACCTGATTACCGCCGTCAAAGTAGGCAAAGGTCATAGCCCCCAGCGCGTAGTCAAGGTGATTGGTGGCAAATTCATCGGGATTGGCGGCAGGCGCGATCTCGATCATCACGCGCTCCTTGCCCGTCAGCCACGCTGCGGACGAGGCGTACTTGCCGCCCGTGGAGGTTTCATCCAGATAGGGCTCGGGACGCACGTTGAGCACGTCAAAGCCGGAATATCCCATGTTTTTGGAGCTTTGGATGTAGTTGCCGTACACGGGCAGGTGGTATTGCATCTGCTCTTCCAGCAGCAAATGCCCCGAGAGCTGCGTGCCGTGCGCTTGCGCCCAAGCCTGCACCTGACCAAAGAAGTTTTCGGCAACCAAGTCGCCCACGTGCGCATAGAAGTGTGCGCGCACGCGCTGCGCCCGGGCATCCTCGCCGCCATAAACCAGATGCAAAAGCGGCTTCAAGTCGTAGCCGTACTTGGCTTGGAAGGTTTCAAAAATATCGTAATCGTAAGGAAGAACGGGATTGCGCAAATTCGCGGGCATTAAGTGGTGTGCCGCCAAGAGCTGTGCCTCGTCGTCGAAAATAGCTTCAACTGCGCCTGCAAAATCGGGGATCGCACCCGCATAGGTGTCAAAGGTGACCTCGATAAAGCGTGCAACCGCGTCGCGGTTGAGGATATTGGGGTAGGAATTATTCCATTCAAAGCCGTAGCAGTAGGTTGCGGCACAGTAAACGTACGCTGTCCAAGGTGCGTCCACACCGCAAAAGACCATTTTGTCGTCCTGTACGGTGACCTCCAAGGGCAGCGTCTGCCCTTCGCTGAGCAGATATGCGTGCTCTACGCTGACAAAGCCGTCGGGGAGGTTCATGCTGCGCACATCGCTGTCTCCGCCCGACATGGTGTGTTGCACCAGACGCACGGCTGCGTATTCGGGATGATCCTTGACGGTCAAATTGCCGGCAGCACCGCTGGGGTAGCCGTATTCATCGTACAGCCAGATGCGCACGTTTTGCTTGTGCGCGGCATCCACAAATGCGGCAAAATCATTTAAGGATTGTCCGGGCTGCAGGTAGTTTTGGTCCCAGACCATATTGCAGGCGGCACCGCCAAAGCCGTATTCTATAAGGCTTGCCGCTTTTTCTGCAGGAGTTGCACCGGGAAGACCGTTGAAGTTATGCTCGATCTTGAGAGCACGATATTCGCGTGCGGGATCGGTAAACGCCTGCTCGGTGATCAGCGGCTGATTTTGCACTGCAGGATCGATCGGCGGCTCAGTCTCGGCTTCAGTTTCCGTTTCGGTCGATTCGTCAGTCGTCCCTACAGTATCCGTTTCGGTGCTCTCTGCGGGATCGTCAGAGGGCTGCTTGCAAGCCGCTAAGGGGAGCAGCAATAAGACGCATAGTGTAAATGCCAAAAGTCGTGTTTTTCTCATAAATCGTCCTCCTTTATCAGTCGGTTGTTTGTGTTAATTATACCAAATTTACGTCGCATTGTCAATTCTTTTGTTCAAACTGCTTGCAAAATCAGCCCCTGTGTGTTACAATAAAGGCAGAAAAAATGAGCGCAAAGGAGCTTATACGATGAACAAGATTACCTTTGATGCCGCAAAAGCGGTCTTTTATCCTTATACAAAAGAGCAATACGAGCGCGAAATGCGCGAAAATATGGTGGGGCAGTACGGCTTTTACTACGCGCTGGATCTGTCCGAATATTGCAGTGCGGACGGTGAGCTGATGCTCTCGGGTATTATCATGCGTCTGACGGCGCGTAACGCCTACAGACTGTACGTCAACGACGAGCTTGTCATGCACGGCCCTGCGCGCACCGCGCACGGATATGCGCGTGTGGACGAGATCGACGTGACGTGGTATCTGGAACCCGGCGTCAACCATATTGCCGTTGAGGTCATGGCGTACGGCAATATGCATCCGCTTTATAACCGCTACTCCAACGATTGCACCATGGAGGACGGCATGGTGATCGCAGAGATCTCTTGCGAGGGCAAGGTGCTTTGCGCTACGGGCAGAGAGAATTGGCAGGTCTGCCGCATTGCGGCACGCGCAGCAAATTCCGAGCGCATCTCGCACAGCCGCGAGTGCACCGAGATCTATACGCCGGATGAGCAATACTATACCTGGAAGTTCGGCAGAGGGGAGTTTTTGCCTGCTGCTTTCATTGAAAAAGAGCCCGTTTACTTAGCACACGAGGCGTTGCAGCCCACGCTGGAGGAGTTTTTCTTTGATGATCTGGTCGGCTTCGGCTCTTGCCGTATCGATCCCGCGATCCGTCTGTCGCCTCTGTTCTATGAGGTCAACAACCCCTATTATGACGCGCTGCCCGAGCATCCCACCGCGGATTGCCGCAGAACGATTGATACCGCCTTTGGCGGTGTTTGTGCCGAGAGCGGTGACGAGGGCTTGACGCTTTGGGGGGATGAGAGCATGTACGCGCTCTACGATCTTGGAGAGAGCCGCGTGGGCTTTGTTCGCCTTGTGATCAGCTGCGAGTGCGCGGGCGTGATCGACCTTGTGCACAGCGAGCTTTTGGATACGGACGGCAGTATTCCGTATTACCATAATATCGTCACGAGATTGCATCTGCCTGCGGGGCTTTCCGAGTTTATCGCGTTTGAGCCCGCTTTGGCAAGATATATCAAGCTGTATTTCCGCGGTACGGGTGCGGTGACGGTGCATAGCCTTTCCATTCTCGATGACGCGTATCCCGACGAGCACCGCACAAGCTTTGCTTGTTCAAGTGACGACGTCAACCGCCTGTACGGTGCGGCAAAGAGAACCCTGCTGCTCAATACCTTGGATATTTTCATGGACTGTCCCGAACGCGAGCGCGGCGGCTGGCTGTGCGACTCGCTGTGGACGGCGCGTGCGGCACAGCTGATGCTGTCCGATACCCGCGTGGAGCGCGAATTTTTGGAAAACTTTTTGCTGACACCCGCGGACGGCATGTTCCATGCATTTTTCCCCGAGGTCTATCCCGCATGCAAGCCCTCTTACAAGGATATGACGGGTATTACCACATGGTCGCTCTGGCTGGGCTGTGAGATTGCGGAGTATATTTTGCGCACGGGTGACGTAGCGTTCCGTGATGAGTTTGCCGCAAGAGTGGAAGCGTTTGTCAATGGAACGCGCGATTTCGTGGGCAAGAGCGGTCTTCTCGAAAACCTGCCCTGGCTGTTTATTGACTGGTCGCAGTCCAATTGGGGCGAGAACAATCAGCCCGTGTCCACGGCTGCAAACGCCCTTTACGGCTATATGCTGGTAAGACTGGGTCGCGCATTTGATAAGCCCGAATGGATCAGTATGGGAGCTGCCGTGCGCAAGATTTTGCGTGCTGCCATTATCGGCAACGGCAACATATCCGAGCTTAAATATATCCCCGATAGCTTTGGCGTGGACGAGCAAGGAAATTTGCATGCGAACGGCAAGCTGAGCGAGGCAGCTATGTTCACGGCAATGTGGAGCGGTCTGTTTGACAAGGGCGAAGCGCCCAAGCTTGAGCGGACGATTATCGAAAAGATGGGCCCCGCACCCGTTTACGTCAAGGATCCCATGGTTGGCACGAGTAACTTGTTCATCGGACTTTGCATCAGACTTGATATGCTTTGCCGCCTTGGCGCGTACGATAAGATGTATGAGGACATGCTGGCGATCTATATGCCGCAACTGACCGAGGGACCGGGCACGCTGTGGGAGAATGCCATGATCGATACCTCGTCTCGCTGCCACGGCTTTGCCGCACACGCGGGCGTGCACCTTGTGCGTGACGTGCTGGGACTTGGGATCCCTTCCTTTGACGCACGCGGAGAAGGGGAGCGCACGATCCTGATCGCGCCGCACGTCTGCGGATTGCGCTGGGCACGCGGCACACACGAAACTCCCGACGGTCTGATCGCGCTGGAATGGAAGTATGACTCTGAGAGCTTTGTGCTCAACGCATCCTTGCCCGCAGGATATACCCACGTTTTGGCGTTGCCGCGTGAGGTGCTTTGCCTCTCCAAGGATCGCGTCAAGATCAATATCATCACAAGAGGATAAAAATTTTCCGTTTCCACGGAACATTTTTGAAAATTTGTCGTCTATATAAGTGACGGTGTCTTTAGATGCCGTCACTTTCCTTGTTTTATGAGCTTTTTAGTTGACAAACATGCGCACTTGTGATATAATCAATCTACGTATGGCTAACAATCATAATAAAGAAGAAAAATTTTGAAACGGATGTGAAATATATGGAAAAAACGCAAAAAAAGCCCGCGTACAAGGGCTTTACAACCAAGGAAAAGATACTGCCCGTGATCATGCTCTCGCTGATCGCACCCTTTATGGTGTGCTTTTTCGGGCCTTTTGAAATATTCGGTAACAACATCGACCAGTTCAAATTTGCGCTGGGTGACTTCTGGCTTTTGTGCATCGTGATCGCCGCTGCCATTGCAGCCGTCGTGGGCACGGTGCTCATGCTGCTGCGCGGACGCGCGTTCGACGTGGCGTACGGTCTTGTGTTCGGTATTTCCTTTATGTTATTCTTGCAGGGCAACTTCCTTTCCATGGGCATGACCTCGCTGGAGGGGGACGGCGCAGCCGATGCGTTGGGCGCGGGAAAGATCTTTGTCAATACCGCGATCTGGCTGCTGATCGTTGGCGGCAGTGTTGCCGTGATGCTGCTTTTGGATAAATACCGTGATACCGTGCGTCTGATCTCGATCGTGGCATTGGTGGCGGTGCTGGGCTCTTCGCTGATCTCGTTTGCAACTCTTTCGCTGACCACCGACGTGTACGGTGATAAGGCTTTGGTGGAGATCAAGGAGGGTGAGCAGGTGCTGACGGTCAAAAATCTTGACACCCTTGCAAAGGAGCAAAACGTCATCGTCTTTATCGTGGATCGCTTTGACTACGAGTATTACGACGTGGCAATGCGTGATTGCC
This sequence comes from Eubacteriales bacterium, assembly GCA_045587385.1. Classification (GTDB taxonomy): domain Bacteria; phylum Bacillota; class Clostridia; order Oscillospirales; family CAG-272; genus SVQP01. The sequence continues at coordinate 25,207 of JAZNCE010000087.1, forward strand.
CCGAGATCTTTGACGAGCTTGAAGGCTTTACCTACTTTGCCGACTATATCACCAAATACCCCAGAACCTTCCCGGGTGCTTTGCACGTCATGACCGGTGTGGAAACGGATTTTTCCATGTCGCACGACGACTATATGACGCATGCGTACAAGAACTCCGATCACCTGATGGACATCAAGAACAATGGCTTTGACGTCAACATCTATACCGATGATTACTACTGTTACGAGGATGCGGGAGATATGAGCGGCTATGCCGAGAACCTTTCCGGTAAGGTTTCTTACCGCATTTTGCAGAACGCATCGCTCTCGCTTGATATGATCCGTCTGTCCTTGTACCGCTATCTGCCGTTCTGCGCACAGGGCTTGGTAGGCAACATCAGCACGCCCACCTTTGACAAGTACGTAGAGTATGATATGACGTATGATATCTTCTCGACCGACATGAAAAAGACCTATGGCGATTTGACCGAGGACGATTTCACCCTGCGCGAGAGCGATAAGGGCTATTCCTTCATTCATATCGACGGCTGCCACAAGTCCACGATCTACGATTCCGATTTCAACGAGCTGCCCGAGGGGGATCCCGACGGGCTCAAGAACAGTACCGTCAACGTCATGACGCAGAGCTTCAAGGTCATTTCCCGTTATATTGCCGAGATGAAGCGTCTGGGTGTTTACGAGAACTCTACCATTATCATTACGGGTGACCACGCAAGCATCGGCTCGGATACCAGAATGCCCAGCTACGCTTACGTGACAGCTCTCTTGGTCAAGCCTGCGGGCGTTGCCACGGGCGAGATCGTCAACAATTACGCACAGCTGGACGTGGATAACGTGCTTGCCACCATCAAGGAGGCTTGCGGCATTGCAACCGATACACCTACCGTATATGAAGTGCCCGAGGGCGAAGAGCAGGTGCGCACGCATATGTTTCAGCGTTCCTACAAGAACGAGGCGGGCAAGACGGTATACGAGAACATTGAGTACGAGATCCGCGGTAACGGCAAGGATTTTTCCAACTGGACAATTGTGAGCCGTACCGAGCTTGGTAAGAGCATTTATGACTGATAAGGAGTAATTTATGGACGCCATTATGTACTATATTTGTATCCCGCTTGGGTATCTGATGAAGTGGTGCTGGCAGCTGGTGGATAACTACGGTGTTGCCATCATTCTGTTCACCCTGGCAACCAAGCTGGTGCTGCTGCCACTTTCGATCTGGATCCATAAAAATTCCATTCAGATGGTCAAGATCCAGCCCGAGCTGAATATGCTCAAGGTCAACCACTACGGTGATAACGATACCATTGCGGACAAGCAGGCGGAGCTTTACAAAAAGCACAACTACCGCCCCTTGCTCTCGCTGATCCCGCTTGCAGCGCAGATCGTGCTGCTCTTGGGTGTCGTGCAGATCATTTATCACCCGCTTGATTACCTGCTTGCCATTGATCCCGAAGCCATTGCCGCCATGGCATCCAACTTTGGGCTGAATACCGAGGAATCCTCGTATCAGCTGCAGCTTATCGAGCTGATCAAGCAAAATGCCGCTTATGCGTATCCCGGTGTGGATCTTAGCGCAGTGCGTGCGTTCGAGGGTTCGTTCCTTGGCTTTAATTTGTCCGTCATTCCTACAGCGGCGTGGGGTATTTACATTCTCATGCCCATCATTGCAGGCGTGTCCGCTTGGCTGATGTGTTTTACACAGAACCTTTCCAACGTGCTGCAGCACGAGCAGGGCAAGCTCTCCCAGTACGGGATGACCATTTTGTCGGTGGGTATCTCGCTCTACCTCGGTCTTGGCGTGCCTGCGGGCATTGCTTGGTACTGGGTAGCCAGCAACGTGTTCTCAATCTTGCAGATGTATGCGCTCAACGCCCTCATCAATCCCAAAAAGTACGTCGATTACGACGCTTTGGAAAAGAGCCGCGCAGCACTTGCCGAGGTGGAAGCGTTGGAGGATAAGAAAAAGGATCCCAACTATAAGATCAACCGTGCAAGAGAAAAGAAGGACTACAAGCGTTTCTTCAAGATAGTCAATAAGCACTTGGTCATCTACTCCGAAAAGAGCGGTTTTTACAAGTATTTTGAGGCTGTGATCGAGCAGCTGCTTGCCAAGTCCAATATCACCATTCACTACGTGACCAACGACCCCGACGATGCGATCTTTGCGCTTGCCGAAAAGCAACCGCGCATCAAGCCTTACTATATCGGTCTGAAAAAGATGATCCCGTTGATGATGCGCTGCGAGGCGGACATCATGGTCATGACCACCCCCGATCTTGATAAGTATTATATCAAGCGTTCGATCATGAAAAAGGATATGGAGTACGTGTACGTGCCCCACGATATGATGAGCGTGCACATGGGCTTCCGCGAGGGTGCGCTGGATGCATTCGATACCATTTTCTGCGTCGGTCCTCACACGGCAGCCGAGATCAGAGCCACCGAGCAGGTGTATGGGCTGCCCGAAAAGAAGCTGGTGGAGTTTGGCTATCCCTTGGCGGATAAGCTGATCGAGGCGGGCGAGCAGGAGAGAGCTAACCATGTCAGTCGCGACCGCAAGGAAATTCTGATCGCGCCCTCCTGGCAGGAGGATAACCTCTTGGACTCCGTTATTGACGGATTGATCGACGCGCTTTATTGTGATGATTACCACGTGACCGTGCGTCCGCACCCCGAATACGTCAAGCGTTACGGTGCGCGCATGCAGGCAATCGTGGACAAATATGCGCACCTTGTCGGTGACGGGCTGACCTTTGAGCTGGACTTTACTGCCAACCGCTCGGTCTACTCCGCTGATCTGCTGATCACCGACTGGTCGGGTATTGCGCTGGAATACTGCTTTGCAACCCGTCGCCCCGCGATCTTTGTCAATACCAAGATCAAGTGCATGAACCCCAACTGGGAAAAGATCGGCTTGACACCTGTGGAGATCACGCTGCGTGACGTTGTCGGCGTTTCGATCGACAAGGATCGCGTAGGGGAGTGCCGCGCGGTTGCAAACGAGCTGTTCGCAAAAGCCGATGAGTACGAGCAAAAGATTTCCGAGGTGCTCGCGCAGCACATCTACAATCAGGGCAAAGCAGGCGAGGTTGGTGCAAACTACCTTCTGAACTCTTTGGTCGAAAAACGCAAAAAGTCTTGACATTGTGCTCATTATGTGATACAATAGCCGAAGAGAGCCGAACTCATACGCCCTGCGGCGAGTATTTTTCGCGTCTTTCGCCAAATCTCGTCTTGCAAGATGCGTATCTTGCTTCGCCTCGCTTTGACAAAATCCATCAAAAAATACAACGCCGGAGGGTGCTGCGCAGTTTTGCGCGAGCAAATATTT
>JAZNCE010000088.1:0-2968 GCA_045587385.1 Eubacteriales bacterium
CAGTATCGCACGCTGTCTGCCGATCTGTCGAATATGCCGTTTTCATTTGTTTACGATGGTAGGAAATATCAAGGCTTTTCGCCCGAGCATTTTACGCTTATAAGCAAGGATTCCATACGATCGGATGAGAAAGAAACGCAAACTTTTAGGTTTTTGTTTTTACATACCCTTGAGGTCACGTTGATCCTTACGCACTATTTCTCCCATGGCATCACCGAGTGGACGGTATGGCTTGAAAACACTTCGGACAAGAGCAGCGGCGTGATCCAAGAGTTGAAAGCGGAGTTATCTTTTGAAGGCAAAAATCCTGTTTTGAAGGGTATTTTGGGAGATCACATCAACCAATATCGCCCGTATAGCATCGATCTGCACCAGGCTCCGGCAGAGTTTTCGTCGGACTCGGGACGGGCGACGCACGTCAATTTTCCTTACTTCAATTTGGAATACGGTGACGGAGGCGCGATGCTCGCCATTGGTTGGGCGGGAACGTGGAAGGCCTCCTTTTCATCGATCGGTGACATGACGACCTATACCGCCTCCTCGGTCAACGGGTTGAAAACATATTTGAAGCCCGGCGAAAAAATACGCACCGCACTGTTTGTACTCGCTCCTTATACGGTGCGAGACGAGCATTACGCCGCAAATTTCTGGCGTGATTGGTTTATCCGATATAATATGCCGAAGGCGGATGCGAGCGGCCGTTATCTTGAGCCTTTCTCCACCTGCTGTCTTTCCAATGATACGGGACTGCCAAATTCGGACGGAAGTATATCCGAGTGCCATACCACGTGGCGTCCTTCTTTGAAAAAAATGATTGCCGAAGACGCAAAGGTAGATTTCAGATGGTTTGACGCGGGATGGTATGTCTGCCCGGACGGTACAAGTGCCGAATCTTACGTGCCGGGACACGATTGGTGGGATACGGTCGGAACCTGGGAGCTGGATCCCCGCAAATGGCCCGATCAAACCTTTCTCGAGTCTACGGATTTTGCGCGGGAGCACGGCATGAAAACGCTGGTCTGGTTTGAACCTGAGCGCGTTACCGATCCCGAAAGTCTTGCCAAAAACTACGGCTACAACATAGACTGGGCAATTCGTGTAGATGGAGAAGCAACCATCTCCAACAATATCGGAGATCCCGCGTGCCGTAAGTGGACGACGGAGCGTATATGTAAGATGCTTCGCCGAAATAAGGTGGAGATGTATCGAGAGGATAACAACTGTAACGCATCAACGCTGTGGCAGCATCTTGACAGTCTGGAGGGTGAGAACCGATACGGTATCACAGAATCCAAGTTTATCATCGGTCATTATCAAATGTGGGATGACATTATCGCTTGTACGCTTTCTTATGGCGGTTGCGGATTCGTTGATTCCTGTGCAGGAGGCGGCGGAAGAAACGATCTCGAATCCATGCGCCGAGGTGTTCCGCTCCTTCGGAGCGACAGCGACAGAACAAGCACAGCACTTCGGCTTTCCATGACCACCTCTTTTAACAAATGGATCCCGTTCTGCGGAGCGAACACAAAAGAAAAGCTGTCACAGCTTGCGCCCACGGGCATCAGCGATCCTTACGTTTGGCGCGCGTCCTATCTTCCTGCGTTGAACGTGGATTCGCAGTTCGTATATGACGCAGAGCAAAATTTCGATATGCTCCGATTTGGACTCCGGGAATGGAAACGGGTAGCCCCGTATCTGCTCAAAGAGTTTTATACCCTGACGCCAAGGCACGGGGAGCAGGATACCGCCGATTTCACCGCCTTCTGCTACTATGATCCCGACCGAGAAGACGGTGTCATATTGGCGTTCCGTCAGGAAAATTGCGCAGGGGATCTGCTTGAAGTATCCCTGCCGTTTGCAAGTGGAGCCGACAGATATACCGTTACCGACGAGGACAGCCGTGAGGAAAGCGTAACCGACAGAGTCGTAACGCTTCGATTTGAAGCACCTCGCACTGCCAAGCTTTTATGGGTGAAGAAGATATGAGCATACCGACGAAACTGATCTTATCTCTGGCTGCGGCTCTCGGCGGAGGTATTACGAAAAAGTACTACACCGATCAAGAAACCACGAAGCTTTCGGGAGGTTTTTGGTTCAACGCTGTCAGTTGTTTGACCGCAGCCGTAGTTCTACTGTGTTGGGGAGGTTTTGGTTCTGCATCTGCATTTACAGTCCTACTCGGCATTGTGTTTGGTGCCATTACAGCTCTTCAAGGAATCACGAATATTGCCGCTTTGCAAGTCGGACCGATGTCCTACACCTCGGTTATCATCTCTTTTTCCACACTGATATCCGCTCTGTCAGGCGTATTGTTTTTTGACGAGAGCTTAGGGTGGGCGCAGATCGTGGGAATCGTACTGATGCTGGTGAGCTTTATTCTTGCCGCAAAAAGCGACAACGGTGAAAAAAAGGCAAATGTAAAATGGCTGTTTCTGTGTCTTATAGCCTTTGCCGCAACGGGCGGTATCGGCGTTATGCAGAAGGTACACCAAAGCTCTGAATACCGCAATGAGCTAAACGCATTTTTGATCATCGCTTTTGTCTCATCGGCGGTCTTTTGCGCAATCTTCGCTCTATTGCTGAAACGGCGCGAAGGTCTGTCTACAGACGAGAAAGAAAAGTGGAACAAGAGCACAAAGCTGATTTGGCTTCTGATTGGAATTATGGTAATAAACGGTGCTTGCGTAGCTGTAAACAACAAGTTTAATCTCTATCTATCGGGGGTCATGGATAGCGCCATCTTTTTCCCGATTGTCAATGGCGGAGGTCTTGTGCTTACCACCTTGGCGGCCGTACTGCTGTTCAAGGAACGGCTTTCCGTAAAGCAATGGATTGGTGTGGCCTTCGGTATTATTTCGGTTGTATTTTTGTGCAATCCGTTTGCATAAAAGCGGCTGATAATCAGCCGTTGAATCGTACATTTCAACATGGGAAACCCGTTTTTCGAGGTTCCCTGAAAGGAGTAAAA
>JAZNCE010000089.1:0-6886 GCA_045587385.1 Eubacteriales bacterium
ATCCGAACGGAAGAAGCGTTCAAGCTCAGCAAGCTCCGGATCAAGACGATCAGGAGTTCCGTATCTGCGCAAATAACGTATGTATGCACTTTTATAATCCTTACAAGCCTGAATAATGATTGCATTTGCGAGTTCCTCACACCCAGCGTTGTCGGCTATGGGCATTCCCTTGTTTTTCTTTGGAATTTTTTCTTTATGATAATACACCACCTGACCCCCTCTCTGCAAAATTTTATCCTTTATCTTAAATTTTCGGTTCTCACCAAAAATACCAAGATGGGTTATGAGAATGATTTCGCATCTTCCTTCTGCAACATCTTCAATCATTTCTTTCATGTGTTCAGGCAGGTGAGGATAATAACCGTGATCCATATCACGATAAACCTTTACAAGTTCCCAATCTTTTCGTGATTCAACACAACTTAGCAAATTCCGCAAGTATTTGTCATCTGCAATAAAGCGTTTTGTTTCCCTAATATAGATACCGACTTTCTTTTTATTCATACTTTTTCCTTTCTTTATCTTTTTATTTCGATCGCATAAAACTCACATACGACCATATTTCCGTTGTAATCGTACACGGATGCGTGATCGGGTACGTAAATCACAACATTGTCTCCTTCCTTAATTGCCTTCGGCTTCATTCTGATGGGCAACTTTACAGCTCCACGAGAAGTTTCGATAACGATATATTTCGTTCTTCTGCGGACCGCACTTTTGTTCACCTCGGTGCAAACCCCGGAAAGTTCAACATAGTCACCTCCAAGACATCGGAATAGCATACCGATTCCCTCCATAAGCGAAAACATAGCGAAGGCTGCGGGAGCAATTGCAAATACGAGATGCTCAACAAAGATACACATCAAAACAAAAACGGTCAGGAAGCCAAGCCCCAGACCGATTCTGCACAGAATATTCTTTTTAAGCACATTGGGAAGGCGTTTGAATTCTTCTCTCATAGCGTCCCCTCCCCAAACAAAATAAGCAGCGTAATACACGCTGCCAACACGACTGTGACTCCGAATCCAAGAAGAACGAACTTCAGAACAAGGCTGTTATCCGACTTCCTGTTCTTTAAGTCATCGGCGTCTTCGGGGATAATGTCATCATAGTAGTTTCCGAAATCGGTCTGATTTAGAATCTCTTTCTCCCCAGACTCATTTCGTTTTTTCTTCCTGCGCCTCTTGCCGTCAGGATTGCGCTCCAAACCGCAGTTCGGACAAAAGTGCGCTGTTTCAGGTAATGGGTTCTTACATTTCTTGCATTTGATCATTTCTTTTTCCTCCTTTTATGATTTGTTTTTTGAATGCAAAAAAAGTGGAACCTGCTACAAGTCCCACTTTTTGACGATATCATTATAACATATTTTCTTTTACTTGTCATCGGCAAAACTCTGCCAACTTTGTGCCAAGATTGTGACACCCCCAGAAACAATATTATTCGAGTTCAGTACGCAGTTTATCAATACAATCCTGGTATTGCGTCATGTCTGGGGCTACTTTAAGCATTAATTCATAAAATTCAAGAACTCGCCAACGCCATTCATTACGTTCATCCGCATCACAACCGTCAGCGTATTCAAGACACAATATGGCAAATTCTCCCCATTTAACCATTTCCTTTGTGCTGTCAGCAAGCACTCCTGAAACGGTTTCCCCCCAGGACCTATATTGTTTTGCTTCATCAATCTTGCCTCTCTTATCAAGTATGTACGCAAGTTCATCACAAGCATACCTCAACGTTTGCAGTCCGTCAAATAAACTTATTTTTCGAGCCACCATAACACTGCAGTAAAGCTGTTTTCGAGAACATTGTTCCGATTCCTCATAAAGTTCATTTTGATAATATCTTGTTCCAAGATCCATATAGTCCATAGAGACCATACTAAAATAAGACAAATGATATTTTTCGGCAATATTTTCACCGTTTTCGACTCTCTTGCGAAGAAAATGCAATTCTTTCTCCCATTCTCCAAGTGCCTCGAAAATTTCCGCATTCTTTTTGTAAGCACTGGAAATTGCATGGCCTGGTATCTGATTGAAATAACTAAACTCAGAATACGCATATCTCTCGGCAACACGAATTAACTCTTCGCCATAAGAAATTGCAGATGAAGGTTTATTGATTTTTATGTAAAAATCAATAAGTTGTGAAATAGCTAAATCAAGCGACGCTTCATCTTCTGCTGCCTTTGTCGTATTTGCAGTTTCTCTAATTAATTGCAAATTCAAAAGGTACTCATTTTCCGCTTCTAACAAACGCTCATGTTCTTCATAAAAACGTGCAAATTCTAAATGTGCCGAAGCTAGCTGACTTGACGCATTCTCTCTTCCGCTTTCCTTTACAAGTCGTTCGCGAACTGCTATTAATTTCTGATAATAAAGTTCAGCATCGTCAAGGCGCGAAAGTTTGTCACAAAGTTCTGCAAGTGCTTTGTATGTATGAGCAAGATCACGAAGTGACTGTTCGCTAGCATCATCGCAAGCAAGCTGTTCAGCAATTTCAACATCTTGTTCATAATAATATACTGCAGTTTTATAATCTCTCTTTGAGAGGCGATAGAACTTTCCGATCGAAGCGTAAGTACAAGTAAGATCTCTTAAATAAAGATGAGTACCATATTTGGCAACAAGTTGTTTATCAAAGTCAAGTTCTTCTTTGAAACGCGCCTCAGCTTCATCCAACCTTCCTACATAAGCTAATGTCTCGGCAAGATTATCATATGAAATCCCGATGAATCGTTCAGCCTGCGGAGTATTAAATGTATTCCATAGTTGCTTTGCAATCTCAAGCGCACACTCGCAAACCTTCACTTTTTCGTCATTGGGATAATTAATATTCTGTCTTACCGCCCACATTGCGTTCAAAAGACGAATACCGTCACTAATATCGTTAGATTTTTCATATGCCTCTTGTAACACATCTATGAGTTTTAGACGCCATTTTAATTCTTCTTTACTGCTATATTCAACAGATTCTCCATGTTCATACATTGAAGCAAGTTTTTCAATGGCTTCCGGAAGTCCTGCCTCCGCAGAGGATGTTATTAATGCTAGAGCACGTTCTCTATCAATTTCAACATCAATACCCGATAGATAGGCAAGCCCTATAAAAAAATTATGTTCGGGAGATGCATCATTTTCTCTTATCGCAATTGTTTCAAGCACTTTCATCAACGCTTCTGAAAGTGCTACGGGATTATGTGCGTCCACAACTTCCGGAATTGCCTCATAATACTGTTTTAACACTTCTTGATCTGTAGGAACAATTTCTGCCGGAAGAATAGGCTTCTCCGCATTTTTCGCCATCGGATATTCGATATCCATCACATAATTTTTCTCGTTTATTAAATTAGGAGTAACCGCAAGAGCAAATATCTTACTCTTATCAAGTGCCGCTGCAATTTCGTCGTTAAAATTCTCTCCTGGTGTGAGAAACTCATCATACCAGATTGCAATATCACGACAAAACTCATTTTTATGGATTAGACGCATAAGTTCCTGCGCGTATTTACGGTCTTTTTTTCGATAACTCAAAAATATGTATGCATCGAAAGCCGCACGCACCTTTTCCGTAAGCTCATCACCTATAAGTATAGCAGATAAAAACTTTTTTAATTTTTCGTCAAATCCAATTTCGGTATCGTCAGAAGATACTTCGGATATCATCTGCATCTCCCCGCAGATTTCGTTAAACTTGAATTCAATTCCTCTTTCTTGAAGGATTGGCAAAACAGGTATATGATGATCTACAGCAAAGCGAAACTCTACCATCGCCCGGCTTGTTTCATCGCAAAGAAATCGAGTCGTAACAGGTAAAACAAAAAGCTTCATCCTAAGCAAATCGGAAAATCGCGTTTCTTCATCGCAAACATCTCCCGTTCCGTCATCGTAAAATACGGCACAATTTGTAACTTTCAGTATTTTTTCTGTAATGCGATCAAAAAAAATAGAAAAATCCTTTTCGTGCGCACAAAAATAAACATATGGCTTTCCTGTGGGAAGTGAATTTCCTCTCGTCTTATATCGAAGTTGTTTCATAATTCAAACTGTGCCTTTCTTAAAATAAAGTCATTCCGAAAGCATCTCAATAGCCTTTTTGTACTTTTCTGTTCTTGCCATCGCCCATTCATCAATTTCGCTTTCATCCATACGCGAAAGGTCGCTATTGTGCGCAAGATCTGCCAATTTGACTTGCTTTGCAATAGGATTTACAGAAATTGCTTTTACATAATCAAAATAAGGCACATCGGGATTATGGGTAAGCAACTGTAGTACGTCTATTACCTCTTGCGGATATCCCATTTCAGCAAGATCCTCTAAGGTATAATCAGTATCCTCTACAACATCATGTAACAAAGCACATACCGTTGAGATTTCATCTGTCATTTGCTCTGCTAAATGAAAGGGATGAAACACATATGGCATACCTGTTTTATCCGTTTGCTCCTTGTGCGCATCAAAGCAAAGTCGTAAAGCTTTTTTCGTTAATGCAGTATAAATCATTGAAATAATCCTCTCTTCATTTTCGTTCAAGAGTACATAAACTGCCTTGCTTTATATAACCAATTCCTTCATAACAAGCATTTGATGCAGCATAATCGGCATCGGTATATAACACGGGGAGTTTTCCTTGCTCTTCAACAATCTTTGTTACCTGATAAACGATATTGGCAGCATAACCTTTTCTTCTCATATCAGTGCGAGTGAAAACATTATTAATGCTTCCCTTTTCTCCGGAAATGCCGTAAGAGCACATCGCCACCTTATCGTCGCCATCGAGCCAGAAGAACAATCTACCATCTTCAATGAGTTCTTTTGCCTTTTCTCTATACCGCTCTTTACTCATTATGTCAACCTTGCAATCTATGTGGAACGTATCCATATAGGAAGCTACAAGTTCAACATCTTCACTCGTTGCAGGTACACACCTTCCATTGACCTTTTTCGTGGGTTCTATTGGATTAGGACAAGAGTATGCCAACATATTGATAGCAATTTTTAGAGATAAGCCATCTTCCGTAGCTCTCCTGATAATATATTCTGCTAACGAATACTTCATATTAAATCTGTGATTTTCAATATCGAAGTGATCCCTAGCAATTACATATGCCTGCTCCATTTCTTCCACGGTCGCATCATCAGGAAGCCATATCCAAACCGGATACGGATCACAGGAATGGCAAACAATAATTCTTTTGTTGTCAGTGATTGTTAAACGACATTCTCCTTGCAGAATTCTTGATAAAACGAAAAAGCAATACTCGTCGTTTTTCAGAAGATCCAGGTTAATCTCGCACCTTTGATTATCATATCTCTTCATTCATATTTCCTCATAAACGATTATTAGAGTTTCTTGCCATAAAACAGCACAAGTTCATCATTCTCAACTATACTGGTTATAAACTCAGTATATCCGAAGTGCAAGTATATTGCCAAATTGCGACTTTCTTTGGCCTCGCAACCTATTGTCAGATAAGAAACCCCTTTATTCTTAGCAAAATTCTCCGCCATCTTTACGAGCCTCGAAATATGTCCTTGCCCCTCATATTTCTTTTCAATCCTAAAAGCATTCATATTTGCTATGTTAATACCATTGCACAACATAGGTCTATCTTTAACGGCAGAACACTCCGGCGAAAACAGAATAGTAATCTGACCAACCGGTTCTTCTTTTACAAGCACCACAAAAGTGACAGCCTTTCCAAGTCTGTTATATTCCAAGTACTGTTCTCGCCAACGAACCCAACATTCTTCGCCTTGGTTTTGAGCGATATCCTTAGCCCATATTTTCTCTAAATCATCTTGGGTTGCAATTCTATAATTAAACATAACGGTCATCCTTCCACGACGTTTTGCATTCCCATCTTTTCAACGAGATCTCCGAGGCTTTTATCATACTGTGCCTTCGAGATAGCATTGCGTTCAAGGAACAGGTCCAATGTCTTCTTTTGCTTAAGGAAGAGCTGCTTATGCTTCTCTTCTGGAGTTAGGTTCTCCCATGCTGTTTGAGAATCATTCATCATCTTCCTCCAATACTCGGCTTTCAAATTCCTTTATTTCGTCTGTGTTAGCAACTCGAACCTTTTTCTTGCCACAATCAGGGCATTGAATTATATTTTTCTCATCAGATTCAAACAAGAATCTGCAAGCATCACAAGCATATAACATTATATAATTCTCCATATCAACATCTTTACAACATATTATACCATAAAATGCGATGTTTTTCAACTAATTGATAACAGAAAGCGGCAGGGATTTTACTTCCTGCCGCCGTGGTGTTAACTGTCCGTTTTAGAACGGTAGATCATCATCTCCACTAGCAAGTCCGATGCCGAATGATGCTTCGGGAACGAACTGAGTCTGTGAGGGTGACGGTGTGATTGTTGCCGCTGTTTGCTGTTGCTTTTGAGTATAGCTCTTCGGTTGTATCGTTTTACATCCGCCCATATACCAAGCGTTGAGCCATGCTTGATAATGTGCCTGCGTCGCAAGAATGAGCTCTCCAAAGGTATCAAGCGTCATGCTCACCGTTACGTGATTCTCAGGCTTGCTACCAAACTTAGGGGTTATAAGGCCCTTTTCGGTCGTCTCGCCTGGACCGCTATCCGCCACAAGCAGCAGATCTGACCTGTCAGCAATCATAATCTTCAAGGTGCGCGACAGACTCATTCCATCCGGGCGAGTCCTGTTCTGAGCTTTTAGCTTCTCTGCGGACGTTCCGCCAAGGCTTTGGTAAAGAGTCGTTTTATCAGTGTTCTTCTTTTTGGTCTGAACCATAAATCTGAACTCACCGCATGATACCTTTCTGCAAAGCCCCATAAACTCATCCGCAGCTATGTAGATATGCACGCCGTTGGTCTGCTTTTGACCTGCGGGTTTAT
>JAZNCE010000090.1:0-6030 GCA_045587385.1 Eubacteriales bacterium
AATGAACTGGATGATCACGGGCAAATGCAACTATAACTGTCTGCATTGCTTCAACGCCTCGGACAACTCTCCGCTGATGAGCGAATTTTCGCTTGAAGAAGCCGAGAAGCTGCTCGACGAGGCGCAGGCGTGCGGCATCAACTCATTTACCATTACGGGCGGTGAACCCATGTGCCACAAGAATTTCTTTGAGATCATCGAGGGCATCTATCGGCGCAATATGTTCGTGGAGGAGCTTAACACCAACGGGTTTTATATCACGCAGGAGGCTCTTGACCGAATGAAAGCCATCGGCTGCTATCCTCTTATTAAAATCTCCTTTGACGGACTCGGACACCACGATTGGCTACGCAACCGCAAAGGAGCTGAGGAAGACGCGCTTCGTGCCATCAAGCTCTGCGTTGACAACGGTTTTCGCGTGAAGGTACAGACCAACGTACACAGACGAAATATCGATTCTATGCTCCCCACCGCCAAGCTGCTTGACGAAATAGGTGTGTATGAAATGCGTATCATTCGCACGACCGAGGTTCCAAGATGGAACGAAAATGCAAAAGGTGCGACTCTTGAGCTTGACGAATACTACGACCGTATGCTTGCATTTGCAGAGGCGTATATTGCGGACAAGCATCAAATGAATATCGACATTTGGCAGTTTATGTCGATATTCCCGAACAGCCGCTCCTACCGTATGCGCCCGATAGAATGCGGGATCGGTGAATACCGTGATTCGATTCCCGTGTGTCGCGGCAATCGCGGTATGATCGCAGTTGCGGCAAGCGGCAACGTATATCCCTGTATGCAAATGTCGGGATATTACGAGGCGCACGGTGATATCCTCGGTAACGTAAAGAGCGACGGCTTACAGAGTCTTTTGCAGTGCGGACGGTATCTTTCCGAGGTTTGCACGACGGTAGGTGAGCTTGCCGCAGTCAATCCAAAGTGCGGAAATTGCCCGTACTTCAAGCATTGTGCTGGAGGATGCCGCGCGATCGCATTAACGCTCACGGGAGACAAGATGGGCGTTGACCTTGCGAAATGTCTGTTTTTCGGCAAGGGATATTACGAAAAAATCGAAACACTTATGAATGGGTGGACGAACAGAAGCCCGATGGAGAAATAACTATGGAAAAAACGTTAAAACGGCTTTTTGATTATCAGCGCTTTGCAAACAACAAAAGAATAGCAGATATGATCGCGGATACGGAAAGCCGTTATAACGCCGCTCCGCTTTCGGATGATATGCTGGAGCTTGTCAGCGCGGCGGGAGAAGCCGACGACCAAAGCAAGCTCAAAAAAGACGGTGACACGGACGATGAGTAGTGTTACGAATATAGACCAAGATAAAGTATATCTTGATTATAAGGACAAAGTAACCGCCTACGTAAGAGGTAAGCTCGCAAACGAGCACGACGTAGAGGATACCGTTTCCACGGTGTTTTTGAAGGTCTATCAAAGGATCGACAGCTTCGATCCTTCAAAAGCGTCGTTATCTACGTGGATCTACACGATTACGAGAAACACGGTTATTGATTATTTTAAGAAGAGAAAAATACATATCGAATTTTCGGACGAAATCGGGATAGATATGCTTCCCGATGATTCGCTTGTAAACGACGAGCTTCTTGATTGTCTTGCGGATACTCTTGAATTGCTCTCCGAACGGGAGAGGGATTTGATCATCCTGCATTACTACAAGGGCTTTACGCTCAAGCGGATTGCCGAAATGATGGGTATGTCTTACATAAATGCAAAGATTGTTCACGCAAAAGCACTGGCTTTTATGCGAAACAATATGGATAGAATTTTATGATTGATATCGGGGAGAGAGCCGTATGAAAAAGATATTAGCTCTTGTATTGATCGCCGTTATGGGATTATCCGTCCTAACGGGCTGCGGTGTAAATCAAGACGCCAAAACCATATACATTTTAGGACCTACGCCCGATCACGGTTGGACTGCTCAGGCGGGAGCGTATGCCGAACAAAAAGCAACCGAGATCAACGCTGCGGGAAAGTATAAGGCAGTTTATATGCCCGCGTCTACGGGCGAGGAGCAGGTCGATCTGGTTCAAATGATCATAGCGAATGGCGACGCTGCCGGTGTCGTCTTCTTCGCGTTGGAGGACTCTGCAAAAGCCGGACAGGAAGCCTTAATCGTAAATAACATTCCGTTTATATCGTTTGACCGAATCATTGAAGGTCCCGACAAATATGCTATTTTGAATGCCTCGGGTGACAATTGGCAGTGCGGAGCCGGAATTGCATATTGGCTCCAGCAAAAAGGAATGCTCCCCGGAGATACGATGATTACGCTGATCGGTGATAACGGTACGGTCTGCACGCGCCGTCAGGAAGGCTTTGAACAATTCTTAAAGGGCGAGCTGTCATATTATGATGAGCATACGAAGCAGACTTATCAGACGAATAAGATTTGGTCTCAAGCGGAAATAGACGCATTGTGCGCCGATTACAAGGTCGTTTGTAATTGGAGCGCGGACGGTGCCTACGACTATTTGGAGCAAAAGCTGACTGATATTACGGCTGATGCGAAAAGTAACGGCGGTAAGCTGTTTATCTATTCGATGGATGATGAAATGACGTTTGGCGTTATGCGGTTGCTTGAAGGTAATTCGCTGTCCGATGCTACGAAGAACGATCTTGCCAATATGGACGTTTATATCTCCGCAATCGGAGGTATGCAGGAATTATACGACGTGATAAGCGGAGCATCCTCGCAATCCGCTATTGCCACCACATATTTTGATGATATGATGTCCGTCTATTTCTCTCCGAAGATGATGATGAACGTCGTTGGATATATGGTGGATTATCTTGACGGCAACTGGACTTATGAAGTCGGCAGCGGCAAGTATGAGCCCGTATGGATCGTAGATAAGAACAACGTGAGCCAATACGAAGGATTTACGGGACACGCTAAGTAAGAGGACAAAAGCGTAAAAACTGATGTTAGGAGATTGTTGCATGAGTAATCTGTTACATATGCAAGGTATATATAAGTCTTTCGGCGGAGTCAATGCTCTGACAGATGCACATCTTGATGTTGAACGTGGAGAAATTCACGCCCTGCTCGGTGAAAACGGCGCGGGAAAATCAACCTTGATGAATATCTTAACGGGAGTTATTCATGCCGACAAAGGCAAAATTGAATTTGACGAAAAAAGCTACGTTCTTCCGTCTATACGGCAAATGCAGGCGGCAGGGATTGCCTTCGTTCATCAGGAGCTCAGTGTAATCAATGATCTTCTGGTATATGAAAACGTTTTTCTCAACCGTGAAATAAAGAATTGCTTTGGCGTGTTAAAAAAGACGCAAATGATTGAGGAAACCAAAGAACTGTTTTCAAGTCTCGGTATTGATATCGATCCTGTTGAATTGGTATCCTCACTGAAGCCGGGAGAAAAACAGCTTTTGGAGATTTGCCGAGCACTTCACCAAAATGCCAAGCTGTTAATATTGGACGAGCCGACCACGACCTTGAATAATGAGGAAATCAAACGACTGTTTGAAATTTTGAAAAAGAAAAGAAACGAAGGAATATCTTTTATTTTCATTTCTCATAAAATGCCCGAAATCTTTGAAATTGCAGATCGATATACCGTATTCAGAAACGGAGAGTTCGTTTCATGCGGTAATATTCGTGATACCGATGCGAGATCCATTACATCGGATATGATAGGTCGCGAGTATGCAGATGAGTACGTTTATCAGCCTCGCCCACTGGGAGACGTTGTTGTAAAAATAAGCAAGCTTACGGGAAACGGATTTCAAAACGTGGATTTGTCGATTCGTAGGGGCGAGATCGTTGCGCTGACCGGACTTGCAGGCAGCGGAGCAAGTGAAGTGTTGCAAACAATGTTCGGAGCAATTCCGATTCATAGTGGTACGGTCGAGATTCACGGAAAAGCGGTAAGCGGCAGCATTAAGCGCTTTATGAAAAACAAAGTTGCTATGCTCCCCTCAGACCGAAAGGAAAACTCTGTGATTGCCGATATGACGATTCTTGAGAACTGTCAGATCGCCGAGCATACCCTCTCTTTCCCCAAAAACATTATCAATACCAAGCGCGAAAGAAATAAGTTTGATATATTAAAGAAAATGCTTCGTATAAAATCCGATTCACCCGAAGCATCCATAACCTCGTTAAGCGGAGGCAATCAGCAAAAGGTATTCCTTGCAAGATGGCTTAACACGGAGGCTGATATTTTGATTTTCGACAATCCGACGCAAGGTGTTGACGTTGGAGCAAAGGCGGAAATATATCAGTTGATTCTCGGATTTGCCAAGGAAGGAAAAACCGTTATACTAAATTCCTTGGAGATACCGGAAATACAAAAGGTTTCGGATCGCTGCGTGGTGTTTTACGACGGAGGCATAGCGAAAATCTTTTCTCATAATGAAATCAACGAGCGTGACGTGATGATGTATTCGACCGGCGCTGCTACGAAAGAAACCTGCGAGGTGTGATATGAATAATACAAAGAAATTAACGTTCAATTCAGTATTGAAAAAAGCAACGACCTGCTGTGGCAAATATAGCTACGCATTCGTGTTTGGATTGATTCTGATCGTTTATGCTATAACCATCAATGCGAACGGAAACCAATTCAATCCCGGTCATATTTCCGCAATTTTATCCAGTCAAAACTCGGTTGTTGTCGGTACGATGGCAATCGGTATGGCGTTGGTGATTATCACAGGTCAAATCGATTTGTCCCTCGGCTCCTCTTTGGTTCTGTGCTCCGGTATCACGATTATGACCTACAATGCGACGGGTGGAAACGTATTTTTGATGTTCCTTGCCGCATTGGGCTCCGGTCTTGTGTGTGGACTCATCAACGGTGTGCTTGTCGGATATGCAAAAATGCCGTCTTTCATCGTAACGCTCGGCACGATGCTGATCTATCGTTCGCTGACGTTATCGGCAGTACGTGAAATTGATTCCACGCTCAGCGGCTCATCCTCAAGCCTGTTTGCAATGATTGACGATATGCCGAGCTATGAATTTATACGATTGAAATTCGGAACGGGAGGACTCCGCCTCGGCACGTTCCAAATTCCGTACATATTCTTCCTATTTATAGCCGTGACCGTGTTGTTTATCTTTGTGATGTCATATACGAAGTACGGCAAAAGCGTTTATGCCGTTGGAAGCAACGAAAAGGCAGCAAGACTTGCGGGAATTAACGTAAGCGGCGTTAAAGTATCTGTTTTCGTTATAGCAGGACTTATGGTTGGTATTGCAAGCTTCATTCAAGCGTGCAAGATCGGCAGCGTTACTCCCGCATCCTCCGGTACCTCATATGAGATGTATGCAATTGCTGCGGTCGTTTTGGGCGGAGTCAATATGGCAGGAGGACGAGGAAAAATATTGGGTGTCTTTTTTGGCGCATTATCCTATACGGCGATCAATTTCATCATCGTGAGCATTCCTTCGTTGAGTCCGGATATACAGAACACCTTCCAAGGATTGGTTCTTATTGTGGTAATCCTGATTCAAACGTTGAGCCCGATCGTGAAAGAAAAAATAACGCTTTATCGCAAAAGAAAGACGCAAAAATAAATAGAATCGAAAGGAACTTTGTATGAGCTGATTTTTGCTATACATAGATACCAGACCGAACAATGACGAAATATGAATTGAATCTCACAAATATTGATGAGGCAAGTAAAACCGTTACCGATTTTCTATCAAATGAAAAGGTTGCTTCAAAAGAAGTACAGCGGATACGCCTCTCCGTAGAGGAAATACTGTTGAAGTATTTGGACTCACTAAATAGCGGTACAAGCTTTGAGATTGTCACTGCTAAGCGTTTTCGCACACTGAAAATTGAGCTTGTGATAGCAGGAGACAGTATAGATCCGTTTGCTGACGACGATGGCGGCGGTACTATCTTGAATAATCTTCTTTCCAATTTCGGACTTGCTCCAACGTGGAGATACAAAAACGGAAAGAACATCATCACCTTTACCGCGAAAAAGCAAAAGAAGCTGTCTCAGATATTGCAG
>JAZNCE010000091.1:0-13269 GCA_045587385.1 Eubacteriales bacterium
TTGCTTCTTCTTGAGGATGTAAAGCATGAGCAGTTGTTAATGGTAACATTCTCTCGTGCGGCAGCTACCGAATTCAAAAAACGATTAGTTGGCTTGATCGGTAATGCGGCAAACTTCGTAGAAATCAAAACCTTCCATTCGTATTGCTTTGATCTTCTCGGCAAGATAGGAACGTTGGAAGCATCGAGCAACGTCGTTAAAGATGCTGCCGAGATGATTCGCAATGGCGAGGTTGAGCAAGGAAAGATAACCAAGAGTGTTTTGGTTATTGATGAAGCGCAGGATATGGACGAGCATGAATTTGAGCTCGTCAAAGCTCTGATGACGATTAATGACGATATGCGAGTGATTGCTGTCGGCGACGATGATCAGAACATTTATGAGTTTCGCGGATCTAATTCCGAACATCTCAGAACCTTAATTGAGCATTACGGTGCAACCAAGTACGAGATGACAGAGAATTATCGAAGCAATACCAATGTTATTGACTTGGCGAATGCTTTTGCAGGATCGATCACAGATAGAATGAAATCTGCTCCGATTGAGGCGGTAACTGATGAATCAGGAGTTGTGAGAATCACACATCACACTTGTGCCAATATGGAAGAGGCTGTTGTTAACGAGTTGCTTGCAACATATAAAACAGGCAAGGTGTGTGTGCTTACAAACACAAATGACGAAGCTCTTCGTATTCTCGGACTTTTGCTAAAGCATAGAAAGAGAGCAAAGCTGATTCAGTCGCTTGATGGATTTAGACTTTACAACCTTCTTGAAATCCGAGTGTTCCTAAAAGCAATAGATCGCAATCTTCATTCGCCGGTTATTTCTGATGATATTTGGAAGAATGCGAAGAAGGAGCTGTTTAGTAATTATCATAATAGCGCTTGCATTGATAATGTAAGACGATTGATTTTGGACTTTGAAGCAACACATTCCGTGAAGTATCGTTCTGACTTTGAAGAATTCTTGAATGAGTCAAAATTCGAGGACTTTTACGATGAACAGGATCAGGAAGTAATCTATGTTTCTACAATCCATAAGTCAAAAGGCAGAGAATTCGATAACGTGTATATGATGCTGAAAAACTCCGCAGGCAAGACTGATGCAGAGCGTAGAGCATTATATGTCGGAATGACAAGAGCTAAGCACAATCTTTATATCCATACGAATACAACTCTGTTTGATAAGTATCGGATGGATGGAGTTGAACACGCGGTAGATGGAGCAGAATATGGGGAACCAACCGAGATTATGCTTCAGACAACCCATAAGGATGTAGTGCTTGACTTCTTCAAAAATAAGAAGGAGATCATTTTCAATCTGCGAAGCGGTACAAAGTTAAAGCTTGATGATGTATATCTCGTCGCCGAGCTGAATGGACGGGATGTTCGCGCAGCTAAATTATCCAAGGCTTTTGTGGAAACTCTCGAGAAACTTCAGGGTAAAGGCTATTCTCCTAAATCTGCCGAGGTGCGCTTTGTTGTCGCGTGGAAGGGCGAAGAAGATACAGAAGAAACGCCTGTCGTTCTCGTGGATCTTTACTTCGAAAAAGCAATGTGAACAGAGTGTAAATTCTCAAAATTAGCACTCCAAAGGAGAGAGTGCCAGTTGACAAAGCAAACCATATATGGTATAATATAATTGCCCTGCACGCAAGGTGTAGGGGAGGAGTATTGTTGTCAAGACCTTTGACAGAATTTCTTTGAGAATTTCTCGCAGGAGTTCGCCAATCAGGACTGACAAGCCCTTCGTCGAATTCGCCGAATGGACTGAATAAATCGACAAGGTCGCTATTGTGAACCAGATAAAGGTTATGATAAACACCTCCCACTCAATTATACCATAATTGGGTATTGCAATTTGGACAGCTGGTTTTTGGCATAACAGATGATGTTTGAAACCACGTGAAAAAGTATATCCGTCGGCTTAGGGATGCTGTCCCCCATGTCGACGGATATTGCATTTTAAGGAGTATTATGAACGCTAACGAATGGATTAATTTAGATAGGACTGTAACAAGTAGTAAAAGATATTACGCGCACTTTGATTTGCGTACGGATATAGGTCAGCAAAAGGAATATATATTGTCTGCGGATAAGGTTGCTGCGCATAGTTTTTATCCTTTCATTCACTACAAGAAGGATATGACGAAATATAAAAGCGGTGTTGGAAAAAAGCCGAAAGAACGTGATATCTGTTATGCTGCACATATAGATAGATGTATCTATCAGTATTACAGTTTTGTTTTGAATGAGCTGTATAACGAGCGCTTAAAAAGAGACAATATTTCGAATGTTCCGGTTGCATATCGTACGGATCTTCACAAGAATAATATTCATTTTGCAAAAAGGGCATTTGATTTTATAAAATCATGCGCTTCAGCGTACATTATGATTGGCGATTTCACAAAGTTTTTTGACATGCTTGATCATAATTACTTAAAGCGACAGTGGTGCTCTTTGTTAGAGGTAGAGAGACTCCCCAAAGACCATTTTGCTGTATTCAAGAACATTACTCAATTCAGCATGTTTGAGTTAACGGATATTTTGCGGCTCAACGGGCTGGATGATAGCATTGGTGGTCGTCGAGCTTTGAATAAGCAGCAAAGGGCACTGACAAAAGAGCAGTTTCGTTCAAACAAATCATTAGTCAAGAAAAATCCCAATCCATGGGGGATACCTCAAGGTTCACCGATTAGCGGATTGTTGGCAAATTTGTATATGCTTGAAATCGACAAGCAAATATATGATTTTGTTTCTGCTGTAGGTGGACTGTATATGCGGTATAGCGATGATTTTATTATCGTTTTGCCTCGGAAAAAGAACCAGGATTCCGAGGTTATTCTAAAACAAATTCTTACAATGTTTAATGCCATTTCGGGTATAACACTTCAGGTAGATAAAACCCAATACTTTTCTTACGAGCACGAGGTCGTTTCTAACATCGGTGCTACAATTGATCCAACG
This sequence comes from Eubacteriales bacterium, assembly GCA_045587385.1. Taxonomy (GTDB): domain Bacteria; phylum Bacillota; class Clostridia; order Oscillospirales; family CAG-272; genus SVQP01. Next base: position 2,967 of record JAZNCE010000091.1, read on the forward strand.
TCCGATTGCAGCAATAATGTGATTAACTTTTTGGGCTTTTCCTTTGATGGTAAAAATGTGAGAATACGTTCTAAAACAAATTCCAAGTATTATTATCGTATGTATCGAAAAGCGAGATTCATTTCTAAATGCGATGGATATACCTCCAAAGGCACGCATATTAGCGAGAGAAACCTGTATGAAAAGTATTCCGAAAGAGGCATGAATAAGGGAAACTATCTTTCGTATGTAAGGCGTGCACAAAAGGAGTTTGGATCGGAACAATATGAAAGTATTGGCAGGGACACAAAAAATCATATGAGAAAAATAGCAAAAGCAAAGAAATCAAAAAAATAATATTTTGTTTGCGTTTTTCACTGGACTTCCATCCCTTTCTGTGGTATATTGTGTGTTACCAAGCAAAGGAGGTAACACGCATGGCAAAATTAACAGTAAAGCAATTGTATTACGGAGACGAGTACGGAGTGATGGGGCAGGTTATCAAATCTCTGCTTCAAAATCCTGCTCCGACGGTAACCATCGATCCGAACACGTATCGTGAACTGGAGATCGTCCGTCAAACTCTGATTGCAGTAGAAAAAATGAAAAAGAACGGTGACTGTATTGCCGAGGAAGAACTCGGTGTGCGGTCACCGTTTCCTTATGCGGAGGACGGCGATGAAAACGATTGACGAGCTCTGGTACGGAAACATCTCACCCTTCGAGCAATGCACTCGCGGTTACAAGCGGTTGAAGGAGCTGCTGAAGCTGGTAGCCAGGAATCGCGAGGAACTGGACGGCACGCTCACGGACAAGCAGAAAGAAACGCTGGAAAAGTTCGAGGAATGCATGAACGAGATGCACAGCATCACCGAGCGCGATGCCTTCTCATACGGCTTTCGCTTGGGCGTGCAGTTGATGGCTGAATCCTTCCTTCAGCCAATCGGCGAGGACGAATGAGTTAGCCCCACGGCAAAAGAAAAGTTTGCCGTGGGGTTAACTTGGGCGTTTTGAGAAATTTGCAAAATCAGCCCTCTCCATTTAAACGATTAGGATTGAGTCACTATAGTCAAAGAAAAAGCCTCCGGCAGAGACCACGTGAAATCTGCTCTCAAAAACTTGCACAGAATTTCAAAAACAGCCTCCAAAATTACTAATGGGATTTTAACGGCGTTTCAAAAACATTGAAAACCCTATATAAATATGAAGAAAAACGCGATTTGGCTAAATTTCTATAATCGTGTAAATGGAAAGACAGGTTCTCACTCGCAGAAAAGCAAATATTGTCCGCCTTCTTCTGCCGGGTGTGCCTGTAATGCCATAGGTATCTTGAATTCAAGCCCGATTTATGTTATAATAAGACAAATACGAAACGAAAGGGGGATTGCTATGAAGAAAAAGATACAAGAACACTACCGAATTATTTCCCTTGATGGCAGTGACGTCTATAAGCTGTCTCACCCGTCTCAGATGTACGGAAAACTGACCGCCATGAAAGACGGAGAAATCGACTATTCCAAATTTAACGCAACGCTCGACGTAAGCCTTGACACCCAAAAGCTCGCCGAGCTTTATCCGAAGCACGAGAGCGAGATGGGCGTGCCGTTCGTTGAAGAATTGGAATATACGCGCGCCATCATCAACCTTTCGTTCGATTATGCAGTAAAACTGTTCGAGCAGAGCGGCAACCGCTTCATTCGCTTCGGTCATAGTGTTGCGGACGAAGACTTCCATGACCACATCTGCATTCGTGAGATTGACGGCGTACCGACGCTGATTGCCGTGGAGCTTCCGCACTACAGTGTGTCGGAATACGCTCCCGTGGAAAATCCCGTTGACGCTTCCGTGCTCGGTAAATACTTCATTTACGATGATAAGGCAAAAGCCTACCGCAGAAGCAAGACCGCTATCCCGACAGCAGTAAGGGCTGAGCAGGTGCGTGATATTCTGTACCGTGACGGCTTTGATATGGACGGCATCCACTACGTTCGCTACAAGAGAAGCGCGGGTGCAAGCCGCGGCGGACGCTGTTTGTTCATCGCAGAACCCCTTTATGCGGATATGATGAAATGGAGTGCCTGCGGACTTTCACCCGAAGGAGAGTTCGACTTGGCATCCTGGGAGGCCTACACTTCGCTGACCATGAGCAGTATGAAGAAGACCATCAGCCTTCCGAAGAAAGCGATCCTCATCATCCCCGACAGAAGCAGTATCTTCAAGACACGCGCTGTCTGCGTTGAAAAGGATGCGAAGACCGAGCTAACGGCCGTCGAAAAGGAAACCGAAGTCGAAAACGTCATTTGGGACGGCCAGGGGCTTTTGGACATCAGCGTATTTGAGGACAACGAACTTGAAGACAAGGGAATGGTGCTTCTTCGGAACCGCTTCTTCAAGTCCTGTGCCTTCTGCACGCGGCTTCAAGATTGGTTCAAGGATAATGATATTACCCAGATCCGTCAGCTCGGCGGTTACACAACGGCACGCAAGGTGTCGGATATCAAGCTGGTCATTACCGAGAGCAGCTTGAAATATCTGAAATTCGTTCCCACGGGTAAATCTCTTGAAGAAGGCTTTCGCACGTGGCTGGACAACGTGTACGAGGGCAAGGACACCTCTGCCTTCGGCGTGGTCAAAACGGACCAATTACCCTCCAATATGGGTGGCGCCATGACCTATACCAACTATCAGCTCTTGAATACCGTTCCGATCGCTCGCGAAAACATGATGAAGTTCCTCGCGCCCTCATTTGAGATGTACCGCAACGTTCAGAACGATTCGACCTTCCTACGGTATCAGATCAACGTTCTCTCGGATACGACCGCCTCTGCGCTCAGAAAGGTCAGCGCAGACAATTACCGCCACAAGACCGTCATTGATATGATGCGCAGGACACCGCTGTTTGAATTTACCGACCTCTATGCGGATACTCGCTATGACGTTTGCAAGAACTTCAAACGGCGCATGAAGAAGGGAAAGGTGCTGGTCACGGGAAACTATCAGACCCTGTTCGGCAACCCTTATGAATTCTTAAAGGCGACCATCGACAAGAACTACAAGGCTGATGAGCCGCTTCTGCTGAGTGACGGCGAGATCTACACCATAAGGTTCAATGACGGCGCAGAGTTGGTCGGATCACGCAATCCCCATATCACCATGGGAAATATGTTCCTAGCAAGGAACAAGTACTGTCCCGAGATCGATAAATATTTTGAGCTGACGGACAATATCGTTTGCGTGAACGCCATAAACAGCAACCTTCAGCAACGCCTCAACGGTTGCGATTACGACTCCGATGCCATGCTGATCACCAACGACAGTTGGATCATTGAGAGCGTGAAGCTTTGCTACGAGCAGTTCGGAGTGCCCGTATGCAAGATCGATCCCATGGGAAAGACGGCGTATGACAGTACACCCGAAGGGCTGGCTCAGCTCGACCGCACCATTGCCAAGAACCATATCGGTGAGATTATCAATCTCTCTCAGTTCCTCAACTGTTTGTTCTGGGATCGCTTGATGTCGGGCGAGGACTTCGATTCTTTAATGCCGCTGTACTATGAGATCTGTAAGCTGGCGGTTCTGTCGGGAATGGAGATCGACAAAGCCAAGCGTATGTATGACATCAATGCCGACAAGGTTCTCCGTCTGCTTGAAAAGCCGAGAATTGAATTCAAGAAAAAGAATGGCGGTAAGCTTCCGAACTTCTTCTACTTCATGGTCGGCCAGGAGAGCAACGTATCTCCCGACAACCAAGCCGCGATGAATACGCCCATGGCGTACCTCTACGATGCCGTTGAAAACTTGGATCGCAAGCAACGTGAGAACCGCAAGGTAAAGCTCTCAGAGCTGTTCGAGTTGAATACCGCCGATGCCGACAGCAACGACAGCCGTCGGAAACGAAAAATTATCGAAACCGTTCTCGCGGCATACGATGAGCTCAAGCACTTGAAAATCAAGGAGGACGAGTCTGACTCCGACGGGGATACTGTCATTGCGGCGAAACGCGCCGAGATCTTTAAGAATTGCCTTGAAACAGTCAAGCGCAACGTTACGAACGATCACGTGCTCCATCTCCTTTTGAAAGAGCTGGATCTCGGCAAGGAGTCCGAATACTCGGTATCCCGAGCCAAGAGTTTGTTGTTCGCCTGTTTGCTCTTTGAAGAAAACGGCAGACTGCTCTCTAAGGTTAAAACGCCGGGAGAGTACAGCTGTGCCGAACTCGATCTGATTTTCGATATGAGCAAGATCGGCGCGGGCGATGATTGGGTATCCGTTTACGGTTATCCCCACAGAATTATTTTTATTCCCAAAGCATCCTTGGAGCAAGCCGAGGATTCCAACAACTAAACAATACACACCCAAGGTGCTGAGATTTTCTCGGCACCTAATTTTTTTATCATGGAGGATTTATTATTGAAATATTATCACGACAGCCGGGATAAGCCCGGCAACTATTTTCCGATGCCGAAAAGTATCTTTCGCCTGGGGCTTACCTCGGGCGAAATTCTTGTCTATGCGTATCTGATGTACTGCGAGGACAGGAAAACCTTCCAATGCCATCCAAGCTTTAGTACCATCGGAGAGGCAGTCGGTATGAGCAACAACACGGTGAAGAAATATGTGCGTGGCCTTGAACACAAGGGGCTGATCTCGACCGAGCATACCAAGATCAAGACTCACGACGGCAGAGTTCACAACGGCGGCTTGCTCTATACCTTAAAGCCCATCGAACCGATTGAGGAAAGATACTTTCAGAAGGTGCTTGCCGAGCAAGCATCCAAGAACGCCGTGCAAAATGCGCTTGCACGGTATCAAGAAAAACGCGCAAATATGATGAAAGGAGTGACGGCGAATGAAAACGAAAACCTTTAAGTCGATGTCGGACGTTCCCATGTTCATGACGGTCATGGACGTAGCAGACCTCCTCGGCATTTCCCGTGCCGGCGCATACGAGCTGGTGAAGGAAAAGGGCATCCCGAAGATCAACGTTGTCCACGGCAGAATCATTATCCCGAGAGACAGATTCTTCGAATGGCTGGACAGCCGAGAGACAAGCGGAAAACTCATATGAGTGTAAAATTATGACCGCTATAACCAAAAAAAAGAGGGTTGTTCGGAAATGTACAACTTTTTGAAAAAAAGCGGGATAAAGCGGCTTAGCCTGCCGCACCCAACATCGCCCGGCAACGCCGGTCGAGGACGGTTTCGGGGGTGTTTCGGGCGATTTGGAGAGATTTCAAAACATGCTCGTATGCCTTTGGGCTTAGCACCTCCGAAATTGGGCTTAACACGGTTTTTGACCGAAATTTTGAAATTTAATTGCAGAAAGGAAACAACAAATGTCTGAAAACGCAAACGAAAAAATGCCGACAAGGGGCATCAGAATGCCCGACGAATTATGGAAGACCTGTAATGAAATGAGCAAGGAACTGGGCTATGGATATCCCAGCGATTTTATTCGGGATGCCATTGAGTTTTTTATTGAATGGAACAACAGAAAGTCTTCCGAAAAGTTCCTCACACCCGCCCTTGAATCCGTCATGAGAGGCATCGTTCAGGACAGCGATGACAGAATGGGATGCTTGCTTTATAAGCTCGCGGTGGACATGGATATGCTGGCGCATCTGGTTATGTGTGACTATCGTTACAGCGATGAAGAACTTCAACAGATCCGTCAGCAGTGCCTCCGCAGAGTCAATGACACCAACGGCAGGATCCATCTCGGTGAGAAGGGTACTTCATGGCGAGACTTATATTAAAAGCGCCGTATTATAAGCCGAGAGCGAAAGCGCCTGCGGGAAAAACCCGCGGCGGTTATGCCAATTATATTGCCAAGCGTGAGGGAGTAGAAATACTCCCTCGCGGAGGAATGGTGGGCTACGCCCACGAGCGTCGTGGCTCGAACGGACTCTTTTCCGATGACGGCCACGACATCGTTCTATCGGAAATCCAAGAGGAAATGGACGCTCACCCGGGGAATATCTGGGGGCTGATTTTCTCTTTGAAGCGCGAGGATGCCGAAAGACTTTCCTACAATCAAGCCAGCCAATGGGTCTCGCTCCTGCGCTCTCACCGCAACGATATCGCTCGTGAGATGCACATCGCGCCGGGGAATCTTCGTTGGTATGCCGCCTATCATAACGCCGAAGGCCATCCTCACGTTCACATGCTCGTCTGGTCGAGTAATCCTCACGAGCCGTACCTCTCCACCGTCGGCATCCACAACATCAAAAAGACCATCGCCGCTAATATCTTTCGCCAGGATAATATCTCAAACTACAAGCGTCAGACACAGGCTCGCGACGATCTCAAGGAGCAGTTCCGCATCAGAATTGCTGAGATCAACCGCGAGATTCAGAGCGGTTCTTTCTCCGTGTCGGAAGCTCTTGTGCAAAAACTTGAAGAGCTTTCTGTTTCTCTTGAGAAGCATAAAGGCAAAAAGGTTTACGGTTATCTCTCGAAAAAGAACAAAGATATGGTCGATGAAATCGTAAAAATGGTTGCAAAAGAAAAGAAAATCGTTGAGTTATATGACCTCTGGTATCGGCTTCAATGCGAAAACTATCGCAACTATACCGACCAAATGCCCGAAAAGATTCCGTTGGAATCCAATAAGGAATTCAAATCTTTGCGGAACTTTGTGGTGAGGTCTGCCTCGGAGATGATCACCGATATCCCCGAGCCGAGTGAGTTTGATGATGATTATATTTATCACCGCAAGTACGGCGATAACGAAACTGTTTTGAAATTCAAAGCGGAGGACGGATATCCTCACGAGCAGTATCTCTATGCCCGTCGATTGCTTGAGGATGACGAACCGGACGAGGCAGAATATTGGCTCAAGAAGTCGGCATCGAAGGGCAATCGCCTCGCCATGTATATGCTTTATAAATGCTATCGCGACGGAAAAATCGAAGACCGCGAGGGCGAAAAGATGAAATATTTGCTCATGGCTGTGGACAAAGAATACGGATTTGCCGAGTACGAATACTCCAAACTTCTCTCGAAAACCAAGTCGGACATGGCGATTGAATATATGCGTCAAGCCTCCCGTCACGGCTGTTCCATGGCAGAGTATGCCGTCGGGAAGCTCTTTCTTGAGAGGGGAAACACCGACTTGGCGCTCCCGTATTTGGAAAGCGCGGCGAGCAAAAATACCTGGGCACGGTTCTATCTCGGGCTGGTATATTACTACAAGCTCGATGATAAGGAGAAGGGGATGGAGTATCTTCGCATGGCAGAGGATCAGAACTTCGAGCCTGCACGCGCCGCCATTACTCAGATCGAGTATGGCTACAACGCGCGGATCGTGGCAGGTGTCTTCAATCTTTTCTATTACGCAAGCCGTATCATCGACGAGGACGCCGAAGATATGTATCCCCATCCTGCCTTTGCTGATGTGGACATGCGTGCAAAGAAGGAAGACCGAGCAAAGCGTATGGGGCTTACTATGGGAGGAATGTAAATAACAGCGGAGTACGTGCTCCGCTGTTAATCACCGATCGTTCAGTTCCTTTTCAATCTCTGCGAATGCTTCATCAATATCCATGACTCGTCCTTCGCGGATGTCCTTCATTCCAGCATCAAGTTTCTGATGAAGTAAGTGAAGGGCACAAATGCGCTCATATTCATCTATGGAAAGAATAACAAGGTCTTTCTTGCCATTGTTGGTAATAAATATATGCTCATTTTGAGTGCGGCATAGTTCCGAAATCTTTTCAAAATTTTCAATCAGCTCTGTTGTCGTTTTTATTACGGACATGGTAACACCTCCAATCCACAATTATTATACCATAAATTCAAAAAAACAGGTAACGAAAATCATTTTTAATTGATAACAAATTGATAACTCTCCGCAATACCACTGGATATTCAAATATCTTTGTGGTATTGTTTGTGTTGAAAAAAGCAAAAATCTAATGAAAGGACTTTAATCTATGGGAAAAAGACGTCCGTCGGGTGACGGCCTTGTAAGAAAAAGAGCCGACGGCAGATGGGAAGGCCGCATCGTTGTCGGTCACAAAGAGGACGGCAAACCGATCTATCGCTCGGTGTTTGCCGAGAAACAAAGCGACCTTATGCCCAAGCTACACGAGCTAAAGGATCAGTACGCAGGGATAGAACTGACGGAGGACAGCGCCATCACCCTCGGCGAATGGCTCGGCCGATGGCTGGAGGACTACAAAAAGCCGACCCTGCGCCCAAGCACCTATGCAGGGTACAGCAAGGATATTGCCAACCACATCCTGCCGTATCTTGGTGCGAAAAAGCTCACGCAACTCAAGACTGCCGACATTCAGAAGCACTACAACCGCCTCCTGGAGTCTGGGCGCATACAGGATAGCGGCAAGGGAAAAGGACTTTCCAACGCCACCGTCCGAGGCATCCACATGGTCTTGCGCGAAGCGCTGGACAGCGCGGTGCGCGAGGGGCTCATCCCAAAGAACCCTGCGGATGGTACTTCGCCTCCAAAAATCTATCGCAATGAGAAGCAGGTGCTGACCAAGGATCAGCTCGAAACCTTCATGAAACTCATCGAGGGCGACGAGGAATGGTACGATTTCTTCTACACCGAGATCATCACAGGCATGCGCCAGGGCGAGATTTGCGGTCTGCGCTGGGAGGACTTCGACAGGGAAAAGCGAACCCTGCGCGTGGCACGCTCGGTGGATTTCGTGAACAAGGAGCTTGTCATTGGTGAAACCAAGACCGAAGACGGCAAGCGCACCATATACCTGCCCGACAGCCTGTGCCATATCCTCGCAGAACGGCAGAGTCAAAAGGGAGCATTCAGCGATTGGATATTCCCGAATCTTCTCAAGCCGGAATGGCCGTTGAATCCGAGCAGAGCATACCGCCAGCTCAAGAAACTGCTTGAAATCGGAGGGCTTCCGAGTATTCGATTCCATGATCTCCGCCATACGTTCACATCGCATGCCGCCAATTCGGGTATCGCGCCCAAGACCTTGTCCGAGATCGTCGGGCATAGCAAGGCGAGCTTCACGCTGGACCACTACGCGCACGTGACAAGCGATATGCAAAAGAACGCGGCGAACATCGTCACCAACTATATCACAGATATCCTCGGAAAGGAGTTGAAGCCATGGCAAAGCGAAGAAAAGCGGGCGAAGGATCGCTAAGCAAGCGCAAGGACGGCCGATGGGAGGCTCGCGTCGTAGTCAGCTACGATGAAAAAGGAAGGCCGAAGACCAAGAACGTGACTGCTGTATCCAAGGCAAAATGCCTTGAAAAGCTTGAAAAGCTCAAAGCGGAGTTAGGGGCGGTCAAAAAGAAAACAACGCCTAACATGTCCTTTGGCGAGTGGATGGACTTCTGGTATCAGACCTACTGCAAGAACACGTTGAAGGAATCTACGCAAGCTACCTACGAGCAACGCATCTACAAGCAGATCATTCCTAAGATCGGACACCATCCGCTGAATCAAATCACCACGGGGGTGCTGGAGAAGTTCTACGCACAGCTCAAAGCCAACGGCAGACTCATCCGCCGAGAAATATACGGCCCCGGACTTGCCAACTCGGTTATCAGAAGCATCCACGCCCATTGCCGAGCGGCGTTGGACAAGGCGGTCGCGGAAAAGCTGATTCGTCAGAACCCCGCCATAGGGTGCAAACTGCCGCCAAAGAAATCCGAGGAGGTCAAAATACTCACGCCCGAAGCCATGCAAAAGCTCTTGTACCAAGCTCAAATCGAAGGATTCTATGAGATGTTTATGCTTGATCTTGCAACAGGCCTGCGCCGTGGCGAGATCGTTGGGTTACAATGGAAGGACATTGACTTCGAAACCGGGACGCTCTCGGTCACCAAGCAGGTGCGATATGTGAAGGGCGAATTAAAGATAGAGCCGCCCAAAACCAAGGCTTCCGAGCGAAGCATCATTCTATCTCCGCCCGTGCTCGAAATGCTTACGGAGTATAAGAAAACGGTGGACTCGATATGGCTGTTCCCATCGCCCGTGAAGAAAGAGGACGTTCCGAGAGATCCGTCCGCATGCCGAAAGGCACTCGCCAGGATCCCCAAGCGAGCCGAGTGCGAGCACGTGCCGTTCCACGCCATGCGCCATACCTTCGCTTCTAACGCCTTCCACTACGGTATGGATGTCAAGACCTTGGCAAGCACGATAGGACACGAAAGTGTGGAAACAACTCTCAACGTATACGCGCATAGCTCCGAGCAGATGAAGCGAGATGCAGCCAAGAAGACCGACGAAGCTATCGGCACAGTCCGCGGCGCGGATGTGACCGCTTCTCACGCCTCCTGTGGCGATGAAAACTGCGAGGCACAAGAACCCACGAATGACGCGGAC
>JAZNCE010000092.1:0-4829 GCA_045587385.1 Eubacteriales bacterium
TATTTATAGCCGTGACCGTGTTGTTTATCTTTGTAATGTCATATACGAAGTACGGCAAAAGTGTTTATGCCGTTGGAAGCAACGAAAAGGCAGCAAGACTTGCGGGAATTAACGTAAGCGGTGTTAAAGTATCTGTTTTCGTTATAGCCGGACTTATGGTTGGTATTGCAAGCTTCATTCAAGCGTGCAAGATCGGCAGCGTTACTCCCGCATCCTCCGGTACCTCATATGAGATGTATGCAATTGCTGCGGTCGTTTTGGGTGGAGTCAATATGGCAGGAGGACGAGGAAAAATATTGGGTGTCTTTTTTGGCGCATTATCCTATACGGCGATCAATTTTATTATCGTAAGCATACCTTCGTTGAGTCCGGATATACAAAACACCTTCCAAGGACTTGTTCTTATCGTGGTGATTCTCATTCAAACGGTAAGTCCGATTGTGAAAGAAAAAATAACGCTTTATCAGAAAAGAAAAGCGCAAAAATAGAAATGAAAGGGACAATGAGCAGGCTTGCATAGTTGTCAACCCAAAAATGACTAAATATGAATTAAATCCAACCAACATAGATGAAGCGAGTAAAGTGGTTACCGCCTTTCTTTCAGCCGAAAGGGTTGCCTCCAAAGATATACAGCGGATACGTCTTTCCGTTGAAGAAATACTGTTAAAATACTTGGATTCCGCGAACAACGGCACAAACTTTGAAGTTATTACGGCAAAGCGTTTTCGCACACTGAAAATTGAAATTACAATAAAGGGCGATAGTATCGATCCGTTTGCCAACGATGATGGTGGCGGTACTATCTTGAATAATCTTCTTTCAAATCTCGGGCTTGCTCCAACGTGGAGATACAAAAACGGAAAGAATATTATTACATTTACGGCAAAGAAGCAGAAAAAAATGTCGCAAATATTGCAGCTTGGAATTGCAATTCTTTCTGCGATTGCTCTTGGCGGTATTTGCTTATTGTTGCCGGACAAAGTTTCTGGTTTTATCGCTGCCGATCTTGTGGCGCCCGTGTTTGATACCTTTATGGGCCTCTTATCTGCAATCGCCGGTCCTATCATATTCTTGTCGGTGGTTTGGGGAATTTGCGGCATCGGTGATATGGCTACCTTTGGTAAGATTGGAAAGAAAATGATCGGACGTTTTCTCGTTGTTTCAATGATTGTCGGTGCGGCAATGACGGCTCTTTTTGCTCTGATGTTCCAAACGTCTGCTATCGGCGGTGCTGCCTTTGAATTCTCCGATCTGTACGAAATGATACTTGATATCATTCCGAGCAACCTTTTTGCACCCTTTATTGAAGGCAATTCCTTGCAGATTATTTTCATTGCGATTATCGTTGGTCTTACGATGTTGATTCTCGGAAACAGAATTCCGATAATGATAAACGTGGTCGATCAGTTAAATGTTGTGATGCAGACCATTATGAGCGCGGTAAGCTCCTTTATTCCGTTTTTCGTGTTCGGTAGTATCTTTAACATGATTGTTTCGGGTAATCTTTTTTCCGTTGCAAAATCCTACAAACTGATACTCGTAATGCTCCTCGGTGACCTGATTCTGATGGCGGCATACTTACTGCTCGTATCTATCAGAAAAAAGGTGGCACCGACCGTGCTTCTAAAAAAGCTGATGCCGACTTATATTATCGGTCTTACTACCGCATCGGCAGTTGCGGCATATCAGACGAATATCTCGACTTGTGAAAGAAAGCTCGGTATTGACAAAAAACTGATTGATATCGGAATACCGCTCGGTCAGGTAATCTTTATGCCCGGCGCAATCGTTTTGTTTGTAGCCGCTGCATTCGGTATGGCAGAAACATACGGTGTTGCCATTACACCGATCTGGATGCTCACCGTATTTATTATCAGCGTAATTCTGGCGATAGCGGCACCGCCTGTTCCCGGAGCCGCACTTACGTGTTACACAATTTTGTTTATGCAACTCGGTATTCCTACAGAGGCTATTGCCGTAGTGATTGCATTGAACGTTATTCTTGAATTTGTAGCGACGGCGGTAAATCTGTTCTGCTTGCAAACCGAGCTTGTGGAGCTTTCGGGATCCTTACAAACGCTTGATGTAAAGAAATTAAGAATCAGAGACTAAATCGAGATATCACTTTTTATATAATTCAATAAACGCACTTTGAATGCGGAATTTCACCGCAAAACAAGGTGCGTTTTTTAATTTTTTTTTGAACATTTCAACTTTTTTGCAGAAAAACACCACCCTCGAGCGTTTTTATTAGGTGAAGAGACCAAAAATGTCCTTTATCAAATTGAATAGCCCCAGTCGAGAGTTATACAGGCGTTATGGATAGTGTGCGATGATATGAGCGCACCCATGGCTGAAAGCGTACACAGTACTGCCTGATATACTTGGTCGAAAGGCGAGCAAAGGAAATGGCTCGATGTGGCGGAGTTAAACTGTAATAGCGGAGTTGTTAACCAAAGAAATTATCAAAACGAAGGGAGGAATGATTTGATAAGAGAAAAAAGCGAAATTTACGATAAGCAAACCGAAAATTATTTAATTGGTCTGAGAGCATATACATATCGTCACAGCAAAGCGCAGGAGGTACGCCTTTATAGATAATAGAAAAAAGGATGAATGGAGCGGCTTTGCTGATTTATTGGCAAACTTAATTGAAAAATACGCGGGGGTTCTGGATATTGAAAATCTTCCCGAACCGTCGGTTTGTTTGGACAGTTCAAAAAAAGAAAATGTAAATAATTCCAAACTTTTCGAGGAATCTATTGAAAAGACCGATATTATATGATATAATATGCGTGTGATGAGTGTCCAAACCTATTCTGAAAGCAATTTCGGTGCGAAAGTATATAGCGGTGTTACATACGGCAGCACTAATGAGGAAGACGATATGAAAAAAGACAAGATAAAAGTATATATTTACACGAGAGTATCCACCACGATACAAGTGGATGGATACTCTCTGAATGCTCAAAAAGCCAGAATGAAAGCATTTGCCGAGTACAATGACTATGAGATTGTAGGTGAGTATGAGGATGCCGGTAAATCCGGTAAGTCCATCGAGGGAAGATTAGAGTTCAACAGTATGATGGAAGACATCAAATCTGGCAAGGACGGTGTTTCCTATGTATTAGTATTCAAACTCTCTCGTTTTGGCAGAAATGCGGCAGATGTTTTATCCACCTTGCAGGTAATGCAGGATTTTGGTGTCAATTTGATCTGTGTTGAGGACGGAATCGATTCCTCCAAGGATGCAGGAAAGTTGATGATCTCCGTTTTGTCAGCGGTCGCCGAGATTGAGCGTGAAAATATCCGTGTTCAGACGATGGAGGGCAGAATCCAGAAAGCTCGCGAGGGTAAATGGAACGGCGGCTTTGCCCCCTACGGATACACGCTTGAAAAAGGCAATCTGTTCGTCAATGAGGAAGAAGCCGAAGCAATTCGTATCATTTTTGACAAATATGTGCATACCGATATGGGTGCAAATGGACTTGCCCGATACCTTGCCAATCATGGCATCGGTAAAATCCAACGTCAAAACGGAAAGAATCCTCTATTTGATGCGGCTCTTATTCGTAGGATATTGAAAAATCCTGTTTATTGTGGTAAAATTGCCTATGGCAGACGCAGAACGGAAAAGGTGCACGGTACAAGAAATGACTATCGCCTTGTAGAACAGGACAATTACTTGTTGGTCGATGGTCTGCATGAAGCTCTTGTTTCCGAAGAACTCTGGCACGACGCACAGGTGAAGCTATTGGCACAGGCAAGAAAATATGAAAAAGTCAATCACGGTAAAGACAATAAGGTGCATCTGTTGACAGGTTTGCTCAAATGTCCAATCTGCGGAGCCGGTATGTACGGTAACAAGAGCGTCAAGCACAAAGCAGATGGCACGAAATACAAGGACTTCTATTACTATGGCTGCAAGCACCGCACAATGACGCGTGGGCATAAATGCGATTATAAGAAGCAAATTCACGAAGAACTTTTGGAAACTGCCGTGGCAGAGGTTATCACCAAATTGGTCAGCAATCCAAAGTTCGCGGCATTGATGCAACAGAAAATCAGTATGAAGGTGGATACCGCTGCAATCGAGCAAGAGATCGCCAACTACGAAAAGCAGCTTCGACAGTGCTATTCTACTAAATCAAGACTGTTTGAAGAAATTGACTCCCTCGATCCTGACGATAAACACTACATCAAACGAAAGGCAGACCTCGATGATCGCCTATACAAGATGTATGATAAGATCGAGGATACGGAGTCTTTACTGATTGAAGCCCGAGCAAAGAAAACGGTAATCGAAGCGGAAAAGTTAACAGCCGATAATATCTATAAGGTATTGATTTATTTTGACAAGCTGTACGCCGTAATGGATGAACAGGAACGCCGACAGCTTATGGAATCGCTGATCTCCGAAATCCATATTTTTGAAGAACGCAAACCGAATGGACAGTGGCTGAAATCCATAAAATTCAAGCTGCCGATCATAGAGGAAGATATGGAAATGAGTTTGGACAATGATACACAAGTCGAAACTATTGTTTGTCTCTGCAAACAATAGTTTCAACATCGATATGTGCCACTTCGTGTCACTCGATATAGCCTGCGGCTCGATATGTTGCTGCGCAACTCGATATGCCCTGCGGGGCAAGAAGGTGGCACATATCCATATCGAATGCGAACAAAGTGAGCATATATCGAATTTCGAGTGTAACGAGAAATATATCGAGTTCGCCATAGGCGAACATATCGACAAAAAGAAAGGACTTTTATCAAATGACCGATAATAAGAACCAACTACGAGAGGACGCTATAGAATTTGCAAT
>JAZNCE010000093.1:0-5739 GCA_045587385.1 Eubacteriales bacterium
GATTCTCGGTTTTTTATCCTTGGCTGCAAGACTTGGGCAAACCTCCAGCATATGAGCACCAAGTGAATATTCCTCGTTCTCTGCAAGATGGTATGTATAATCCTCCATAAACGCCGAGGCGCCGTTGCCGTTTTCACCCATAGCCTTCATAATAGCGGTCATTGCGGCAACCTTCCAGTCACCCTCACCGCCATAGCCATAACCTTGAGCCATTAAATGCTGCGAAGCAAGACCGGGCAGCTGCTCCATACCGTACAGGTCTTGGAAGGTGTTAGAAAATGCTTTATAGTCTTCTTTATCAAGCATTTTCTTCATAGCAATTTCTTCTCGCGCCTGATAGCGTATTGCAGCAACGTTGTCCGTAGCGACGTCATATTGAGATTGATAAACTGCCATCAATTCATCAATTTCCTGCTCTGAAACGGCATCCATTTCCTTGACCAAATCGCCTACCGCCCAGGTGTTGACCTGCCAACCAAGTTTGGTTTGAACCTCTACCTTATCGCCCTCGGTAACAGCAACTTCGCGCATATTGTCACCAAAACGCATCACCTTCATATTTTTTGAAACAGCAACACCCACAGCTGATTTCATCCAATCACCAATGCGTTCATGTATCTTATCATCCTGCCAATATCCTGCAATAACCTTTCTGGGCATACGGAGTCGTGCTGCGATAAAGCCATGCTCTCGGTCGCCGTGTGCCGCTTGATTAAGATTCATAAAATCCATATCGATCTCATCGTCCGGAATTTCTTTGTTATATTGCGTTGCAAAATGGCAGTAAGGTTTTTGCAAATCAGAAAGACCGTTTATCCACATTTTAGAGGGAGAAAAGGTATGACACCAAGTGATGATACCGGCGCAGGTATCATCGAAATTCGCTTCTTTTACAATATCGGTGATTTCCCGATTGGTTTTTGCCGTAACCTTATAAATCAGCGGATAGGGTAGGTGTTTTGAAAGCTCCTCAGCCATTTCTATTGCTCGTTTTTCAACAGTTTCCAAAACCTCAGGACCATATAAAAACTGTGAACCTACCACAAACCAAAAACTGTATTTCATAACGTATTCCTCCTTAAATGTTATCTACTGCAGCTTGCTCAGCCTTAAGCAACTGCTTATATTTTTCCATATAAGCATAAAAGCCTTGAACATCTGCCTGATCTGGGCTTAAGGTCATCCCCGCAATATTGGCAAACACATTTTTATTGAGATAATTCTCCAGCGTTTCGCTGTCCGATTTTTTGGCAGTATATGCTGCAAGCAGTGCCATTCCGTAAGGACCGCCTTCTCCAGCCGTTTCCATACAGGTAACAGGAGAGTTGCACGCCGCCGCCATATATTTTTGACCAACAATGGGCGTCTTAAATAAGCCTCCGTGACCGGTAAGACGATCAATCTTGACATTCTCATGTGCCAAAATATCCATACCTAATTTCAAGGTTGCCATAGTGGAATATAGTGTTGCACGAAAAAAATTGGCAAGCGTAAACTTTGCATCAGGTGTACGAACAACAAGCGGCCTACCTTTGTCGAAATGGGTGATCTCTTCACCTGCCATATAGTTGCACACCAGAACGCCGCCGCAATCCGCATCGCCCTCAAGGGATTTTTCATATAGTTTTGTATACAAATCACCGCCCGTAGGTTCTGCTCCAAACAACATTGCCGTTTCTCTTAAAATAGATACCCAGGCATTAGAATCGTTGGTGCAGTTGTTGCAATGCACCATCGCAACCGGTTTGCCCGTAGGTGTCGTTACCATATCAATTTCCTCATACACGTTTTCCAGTGGCTTTTCCAGTACTACCATTGAGAAAATAGAAGTACCTGCCGAAACATTACCGGTTCTGGGTGCTATTGCATTGGTTGCCACCATACCAGTCCCTGCATCGCCCTCGGGCGGAGCAAACGAAACACCTATCGGCAACAAATTGTCAAGCAAATCCGCACCCGATTCGGTAAGTGTGCCTGCACTTTCGCCTGCCACCAATACAGAAGGCAACGCATCTTCCAATTTCCAAGACAGATTGTATTTTGAAATGAGATCATTAAATTTTTCAACCATCAATCGATCGTAGCATAGGTTTTCGCTGTCAATTGGGAAAATACCCGAAGCCTCGCCGATTCCTACGGCGTTTACGCCGGTGAGCCGATAATGTATGTAGCCGGCTAAGGTTGTAATGTGTGCAATTCTGTCGATGTGTTTTTCCTTATTTAGTATCGCCTGATATAAATGTGCAATGCTCCATCTTTGCGGAATATTAAAACCAAAAAGCCCTGTCAAATTCTTGGACGCCTCAGCAGTAATCGTGTTTTGCCAGGTGCGAAACGGAACCAATAAGTTCCAATCTTTGTCAAAGGCAAGATAGCCATGCATCATGCCCGATATGCCGATCGATTGGATGCTTTCACGGTTTTCTATATTTTTAAGTGCTGTTTTCAGCCCTGTAAAAGCTTCATCTAAATCATAGGTCCAAATTCCATTATTAAAGTCAGACATCCAGCTATAATCGCCCGAAGAGATCAATTGGTGATTTTTATCAATTGCTACTGCTTTTATTCTCGTTGATCCGAGTTCTATACCAAGATAGGTATTCATAAAACCGCCTCCTCTATTTTTATTATATTTTTCGGAACTTGCTCAAGCAAGAACTCTGTTGTTTTAATATGGACATTTATTGAGACATCTATTATAATATGATTATAAAAAGGCGGTGTTATGGAAATATGTTGGGAATTTTTGAGAGAAGGCAGTTCTCCGATGGGGAAAAGATATGGTTTGGCAGATATAGAAATCTCACCAATGTATTGCATTGGCATTTTGAATGTGAGATTATAAGAATTGTTGAGGGTAGCGCAAGGCTCAAAATTGGTGACTTTTGTTATGAGGCAACAAAAGACGACTGCTTTTTCTGCGCAAGTGAAGAGTTGCACTATATCATCAGTGAAGCCGATACGCAGGTGGATGTTGCTATTTTTGACGAAAATCTTTTGCCGGATATAACAGGAAAATATATGCTCGTCTCTCCAAAACTTCCAAATACTATTCCCATAAAAGAATATTTTGAGTCTATAAAAAGGGAACTGTCTGAAAAAGGACCCTTCTACCGCGAAGCAATTGAAAATCGAGCAAGAAGTTTGATCGTTGATATTTTTCAGCATTGCCAAATTGCCGAACGCAATAAAAAGGCGAGTTTTCATAAAAATCTGATCGATAAAATCAACCGCGACTTTTCGTTCGTTACCTTTGAAGACGCCGTCAGCTACTCTGGATACAGTGCATCGCATTTTTCAAAATTTTTCAAAAAGCTTACCGGAATGAATTTTTCGGAATATTTAAATATTGTCAAGGTCGAAAACGCTATAATACTCCTTCGTCATAACAATACCACAATGACATCCATTTCTCGAAAATGCGGGTTTTCAACCATACGGAATTTTAACCGTGTATTTAAAAAGGTTACCGGATATACTCCGCTTACACTCCCGAAGGATTTTATTATAAATACAGGATTGCACATTTCAGGTGTAGATTATTTTGACCCGACAGACAAAAATTCAATACTCATATAACGACAAAAGCGAGGTGAAAATTCACCTCGCTTTTGCTATGTAAAAAACCGCCCAAAACCCTATTTTGACACCAATGCGTTCAATGGGGCAAACTGCTTGCAACCCGTATCAATACTGACTATTTCGCGGTTTGCCCTAAAATAACGCATTCCTCTATTCTTCTCACAATTCCTGTTGCCTTCATATATTTACTCCTTTTCTCTACTCTGAAATGTGCCAAAAACCCAGTATTTATGCGAGTTTTCTGGATTTATTGATTTGCTCAAATCACATCTCGACCAAGCCAATTTTACCCCTTTTTTCGTTTGTCCCAGTTGGACATAAGGGGTTAGAGGACTTGGGACGAGTCGTTGTTTTTTTGTTCTTTGTTAGTATCACACTTTTTGTAGAAATTATGAGTAGAATTTCCAATTGTTTTAAATTTTCATAAAGAAAAGGCACCTCAAACTATGCCCTTAGTTACTACAATAGTATTCGCCTACAAACAAAAAACGAACCTACGCTTTCTTTTGGGAAAGGATAGCTTCATCTTTTTTAATTCTTCGACTTTGATTAGATGCTTGATTGAGACATTTATAGTATTAATGAACAACATCACAGTAAATGATTATGTATTCAAAAGCATACACATTCTTAACAAACAGCGTTAAGGACGCATCCTTGCGTTGCAGGGTGGATTGGTCTGCGTTTTTCTCATAGCGAATATCGGTTACTGTGTATGAGAAACGATTACCTTCCATATCTGTGAAGAAAACGCTATCTCCTACGGAAATATCACGGTAAAAGTCATACTGACCTTTTTGGGATGTGCCGCCAATCTGCATAGTTTGATCATAAACGCTTCCACTAAAACGGCAAGGGCATTTTGAGGGGTTTCCCCATTCAGCGCAAACCGGAAGAACCGACTCAAATCGTGGGAGTTCCAATATTCCCACAAAGTCTATTTCGTCAATGGACAGGGTTGACATCGTATTATCTCTGCGTTCCTCCGGGACGGCACCTTGCGGTTCGGGGATTAACTCACGTATTACGTTTACGTATTCCTTTGCTTTTTGCTCAGACGTATGAATATTCCATTGCCACGCAAATAAGAGTGCTATTGCAGCCGCAAGTAAGCACACGCCGATAATTATTAAAATTTTTCTTATAACATCATTCTTTCGGCTCATCATACGCGATTTCTCTTCCCCGTGATTCCTAAGATAATAAGCATACTGCCAGAAACAATCATCAGAATAACCCAAAGCATAATATTCGAGGTATCACCTGTCTGTGGTGAATCGGGATTATCGGGAACATCCCGATTTAATGTATTAGTTAGCACAAATGAAGTTTCCCGTTCCTCGATGGTCATGGTGTACCCCGTCGGAATATTACGCTCGACAACTTTCCAATCCGAGCCATCGTCTTTTGTAGACCAAGTATATGTCCAGTGGTTATTTTCTGAAAGTGTTGCCGTTTGATAGCTTGTGCCGTTGCGGAATATCTCGATTTCTATCGTTGTAGGACGAGCTGAACTTCCGCCGTCACCCTTCCAAAGCTTTAATACCTTGAGTTCTATTTCCTCATCATCTCGGCTTGGGGGAATAATCTCGGATTTAGAGGTAACGTCAACCTGATACTGCCATAAACCATCTGCACCCAAACCGGGCAAGGCGATTAAAGCAGAATCAAATACATAGGTTGTTTCATCTTGAATTATACGCTCTGTAATTGCTAAATAAAGCCCCGGCTTTAATGCATCAAAAGATGCTTTACCTTCAAAGTCTGTTTTTGCATTAAAACCTGCCGTGATATCGTTAGCAAGTATATATGTTTCTAAGGTTGATCGAATAACATTCCATTCACCGACTGTCTGTATCCCATTAAGGATCAGATTGGATTTTTCAAAGGACGACGTAAGTGTATATTGATAATCCGCAGAAACATCGGCAATTTTATATAGATTTACAGGCAATTCCGAAAAAGCAATACCACCGCTACAATAGGAGATCGTCAAAGAACAGTTTTCATTTGTAGATATAGGTTCCTTTGCATCTGATGTTGATGCCGCCTGCACTTGGCAAGGAATTAGATAAAGGCAAATGCAAAGTATAAAAGCGATTATCCCCATTCTTCTTTTAGCCATTCTTCTTCCTCCTTTGAGATAAGCGGTTTGCT
>JAZNCE010000094.1:0-26311 GCA_045587385.1 Eubacteriales bacterium
CTCGTCTTGCAAGATGCGTATCTTGCTTCGCCTCGCTTTGACAAAATCCATCAAAAAATACAACGCCGGAGGGTGCTGCGCAGTTTTGCGCAAGCAAATATTTCGCAGATGCAAAGAGAAAATGCGAAGCAATATAAGATATTGCGAGTATTTTCTCTGTAGCAGGTGCAGATATTTGCCGCTCAAAACCGTGTGAGTTCGGCTCTCTTCGGCTATAGAAACAGCATTTTCTACAATATTTTAACAAAAGGAGAACATCACTATGAAACGCATCTTAACGCTCGTTTTGTTCGCTTCCCTTTGTCTTGGCTGCTTAAGCATGACCGCATGGGCAGCTGACGAGGACTACACCGCCGACACTTGGGCAAACGCCGAGCTCAAGGGCTTGATCGCGCAGGACGGTGAATACATCTACTCCGAGCTTGCCCCCGATTACGAGGCTTGGTGGTGGGAGGGCGAGGTCCCCGAGCTGGACGACGATTACGCAATCGCCTCCTACATCAACTTCCGCGGCTTCTCCATGTCCGCTGACGGTCGCTACGCTTACATCGGTGCGCTCAACGGCGGCTCGGGTATCCGCGGCGTATCGGTACTGGATATGCAGGTAGGCAAGATCACCGATCTGTACTACGTCTACAATGAAGAAAATGCACTCCCCGGCTCTCCCTTCTCTTATGCCAAGGGCATTGCAGCCGATGACCGCGGATACGTGTACGCCGGCTTTGCCTACTCCGTAAACTACAACTTCCTGGAGCTTGGCATTGCAAAGCAGGAGGATAACGGCAAGCTGACCGAGGTTGCACAGATTCCCGTTTACCAAAACGATCTTGAGCCCGGCGACGAGGCAGGCACCAAGATCGGCGTCAACGGTGTGGAGGTTGCAAAGGTTGGCGACAAGTATCTTTGCTTTGTCATGTCCAACTACGACCACGACGTGCTGTACTGCTACGACGTGACCGATCCCGCAAATCCCGCGCTCCACAAGGGCTGGGGACTTGAGGGCATGATCGACTTTCAGGATTCCGATTGCACCATCGATATGGGCGGCAAGACCTTGAAAGAGGGTCAGTACATGGCTGTGGATGCTGACGGCACGGTTTGGCTGTGCGTGGATTTCAACGAAGGCGGCAACGGCATCATCAAGATTGATCCCACAGGTATTACCTGTCAGAATACCATTGAGCTGAGCGGCGTTTACTCGGTTGCCCACGTTGGCAAGTTCCTGCTGGCAGGACTCAAGGACGGCTCTGCCATCAAGGTACTGGACGACGCATCCTTTGAAGAGGTTGCCTCGATTACAGTTCCCGATGCTGACCGCATCACCCGTATGCAGGTCAGAAACGACACGCTGTACGTTTGCGGCGCAGGCAACGACTCCATGACCTATAACTACGTATATGCTGCTCCCCTGACAGCGGACGCGCAGGCTGCGCTTGACGCACAGGCAGCAAATCTCAACAAGTATCAGCAGGAAAACGACAAGGGGGATGAAACCGAGCCCACAGAGGACTCCACCGCTGCCCAAACCGAGGCTGAAACCGAGGCGGCAACTAACGCTCCCGAAACCGAAGCCACAACCGAAGCTCCCGCAACCACCGCTCCCGAAAGCGAAGCACAGACCGAGCCCGAAGCAAAGGGCGGCTGCGGCAGCGTAATTGGCAGCGCGGCAATCGTTGCAGCCATTGCACTTGGCGCACTGGTGATCGCAAAGAAAAAGGATTGATTTCCCGATCATACTAAAAACCGTTGCTCCCTCGGGGGCAACGGTATTTCATTCTCCCAAGGTATTTGCCTTGGGAGAATTTCATCGCGCAGCGATTTCATCCGCGCAAGTGGATTTCATCCGCCATGGGCGGATTTCATTCTCTTCCCCCTTCTAACAAAAAAATTCAACTTTTTTCAAAAAACGCAGAACTTTTCGGCAAAAAAAGCGTCTATATAGGTGAAGGGCTTTTGACAAACGCAAAAGGTGTAACCCAGGGACGGTTCTCCGTGATGCGCAGTGTTACCGAGAACCGTCCATCTGTTACGCCTTGCGAATTTTCCAAAACCTATTGACAAATGCCAAAAAATGTTGTATGATTGTATTAGTACAATAATACAGAACAAGGAGGGATGCAAACGTGAACGTATTGACACCCAAGCCTTCGGTCTCCGCGCAGCTGCTGCAAAAATACCGCCTTGACATCGTGGGCGGCAAATATCCGCCCGGCGGGCAGTTCCCCACCGTGCGCGCGCTGGCATACGAGGAGTCGGTCAATCCCAACACCATGCAAAAGGTGCTGACGATGCTGGAACAGGACGGGCTGCTGGTCAGCCAAGGTACGCGCGGCAGATTCGTGACCGAAGACCAAAAGATCATTGCCGAGGTCAAGCTGCTCTTGCAGACCGAGTATCTGCAAAGCGTGCGCGAGAGCGCGGCAGCACTTGGCATCACCAAACAGCAATTTATGCAATTTTTAGAGGAAAGTGAGGACATACGCATATGAGCCAACCCATTTTGGTTTGCGAAAAGCTTTGCAAAAGCTATAAAAGAAACGTGCCCGTACTAAACGAGCTGGATTTTACGGTTGAGCCCGGCAGAATCGTCGGACTTCTCGGCCCCAACGGCTGCGGCAAATCCACGCTGCTCAAGTTAGTATCGGGACTGCTGACGCCCGAGAGCGGTAAAATTTTGGTATGCGGTGAGGAGCGAAGCGAAAAAAGCAACGCTGTCATTTCATTCCTGCCCGAACGTCCGTATTTTTCGTCCGCTATGACGGTCAACGCCATGATGGACTACTTCGAGGATTTTTACGAGGATTTCGACCGCTCCCTGTGCGAGGTTATGCTAAAAGACCTCAA
Source organism: Eubacteriales bacterium (assembly GCA_045587385.1). Lineage (GTDB taxonomy): Bacteria > Bacillota > Clostridia > Oscillospirales > CAG-272 > SVQP01. The sequence continues at coordinate 2,845 of JAZNCE010000094.1, forward strand.
CATTGACCAAAAAGCCCGCATGCGCACGCTTTCCAAAGGCACCAAGGAAAAGGTGCAGCTGGTGCTGGTCATGGCAAGACGCGCAAAGCTGTACCTGCTCGACGAGCCGATCGGCGGCGTTGACCCCGCGGCACGTGATTACATTCTCAAAACCATCATAGGCAACTACAACCCCGAGGCATCGGTCATCATCACCACGCACCTGATCGCAGACGTGGAGGGCGTGCTGGACGACTTTGCCTTTGTGGACGGCGGCAAGATCGCCATGTCGGGCAACGCGGACGAAGCGCGCGAGGCGCACGGCAAGAGCCTTGACGAGCTTTTCAGGGAGGTGTTCAGATGTTCAAGAAATGCTTAAAATACGATTTTCGTGCATTCGGCAAGATCTGGCTGCTGGCAGCAGCCGTGGTGCTTGCTATTGCAATTCTGGGCAGCGTTGGATTGGGTAGCTTTGTGTTTTCATTTGCTGAAATGGTCGCCTTCACGCCAGAGCAAACGCCCGATCTTTGGTTCTTTACGCAGCTCTTCATCGGCCTGCTCTCGCTGTTTGCTATCTTTTCCTCTGCCGTTGTTTTCATCCTGGGCACAGAGCTGGCGATCTGCCTGCGCTACTACAATCACCTGTTTACCGATCAAGGGTATCTGACATTTACCCTGCCCGTCAAGCGTTCCACGCTGTTCTGGTCCAAAACGGTCAGCGGATATACGTTCATGATAGGCTCGATCGTCATGTACGGCGTAGCGTTCATCGCAACCGCGCTGGGTGTCGGCGGCGGTGTGATCATTGCAGCCTTCAAGACACTCATGCTGGAGCAAGGTCTTACCTTCTTTGAGCTGATGCGCATGATTCTGACAGACCTTTTCACAGAGCTTTCTCTGCGCATGATCTGGGACGGGATTATATACGTAATTGAAAAAATCGGCGCAATCAATATTCTGCGCGCCGCGTTCGTTGGCATCTTGGTGCTGCTTTACGGTCTGGCATCCACCTTTACCTCGCTGATGCTCAGCTACTCCTGCATTACGCTGGGCGCAACCATGTTCCGCAAGCTCAAGCTACTCAGCGTGCTGATCACCTACTACATCGTCAACAACGTGCTCATGATCCCCTTTATTTACATTTCCACCTATTACGGCATGTTCGCATCTGCCATCGGTGCTGTGGCGCTTCCCAAGCTGTTTGAGAACGTCCATATCGGCATGAGCGTAGTTTACCTTGGCTTGATCGTTGCCATTCTCGCAACGCTGTGCGTGGGCGTATCCCTTGCCATCTTTAACCTGACCCGCATTGAGCGCAAGCTCAATCTTGCCTAAAAAGGAGGTGCACTATGAAAAACTTGACTAAGATTTTCGCGGCGCTGCTCTCGCTTTGCGCCATCACTTCCCTTTTATTGCTTGGCGCACACGCCTTTGGCGAAACCGAGCCCATCGACGAGGTCGAGGGTGAAAAGGTAGATTGGACTTATAACTTTACAGAAAACACGCTGACACACGGTGAGGTCGTGTACGTGGAATACTTCATGCCCTCGGGCTTTGAGTTGTTTGTACACCAATATAGCTACAGCGGAGACTTTCCTATTTCTGCGGATGGGCTAAGATCAGGCAGCGTCACGCAGATCATGCCCGATCCCGATACCCCTGAGGTCTACCGTGATATTGCGATCATGTTCGATCCGTCGCTCACGCAAGACCGCATTTTCGTCACCGAAAGCGGCAAGGCGATCGTGGACGCATTTGTGAACGGTGAATACGGCAGCTACCAATTTGCTAAAAATATCCGCACAAGAGCGGTCATCTCCGACGGGGATCTGATCGATCTCTCCGAAAGACAGCCCAATCTGACCATCGACGTAAAAACCTTGCGCAGCGCGCAGGAGTACGTGATTTACGGTGTGGATCAGACCGGACATTTTGCACACGCGATCGGTGCGATCTATGAAACGGTGAATGGCAACGGATTCGTATACGTACATTTCGACGGGCTGGAAAGCAACTATCTGGATGCGGACGGCACGCTTTCTTTCAGACAGGGCGAGGTGCCTGCCTACTCGGTCAGCACAAGCAAGGTCACCGATCTGCTCGTAAAATCGACCTCTATGCCCAATCATTACAGAAGCCAATACAGCTTTGACGATCAGGTTGATATGGATCAGACCCCCGCGCTGATCATCTTTGCCGTTATGATGTCGCCCTTCTTGTACATCGCTCCCCTTCTGCTGCTGGCTCTGGGCATCGTGCTGCGCTCAATCAAAAAGATCCCCTCCAGAAAACGCTGGAATTCGCTGATCATTCTGTCCTGCCTGTGGCTGGTGTGCTCGCTTGCCATCACGGTGCTGTGCATCGCAGCGATCTTGATGTAAGCCATGGCAAAAGAAAAACGGATTTTGGCAAAGGGGTACGTTTGCCCCTATAACGTAGTCTCGCATTACGCACTCACCGTCATACTCGTGTCAGGCTTTGTCGGCATCGGAGTATATCTTGCCCCCTATTCATCCACCGCTCTGCTGCACAGTATGATGCTGGCGCTGCTGCTCTGTCTGATCCCCCTTGCGGGCTTTGCCTTTGACAGAGCAGCCATGCGGTATTACGTGACCGATACGTACGTGAAAAGCTGCAATCTGTTCGGCACGCGCTGTCAGCTAAAGGATAGCGAGGTCAAGCAGATCGAGCTGCAATGGTCGTTTGAGATTTGGAAAGACTTTGTTTCAAAGGACGCCATTCACCTTGTCTGCTCGGACAGCTACTATGCACAAGTCAAGTACATTTCACGGAAGTTCCACCGCAAAAATCAAGTGGTCGTGCGCATCACGCGCAAAAACTTCCCTGCCGTGCAAGCATACCTGTCACGCATGGGTATTGCCGCAGGCGTGACGAATTATGATTCACTTGTACAGCTTCTGCGGTATCATCCCAACATGTATCGTAACCTTGACGGCGCATGGACACTGCAATAAGATTTTAGGAGAAACGTATGAAACGCTATTTATGTATTGGTCTATTATTGGTTGTTTGCCTATCCATGGCTGCCTGCTCTGCGCACATTGAGGACACCAACGGTGCGGACGATCATTCGCTGACCACCATTACCAAAGAGGAACTGCTCGGCAACTCAGGCGCGGTCCAATTCATGACGGTGCGCTCCGAGGCAAACGGCAAGATTGAATACTCCGTTGGTAAATTCACGGGCGTGGAAAAGGTGGAAGAGGTGCGCGCCAAGAACGGTGCCGGAAGCATTACTTTCAAGGTGAACACCACGCTGGAAGAGGGCAACCTGTACGTGTACGTACGCCATGACGGACAGATCGTGGGTGAGCTTGCCATCGGGCAGGACGATGTGCTGACCGTGGAAAACCCGACCGAGGGTAAATACGAGCTTTGCGTTGCCGGCGAGAGCGCAAGCTTCAAGATAGTCATTCAGATCACGCAGAATTGAGGTATACAACATGAAAAACACAAACACCTGCCCCAAGTGCGGCAAACACGATATCGTGCGCTTTGACGGCTATGCAGGTCCTTACGACTCCGGCAACCACGTGAAGACCGGCTCGACCGTGTTTTCCGCGGTCAACGTCAACCGCTATATCTGCCTTAGTTGCGGCTTTACCGAGGAATGGATCGACACCTGCGATCTTGATAAGGTAGAGAAAAGCAAGAAGGCGAAGAGATAAAAACCAAAACAGTGCCACCCCATACGGGGTGGCACTGTTTTTATTGAGTTTGCGCCCAACGAGGAGGAGCAAGCCCCTCCCCTACCGCACAAGGCAATGGTCATATAAAATTGTTTTGCTGTTGGAGAAGCAACCCCAAAACCGGGTAGAGGAGGGGCTTGCTCCTCCTTTTTAGCACAAACTCACTTAGAAAAAAAGCCCTTCCCATTTCGGGAAAGGCTCTTTTCTCTCTTTTTACTGCTCTTCCTGCTTGCTCTTTTTTTCGGCAGGCTTGCGGAACAGCTTGGCAACATCGAATTTCGGCACGCGCACGTCGGTGATAAACATCAGACCCACGACCACGGGCAGGACGTGATGGATGACGTTCATGACGTTATCCGGCAACACCAGCCCTACAAGGAAGCACGCGGGCAGAATGATCGATGCCGTGGTCACGGGCAAGCCGCGATACGCCTTGGCGCAACCGCCCTCGCTTCTCTGTCGCTTGGTCTCCAGTACGTTGAAAAACGCCAGACGAATGACGGCGCAAAGCACGTAGAAGATCAGAAACGCAATGCCCCAGATCTCGTCTACGCCGCTAAAATACAGAATGATGGCGGGCACAACGCCAAAACACACCACGTCACACAGCGAATCAAGCTGAATACCGAAGTTTTTCTGATCCTCGGTGCGGTTCTTTTTGGTACGCGCCACCACACCGTCAAACATATCGAGAAATCCCGAAATGCCCACACAAAGAATTGCCCACATGATCTGCCCGTCGAATGCAAGCTTTGCACCGATCAAGCCTGACACAAGGCTCATGTATGTCAAAATGACCGTATAATCGTAAACACCGATGAATTTCATATTATACACCTTTCTCCAAAGAAGAATTTTGTTGCTTGCGCTGCGCGATATCCATGCCGCGCGCCACGATGAAGCCAAGCGCGAAGCAAACCAACGAGATCACCAGTATCGGGATCGAATCAAATTTTGCGGGAACGATCTTGATCGAGGACGCTACCACAAAGCCAAGAACTACGCGAGAGGTGATGGCGTAATGCTTTTTATAAAGCATGTTGACCAGTCTTGCCAAGGACAGCGCGGTCAGCGCAATGCCCAGCAGCATGGGAAGAAGCACGTGCAGGTCCAGCGCGGCAATGCCCTCTGTCATGGGCTCGTACAGTCCAAAGCAGATTAAAATCGAAGACGAGCTCAGTCCGGGTACGATGGTGGAAAGTCCCCACAAAAAGCCGCAGAACAAAAAGCTGCCGAATGAGGGTGGAATGGTAATGCCCGACATATTCTCAAGCAGATGGAAGAACAGGAACGCCAAGGACAGAGATACCACAAAGGGCGTCCAGCTCTTCTTTGCGTCACTTTGCTCGGACACCTTGAAAAGCTCGGGCAGCGTGCCGCAGATCAAGCCGAAGAACAGCATGAGCGCGACGGGCGCGCAGGCGTTGAACAGCACCTCGACTCCCTTTGCAAGCAGCAGAAAGCCCACGATCCAGCCAATACCGAACGGAATAAACATGCGGTAGTGCTTTTTGACGGCGGGCACGGGAGTGGTCAGCAGCTCCATCATGGGCTCGTAAACGCCAAACGCCACGCTGAGCACGCCGCCGCTGACACCGGGCAGTATTGCACCCACGCCTACGATCGCGCCTTCTACAAAATCTACGATCGCTTGTAAGACACCGTTACGCTTCATGGAGTTCTCCCCGCAGCGTATCAATATATTTGCCGAAAAGCTGCTCCAAGAGCGAAAGCTCCTCACGCGGCATCTTGGCAAATGCCTTTTGCTCCGCGCAAGTCACGGGAGCGACGATTTCCTCGCCTCTGCGCTTGCCTTCCTCGGTCAAGCGCACGATTTTGTGATTGCGCGTGCCCGGAATGATTTCCAGATACGCCAGCTTTTTCAGTCGCATACCCGTAATGACCGTGTTGACCGTCTGCTTGGGCAGCGACCACAGCGCACAAATATCCTGCTGTGTGTGCTCCCCGGGCATGGCGACCAAGGTGTACCAGATCCAGAATTCACTCTCGGAAATGGCTAAATGCTTGATTGCACCGCGGTACACACCCACCAGCTCCTTGATCTGCTGGCTGATCGAGCCGCGCTGTTCTATGTAATTCTGATCCATATTGCCTCCATTGAGTCCTATATCGTACTCTATGTCAATATTATAGTCCTATTTCGTACTCTTGTCAAGAGGATAAACCGATTTTTTTGGCGAAAAAAGTTGTTTGTTTGAAAGCCCCTCGTCAAAGACGCAAACGAATGCTTGTAGGGGAGGATATCCTCCCCTACAAAATAATGCAAAAAACGCGACACCCGTATTGGATGTCGCGTTTCTTTATTCAATAATTCAGGGATCTGTCGTACAGATACTCCTTGACGCCGCGGTTGAACCACAGCATGTACACGCAAAACAGATCAAGCGCTACCAAAAGGAGCAATGCACCGCACAGAAGCAGACTGTTCCACAAGGGATAAGTGTGCACAATGGTTTCGATCGTGCCGTCATCCATGGTCACGTGCACCACGTAGTCGCGTGCACCCGGAAGGCAGGACGGAATTTGATAGGCAATCAGCACTGCGCTGGCAATATGCCATACAATCGCCACACCGCGCGCCCAAAGTGCACCGCGGTACAAAAATACGGTGACCAAAATGAATGCAGCTATCATCAATAATGCAGGCCACAGCACGCCCGACGATCCGTAGGACAGCGCAAGACCGATCAATGCAGTAAAGCTCATAAACACGGTATACAGGATCAAAAACACCTTGCCAAAGCGTGTGCGACGCTCCTCCTTGCGGCTGATCTCCTGCATTTCCTCGCTGTACGTACAGGAATACGATTCCCTTTCACAAAACTCGGCAAAGGTCTCTCCCTCATAAGGTGCTGCGCCGTGTGCGGCAGTCCTTGCCCCCAACAGCTCGGCAAGTCGCTCGGCTGACAAGCTCTCGTGCGCGGAAAGTTCGGCAAGCTTATCCTTTGCGCTCTCCAAGCGTTGATTTTGCTCGGTGATCCTACCTCTCCAGCCTGCCAGCACGTCGCCGCACCGCGCGGGATCCTCCAGCATCAGCGCAATCTCGTCCAAGGTAAACTCCGCGCGACGCAGCTGGGCAACAATTGTCAGCTCGCGCAAATTGTGATCCGAAAACTCAAGGTATTCCCTGCCGCGCTCCCAACGCTTTTCGGGGTGCACAAGACCGCGCTCGCAATATAATCTCACCGCGCGCTCGGTCAGCCCCGATCGCACGCAGATCTCTTTCATCTTCATAGTCAAAGTCCTTTCAAAAAATGTGGATGACGAGTTACATCATCCACATTTTACACTCTTACCCAAGGTAAGTTTCAAGGGGGTTGGCGTTTTGTTTACAGAAAATTCATCTTCCTGATCCTTCGGGGTAGTGTGCGCGGCTGCCGCCCACGTACTTGGGGCGCGTGCGTGCGCAAAGCACCGAGGCGCATCCGATCACGTTCTGTTCAATTCTCACGGGCACAGCCACGTGACGCAGGTGCATGCCGATCAGCGTGCCGCCGATATCCATGCCCATGTGCGCCTTGATATACTCCACCGCGCAGGGCTCTTGCATACCTGCCCATGCAGCGGTTGCAAACGAGCCGCCAGCCTTAGGCTGCGGCAGCACGCAGACCTCGCAAAGACCGTACTTCTCGGCACATGCGCGCTCCACGATCAGCGCACGGTTCAGGTGCTCACAACATTGCGCGGCAAGGTACACGCCTCGCTCTTTGCAAGCCGCTGCAATGGCATCGTACACCGCGTCTGCCACCTCGGGCGCGGATGCGTGCCCGATCTGACCGCCTGCGATCTCTGACGAGGAGCAGCCCACAACCATGATCTGCCCTGCCTTCGCGCCTGCTGCGTCCAAAATCTGCTCAGCTGCCCTTGCTGCCTGCTCTTTGATCGTCGCAATATCCATCTCAGCCCTCGTAAGCCTCGTGGTCACAGATCAGCGTCACGTCAGCGTGCAAATTGAGGAAGGATGCGGGGCAAGAGGTGGTGACCATGCCGCTCAGCATAGCGGAAACAGCCTCGTGCTTGCCCTTGCCGTTGGCAAGAATGATGATCTTCTTTGCGGACAGAATGGTACCCATGCCCATGGTCAGCGCCTTGGTGGGCACATCGTCTGCGCTTGCAAAGAAGCGCGCGTTGGCATCAATGGTGTCCTCGGTCAAGCCGGTGACGTGGGTTGCGGGATACAGTGCCTCTGCAGGCTCGTTGAACGCGATGTGACCGTTTCTGCCAATGCCCAGGATCTGAATATCCGCACCGCCCAGAGAGCGCACAAAGGACTCGTATCTTGCAGCCTCGGCTGCAGCGTCCTCTGCGCTGCCGTTCGGCACGTGGGTATTTGCCTTATCCACGTTGACGTGATCAAACAGCTTGGTATTCATAAAATAGCGGTAGCTCTGCTCGTTTTCGGGAGAAATGGGATAATACTCGTCAAGGTTGACCGTGGTGACGTCCGAGAAATCCAACTCACCCTTCTTATACATGTCGATCAGCTCGGCGTAAAGTCCCTCGGGCGTAGAGCCTGTAGCAAGACCCAGCACGCAAGCGGGCTTGGACTTGACGATCTCCGCCACCATACCTGCGCCTACGCGCGACATTTCCTTGTAATCGTTACAGCAAACAATTTTCATCATGATATCTCCTGTTGTGAAAAATTTTTATTACCAGCGGTCGCTTTCGTCCTCGGGAATGACTTCCTTGACGGCTGCGATAGCGCACTCGATCATGCTGTCGTCGGGTTCAAGCACGGTAATGTGCTGCAGCCAGACACCGGGCAGCGAGATCAGACGGGTGATAACGGTATCGTATCTGCCGGCCAGCTTGAGCAGCTCGTAGCCAATGCCCATGACGAGGGGCAGCAATATTAAGGATATGCCGGTACGTACCAAGGTGGGAAGCACGCTATGGATAGGACCGAGCACGTTTTTCATGGTATCACCGAAGATCGCCACGAAGGAGGGCTCGATAAAGAAGGACACGAACACGTTGACCAGCACCATCAGAATCAAGAAGGACGTGCCGCAGCGGGGGTGGAATCTCTTCTGCTTGCGCACGTTCTCCACAGTCAGAGGTAAGCCCGCTTCATAGCAGAAAATGGTCTTGTGCTCTGCACCGTGATAGCGGAAGGTGCGGCGGATCTCCTTCATCAAGGAAACCGCTGCCATATAGCCGACGACAATGACGATCTTTAAAAGACCTTCGATCAGGGAGCGGATAAACGACTCAAGGGCAACATCCTCGGGCTTGAGCGCGGGCACAAGTCCCACAATCAGATCGTAAAGTGCGGTGGGCACGAACTTGAACAGCAAAATAGCAAGTCCCAAGCCAAGCACAACGCCCAGAATCATGACCAGCGTAGTGGTCAGGGATGCGCTGTCGGTCTTTTTCTCTTTTTTGGCGGGAGCGGCAGGCGCGGCAGTTTCCACAGTTTCCACAGTTTCCACAGTTTCCACAGTTTCCGCAGTTTCCGCAGTTTCCGCAGTTTCCACAGTTTCCACAGTTTCCACAGTTTCCGCAGTTTCTACAGCTTCCGCAGTTTCTGCAACCTCTGCAGCTTGGTCGGCAATCTCCTCGGTTACGGGCTGCTCGGACAGCTCCTGTACTTCGGCAGACGCTTCAACGGGCTCACCCTTCTTTGCCGCCTTTTTTGCCGCCTTGGCAGCCTTTTTGGCTTCCTTTTCGCGACGCATCTCCTCCTCTGCCTCCTCAAGTCCCGAGATCTCGGCAGAGCGCATCAGGCACTTGTAGCCCTGGATCATGGACATGGCAAAGTTGTAGACACCGCGCACAACGGGGATCTTGGCGATCACGGGCGTTTTGGTGCTGTTGTTGGACACCTCCAGCACGATCTCGCCCTCAGGGTTGCGCACCGCCATAGCAGTTTTTTGGGGACCGCGCATCATAATGCCTTCCATCAGCGCCTGACCGCCGATAGAAGTCTTTTTGCAGGGACATTTATCTTTTTTCATAGAATTCCTCCATATTGTATGTATCATACACCACATTACATGATAGCATACGATTATTAACATAATATGAATTATTTGCACCTTTTTCGATTTATGCTTGACTTTCAAGGCTTTTTGGGCTATAATAACCCTATATGTGAAAAAATACCCAATGGAGGATAAAAACATGAACTTTTTGAATTTTGCCCCCCTGTTCGGCGGCGAAGGCGGCACCGGCTCTCTCATCATCACCATCGTGATGCTGGTAGGCTTTGGTCTGTTCTTCTATTTCTTTATGATCCGCCCCCAGAAGAAGCAGGAAAAAGAGATCAACGACATGCGCAACAACCTTTCCGTAGGCGATGAGATCACTACCATCGGCGGTATCATCGGTAAGGTCATCAGCATCAGAGACGAAACCGTTCTGATCGAGACCAGCCATGACCGCACCAAGATCCGCCTGCTCAAGAGCGCGATCAGCAAGGTTGACGTCAAGGCAGAGGACGCAAAGTAATTGCAAAACGACATAAAAACGACTCCGTATGCATACAGTATTACCGAGAACACGGTAATATAGTGAATACGGAGGCGTTTTTTTATGAGTAGATCGGTCATGGGGGTGCTCCCCGCACACACGCACAAGGTCAATCGGACAAACGAGGACACGGGCGGCTTTTTGTCGGGGCTTTTGTGGGGGCTGGGCTTTGCTTTGGCAGGGGCGGTGCTCTCCCTGTTTTTGGGCGCGGTGATTGCAAACGGTGCAGCAGACCCGGATGCGCTGGTCATGCCGTTCGGCTTTGGCGCACTTGTCATTTGCGCCTTGGCGGGCGGCGTGGGGATCGGACTGAAATGCCCAAACGCCGTCCTTCCCTGCGCCCTGCTGCTTGGCTGCATATTGCTGGGGCTGGGACTTGTGGCAGGGCTGTTTTTCGGTGCGGATGCGCGGCAAGCACTCACACTCGATCTGGGACTTGGCGCAAGCCTTAGCATTCGCGCAGGCGTCGTGGCAATCATGTGTGCGTCTGCCGCTCTGACGCAGCAGGTCAAGAATAAGATCAAAAGTCAACCCAAAAGAAAAAGGCGTTAAAATAGTAGTTGCCACCCGATGCGGAGGAGCAAGCCCCTCCTCTCGCTCTTCTGTGTAAAAATCATACATCAAACAAGGCTGCGTCAAAAGGCGCAGCCCTAATTTTATTTAATCGTCAATATTCCCTTCCGGAACCTCTTCGGGATCTACCGGATATTCCACTTCCGTGGTCGGTACTTCCTTGAACACAACAATTGTACCGATCTCGTGTATAAAACCGTAAGATTCATAGATAAGCGTAACTTCATTATATCCATCCGTCAGCTGATCGGCGGGAATCTCAATCTTCAGCTCTCTGTACTCCGGTTCGCTGTCCGTTCCAACGCCCCAAAAGCTATCGTCAAATATGCATTCCTCTTCTATGCGGTAGCCCAACGTGCATGACCCATCATACAGCACCGCCGTGCCGACAAAGCCAACCGACATAATTTCAGGACGCAAGACCACCTCTGCCCCCAAAATGTCTCCACCGACTGTCTCCATAAATTCTGTGCCATCCGGATAGTTACACTCGACACTGCGAATCTTAAAATCCGCCTGCACGTCGGGATAAGCAATGTCAATATCCACCGTAACGTCATAGGTCCAATCTTCCCCCGTCGTATACGGTCCCGTATACTCTTCGGTCATGATCTCGTAGGGCGGTGTGGTCTCAATCTCTACGGGCGGTTCGATCGGAATGTCCATGATAATATCCGTTTCAATCGGGATATATTCATCCGTGGGATAGATGTGCTCGCCAACCGGTACGTCCTTGATATCTCCAAGCAGCTCGGCAACAAGACCATTGCCAAGGTCACAGGAGGTCAAGACGGTCATGCAAAGCGCGGTTAACAGTAACATGGTTATAAGCTTTTTCATGTTCCGTACTCCTTTCATTTTGTAATCCACAATAGAAATCAATCGCATTCGCCGCAATCGCAACCGCTTTCAATTTCTTTCTCGATCGCAATATCTTGTCTGAAGACAACTGCGGAAGATCGTGCTCCTACTCCCAATACTGTAATCTCCATGCGATCCTCGATTGCGTCATACGGAATGGAAAACAAAAACACATCCAGATGCTCTGCTTGAATCTCACCAATTTTGTCAAGCATGTCTTGATCGGGCGTAATCTTCTGCACTTCAAGCTTTGTCATGGCATCATCTCCATACCAAGCGTACACGTTGCAAAAATATTCCACCTCATCAGATCCGTTATAGGCAACGTATCCGACAATGGTAAGAGTTGCACTGCCGGCATCTGTAATTTTAAGTTTTCCGTCCCAGTTTTCCAGTCTTTGTTCGGATAGCAGCTGCGCAGCATATTCTGACCACGAATATTGTCTGGAAACACTCAAAAATCCCTGTCCGACGACTTCGGCATAACCGGGTTCGATTTCCGTGGTTTGGTCAACGGGATCCATATCCACAACGGTTTCCAAAATGTCCACAACGGGATCCACATCCGCGTTGCCTTGGTTCAATCCTCCAAACAGCTCGGTAACAAGCCCGTTACCGAAATCACAGGAGGTAAAGACGGTGATACAAATTGCGGTCAAGAGTAAAATGGTGATCGTTTTTTTCATGGTTTTTACCTCCTTTTACAAAATGATAATCAAATTCTCATCAATGCCACTTGTGCTCGATCTCTCCGCGCCCCATGGTCGGATACAGATGTGCAATAATGCCGGCACTTTCGGGATACCATCCGCTTCCGTTTGCAAGCTCGCCCTTTGCTTGGGACGTGCCCCATGCACCGGTAATATTCCCGAGCTGCACGGAATGGTCGAGATAACAAACCAGCATGTATAGCCTCATGTATTCCACCGCGTTACCCAATTCCGGCACTTGCATACCTTCTTGTTCGATTTTGGTGACCACGTCTCGATACAGCGTTTCAATAGAAATCGCAAATTCCGCGATCCAACCCGTGCCGTCATCCTTTTTCTTGGTCATACCCTTGATTTCTCCCTCTCGCCATTCGGGAGCATCATCTGAAGCCATCTGATAATCGATCGAAGCAGCGGCATCGGAATACATGCATTGCACGGTAACGTCGATCGTTTCGTCATCCTGTAAGCCGAAGGAATAGAAAATTCCTCGTTCAAACATCCCGGTTGCGGCACACAAACCGTTCAGATCCATCTGAATCTCGAATGCATCGCCGTTATACGCACCGTCATCCGAATAAAACACCTCGGGGTCATATACGTCCAAAGCGAAATACACATAAGTGGTATCCGCTGCCATATAAAGATCAAAGCCCTTGTCGCCAACCTCACCAAGCCAAGCATCCAGGTTGCCTGCATCAAAGCTTTGCACCAAGCCGCTTACATACTTCCAATCGGAAAGATCACCGTCCAAAGTCAGATCAAGCTGATATTCCACATCGGGCAGGGGCACAGGTTCAATGTCAATGGAAACGTCCTCTGTCCAATACTCCTCAATCGTGATCTCTTCCAGAGTGATGTCCTCGGTTGCGTATTCCACGGGCGGGTCAGTCTCGACAGGTACCCACGTTTGAATGGCATCGGTCAAGACTTCTACGTATACCGTCTCCCGATTCTGCACGGGCGGCTCTTCCAAAACATCCTGCCCGTTCATTTCCCCAAACAACTCGGCAACCAAGCCGTTACCGAAATCACAGGAGGTCAAGACGGTCATGCAAAGTGCGGTCAAGAGTAAAATCGTAATCGTTTTTTTCATGATGGTTTCCTCCTTGCATCAGATAATATATGTTTTTTCGTCAATCCATAATCGGCTGCGCGATCTCCAAATTGAAAATACAAATCTGAACCTCCACGTTGGTCGCAAGCAGAGCCTCATTTACGTAATTGGCGTACCAAATCTTGATCTCGTAACTGCCCGCGGGCAAGTTTGCAAGCGGAATAGTCACCTGGTATTCGCTTACGTAGTCCGCACCATAGTATTTAAACACCGATTCCTTTTCGAACGCATCGGGATCTCTGTAAAACGCCTCCGAATAGAAAGGACCTTCACCGTTGATCGAATAGCCGAATCGCACATCATCCACATCTGCAATCCCAATAATGCCGCTGACGATTACCGAATCACAGCCCTGCTCAACAGTCACGTCATTCGGGTCAACCCACTGTTTATTGTTGGTACACAAGGATTCCGTAAATATTTCACAGCCCGAGATATACTCACAATCGATCTGCCTTACCACCGAATACACGACCTGTCTCAGAGGTTCGATGGGCTCGATGATCACATCCTCGCTCCAGTACTCCTCCACCGTGTACTCCTCGGTCGTTTCGGGCATGGGCGGCAGAGTTTCGATTTCAACCGTGCCCCACGGCTCGATCGGATCGATCGCCACATATTCCGATTCATATACATCTACCGGCGGCTCAACGTAGCCGTAGTCGTATTCGTTCCGAATGCCTCCCAGCAGCTCAGCAACAAGGCCGTTGCCCATATCGCATGCTACAAAACTGCAGCATAAACAGGCTATCAAAAAGAACAATGCAATTCTTTTCATAGGTACCTCCTTTATTCCTGCGTTTCTTCCACAATCTCGGTTTCGATCTCGGGCTGTGGCATCAAAACGTCGATTTGCTGCTCATAGATCACCGGAGCGTTCTCTCCTATCAGGGCATCAATCGGAACTACGCCGCTCAGATAAATCGTATCCCCGGTATTCCACAACGCCTCAACGGGTACGGTAAATTCGAACACGGTCATGCGCTTCTCGTATTTCATACCGATCAATGCAACGTCGGATGCATCGGGCGTGACAATGCTGATCGGTTCGCTGTGTATACCTGTATCTCCATACCAAGTCATCACTGTTAAGTAATAGGTCACATGCGGCATAACGTCATACGTAGCGTATCCTCGGAAACGAAGCTCTCCCTGTGTAAAGTCTTCAGCATTCAACATGCTCTCCCACTCCCGAAGCTTCTCTCCGAGATCCAATACGCCATTCCAGTCCTTCAGCTCCCCAAAGGTCATCAGCGGTGCAGACTTCCCATTTGGTGTGTGCAGCGTTATCCCGAGAAATCCACACGTTTCCAGAGTCGGAAGCTCTGAAGATTCTGAAGTCGTGTCTTGACGGTTGACCACAAATTCGATCATCTGCATGGTATATTCTCCCTGCTCATTGGTTGCGCGTGCATAGCAGGTCACGGTATGGCTTCCCGGTGCAAGCTCGGATACCGGGATCACGATATCACAGTAGTTGAGCGCTGCAGTACCGTTGATCGTCCATTCGCCATGTGCTCTTGTCACAAAGCTTTCATCGTACAGAATTTCACCGCCGTCGATTGAATAACCCAATATCGCCCCCTTTTCAGGGCAACGCCAGCACCCTCGCACGATCAGCGCGGAAATGCTGTCGTCCACGTCAGCCTGACCATTCCATTCGTGACTGTTCTCCGACGTAAAGTAGCGACCTACAATCTGCTCACCGTTGACCACGGCAACCAAGGTATAAATGCTGAATCTATGCGTTGGCCGAGGCTCGTCGGGTGCATCCGGGTCGCATTGACCGCAATCGCAGCCCGTCTCGGGCGGCTCGGTCGTGCTTACCTCGGTCGTCACGTAAGAATTTTGCGTGGTTTGGATTTCTACAGGCGGTATGGGGTCAATAGGCTCTTCGATACAATCCTCCGGCGGATAGAGGTGTTCATCCGCGCGATCGATCTTTCCCAGCAGCTCGGTAACAAGCCCGTTACCGAAATCACAGGAGGTAAAGACGGTCATGCAAAGTGCGGTCAAGAGTAAAATGGTGATCGTTTTTTTCATGGTTTTTGCCTCCTTTTTCATGTGTTTTATTTTATTCAGATCTTCGCCTTTTTGATTCTTCTCTTCATCTTGACAAGGTCGCGCAGCATCTTGAGCGTGTCGCGCACCAGGTTGACCGAGGACTCGCGGTGGTTGATGATCTTGACGGGGATCTCATGAATGGTCATGCCGTACTTGACCGCCCACAGAATTGCCTCAAAGTCAAATGCAAAGCGATCGACCTCGCAGCGCGTAAAGATCTTTTTGACCGCGTCCTGCGTAAATGCCTTACAGCCGCACTGGGAGTCGGACAGCTTAAAGCCGCCTGCCAAGCACAGCACCTTGATATAGGTCTTGCTTGCAAGCTTACGAATAGGGGTATAGCCCTCGTAGCCGTCCTTGGAGAGGTTGCGCGAGCCGATGACCATATCTGCCTCGGGGTGTGCAAGGAATGCATCGCGTACCGTGCCGATAACGTCGGTACCGTAGGCAAGGTCAGCGTCGGTGAACATGACGTAATCGCCCTTGGCAGCCAGCATGGCAGTGCGTACCGCATAGCCCTTGCCGCGGTTCTGCTCATATCCTACCACGCGCACCGAGGGCAGGTGCAGCGACTCGACGATCTTGTCACAGCCGTCCTTGGAGCCGTCGTTGGAGAAAATGATCTCATAATCGTCAAAATTTGCCTGCATATACGCGGACAGCTGACGCGCGGTATCCTCGATGATGCTCGACTCGTTATACATGGGAATGCAAAGTGAAAATTTCATGGTTTTATCGTCCTTTTTATTTTATTTTCTGTAGATGTAAAGCAGCATGTCCACCTCGGTAGTCAAGGTGTCAAGCTGTGCGAGCTTTTGTTTATCCGCCTCGCTGGTGCGCCAGTAGTAGGGCGTCATGGAGAACAGTGCCTCAATGTCGCTCTGCCCCTCTACCGTGATCTCAAATTGCACCCGGCGCGTTTCAAGCAAGGTCATATCGGTGGGCAGGTCTGCGCGCTCGGCATTTTCATATAGGGTTTCGTACATGGCGCGCTTGAGTCCCATTAGGTGCTGCGGTCCTGCGCCAAGCAGGAACAAGTACCCTCCGTCCTTCAGCACGCGCCCGTACTCCTGCTCTGCGCAGGGGGCAAACACGTTGACCACGCCCTCAACGCTCGCGTCCTTGACGGGCATGGTATACACCGACGCCACGGCATACGCGGCATTGTCAAGGCTTTGCATGGAAGCATCCTTGGCAGCACGCGCACAGCCGAATTTGGAAAGATCCACGCCCAGCGTGCCGTATCCTTGGGCACTCAGACGGTTCGTGTAGTAGCCTTGTCCGCAGCCCGCGTCGATCAGCGTCGCACCGTCAGGCAGATAATCGCGCACCGCCTTCTCCAAGGCAGCTGCAGCGGGGGCATAATACCCCTTTTGCAAAAAGCTTGTCCGCGCGGCAATGGCTTGCTTGGAGTCGCCTCCGGGAGCATGTCCCACGGCTAAATTGACGTACCCCTCGCGTGCCAGATCAAAGCGGTGCTTGCCGCCAAGGCAGCAAAGCGTGCCGCCCTCGACCGTCACACCGTTTTTGCACACGGGGCAAGTCAGTATATTCGTCAATGCACTCAGCATTCTTGTTCCTCTTTCTCTCTGCCGACAAGGGCAAGATATTCATCGTACGTAAGCAGCATTTTCAGCGCGTCCAAAAGCGCATTCGCGGTCATGTCCTCGGGCAGTCCGCAGGCGCGCGCAATCTCGGCTCTGCGGGCTTTACTGTCCGCACCGCCCGAAAGCCCGTCTATAAAGAAATCGGTCTTGGAGATCGGATTTTCGGCTCTGTGCGCTGCCGCATCGCCTTGTGCGTAAGGGGCAAACAGTGCACGCAAAAGGTCTGCGTCCATGCCCTCCACGCCAAGCAGCCCTTGCGCCCCCGGCGCGTCCTTGCGGCGTTCCTTGCCCTTGATCTGGGGCGTATATAATTGGATCAAGCGATCCTTGGGAATCAGCGACGAGATATGCGAGCGGATGACCTTGCCGCCGCCATCGCTGTCGGTCAGCACGATGATCATGCTCTTTTCCGAAAGCTTGCGCAAAAGCTGCGCCTGCTCACGGTTTTTGAAAACACCGAATCCCGCCGTGGGAATGATCTGCGCCTCGATGATGGAGGACAGCTTGATCTTATCATACTTCCCTTCCACAATCACGGGATACGGCACAATCAGCTTTTCTTGCATAAAAGCTCCTTATTTGAAATAGTGGATCAGCACCGCTGCGCCAAGCAGGATGCGGTACACGCCAAACGGCGCAAAGCCGCGGCGCGAAACGAAATCGATCAAAAAACGGATAGAGATGCGCGAGGTCACGTACGCTGCCGCGCATGCAACCAGCAGCACAAGCACCGCAGGTGCAGGCATGCGCAAGCCGTTTTGCAGCATAAAACGCGCAAAGCCCAGCATCTTGATGCCGCACGCGCCCAGCATAACGGGCACTGCCATGAAAAACGACAGCTCCGCAGCGCTCTTGCGCGAAAGCCCCAGCAGCATACCGCCTAAGATGCAAGCCCCCGAGCGCGACGTGCCCGGCACCAAGGAAAGCACCTGGAAAAGCCCCACGCCAAGGCATTTGCCAAAAGGCAGCTCTGCTAAGTCGCAGGCGTCCTCCGTTTTGCCTCTGCGCACGCGCTCCGCCATGATAAAAAGCACGCCGTAAAGCATCAGCATGGCGGCAACGGTGACACCGTTATAGAAAAGTCCGTCCATATCCTTGCCGCAGATGCGCGTCAAGATCGCGTCAACCGCCACGCCCGCAATGCCTGCGGGAATGCAGCCCACGATCACGCGCGACCACAAGCCAACGGCAGACCATCTTGTTTCTTGCTTGAAAAGCGGCGCAAGCAGCCGCGTATGATAAGTCGTCAAAACTGCAAAAATCGCCCCAAGCTGCACCGTCACCAAAAACAGCTCCCAAAACTCCGACGCAAAGAGCGGGTGCACCTGTGTGCCCACCTGCAGCGTCAGAATGTCCTCAAGCAGGATCAGATGTCCCGTAGAGCTGACGGGCAGCCACTCGGTAACGCCCTCAATGATCCCGTACACCAGCGATTTTAACAGTAAGACTCCCAATATTTCTCCTTAGAGTGAATCGGGTCTGCGCTTGTCAAAGCCCTTGGGGCTGCCTGCGCGCATGATATCACCCTCGCGAATTGCAAACGGCACGCGACACCAGAAAATCATGGAAGGGTGCGGTGCTGAAGGGATTGCCGTACCGTCGGGTGCGTACAGCTCGCAAACGTCAAAGCCCACGCCGATCTTACCGGGAGAGATGACCTCTGCTCCCTCGCCTACGCTGACCTTGTTGCGCTGTACGAAGCGGTACAGCCTGCCCTGCTCTGTTTCCATAGGCACGCCTGCAGCCTCGATTGCACTTGCTTCCTCTTGATTATATTCCGTTGCCGTTGCAAAATATGCTTTTTCACGCATATATCCGCACTCACCAAGCAGCTGCGGATTGTTCATGGGGTCGTCAAGGTAAAATCCCGTACCGTAAGTGCGGTGCGAAACGCTTTCCAGCTCGGTCAGCCATTCGGGATTGAACGCATAGCCCTCGGGATCGGCAGTATAGGCATCCATCGCCATGCGGTAGGCGTTGGTGACAACGGCGGTATAGTACGCGCTCTTCATTCTGCCCTCGATCTTAAAGGAGTCAATGCCGCTGTTCATCAGCTGCGGAATGCACTCGATGGTGCACATATCCTTGGAGGACATGATAAACGTGCCGTGCTCGTTCTGCTCGATCGGAATGGGCATTTCGGGACGCTTTTCCTCCACCAGCACGTAATTCCATCTGCAGGGCTGCGAGCAGGTACCGCGATTGCCGTCACGCCCGTTGAGCGCGTTGGCTAAAAGACATCTGCCGCTGTAGGACACGCACATCGAGCCGTGCACGAATGCTTCCAGCTCCACGTCCTCGGGAAGCGCTGCGCGAATGGCAGCGATCTCGGAAAAGCTGAGCTCACGAGCCAGTACCAAACGCTTTGCGCCCAATGCTGCCCAGCCGCAAGCCGCTGCGGGGCTGATGATGCTTGCCTGGGTGGAGATGTGGATTTCCATATCGGGTAATATTTCCTTAATGGTCATCAGCACGCCCATATCTGCAACGATCATGGCGTCAATGCCATAGTCCTTGATCTCGTATAAAAACTTGCGCAACAAGGGATACTCGTTGGTACGCGGCATGGTGTTGACCGTCAGATACAGCTTTTTGCCGCGCGCGTGGGTGTACTCCACCGCCTCGCGAAGCTCATCATTGGTAAAATTATCTGCTGCAGAACGCATACCAAACATCTGTCCTGCGCAATATACGGCGTCCGCTCCGTACAAGAGCGCCGCCTTGAGTTTTTCAAAATTCCCCGCGGGGGATAAAAGTTCGGGCATAATCAGTTTCCTCTCTACTTATATAGACGTCAAATTTCGCAAAATGTTCCCGATTTTGACAAATTATTTTTGATTTTTCTCGTTTTCCTGCATCTTTTTGTATCTGCGCGCATCCAGAGCAGGACGAAGGACCTGCGTATATACGATCACACCGATCAGTACGCAAAGCGTCAGGCAGGGCCAGATGATATAGCCTTGGGGCGTCAGGATCAACACAAGAACAAACGCCAGCAGCGAAACGCAGAACAGCGACACCAAAAGCGCGGTGACCAGATTGCTCTTCTTTTTCTGCTTGGCATGATACGCCTTGACGTCGTCATTATCGTAGCTTGCGCCCGTTGCCGCCAGCTCCTCCAGTCTTTTGATTTCTTTAGCGTACTGCTCGTAAAGCGCGTCCGCATCGCGATAGCCGTGGATCTTTTGAAGCAAGCTCAGCGAACGGTAATACTCATGCACCGCACAGGGGGCAGGCTCTGTTGCCTCGGTATAAATTTGCAGCTTTTCGTCTTCTGTGTATGCCATTTTTATTCTCCTTAAAAATTCGCACAGTTTTTTTCATTATAACATATTTCCCGCAAAATCTCAAGTGGTTTTTGCAAATATGAGCATAAATACGCAAAAAACAAGCAACGAATTTCTGCGGGAGCAAGCCCCCGCCCTACAAGCACGATGCCGCAATTCCGATTTTTTGCGCATTGCACTTTTCATTCTCCGTCTCGCTCCCGCCGCTTTGCACAAACAATTTTTCCGCAAAAAAGGGCTGTCCTTTTAGACAGCCCTTTGGGGAAACAAATTTATTCGGGAAGTTGCTCTGCGGTAGGCAAACCCGGCCATTCAAATACCTCCATGGATTTTTCATAGCCGTAATAAAAATCGCTTTCAGCAGGCGCATCGGTGGTAATGAGATAGCGACCGGGCGTCAAGCCCTCCATCTCCGACAAGACCCACACGTACGTGCCCTCCAGATTGCTGTACAGGTCCAGCTCGTAAAGATCGGAATAGTACGCATATCCTGCAACGCCGTTCTGCTCTGTGCAATCGTCGTAGATCGCGCCGTGATCCATGACGAAATCCACGTTATGCCAGTTATACGCAATGCGGTAGAAATTGCCGTCCTGCGGAATATTCAAATACAGGCAGACGTTGGTGGAATCTGTCATGCTGATGACACCGCCGCCCCATTCCGCTAAGTAGTCGATGGCATCCTGCACGCAAGAAAACTCTTCGCCGTCGTCTGTTATGCAGATCGGATACCCGAAATCGTATCTTCCGTCATAGCAATCGGTCACGCCGTCCATAGACTTGCCAACCTTGATCAGGTTGAGATAGGGGTTGTTGGGATCGTCGTCTGCAAACTGATCGCGCCCTGCAAGCTGCGTTTCGGTCTCGGGCTCGGTGGTCAGCTCCTCGGTCGAGGGTGCCTCGGTCGTGGGTGCCTCGGTGGTCGGCTGTTCGGTGGCAGGCGCTTGGGTTTCGGGCTCGGTGGTCGGTTCGGGGGTAGTTTGCTCATTGGTGTTGCCTTGACCGCACGCAGCAAGCGCAAGCATCATAAGCACACAAAGTACCATAGAAAATACGCGAAGATATCTCATAATTTCCTCCTTTTCCGGCAGTTTTTCTGCCCTATGCTTACATTATAACACATCCCGCCCGCTTTGTCAATCAAAAAGGACCGGTTCAAGTTGGCTTGAACCGGTCCCTTTGATATTAAACGATAAACGATGCGATCAAGGTCAGCACACCGGCAAAACCGAAATTGAGCGCGGTAAACTTTGCAAGGTACGAGCCTGCCTTGCCGGGGTTGTGCGCGCAGTATTCGCGGAAGGTGATCAAGGATGCAAGCGACGCGATCAGCGTGCCTGCGCCGCCGATGTTGACGCCCAGCAAAAGTGCGGGATAATCGGTGGTGAACTGCGAGAGCAGGATCGCCGAGGGCACGTTACTGATGAACTGGCAGGACAGCACCGAGAACACCAGCGTGTTCTTTTCAAGAAGTCCGCTCATGAGATTGCTGACAGCGGGAATGCGCGCCATGTTGCCCGCAAAGATAAAGAAGCAGAAAAACGTGCCCAGCAGTCCGTAATCCACCTGTCCGAGCGCGCGTCTGTCCATAAACAGCAGCGCAGCGGTAATGATGATCAGACCGATCCAATACGGAATGACGCGGAAGACCACGACCAGCGCAAGTGCGAACAGCACAAGGTAGATGACCGTGCGCCCCGCGGGCAGGCGTTCACTTCCCTCTTCGGGCATTTCCAGCTTGGTACCGGGCAGGCACAGGCAGCAAAGCGTGATCAGCGCGATAGCCGCCAGGAACGGGATGAGCATGATGCCCATAAACTCGCCCGTGGGGATGTTGAAGAAGCTATACAGATACAGATTTTGCGGATTTCCAAAGGGGGTGAGCATGCCGCCGAGATTTGCGGCAATGTTCTGCATGATGAATACGAACGCCATGTACTTCTGCATGCCCGTAAAGGTCAGCACGAAGTAGCCAAGCGGCAAAAACGTCAAGAGTGCCATGTCGTTGCTGATCAGCATCGAGCCGATAAAGGTCACCCATACCAGCGCCAGCACCGCCATACGCAAAGAGCCCGTGCATTGCACGATCTTGCGCGAGAGCACCGTGAAAAAGCGTATATTTTTAAGCGCGCACACCACAGCCAAGGTACAGAACAGACAAGTCAGCGTCTTAAAGTCAAAATACGACAAATAAGCCGCATCCGGCGGCACGATGACAGCCGTGATGGCAGCACATGCGGCAGCGATCAGCAGCACCGCATTCTTCTTGCCAAATGCACCGATCTTGCGCAGCGTGTCTTGTGGATGTGCAACAAATCTGGGAAGCGTTCTTTGTTGAATCATAACAAATTCCTTTCACCCTGTAAAATTCCGCAACGAGAGAAATTATACTACAGCGTGATCAGAATGTCAAGAGATTTTTACAAAAAAGCTAATAAATATCCCCCCGTATAACGGGGGTATTTCAGTTTCGGGCATAGCCCTAATAATACTGGCTGCGCACAAGTGCGCCTTCAATTGGCCTGCCAGCCATGCAACTGTTACTTACTACCCATAAATGGGTCCCGTGGGTCGAACATCGCTAACTGATCACTTTCTTGATCCCTCTTCAGTTGATCCGCAATGTACTCTTTTATTGCCTTCGTGTTCTTCCCCACGGTATCAACGTAATATCCCTTACACCAAAATTCGCGGTTTCGGTAGGCGAACTTCATGTTTCCAAACTTTTGGAATATCAAAAGTGAACTTTTCCCTTTTAAGTATCCCATAAATCCCGAAACGCTCATTTTGGGCGGGATGCTAACCAAGAGGTGTATGTGGTCTATACATACTTCTCCTTCGATTATCTCTACGCCTTTCCATTGACATAACTGGCGCAATATCTCTCGTATTTCCAGGCGTCTTTCTTCAAAAAACACCTTCCGACGATATTTCGGTGCAAATACAATATGGTACTTGCAATTCCACTTGGTATGTGCTAAACTATTATTGTCTATGTTTGTGTTACTCATAGATAAATCCTCCAAATATGTTTTTTTACTTTGACTGGCAGGTCAAACTAATT
>JAZNCE010000095.1:0-61134 GCA_045587385.1 Eubacteriales bacterium
CAGGTCACCGTCGTTGTACATGTACTGCATATCCTTTCTTTCGATATGCGCCGGCGGGAACTTGTCGGTGGGAGAGAAGGTCTTTTCAATAACGGAGCCGTTAATAACGTCTCTGAGCTTGGTTCTGACGAACGCAGCACCCTTACCGGGCTTAACGTGCTGGAATTCGATAACCTGGAATACGTTACCGTCCATATCAAAAGTGATGCCGTTCTTAAAATCGCCAGCTACTACCATTTTGTTTGTCCTCCAATATTAACCGTTAAAAAATTTGGTCTGATTATACAGTTCATTTTATTATACACCAGTTCCGCGCGTTTTTCAAGAGGGTTTTGCACTTTTTTTGCGTGCAAATGCAGTTTTTTCGCAAAAATCAAGGCATTTCGGTCAAGGGCTGCACGAACAGCGCGCGGTAAGCGGCGATCTCTGCCGCATTTTCCACCGTGCTGATCTCGCCCGTGACGGGATCGTAGACGCGGTATGCCACCGCGTTCTCGCAGCTGAAGGTGACAGACGCGTCCTTTTTCGAGGCATTTGCTAAGAAGAAGAACTTGACGCCGTCCTTTTCATAGGGGGACACGTACACGGTTGCCTTTGACTCTACGGTCAGAGCAACGCGGGTGTGATTTGCCACGGCATCAACCAGCGCGGGATCGTTCTTTTTATACAGTCTGTCCCCATGCGCCTCTGCCAATGCGTTCATTTCAGCCTGATGCTCGCCGCGCAAGGACATCCCCGGCATAGAATCCACGAAAACGACGTTGACGCCGCCCTTGATCATGGCATCCAGCATGCGCATGCTCTCAATTTCCATGATCTCCACGTCGGGCACGATAACGGTGGTAAAGGCAAAGTTGCCCACGCACATAGCGCCGCCCTTAACGCTGCCGCCCTGCATGGACTCGTCGTCAAGGAACACGTAATCCAAGCCGTTCTCACGCAGCTTGGTGGCAATGCTGCCTACGAGCGCATCGTTTTTACGCGCTGCGCTGACCGAATCGTACAGATTCTGCGAATCGGGTGCACGGTACTCGCCGCCCACGGTATCAATGCCGTAATAGATGGCAACCTGCGTCAGATTCTGCGCGCCCACGGTCATAGAGCCAAGGCGTCCGACGTAGGTATTGAACGCATTACCCGTTGCGGGGTCGTTATTTGCCTGCGAATAGTAGGATGCGATCTGGTTGCCGCCGTCAAAATATGCAAAGGTCATGCAGCCAAGCGCATAATCAAGGTGCTTGGTGGCAAATTCATCGGGGTCGGCTACGGGACAGATCTCAATCAGCACGCGCTCCTTACCCGAGAGCCACGCGGGAGAGGATGCATACTTGCCGCCCGTGGACATATTGCGCAGATAATTGACGGGGCGCACGTCCAGCACGTCAAAGCCGGGATAGCCCATACGAAGCGAGCATTGGATATAGTTGCCGTAAACGGGGATGTGATAATACATCTGCTCTTCCAGGAGCAAATGCCCCGAAAGCTCGGTGCCGTGTGCTGCGCACCACTCCTGGATCTGCCCGAAGAAGTTTTCGGACACCAAGTCACCTACGTGGGAATAATACTGTGCGCGCGCCAGTCTTGCCTCTTCGCCCGATCCCGAAAAGATCTGCGGCAGGCAGGGGCGCGGATCGTAGCCAAACTTGGCTTCAAAGGTTTCAAAAATATCGTAATCGTAAGGAATGACGGGATTTTTCAGCCCTGCGGGCATGATGTGGTGCCCTGCCAGGAGCTGCGCCTCGTCGTCAAAGATCGCCTCGACCACCGTATCAAAGCGGTCAATGGCGTTCTCATAGGTATCAAACGTGACCTCGATAAAGCGCGCCACCGCATCGCGGTTGAGGATATTGGGATAAGACGAATTCCACTCAAAGTGGTACACGTAGTTGGCGGCGCAATAAATATACGCAACGTAATCACCCTCCACGCCGTTAAAGCTCAGCTTTGAGCCGTTTGCGGTCACTTCCAGAGGCGCAAGCTCGGTATTGGCGGTCTTGATAAAGGCGCAATCCACCTTGACAAAGCCGTCGGGCGCGTCCACGGTCTGCTTTTTGGTGCCGTTGCCCGTGAGCGTGACCTGCACAAGGCGCACAGCCGCATATTCGGGGTGACCCTGTACGGTCAGATCTCCCGCAGAACCGCTGGGATAGCCCTTTTCGTCATAGATCCACACGCGCAGCCCCAGCGCATCCAGTGCCTGCACGTATTCGTTGAGCTGCGCCAGCGCAAGCTTGCTTTGCAGATACTGCGCATCCCACACGGCATTGGTCACAGCGCCTCCAAAGCCCTGCGCCTGCAGCGCGGCAGCCTTTTCCTCGGCAGTGGAGCCGGGCAGATGGTTAATTTCGTGCTCCAGTCTGAGCGCACGGTATTGATTTGCGGGGGTGAAGAATGCATCGCCTGATATCAGCATACCGTTCTGCCTTTCTGCGTCAAAATAGTCTTTTTCGGGTGCGGGCTGCGTGCCGGGTACGGGCTGCGTATCATCGGTCAGCCCGGAATCGGGGGTGGGTGCGACACCGCCGGTGCGCGGGTCGGTGATCACGTACAAGGCGCTGCCCGCAAGCAGCACGGCGCACAGCGCATAGCACGTAACCGCTAAGATCAGCTTATTTACCTGCTTCATTTCGCTTCCCCCTTGTATAGGATACGGTCAGCGCAATGCCGCAGCCCAGTAAAATGACGGCAACCGCCGCCATGGTGCCTGCTACGACGTACGTTTGCGCGGAAATCTTGCCGCTTCCCTGCTCCTGTACGCTCTCACTCTCGGCTTCGGGAGTGCTTTCGGGTACGCTTTCGGGTGCTGCCGTTTCGGGCGCAGCGGTGGTCTGCTCGGGTGCGTCGGTCACGGGAGCATCGGTTACGGGCTCGGTGGTGACGGGTGCTTTGGTAGGCTGCTCGTAGGGCTCACCGTCATAGTTCAGCACCTTCATGGAGCAATCGTCTAAGATCATGTCACGGAAGTTCTTGCTCGTGTCCTCGTCGCCGTCCATGGGCGTGACCAGATAAAATTCCGCCTCCTCCAGCGCGCCCGACCAAGTGATATTGACCACACCGCTCAGATGCGTCCATTCCGAGGTCACTCTCGTCCAGCCGGTCGAGAACCAGAACTTCTGACCGTCCTTGAGATATACGCCGATGGCGATGATGACGTCAACGGGCTGTGCATCGGGATCGGCAAGGCGCATCCATGCAGACAGCTCGTACTGCCCCGAGCCATAATGCTCCAGCGGCTTGGTAATGACCTGTCTTGCAATATCGGTGGAGTGCTGACGATCGGTGATCTGCAAAGCACCGCTGCCCGCGTGGGCTTGATCGCAGTAATCAACCGCTGCAAGGTAATACTTTTCCCAATGCGTCGTAATTTCCTCGAAGTCACCGTTTTGTAAGAGTTCGTAGTCCTCGCCCGCAGAAATCGGCATGCAAAGCAAGCCAAGCAGCAAAGCAAGGCAAAGAGCAAGCGCGCATCTTTTCATAATAATGCCTCCGCACATGTTTTTTTCCATTATACCATACACAATTCTAAAATGCAATATCAAAAAAATCTCTTTTCCCTGTTGACATTTTGCCCAAAATCGGGTACAATAATTATATATGCCGTTTTTTGCCCGCTTTGACGGTGCAGATTTCGGCGGAATTTGGAGGATATGACGTGATCTTTAGTATGACCGCCTTCGGACGCGACAAGCAGACCGTTTTTGGCAAGGATATTACCGTTGAGCTGCGCTCGGTCAACAACCGATTTTTTGACTGCTCGGTGCGCATGCCCCGCGCCTTCTCCTACTTAGAGGAAAAGATCAAGCCCTACCTGCAAAGCCGCGGCATCTCGCGCGGCAAGGTGGACGTCAGCATTTCCATTGACGTGCTGGATACGCAGGGCGTGTCCATCGTCTTTGACGAGGGCTATGCCAAGGGGTATCTGGACGCCTTGTGCGCGCTGCGCGATACCTTCCATCTGCAAGATGATATCAGCGTCATGACCGTTGCCCGCAACCCCGAGATCTTCAAGGTCAAAAAGCCCGAGGAGGACGTGGAAAAGGACTGGCAGGACCTTTTGGAGGTACTGTCCGTTGCAACAGACCGCTTCCTTGACGCGCGCCGCGCCGAGGGTGCACGCATTGAAGCCGACCTGCGCGGCAAGATGCAGAACATCATGACCCGCGTGGACACCATTGAAAAGCTCTCCGCCGACGACATCGTCACCTACCGCGATCGCCTTGAGGAAAAGATCCGCGCGGTGCTTGCCGACGCCGTGATCACGGTGGACGAAAACCGCCTTTTGACCGAGTGCGCCATCTACGCCGACAAGGTTGCCATTGACGAGGAGCTGGTGAGATTGCGCTCCCACTTCGTTGCCTTTGAGCAATACCTCTCTTCGGATCAGCCCGTTGGACGCAGCATCGATTTCCTCTTGCAGGAGATCAACCGCGAGATCAACACCACGGGCTCCAAGTGCACCAACGCCGCCATTGCAAAGCTGGTGGTCGAGGTCAAGACCGAGCTGGAAAAGATCCGCGAGCAGATCCAGAATATCGAATAAAAGGAGTCACATACTATGAATTTTATCAACGTAGGCTACGGAAATATGGTGGCGGTGGAGCGCATCGTCACGCTGGCAAGCCCCGACTCCGCTCCTATCAAGCGTCTGATCCAGGATGCCAAGGACGCAGGTCGCGTCATTGACGTCACCTGCGGCAGAAAGACCCGCGCGGTCATTATCACCGACTCCGACCACGTCGTGCTCTCCGCCCTGCAGGCTGAGACCATTGCAAACCGCCTGACCAGCGATCAGGACTATGACGACGAGCCCGAAGAGGAAGAATAAGCCGCACCCCAACATTGTTTTAACAACATCAAAATACATCGAGAATTTCTGAAAGGAAGTAACTATGCTTTATCCTACTATCAACGAACTGACCAAAAACGAATTTAACCGCTACGAGCTGGCTATCGCTACGGCAAAGTGCGCACGCATCATCACCGGTGAGTACGTCAAGCAGCGCGAGCAGGCTGAGGCTTCCATGACCGGTAACAAGGAGACCGATAAGCCCCTGAATACCCTGATCGACAAGGAAGTCAGAGACGAAAAGGCTGTTAAGATCGCGATCGGCCGTATTCACAAGGGTGAATACAAGATCGTCAGAGAAGCTCCCGAAGAGGTGCTTGAGTAAGCCTGTCCCAAAAAAGGAGATTTTTTGTGATGGGTAATCAAGGCGCGGCGCAATACGCGGGCGTCTATATCTTAGACAACCCCTATTGCATCGACGCCTCCTACGACTACTATATCCCCCAAGACCTGCGCGCCGCGGTAACCCCCGGCGTGTTTGTCACTGTGCCGTTCGGACACGGAAACCGCAAACAGATCGGCTTGGTCGCCACCGTTCACAACGAGACGACTGCCAAGCGCATCAAGAGTATCGCGGGCCTGTGCTCCGAGCGGATTTGCTTATCGGGGGAAATGCTTTCCCTGTGCCTGTACCTGCACGAGCAGACGCTGTGCACGGTGGGCGAGGCGGTGCGCTGCGCCATTCCCTCGACTGCCATGTCACACCTGGTGGATTATTACTCCCCCGCGCCCGACGTGCACGCGCAGGATATTGACAAGAAATTTGATACGGCACACCTTATGGTGTTCAACTATATTGCCGCTCGCCAAAGCGTCAGCATCAACGCGCTGCGCGCCAGATTCGGCGCAGGCGTTCTGGACACGGTATCCGCCCTTGCCGAAAAGGGCTTGATTATCAAGCAAGCCGAGGAAAAAGAGGGCTCTGCGGGCGTGTTTACCGCGCTGTACTCGCTGGGCATTTCGCGAAAAGAGGCACAGCGCATTCTGGACGGCGACAAGCAAGCGCCCGTGCGCCTGACCTCACAAAAGCAAAAGGCACTCCTTGCGCGCGCCATGGAGCTTGACGCCCCTGCCGACAAGGACGAGATGTGCCGCGGCACAGATGCAGGCGCTGCGCAGCTCAAGGCACTTTGTGACAAAGGCATTCTTTGCACCGAAAAAAAGCAAATTTACCGCAACCCCTACGCCGTGTCCGCAGACCGCACGCCCATGCCCGATCCCGTGCTTAACGCCGAGCAAGCCGAGGCGGTGCGCACGCTTTGCGACCTTGCCGATACGGGGGAAGCCAAAGCCGCTCTGCTCTTTGGCGTGACAGGCAGCGGCAAAACCTACGTCATGGCAAAGCTGCTTGACAAAATACTGGGCGAAGGCAAGGGCGCGATCTTAATGCTGCCCGAAATTTCGCTGACGCCGCAATCGGTCGCGCTGTTTTGCGCGCGCTACGGCGACACGGTTGCCGTGATCCATTCGGCTCTTTCCGCAGGCGAGAGGCAAGACGCTTACGCCCGCATCAGCGAGGGAAAGGCGAAGCTCGTTATCGGCACGCGCTCTGCTGTCTTTGCGCCCGTGCCCAACCTCGGGCTTATCATCATGGACGAGGAGCAGGAGCACACCTATAAATCCGATCAGGACCCCAAATACCACGCACGCGACGTCGCACGCTGGCGTTGCGCGCACAACAAAGCACTCTTACTGCTCGCGTCCGCAACGCCCTCACTCGAGAGCTACGCCAAGGCGCAGGCAGGCACGTATACGCTGATCAAGCTGACCGAGCGTTACAATAAAACGGGACTGCCCGAGGTCACGATTGCCGATATGCGCCAAGGGGCGGCTGCAGGCGTTACCTCGCCCTTGGGGCTGCTTTTGACCGACGCGCTGGACCGGACGGTCAAGGATGGCAAGCAAGCCGTGCTGTTTTTAAACCGCCGCGGCTACCACCGCTTTATTTCCTGCGCCTCCTGCGGCACGGCTGTGACCTGCCCGCATTGCTCGGTTGCCATGACCTACCACGTCAAAAACGGCACCTATACCGACGGTGAGCTGGTTTGCCATTGGTGCGGCACGCACCTGCAAGTACCCCAAAAATGCCCCTCCTGCGCGTCAACTCATCTGCGACACACCGGCTTTGGCACGCAGCGCGTACAGCAGGAGCTGGAATACCTGTTGCCCGACGCGCGCGTCATGCGCCTGGACGCGGATACCACGCAGGCAAAATTCTCTATGGATAAGCTGCTGGGCGAATTCCGCGACGGCAAAGCCGACGTCATGATCGGCACACAGATGGTGACCAAGGGGCACAACTTCCCCGACGTGACGCTCGTGGGCGTGCTGCTGGCAGACGCCTCGCTTTACGTGGACGATTACCGCGCCTCGGAGCGCACCTTCGCTATGCTGACGCAGGTCATCGGTCGCGCAGGACGCGGCGACGTACCGGGACGCGCCATTATTCAGACCAACAATCCCGACAACGACGTCATTACCTTAGCGTGCGCGCAGGATTACCACACCTTTTTTGAGCGCGAGATCAAGCTGCGCCGCCTTCTGACCTTCCCGCCCTATTGCGACATCGTTCTCCTGACGCTGACCTGCGCCGAGGAAAAAGAGCTGCTTATGCACGCCGTGCGCTTGCGCGAGGAGCTGGACCGACTGGGCTCGCAGGACTTTTGCGACGTGCCCATGATGATCTTTGGGCCCTTTGAAGCCCCCGTATACCGCGTGGAGGAAAAATACCGCATGCGCCTGGTCATCAAATGCAGGCTCAACAAACGCTCTCGCGAGCTTTTCTCCAAAATTCTCATCCGCTTTGGCAAGGACGGCGCAAAAGCACCCGTCCTCGGAATAGATTTCAACCCGTCATCCCTATAATATTTACTTGAAGGAGCACCTTAACTATGGCTAAACTGAAAATTGTCAAATACGGTGACGACACGCTGCGCAAGACCTGCCGTCCCGTCGATACCATCACCCCCCGCATCACCACCCTGCTTGACGACATGGTAGAGACCATGCGCGCTGCCGACGGCTGCGGTCTTGCAGCACCCCAGGTAGGCATTCTGCGCCGCATTGCGGTAGTAGAGGTCGAGCCCGGCGAGGTTTATGAAATGATCAATCCCAAAATCATTGCCCGCGCAGGCACGCAGGAGGAGACCGAGGGCTGCCTTTCTCTGCCCGGCAAGTGGGGCACGACCAAGCGTCCCATGCACGTCACCGTGCGCTACACCAACCGCCGGGGCGAGGTCGTAGAGGCTTCGGGCAGCGGCCTTTTGGCGCGCGCATTCTGCCACGAGATCGATCATCTGGACGGCGTGCTGTTTATTGACAACGCACTGGAAGTCGTAGAAGAATAAGAGGTGTCCTTTATGAAAATACTCTTTATGGGCACGCCCGATTTCGCGGTCTTTACCCTGAAGGCTCTGGTCGAGCGCGGTGAGAACGTGGTGGGCGTTGTCACCCAGACCGACAAGCCGCGCGGACGCGGCTATGAGCTGCTCCCCACACCCGTCAAGGTGTATGCGCAGGAGCACAACATCCCCGTCTATCAGCCCAAAACGCTGCGCTCGGAAGAATTTGCAGCACAGCTTGCAGAGATCGACCCCGAGCTGATCATCGTGGTCGCATACGGCAAAATTCTGCCCCTTAACGTGCTGGAATACCCCAAGCACGGCTGCATTAACGTGCACGGCTCGCTCTTGCCCGCCTACCGCGGTGCTGCCCCCATGCAAAGAGCCATTATGGACGGCTGCGCCACCACGGGCATTACCACCATGTATATGGCAGAGGGGCTTGACACGGGCGACATGCTGCTCAAACGCGAATTGCCCATTTTGGACGAGGATAACTTTGAGAGCATTCACGACAAGCTGGGCGCGCTTGGTGCACAGACCATGCTTGACACGCTGGACGCTCTGTACGCAGGCACGCTTGTGCCCGAGGTGCAGGACGACAGCCTTGCAAACTACGCAGAGAAGATCCGGAAGAGCGACCTGCTCCTCGACTTCTCTTTGGACGCGCGAGAGCTGCACAACCACATTCGCGGCACCTCGCCCATTCCGCTTTCCTTTACGCACCTGCCAAACGGCTCCTTGCTCAAGGTCTACGCCGCACGCGTATACGACGAGGACAAGGTGCACACCGTCGCCCCCGGTACGGTGGTAGGTCTTGACGGTGAGATCTTAGTTGCTTGCGGCAAGGGCACGCTGGCTTTGACGCAGGTCATTCCCGAGGGCAAAAAGCGCATGGGCGCTGCCGATTACATCCGAGGCAGAAAGCTGAATCTCGGTGATCTGCTCTCATAACGGAGGTAGCTTATGTTTTTCTATTACCCCTTCTTTGACATCACGCTGATCGTCCTGGTCCCCGCGATGATCTTCGCAATCCTGACGCAGATCCGCGTCAAGACCACGTTTGAGCAATGCAGCCGCATCAAAACCGCGCACGGCATTACCGGTGCGCAGGCAGCACGCAAGATCTTGGACGAGAACGGTCTTTACCACATCTCCATTGAGCGTGTGCGCGGGCACTTGACCGACCATTACGACCCCAAGGCAGGCGTCATTCGCCTTTCCGAAGCAGTTTACGACAGCACCAGTGCCGCTGCGGTGGGCGTTGCCGCACACGAGGCGGGACACGCCGTGCAGTACGGTGTGGACTACTTCCCCATTCGCGTGCGCACCGCCATCATTCCCGTCACGCGCATCGGCTCTGCGCTCGCCATGCCCCTGTTTATGATCGGTCTGTTCATCTCGTATTTCTATATCCAGGCAGCCTCCCCCATCTCTGACTTTTTCATGGTGGGCGGCATTGCGCTGTTTTCGCTCTCCACGCTGTTCCAGCTTATCACGCTGCCCGTGGAGTTTAACGCTTCGCGCCGCGCGCTGACCATTCTGGACAGCTGGGGCACGCTGAGCATCAAGGAAATTGACGCTGCCAAACGCGTATTGACCGCTGCAGCCATGACCTACGTGGCAGCCCTTGCCACCTCGCTTGCGCAGCTTTTGCGCTTGTTGCTGATCTTTGGCGGCAGAAGAGGACGCGACTGATGGAGCAGAATCTCAATCCCGCACGCGCCCTTGCGCTGCAAATCCTCAATAAAACCGACTCGGCAGGGCAGTACACCAATCTTGCCCTGGACTCGGCACTTAAAAAAAGCAACCTTTCCGCGCCCGACAAGGCGTTGGTCACCATCCTTGTGTACGGCGTGACCGAGCGCAGACTGACGCTGGACTATATGGCGGACGCGCTTTCCTCGCGCCCCATGGAAACCTTGGACGGCACGGTGCGCAATCTGGTGCGCATGGGTCTTTATCAGCTGCGGTATCTTGACCGCATTCCCGCGCACGCTGCCGTGAGCGAAACGGTCTCTCTTGCCCCCCGCCGCGCGCGCGGCTTTGTCAATGCCGTTTTGCGCGAGTACACGCGCAGAGGGGACGACCTGCCCTTCCCCGACATGGCAAGCGACCCTTACC
The DNA here is from genome assembly GCA_045587385.1 of Eubacteriales bacterium. Lineage (GTDB taxonomy): Bacteria > Bacillota > Clostridia > Oscillospirales > CAG-272 > SVQP01. The sequence continues at coordinate 10,312 of JAZNCE010000095.1, forward strand.
GCTGCCTGTCGGTTACTTACTCCATTCCCGTACCGCTGTGCAAAAAGCTCTGCGAAATTTTCGGCATGGAGCGTGCCGAATCGATCATGGATGCATTTGGACACGCACCGCCCGTGACCTTGCGCGTCAACACGCTCAAAATCTCGCCCGAAGAGTTTGCCGGCGAGCTTTGCGCGCTGGGCTATCGCGTGCGTGAATCCGGCGTGCTCCCCACCGCGCTCAGCGTGCCCGACTTCGTGCCCTCGGGCTCTTTGCAGCTTGCAAACGGACAAGTGTTCGTGCAGGATCTTGCCTCGCAGATCTGCGTGGAGGCTCTGGACGCGCGCCCCGGCGATTTCGTCATCGACTCCTGCGCCTGCCCCGGCTCTAAAACCTTTGGCACGGCGATCAAAATGCGCAACGAGGGCAAGATCCTTGCCTGCGATTTGCACCAAAGCAAGCTTTCCCTGATCCAATCGGGCGCACAACGCCTCGGTATTTCCATCATTGACGTTTGCGAGCGTGACGCACGCACCCACGAGCCCACGCTTGCGGGCAAAGCCGACCGCGTGCTTTGCGACGTGCCCTGCTCCGGCTTTGGCGTGCTTGCCAAAAAGCCCGAGATCCGCTATAAGGACCTTGCGGACGCAGCCGCGCTGCCCGATATTCAGTACGCAATTCTGGAGAACTGCTGCCGCTACGTCAAGGACGGCGGCGTGCTGGTCTACTCCACCTGCACCATCTTCCCCGAGGAAAACGAGCACAACGTGGCGCGTTTTCTGGCATCTCACCCCGCGTTTGCCGCAGAGGATTTCGCCGTGGGCGACATCCAAAGCAAGGACGGCATGCTGACGCTGACCCCCGACGTGCACGGCACCGACGGGTTCTTTATTGCGAAGCTGCGCAAAATGCATTAAGCGAACGTATATATCATAACGTAGGGGCGACCATTGGTCGTCCCGTGTAAACCCATTTGGACAACCGCATGGGGGAACGTAATCGGCACCGTTTTGTCGGGACGATCAATGATCGCCCCTACAAGGCAATGCCCCATCGCGCAACCGACATATTATTCACCAATTCACAATCAATACGGAGAACAACATGCAAAACATTCTCTCCCTGCTCCCCGAGGAGCTTGAAGCCTTGATGGCGCAGCTCGGTGAGCCAAAATACCGCGCGCGTCAGCTCTTTGAGGGGCTGCACAAAGGTCTTGCCCCCGCCGAGATCTCCAACGTGGGCAAAAAGACCGTGGCAAAGCTCGCGGACGTGACCGCCTATCACCTGCCCGCGGTGCGCCGCAAGTTAGTGTCCGCCATTGACGGCACCATCAAATACCTCTTTGAGCTTGCGGACGGCAACTGCGTGGAATCGGTGGTCATGCACTATAAGCACGGCTCCACCATCTGCATTTCCTCGCAGGTGGGCTGCCGCATGGGCTGCAAATTCTGCGCCTCCACCATTGGCGGCAGAGTGCGCGATCTGACACCCGCGGAGCTGATCGGCCAGGTCATTGCCGCGCAAAAAGATATCAGCGCCGACGATCCCGACGCCCGTATCGGCGGCATCGTCATGATGGGCATCGGCGAACCGCTTGACAACTTTGACAACGTGGTCAAGTTTTTAAAGCTCGTGAACGTCGAGGGCGGCATTTGCATCGGCTACCGCCACATCTCGCTTTCCACCTGCGGCGTGGTTGACAAAATTTACGAGCTGGCAAAGCACGACCTTCCCATCACGCTTTCGATCTCCCTGCACGCCTGCGACGACGTCACGCGCTCGTCCATCATGCCCATCAACCAAAAGTGGGGCGTGGACGCACTGCTCTCGGCTTGCAAGGACTACTTTGCTGCGACGGGCAGACGCATCTCCTTTGAATACACGCTCATTCGCGGCAAAAACGATTCGCTTGCCGCTGCCGAGCAGCTTGCAAACGTGCTCAACTCCCGCCTGCGCTCGCGCACGGACACCATGCCCATTCACGTCAATCTAATCCCCGTCAACCCCGTGGAGGAGACCGGCTTTGACCGCTCGGACGACAAGGCAGTCAAGGCATTCGCCGCCGCTTTGGAGAAAAAGGGCGTGCGCGCTACGGTGCGCAGAAAGCTGGGCGCGGACATCAACGCCGCTTGCGGACAGCTGCGCCGCGCGGATCAAAAATCGCAATCATAACGAAAAAGGATCTATCATACATGGAAAACACCAACTCCGGAAGAATTATCAAGGGCGTGGGCGGACTTTATCAAGTGCAGCTCCCCGACCGGGATACCCCCGTTGCCTGCCGTGCAAAGGGGGCTTTTCGGCATGAGAATCTGTCTCCCTTGGTGGGCGATATCGTATCCTTGGAGTTTGACCCCACGGGCGACGCCATGATCTCGGATATCGAAGAGCGCAAAAACGCGCTCATTCGTCCTCCGCTGTCTAACCTTGATTACATGTTCGTCACGCTTGCCGCCGCCAAGCCCCAGCCGGTACTGGAGACCGTGGACAAGCTGATCTGCATCCTCGAGCACCATCACATCACCCCCGTGATCGTGGTGACCAAATACGACGCAAACCCCGATTATGCCGAAGAGCTGCGCGCGCTGTACGCGGGCGCGGGCTTTGATGCCTTTTGCACCTGCAGCAAGGACGGCTATGGCGTGGACGCCCTGCGCGCATACGTCAAGACCCGCTGCGAGGGCAGCATTTCCGCCTTTGCGGGGGCTTCGGGCGTGGGAAAATCCACGCTGCTCAACGCGCTGTTCCCTGCCTTGGAGCTGCAGACCAGCGAGATCAGCCGCAAGATCGAGCGCGGCAGACACACCACGCGCACGGTGGAGCTCTTCCATATGCCCGGCACCGAGAGCGGTTACATAGCCGACACCCCCGGCTTTTCCATGCTGGATTTTGCCCGCTTTAACTTCTTTTCCAAAGAAGATCTCCCCTTGACCATGCGCGAGTTCGTGCCGCATCTCGGCTCTTGCCGCTTTACCAAGTGCTCCCACACCAAGGAGCAGGGCTGCGCCATCCTGGAAGCCGTCAAGAGAGGCGAGATTGCAAAATCGCGACATGACAGCTTCGTTGCCATTTACGACGTGCTCAAAAACAAGCACGACTGGGATTAAGAGGGGGCAGATATGAGAGCATTTATTTACGTGGGGGGCGCGATCTTCCCCGATAAAATTACCGAAAAGCCTACGGACGGCGACCTTTGCATTGCCGCGGACGGAGGCTATCAGAACGCAAAAAAGCTCGGTCACCCCGTGCACGTAGCCGTGGGCGACTTTGATTCCTTTCCCAAGGAGCGCGTGGATGACGACATCGAGAAAATCGAGCTGCCCGCAGAAAAGGACCTGACCGACTCGCAGGTCTGCATTGAAACCGCCATTGCGCGCGGTGCGGACGAGATCATTCTCATAGGCGGGCTATCCGGTCGCCTTGACCACACGCTTGCCAACCTTTGCATTTTAGAGGACTTGTACGCGCGCCGCGTGCTCGGTTACATCACCGACGGCGCAAATCGCGCGCGCTTTATCCGCAATTCGGGTATCATCATCATGCGCAGCGAGTACAAATACCTTTCGCTGATTGCAGCGGACGACACCTGCAAGGGAGTCAGCATCCAGGGCTGCAAGTACGAGCTCAAAAAGCAGCCCGTGCACCGCAGGCTGCAATTTGCCGTTTCCAACGAGATAGTGGGCAACTGCGCCATGGTCACGGTCAAAAAAGGCGGACTTTATATCATTGAATCAAGCGAGGGGTAGCCGTACGGGAGTCGAACCGAATTGCCCGAGGGCGATGCATTTATGCGTCTTTCGGCGTGCTTTTACTCGCAAGATTGGTATCTTGCTTCGCAAAATCTCACCAAAATCCATCAAAAATGCATTCGCCCTCGGGTGCGAGCAGTTTTGACGCAGCAGATTTTTTTGAGCCCAAAAGCTTTTCCCGCAGGGCATATGGGCAATATGTCCAAGGGGAAAGATAAAGGGATCGAGAAAATCTGCTCGTCAAAACCAATTTGGTTCGACTCCCGTACGGCTAAACTTTCGCATTCCCCTTCTGCCGCTGCGCGACAGCTTCTCGCTGCGGCTCGGTCACGCAGCGGTTCTGACAGTCCGCCTGACTGTCATTCATTACCGCTTCGCTACCCCGCCCTACGGTGCAAAGCGCATCATAACTTGCCATAGGCAATCATAACTCTTCACTTGCCCGCAGGGCAATCATAGTTTCGGATGATGCGCGGGCGCATCATCCGAGACTGCCCGGCTTACCTCTTTGCGAGAAATCGATCGGTGCACCCTCGCGGAAGTGCGTAATGCCGTACTTTTCGCAGATATCGTATATTTTGTTCAAATACTCTTTTCGGTTCTTGCCCTTGAGCTGTGCCATATAGTACGCCTGCACCATGGATTTTTCCACGTGCGCCTTATGCACGTCTGTCTGCGCCTCTTCCAGTGCCTTTTCCCAAAGTGCCAGCATCTCTTCGGCAAACGGAGCTTGCTGCTCTCTGTCCATGTGCTTCATCAACATGTCCGGGATGCTATCGTAAATGCCCACGTGATTTTGCGCACCGGCAGCGGTGGTGGCATCGATATACGCGCGGATTTGCTCCCAGCCCGCGCCGTAGTAGTCCTGCAGGAATTCATTCATGTGGCGCTGATACTCTTCCTCGCTCATATCGGGATTCCACAAGAGCTTTGCCAGCAGGTACGCACGCAGCTCGCCAAATTCACCCGAGGAGGACTGATAGTTGCCCTGCTCGAACATGCCGATGACGTGGTGATCCTTATAGAACTTGACGTTTGCGCGCAGCACGTCCAGGTTCGGGAACGGTGCAAGATAATACATGAAGTTGGTGGTGTAGTCCCAGATATAGAGGTTATCGCAAATCGCGCTCCACTCCTCAATATCCTTCTTGAAGGCGGCGTTGCGCTCGCAGCTTTCGTCGTCCAGCGGGTGAGAGAAGCAGCATTCGATCGAGCACAGACGGATGATGACGTTATCCGCAGGCTTGATGGTCTTGGGGGCTTGGCGCGTGTAACGATACGCCAAGGTATCTACGTAAACGTTCGGAAATTCATCCTTGATGTCATTCGCAATGCGGTTAACAAAGGTCAAAAGAGAACCCATGGGCGTGCCCTCGCGCTCGTCGATCGCCTTGCAATTTGCGCATTGGCAGCCCAGCTGCTCGGCATACGAATCGTTTTGCGAAACGGACACGATTTTGGCATTGGGGTTGGCGCGCAGCCAGGCTTTGACGTTAGCAAGCACCTTTTGATATACCGCCTCATCGGTCAGGCAGGGCTGCTTGCCGATCTCGTGCGGCTGTCCCGTCAGCGCGGAGAAGGTGTGCACGAACGGGCCTGCATAGGAAACGCCGCCCTCAATATCGGCATTGTAGCCGCTGTTATCCTTGAGTTTGACGGAAAGCACCGGATCGTGCTCCAGATCGTGCCAGAAGGAGTCACGCGCGATAAACGCGGGGCTGTAAACCTCGCAGTAGTCCGCAGGAACGCGCACAATGGGATTGTCGCGCACGACGGTATAATCGGTGGCGTAAAAGCGCACGCCAAGATACTCTTCCATAAACGAGTACAAACCGTACACCGTACCTGCGGTGCAGTTGCCCGTGATATACAGCTTGCCGTTCTCCTCCAGGATAGCATAGCCGTCATTTTTGATCTGCGCGCGTGCCGCCTTGACAGCCTCGGTATCGCGGTCGGTCATACCGATCACGATCTCGTGCGCGGCAGGCTCACCCTCGTTGACGGTCAGCTTGTGCCCCGTTGCCTGCTCGGCATACGTAATCAGCGTATCCACCGCTGCCATGATCCCCGCAGGCGCACCCTGCTGCACGCAAAGAGAAAATTCGGCAAAAGCAACGCCACCGATCTCCATTAAGTCAATGGGGTAGCCGGTATCGGGCACGGTTTCTTCGGTTTTTGCCTCGGTGGTCTGTTCGGGTAAGGACGCTTCGGGAGTGTCGGAAGCAGCAGTATCCTCCGGTGCATCAGGTGTGGTCGTGCAGGCTGCCATGCAGGAAAACGGCATCAGCAGTGCCAGCAAAAAAGAAAGCTTTTTCATCATCATGCCTCCCATTCATGTCATCAAATTACCACTGCAAGCCGTGGAAATAGTGTCCCGTGCCGATAAAGCCGACCTGTCTGAAATCCTGCGGATTGTGGCGGATGATGTAATCCATATAGGAAACCACCATCTTTGCCGTCAGCAAATATCCCTGCGCGTTGAGGTGTCCGCCGATCCAGAAATGCTCGTAGAACTTGTCGTCGTACACGGGGCCGTACTCGCGCAGGTCGATGACGTAGGTATTGTCAAAGTGCTTGGCAAGATCATACATCAGCTCTCTGTGCGCATCCGCCTTTGCCTCTGCCTCGGCGCCGTGGTGCGGCGTTTTGGGCATGGTTATAAGGAAAAACTTTGCCTTGGGCTGGATCTGCTTGTAGCGCGAAATCAGCGCAGCGAATTCGCCTGCAAAGGTAGGCGCGTTCTTGGCAGGATCTTCGGGGTCAATGTCTGCAAGCGTGCCGACGGGCAAGCCCAGTCCCCACAGATCGTTGCAGCCCAGTGCCATGATGTATGCCTGGCAGGCAAGCTCGGGGTTCCAATATCCGTTTGCCTCGCCAAAGCTTTGCAGATACTCGCGCGCGGTCATGCCGCCTCGGGAGAAGTTGTACACCTTGGTGCCTGCCATGCGGGCAATGTACTGTCCCCAGGAAATGTCGTAAATATCGTGATAGCCGCGCTGTCCGTCGGGCGTCATGGACTCCAGCTCACCCGAGGAAAGGCTGTCACCCACGCAGGCAATCGAGCGGAAGATGCCGACAAAGCCGCCGTCGCTGACCAGATTGTCCAAGGGCTTTTCGTTGGGAATTGCGTAGAAATCATTCACATTCATAATATACCTCCTAAAAAGAGCTTTTTTTCAGTATAACACAAAACAATTGAAATAACAAGACAACGAAAGCACGAACTTTTCCCTTGATTTTTGTGCACATTTTTCAAGATTTTTTGAAAAAAAGTACTTGACAAACAGGTTCGCTTGTGCTATCATATATGGGTACGCGAAAGCGTATGGCCTGCGGCGTTAGCTCAGCTGGATAGAGTGTTTGGCTACGAACCAAAAGGTCGGGGGTTCGAGTCCCTTACGCCGCGCCATAAAACAAAAGGTGGATGTCCAAAGGACATCCACCTTTTGTTTTATGCCACGTCGTTTCACGACTCAGAACCCCGCACGCGCGGCAAAGCCGCTCGTGCCAATTTGCGCAGGTTGACCGCTGACCACAAACGCCCTTCGGGCGCAAATATGGGTTCTGAGTCCCGCGAATTTACATATACTCACACCGCTCGCCTGCCGCCAAGAGAACCCCGCACGCGCGGCAGAGCCGCTCGTGCCAATTTGCGCAGGTTGACCGCTGACCACAAACGCCTATCGGCGCAAATGTGCATGGGCGCAACACGCCCATGCGATGTTCTGAGTCCCTTGCGCACGTGACGTTCACCGTCGCAGAACCCATATTATCTCCTTTCACCCGACCCATAAACGTAACACGCACCCGCGATCTGCGGGTGCGTGCTTTTTATTTTTATATTTTTATTCGGATTGCTTTGATAATACTTAAGCGATCTCTTCCCAAGCCTCCTGCAGCACGACGTCGGCAGTGCCGTCCCAAGCCTTGAGGCTGATGCCCATTGCATTGGTGTAGAACTTGCCGTCCTCATCTGCCCAGCCAAGGAACTTATAGCCCTCGCGTGCCTCGGGCACGGGAAGTCTGAACATCTCACCGCTGGCGATCTCGTACAGGTGCGGCAGGTATGCCTTGCCGCCTGCTGCAACGGTAGCGTTACCGCTTGCGCTCAGCGTACTCGTTCCCTGCACCGCCTGGCTGTAGCCGTACACCGTAATGACGTACGCCTCGCCTGCCTTGACGCTATAGGTGATCTTGAAGTTCTTATCGGCAGCACTTGCATCGTCGTTGCGTGCAAGCTCGTTGCCGTTTGCATCATAGAGAATGCCGCGGGTATCCAGCTCGCCCGTAGTGGCAAACGTGACCACGGTATTTACCAGAGGAACAAAGGTAAAGCTCTGCGCATTAACGCCGTTCAGCGTCAGCTGCATGGGTGCGTTGATGGAAATAAACGCATCCGCCTTGATCCACTTTGCATACAGCGTGATATCATCGACCACGGGAGCGGACATATCGTACGCCTCGCCTACGCACTCTGCGTTATCGTACCAGCCTGCAAATACGTAGCCCTCTCTTGTGGGGATTGCGGGATAGGTCAGACCCTGATCGGGCGTGACGTTTTGTCTGAAGCTGACGCCTGCACCGTTCAGATCAAAGACAACGGCATGGCTGTTATCCTCATCCGAGCCCAGCCAGATGTGATAAGTGGAAGGAACGAACTTGGCGTACAGCGTCAGATCGCCGTATACGCCTGCGCCGAACAGATTGTCCACGCGAACGGTATAGGCATCATCGGTGTACCATCCCTCAAAGACGTAGCCGGTCTTGGTTGCAGGGTTGAGCGGCTTGATCTCGTCCAGCACGGTAAAGGTGGAAACGTTCTCGTGCGCAGCACCCTCGGGCAGCACGTAGGTGACCTTGTAGGTCTCCAGACTCCACTTTGCGTATAGGACGATATCCTTGCACTCGCTTGTACGGATCATCATCACACGCGTGGTATACGCGGGATCGGAATACCAGCCCTCAAACTTATAACCGGGCTTGGTTGCCGGGAACAGCGGTACTGCGGGAATCTCCACGGTATAGAGCGGCAGATTGCCGGTCAGATTGCCTGCCAGCAGATCGGACATGCTCATCTGCGGGTTCTCACCGCCGAACAGGTGGTAAGTAATGGAATAGTAGATAGGCTCCCATTGTGCATACAGCTTGAGATTACCCATCGTGCCGGGCAGGATCTCTGTGACCTGCTCGCCGTCCTGCTTTGCACTAAACCAGCCCTTGAAGACAAAGCCCTGCTTGGTGGGTGCCTTGAACGTGATTGCCTGCGTAATATCATAGACCGCAGGATTATCGGGAAGCACGCCGCCGTCCGCGTCATATTCGATGACGTAGGTCACGGGTATCCACTTGGTGTACAGCACAATATCGCCCGTGCTGCCCGTGGGAACGTGCAGCTGTGCAGGCTCGGAGCAGCCCTTGTCCGTAAACCAGCCGCCAAAGATATAGCCGTCACGAAACGCGGGAGCGATATAGAAGGCGTCGGTTTCAATGGTATAAAGTCCGGGGTTGAAATTCTTGCCGTCCTCTACGCCAACGTAGGTAATGGTGTATTCAATGGGCACAAAGCGCGCGTACAGCACGATGTCACCGATGGTTTCCGGTACGATCTCGGTTACCTTATAGCCCTCGTTCTTATCGGTATACCAACCGTCAAAGGTGTAACCGGGCACAAGGCTGGTCAAGCCCTCGAGCACAATGTGGTCGTCTGCGGTAAAGCTGCCGGGGTTGGCAGTGCCGCTGTATTTGCTCTGCAGGGGGTCGAAGTGCAGCGTGATGCCGTATACGATGGGCGTCCACGCAGCCGTCAGTACGACGTCACCCGCGCTGCCCTGCGCGATTTCAGTTACGCGAACGTCGCCCGCATACCAGCCTTCAAAGATGTATCCGTCCTTTGCAAGATCTGCAAGCACGACGGTCTCATCGGTTACAACGTACTCAAGGGGATTGCCGTGCAAGACATCCTTGGTATTTTCATAAGTCACGGTATAGGTGATGATCTCGTACAAAGCATTGACGGTCATACCGCCAAGTACCAGCTCGTACGCCTCCCATGCGCCGGTATAGCCGACGTGCGCGGGCACCTCGGGCGCCTCAATGCTCTCGGTCAGAATGGTAAAGGTCACCTCGCCGACCACGGTCTGGCCGTCCATAAAGACAGCCTTATATTCTGCGGGCGTCCACTTTGCATACAGCACCAGATCGCCCGTCATGCCTGCAGCGATCTCGGTAATGCGCTGGGTGCACTGGGGATCGGTAAACCAGCCGACGAATACGTAATGCTCGCGAACGGCATCGCCAAGCACGATGGGCTGATCGGTCACGTTATAGCCATCGGGATTTTCAAATTCCTCGGGCTGCACACCCTCGTATCTGATGGTGTAGTCCACAACGGTATACTTTGCGTTGACGGTAAAGCCGCCCATGACGAATTCAAACGCTTCCCACTCGCCGACGTAGCCGACGTGCGCGGGCACCTCGGGAGCCTCAATGCCCTCGGTCTCGACGGTATAGGGGATCTCTGCAACCACACTCTCACCGTCCATAAAGATCGCCTTGTATTCCACGGGCGTCCACTTTGCGTACAGGGTCAGATCCCCCGTCGTGTCCGCTGCGATCTCGGTAATGGGCGTGGTCAGCTCGGCATCGGTGTACCAGCCTGCAAACACGTAATGCTCTCTGGTTGCTTCCTTGAGCGTAAGAGGCAGCTTGGTCACGTTATAGCCTGCAGGATTTTTATGTTCGTTTGCCTTGACGCCCTCGTAGGTGATCTTGTAATCCACGGCGGTATACTTGGCATTGACCGTAATGCCGCCGGGCGTCAGCTCGTATTCCTCCCACTCGCCCACGTAGCCCGCATGCTCGGGCACCTCGGGAGCTATGATCTTTTTGGTCTTGATCGTGTAGGGCACCTCTGCCACAACGGTCTCACCGTCCATGAAGACTGCCTTATACTGCGTAGGCTCAAACTTTGCGTAGAAGGTCTGATTACCCGTCGAACCTGCGGGAATCTCAAAGGTCTGCAGGGTCAGCGCGGCATCGGTAAACCAACCTACGAAGTCATAATGCTCCTTGGTTGCGGGCTGCAGCTCAAAATGCTGCTCCACGGTATACTCGGTGGGATTTGCATGCGCGATATCCTTACCGGGCTCGTACGTCAGCGCGTACTTGACGGGCGTATACTTCGCATACACCGTTACGTCAGCCTCGATAGGCTTGTACGCATAGGCGTCAGCCGTAAACAGCTGCGACCATTCGCCCTCGTCCAAAAACCAGCCGTTGAAAATGTATCCTTCCTTGGCAGGCTCGGTGGGCATGATGACCTTTTGCGTACCGCTGATCTCTACGGTGCGAAAGGTCTCTCCGTCCACGCAAAAGCTTACCGCATACGGCGTAGGCGGTTCGATTGCAGGCGTGCTGTCGCAAGCCACGAATAAAGCAAGACATGCTGTCAATATCGTTAAAACAAGTATGTATACATACTTTTGTTTCATTCTTTCATCCTCCCGGTCGAAGTGAAATCGGGCATAGTTTTCCCATCCCGAAAAATCAGTCATTATATTATACCACACATCTTGCAAAATTGCAATCGTTTTCGTGCCGAAATATCTATCATCGGTGCAATGCACCCACGTGCGGCATGTAATCTTCTGTTGCCATTTCTATTTATTGTTAATATTTCGCATTTTTGCCCATGCGCAGCGCGCTGCAGCAAAAAAGAGTCCTTTGCAAGAGAGGCTCTTGCAAAGGACTCTTTGGTCAGTAGCAGATCAGCTCTTGATCTGCGTTCTCTTAAAGGCAAACAGGCTTGCCCACACCAACAGCAGGATATGCGCGACAAGCACGACAGCGCCTGCAAAGGAGGAGCAAACGTAAGGCATCGCGCCCCAGATCTGCGACATGAGCATATCCTCAATGCCCAACAGCGCGCCCAGATTATCCAAATCCATAGCCGACGACATGATGCCGAAGTCCATAGAGGTGACAAGCAATCTGTTCATGCCCAGATACGGCAGCACGGTCGCCTGCAGCGCATAACCGAAAATGCCCGTATAGTTGGCAACGATCAGCACAAGCGCCTGAATATCGCTTGCAAACATCAGCACGATCATACCGCACACAATGCTCAGCACGCCCTTCTTGGTCAGCACGCTGATAAACAGACACAGCATTGCATACAGGATCACGGGCAGAGTCAGCACAACAAGTGCCCACACGTGCTCGGCTACCGCGGGAATGGCAACGGCTTTGCCGAACAGCACGCCGTAATTGTTGACGAACAAGGTACTCTGTCCGTAGAAGAACAGATCGACCACGTGGTTGATCAGAGCAAAGAAATACGTAATGACAAAGCTTGCGCCCATCATGGTGCAGACGTAAATGAGCAGCGTGGCGATCTTGGAGCCAAGCAGCTTATTTCTGGTCTTGGGGCGAATGACCCACAGTCTGACCGTACCGGTTGCAAACTCACGCGAAAGGATCATGCTGGCAAGCACGACCGTGATCGCGCTGATCAGGAACGACGCGGTGGACAGATTATTGATCAAGGTATTTTTGGCACTGCTTTGGTACAGCCCTTCGGGCAGAATATTACGTTCAACAGCGTATTCAATGGCGATCTGCGCCTTGTTCAGCGTGCGGATCCGGTGATTGGCACTGCTCTTGTTCGCTATGGCGAGCAAAAAGAACTCGTCGTTTGCGGCATCCATCTCAATATCGCTCTGCGCATTTCTGCGCTCACGCAGCATCATGGGCAGAATGGTGTTGACCAGCTTAAAGGAATTGCTTTCGGGATGCGCATCCTGCTCCTTGAGCTTTTCAAGCAAGCTGATGACGTACTCGTGATCCGCGATCTCTCTGCGGCAGTCATTGATCTGCACCTCGTAATACGGACGCATTTGCGCCAACTGATCGGGCTCAAGCTCTTCCATTTCGGCTTGATAATTTGCAATGCCCTGTTCTTCCCTTTCAATATCCTGCCTGCACTGCATGATCAGCTGATCGTAATACGCATCGGGCTCCAGGTTCAGCGCGTACTGCTCCAGCATCGCGATATACGCCTCGCATTCGATCAGCTCATCGCTAAGATCTCCCAATACCTCTTCCCACGCGCACACGGTCTCCTCGTAAGGATCGCGATCGGAGCGAATAAACTCATACTCCGTTGCCTCGCCCGTGCTCTTATCCCACTCGGTCACGTTGATATAGTAATAATACTCGGGGGGAACGTAGGAATCCCCGTACGGCAGGTATTCCATATACAGCACTTCCGAGAGCGTATAGTCTCTTGCCAGATCACCGGGCAGGTAAAGTCCCGATTGCAAGCCCTTGACGGTATCACGCCAGCAATACGCTCTGATCAAGGCACCCTCCACCTCGCGAGCGATCCATGCAGGGAGGTCGTTTTGGTCACGAAAATCGTAATATTCGGCTTGCGCTATATTGATAGCGTACGAGCCCTTATACCCGTTATCCCAATAGTTTTGCGCGTCCTGACGCGCAATATCCGCCTCGGATTGCGGATCCTTGAACACCACGCGCAGCACACCGGCAAGCGCGCTGTCGGGGTCTTCCTTGATCTTATCGATCGCCCAGGTGTAGGCTGCACTTTCGGTAATGAAATCTCTGCGGTGCGTGATCAGCATATTCAGAGGCGTCATGAGCACCGAGGTAAAGAAGGACACGACGATCACAAGTGCCAGCACGATGCAGGAAAGCACTACGTAGGTTTTTTGTGCGCGGAGCTTGATAAGCTCATTTTTGATCAACTGCTTCATGCGTCCTCTCCTCCTTTCGCTGCGCGGCGTTGCTTTTCGACGACGGGCTGCGTGCCCACGTCTGCCGTATCGGTCATTTCAAGGAAGGTATCCTCCAAGGATTTCTTTTGCTTTACAAGGCCGTACACGCGTACGCCCTCACGGCACAAAAGGGATACGATCTCGGGTACATTCTCCTGCATGGCGTCAAAGCTCAGCGCGTCGTCATACTTCACGCCCGTGCAAAGCGTTCCCCGGTGCAAAAGCTCGGCAGCCTTGTCGCCGTCGGGCGTTTCCAAGGTATAGTGCGATGCGTCGGTCTCCTCGATCATACCGTCCGCGTCCAGCGAGCGGTATCCCACTGTCACGCCGCGGTCGATAATGCCCACGCGGTCGCACATCAGCTGCAGCTCGGACAGCATATGGCTGGATACGAATACCGCCACGCCCTGCTCGCGCGACAGCGTTTTGAGCACGTCACGCAGCTCCTTGATGCCCGCCGGGTCAAGGCCGTTTGTCGGCTCGTCCAGAATCAGCAAGCGGGGGTTATGCAGCACCGCCTGCGCAATGCCCAGACGCTGGCGCATACCAAGCGAATACTTGGCGATCTTATCGTCAATGCGGCTCTCCATGCGCACAAGGCGGATGACCTCGTCAATTCTCTCGCGGGGCAGCTCGGGATACATACGAGCATACTGCTCCAGATTCTGTCTGCCGGTCAGATACTTGTACATCTCGGGGTTTTCAATAATGCCGCCCACGCAGCGCATGGCGTCCTCAAACTCCTTGACGTTGTCATGACCGCAAATGCTGATCTCACCGCTCTCCATGCGCAAAAGTCCCAAAATCAGCTTGATCGTGGTGGTCTTACCCGAACCGTTCGGGCCCAAAAATCCGAATATCTCGCCTTCTTTAACGTCCAGCGTGATATCCGAGAGAATCTTGCGCCTGCCAAGGTGCTTGGATACGTGCTTGATGGAAAGCACGGTTGTGTTTTGTTCCATAGGATCTCTCCTTTCAAAAATTTCGGGAATTCCCGTAGGGGCGACTGAACGAATCGCCCGTCTATCAAAGATACGTCACCGTCTGCTCCAACGGCTTGCGGTCGGTGTGTCTGGGCGAGGGCGTGCCGTCGGGCGCGGGATAACCGAGCGCGAGCAAAAGATGCGGCTTGACATGATCGGGCAAATCGAACAGCTCGCTTGCCATGGCGTGGTCAAAGGCGCAGATCCAGGTGGAGTCCACACCCAGCGACTTTGCCGCCAGCATCATATGCGTTGCCACGATGGAGGCGTCCATTTCCGCCATGGAATGATGCGTCACGGGGCGGTTGCAGGCAATTTCCTCGTCACCGCACACCAAGAGCACTAAGGGCGCACCGTAGCAAGCGTGCAGCGCTTGCTGCTTTGCTTTTGCCTCGGGGCTTTGCATGACGAATATCTTTTGCGATTGATTATTCTTTGCGGTGGGCGCAAGCTGTCCTGCGCGCAGAATTTTTGCAAGCACCTCTTGGGGCACGGGATCGGGCAGATACGAGCGCACCGAATACCGCTCTGCACAAAGCGTCATAAAATCCATGAAAAACCTCCTTGCGTTTGCTTCTTTGGGTTCAGTATAGCACAGTTTTCCTTTGTAGTCAAGATTTTTTCGCTCTACCGAAGGTAGAAATCAGGATGACACACGATATGTCGGTCTCCGGGCAAAGATTTTTTCCCGCACCTGTATAAAACTGCCGCACACGGTGGAAAATATAAGCGTACCTACCAAAGGGAAACAACAGACTCAAATCAGAGACAAAGGAGATTATTTATGTGGGAAAATTTTAAGGAATCCGAATTCGGGAAAAAGATCATTAAGGTCTTTTCCAACAGAGGCGTCGTAATCACGACCGCTCTTGTGGTGCTGGTGCTGACCATTGCCATCACCGCAACCGTTGCAACCAACCGCGCAAACAAGCAGAATGCCGAACAGGGCGGCAAGCTGCCCACCGACACCACGCAGCAGACGCAGAAAGCTCCCGACACCGACGCGCTGGGTAAGGGCGAGGACACCGTGCCCGTTTACAACGAGGGCAACGGTACCGAGCAGGTCATTGAAAAGGCAGAGGGCTTTGCCCTGCCCGTACAGGGCACGCTGGGCGCCAAGCACGATGCCTCCGTACAGGTGTGGTCGCCTACCATGGAGGAATACCGCATTCACCTTGGCATTGACATTACCACCGAGGACGCAGCCCCCGTTTACGCAGCCGCAGCAGGTACCGTGGCACAGATCTGGGATGACCCCATGATGGGCACCTGCGTTGCCATCTCTCATGAGGGTGACGTGGTCACCATTTATAAGAATCTCGCCGCAAACCTTGCAGACGGCATCGTCGCAGGCAAGGAAGTCAAGAGCGGCCAGCAGATCGGTACGGTGGGCGGCACCGCCACCCTGGAAATGGCGGAAGCACCTCACCTGCACTTTGAAATGACCGAGGGGGGCTTATCGGTTGACCCCCTGGAGTATTTCTCCGACAAGGACGTCAAGACGCTCAACACCTACGAGGACGCCACCGAGGGCAAGTAACATTTTGCAAAAGCAAAGCGCACACGCAAAAAGCGTGTGCGCTTTTTGCCGTCATATATACAGACGGCATTTGGTGCGATTTGGTTTCACGGTTTTTGGATTTTTACAAAAAATCCTCGCATTTTTCTCATATAGTGAGAATA
Organism: Eubacteriales bacterium; assembly: GCA_045587385.1. Lineage (GTDB taxonomy): Bacteria > Bacillota > Clostridia > Oscillospirales > CAG-272 > SVQP01. The sequence continues at coordinate 26,500 of JAZNCE010000095.1, forward strand.
TTTCTCGCAAACTGCGCGCTTGCAATTGACAAAAAGATATGATATACTGTGGTTACCGGTAAGAAATCACCTCTGTGCAGAGCCAAGCAGAACGGAGAATATGCTATGAAATTGAGTTTAGGAAATCAAATACGCACCAATCGCCGCCGCATGAACCTGACGCAAGAGCAGTTGGCGGAAAAATTCGGCACTTCCCCGCAAGCCGTTTCCAGATGGGAGAACGGCACGACCTACCCCGACATCGAAATGCTGCCTATGATCGCATCGTTTTTCGAAACCTCGATTGACGCGCTGCTTGGATGTACCGAGGAGGAAAAACAAAAATTCTGCGCTGAGCTTCAAGCATCCTTTGAAGCCGCCGTTCGCGCGAAAGATGTTGAAAAAAGCATTGAGATGATGCGCGAAATTCGCCGCAATTTAAGAGAGTACCAAAACTATTGGTTTTGGGGATTATTCCGCGCAATTTGGGACACACGCCTATTCCACGACCCTAAAGTACTGGATGAAATGCGTCTTTTAGCAGAAGAGATCTTTGAGGTATGCCCCAAGGATGCGCATTTTGGAGTCATTGAAAACATGGCATCCATGGAGGATGACGCGCACATCGACGCATTTTTGGACGCCTATGCAAGCCGCGAGGACATGGATCGCTCTGCGTTGCTGTTCCGCAGATACAAGATGCGCGAAGAGCTTGACAAGATCGAGCCGATCAGGCAATCCATCTTATGGGGAGAGCTGGAACACATCACGACGGCGGCAAACGATTGGCATGAATATCTATGCAAAGACCCGCACCACTTTATTTGGTTCTGCGAGACCCAGTTGGGCTATCTCAATGCTGTTAACTGCTTGCATCCCGACAAAAAACACTTGGTCAGTGGTGGGGCTGCGCCTGATATATGGTGCGAGGCAAGACTCCAGCTCGGTCTGCGCTACGCCGCAGCCTTTGCAAAGCTGGGGGACACGGACGCCGCGTACGCGTCTTTTGAAGACATGGTCAATCTCTTAGAGCAGCTGATGGCACTGATATCCCAAGAAGGATTAGAGGAATATGAGGATTTCGAAATGGGATGCCCTTCCCCCGCACTCAAGGGCTTTACGCTCAAATCGAGATACTATTGGTCTGAAAAGGGAGAAAAGGATTTTTGCATGATTCACGATAACGGCTGGGGCGTTTGGATCATCCCGAGTGACTACCGCGATGCGGTCAAGCACGAATGGTTTGATTCTCTCAGAGCAGACAGACGGTTCGATCCGTTGTTCGAACGACTTGAAAAATGCGTGATATACAAAGAACAAGCAGAAGAATAAAAACAAAAGCCTCCGATATGGAAAACCCATGTCGGAGGTTTTTACTCTGTTTTGAGAAAATGCGGGATAAGTTCTTTGCAAGCAAATCAGCCACCGCTCCGCAGTATTGATAATGAGCGATATCAATACGTACCACTTATAACGATCTCGATTTGTATGGTCTTTCTTTCCGGAAACAACCAGTAATCATGCCCCCCTCCGGGAGGGGGGATATAACGCGCTGCCCTGAGCCAAGCGCAGGGGGGAGAGCGCGAGGAGAAACGGTTTGCTCGAGTAATATCCTAACACAGGAAGTCAAGATGCAACACGCGCAGAAAATCATCGTATTCGCATTCTCCCCCTTTGAATATTCCCTTCGGGATATTTTCCATCCCCCTCCCGGAGGGGGACTTATTTAGGAGTCCGCCTTCACAGACAAAATTTCGCCAACGGCACAAGATCACCCGTGCATCTCACATCCCTGCAAAAATCTCTACCAACTCGCTTGGCTTCTCCACCAGCACCTTGGCACCTGCGGCACGCAGCACGTCCTCTGCGCGATAGCCCCAGGTTACGCCCACGGGCAGGCAGCCGGCATTGATGGCGGTCATCATATCCACGTCGCTGTCGCCCACAAAGGCACATTCCTCGGGGGCAACGCCAAGCGTGCGGCAAATCTCCCACACCGCCGTGGGATCGGGCTTTGTGGGCACGCCCTCGATCTGCCCCTGCGCGATCTTGACCGTGCCCGCGGGCAGCAGCTGTGCGGCAAGCCCCTTGACCATTCTGTCCTGCTTGTTGGAGAGAATGGCAAGCGCGTACTTCTCTTTCAGCGCGCACATCGCCTCCACCATGCCGTCATAGCACAAATTTGTATAGGTATAGGTCTGATCGTACATGCCCTGATAAACGTCCAGTGCCTCGTCCACGCGTGCGGGGTCTGCGCTCACGCTCTCGGGCAACGCTTGCCTGATCAGCTCGCGCGCACCGTGGTTGATAAAGCGGCGGATATCCGCATCGGTATGCGTGGGGTAACCAAACTGCTCCATGGTCATATTCACGCCCTCGCGGATGGCGGAAATCGTGTCCGCAACCGTGCCGTCCAAATCAAAAATAATGGCTTTTATCATATCAGTTCCCCTTGGTTGATTTCTGCCTACATTATAACATACCCACGCGGTTTTGTCAATTTTGCACAAGCGATTTCTCGCAAATTTTGTAAAAATCATGATTTCACATCTGTTTTTTGTGCAAAATATATGGTATAATAAATATAATCGTGAATTATGCCAAAATTTGAGTATAGGGGTAGAATATGATCAGAAACGATTTGAGAAACATTGCAATCATCGCGCACGTTGACCACGGCAAGACCACCTTGGTTGACGGACTTTTGCAGCAGGGCGGCATTTACCGCGACAACCAGGAGACCGTGACCCGCGTTATGGACTCGGGTGCACTTGAAAAGGAGCGCGGCATTACCATTCTTGCAAAGAATACCGCAGTACATTACAAGGATACCAAGATCAACATCATCGACACCCCCGGACACGCCGACTTTGGCGGCGAGGTGGAGCGCGTGCTCAAGATGGTCAGCGGCGTGATTCTGCTGGTTGACGCAGCAGAGGGCCCCATGCCTCAGACCCGTTTCGTGCTGCAAAGAGCGCTGGAGCTCAACCACCGCGTCATCGTTTGCATCAACAAGATCGACAAGCCCGACGCGCGCCTTGGCGAGGTTGAGGACGAGATTTTGGAGCTTCTGATCGACCTCAACGCAAGCGACGAGCAGCTTGACTCCCCCATGCTGTACTGCTCGGGCAGAGAGGGCAAGGCATCCTTTGACCCCGACAACCTGGGCGACGACCTCACCCCCTTGTTTGAAACCATCGTAGACTACATCCCCGCTCCCGAGGGCGACGAGGACGGCGAGCTGCAGCTGCTGGTTTCCTCTATCGACTACAACGACTTCGTCGGCAGAATCGGTATCGGCAGAATCGAGCGCGGCAGCCTCAAGGTCAACCAGGACGCGCTGATCACCAACTTCTACTCCGAAGCAGCCCCCAAGAAGATCCGTATCGTGACCGTGATGCAGATCGACGGCCTGAGCCGCGTGCCCGTTGAAGAGGCAAAGGTTGGCGATATCGTATGCTTCTCCGGTGCAGGCGAGATCTCGATCGGTGACACCATCACCTCGACCACCTGCCCCGAGCCCCTTGAGTTCGTCAAGGTCAGCGAGCCCACCATGGAAATGACCTTCGCGGTCAACAATTCTCCTCTGGCAGGCAAGGAGGGCAAGTTCGTCACCTCCCGTCAGATCCGCGACAGACTCTACCGCGAGCTGCTCAAGGACGTTTCCCTGCGCGTTTCCGACGGTGACACCACCGACGAATTCCGCGTTGCGGGCAGAGGCGAGATGCACCTTTCCATTCTGCTTGAAACCATGCGCCGTGAGGGCTTTGAGCTGGCTTGCTCCAACCCCCGCGTGCTGCTCCGGGAAATCGACGGCGAAAAGTGCGAGCCTATGGAGCGCGTGACGCTGGACGTGCCCAACGAGTACGTTGGTGCCGTTGTGGAAAAGCTGGGTCAGCGCAAGGGCGACCTCTTGGAAATGAATCCCCTTGGCTCGGGCAACCGCATGAGAATTGAGTACCTCATCCCCTCCCGCTGCCTGTTCGGCTACCGCTCCGAGTTCTTGACCGCAACCCACGGCGAGGGTACCATCAACACCATCTTTGCAGGCTACGAGCCCTACCGCGGTGAGATCACCATGAAGTTCACAGGCTCTCTGATCGCATCCGAGGCAGGCGAGACCACCCGTTACGGTCTGTACCAGACCCAGGAGCGCGGCAGACTGTTCGTAGGACCTCAGACCGCCGTGTACGAGGGCATGATCGTGGGCGAGAACCCCAAGAACGACGACATTGCCGTCAACCCCTGCAAGGAAAAGCACCTGACCGCTATCCGTTCCGCCGGCGCGGACGAAAAGCTGCTGCTCACGCCCCCCATCATCATGACCTTGGAGGAAGCGATCGAGTACATCACCGACGACGATCTGATCGAGATCACCCCCAAGTCCATCCGTCTGCGCAAGAAGATCCTGAATACCGAGCTGCGTATGAAGGAAATGATGCGCAAGCGCCGCGCAATGGAGCAGGGTAAATAAAAAAAAAGGACTCTCCCAATGTGGGAGAGTCCTTTTTTCAACACAAGTAATAGCCGCAGGTGCGCCTGTTCTGACAAATTTTACGCACTATCCTCACGCCGTTTCGGATTTACCAGTATCACTTGCCCCAACTGCAAGCTTTGCGTTGCAACGGGATCAGATTCCGTCCATTGTACGGTAAATGCGTTGCTCGGATCGGTTTCCGTGTGCGTCATGACCTTATTGGCTGTTCTCTCGTAAGTCATTGTTAGACCGTCGTGATCCATGTCAGTAGGCATGTCGATCTCAAAAACAGTAACCTTATAGCCGTTGGTGCTGTTAATATCCTTGCCATTAACTGGAATCTGCACAAGATTGTTCATATTTACAAAGGTCACACCGTTGATGCTGTGCGTTGCCTCTGTTCCTGTGGTATCCTCTGTTGATTGATCACCGTTTGCGCCAATGTCAAGATACAAAAGAGAAGCACCGTATGTTCCGCCGTCGTCGGTTATAGAACCAATTGCATAATCACCCGCATTCAAGGGAATTTCAAAGTAATACGCCGCACCGACCTCGTCCAGCATCAACATTTCGCTAATATTGTATACCAACTTATAGTCATAACCCGTTTTTGCTTTCGCACTATCTACGTCAGTAAGGTTATAGATATATTCAATAAATTGGTTTTCGTTATCAGGGTCAACCACTTTGTGTATCGTATTGATCAAATAGCAATCAGTAATCTTGTGAGTCTGAGAATCTCTGTCAACCTTCAATACTCTGAACATGGTATGCATCGGGCCATTGACATTTGTGGGATTTGTATTATATGCAGAATACGTACCAGCTATAGCAGTAACAATACCCGCTTCGCAAAGGGTGAAATTGATTGCTCCATTTATCAGCTCGTAGCCATCTTTCTCCGTGCCGCCAATCATAATATCATTTGCCGCAGTAACACGATCCTCGTCTCCATCAACAATATTTTTGTAATCAATTTTAGAATTGAACTGAATCCCCTGCAAATATTGGAGTTGTTTGCTGGCATTCATAAAAGCTTGACGCACACCGGTGTCTTGATCACCATTATTTTGCTCATATTTTTCAAAGCCTAATTGGCTCCAACTTTCAAATGGTAGCCCAGATGTTGATAACCAAGTAGAAGCGTTTTCATTATAACTGTCTTTAATGACATAGGTTGTTCCTTCGGGAGTTATGGTAAGCATCTGTAGATTAGCCTCGTTGTTTGGAAAAAGCACGCTTTGACTTACACTTGTAGTAATAGACTTAAAAATGCCTACACTGGAGACCACATTTTTCATTGCATAACCCGCAACATAGTCCATTCTTAAATTAATGTAAGAATTCATACCCGCTACAGACTCGCCGCTTGTTCTTGAACCTCCACCAACTATATACGCGCTATTTGTTGACAATACCTCTTCCACATTGGCATCCTTGTTATCCAAATAATACTGACTTGTATCAAGCGTTATTGTCGCAGTCGAGTTGGCACTTTTTCTATGGGTGGCTGTTGTCGGTGACTCAAACATCTTCGGGTCAACCGTTATAGGCATGACTGTCCCCTGCAAAAACGATGCACTCAATCTAGTAGAATCTCGGAACGAAGCAGCAATTGTGTTCTCATCATAAGCATTAAAGTAGCCACTATAATCAAACGCATTAATATAATAATTTTTATTATCCTCAGTTGTTAGGCCAACGGCACCAACTATATACGCAATCCTCTTTCGCAACTCTTGCATATTAATCGAACCGCCCCAGCCGACGCCGCTATCGGGATCATCGCTATCCCCCCAAGTTTTCTTGGGGACATCTATCCAAAATACGTTTGCATCGTTACATTCACCAATCAGAGAGTAAGAAGAAATCAGGCTGGTGATTTTCACAACCGCGGAATCGGTAAGCGGACGAACGTTCTCGCCCAACACAATGGAGCTTTTACCTATACCAACGTTACCGACAGAGCCATTTACATAGCCTGCCAAAAGACCGATCAAAGACGTTGTACTCTCGGTTCTGACAGTCAAGTTTTCCAAAAACAAATCGTGCACAGAGTTGACGCGCGATCTGAAATCCGCATTTTCGTCTTCTTGGATCAGTTTCTTCTGCATATCTTCGGAAACTGCACCAACCACGCCAAAAAAGCCTATGATCGAGGTGGTGGTTTCATTAATCGTCGTCACCGAGAGAGGACGCTCTACGATACCGCCCGTATTCGTGCTCAGATAATTGGATACGGTCAGATTTTGAATGCACACGCCGTTTCCATCAAAATGTCCGACGAAAGGATTATCCGTCGTTCCGATGGGAGGAAGCACCAGACCGTCCACGTCGATCACATTGTCTGCGTTACCGTCATCAAGGTCTTCCAACTTGAAATAATATTGCGTTATTTTTTCAGTTTTCTCGTCCACCTTGTTCAGCTCACCCAGATACTGCAGCCATGCAAGGTTGTACAAATGTCGGGGTGTGGAAATCACGAACGGGTTTCCCGACGAGCCATCACCACTTCTGAAATATCCCGTAATCGCGCTTGCAGTCAAATTGTCGTTGTCAATATATGAAATGTTAGCAAACCAAGCTAAGGTCGTGGAAATAGAAACCAAAAAAATACTTACTGCAAGCAGAATCAATATAGCTGACTTTTTCATATTCTATCTCCTTTCTGAAATTTCCATTAACTAATGCAGATCGTAAAATCGCATGTAAACCCGACTTGAGAATCAACTCCAAGCTCAATACTATTGCTCATAAGCAAGGTATTTACTACATCCATCACATATGCCGTCGATTCTTCGTAGTAATCAATGATGATATAAATACATTTGGGCGTTTTGTCACTCACGTCCAACGTAACGATATTGGTTTGCTGATCAAATTCAAACCCGACACCATCTTGCTTGCGCTCTGCAAAGCGAAGCACTTGCGTGTTCGCATCTGAAATCTTGTAAGTGCCGCTCGCATCAGTCGCATCAGTCGCTTCCGTAGCAACACGAATCTCTACTATAGATGACAAGGGATTGTCTAACGCTGCAATTGTACCTTCGGTAATATATTTTTTGGTATTGGTGGTAGCGTATATTCTCGCGCTCTCCAAATCGCTTTTCAGTGTCACCTTAAGCATAATCTGTCTTAACGCGATCAACTCAGAAAAGGTCTCCAATTTTGCGTTTGCTTTGTCAGTGGCGGCAAACTCATAAACATTATAGCTTTGCTCATTAGATATGACACTCGAGATGGCGGAAATCTTGAAATACTCCACGCTCTCAACAACCCCCTCGGGTGCAGCTACGTTCACCGCCATTCCCTGTGCCTCAACTTCGGTATTGTTGGAAAACCAGCCGAGCGTTTTATCAATATTCAAGAAGACGGCAAACACGAGAGTGAGAGCCAAGCCGGTTTTGATCAGCGTCCACGCTGCGGCATATTTCGGCTGTTTCAAAAGCTCTTTTATTTTGCCCGACACGGTCTCACCTCCCATTATAATAAAAAAAGCTGCAAAAAAGCATAGTTACGCTTGATTGCAACTGGCTGGCCTATTTTTCAAGGTCCCTATAGCTTTGCGTCCTTGTCTTGCGGCAAGTTTGCCCTAGTAATGATCAAAATGTATGATATATACTCTATTGTAACATGTTTATGCACAAATGTCAAGACTTATGCCGAAAAAAATGAGAAGTGCCGGAACGCGGAAAAAATTCCGCCCTGCGCAAGGGCTGCACTTGACACGGCAGCTCTTACAAGGTATAATGAAGGTATTACGTAAGGAGGTGACGCTATGAAGTCGATCCAACACCGCGCGGGGCTGGTTTCGGTCTCCTTCCGCGCGCACGCGCCGCGCGAGATTCTTTGCGCGATGCGGGATGCGGGGCTTTCCTTGATTGAGTGGGGCAGCGACGTGCACGCGCCCTGCCATGACGTGGCGCGGCTTGACGAGCTTGCCCTGCTCATGCGCGAGTTTGGCGTGGCGTGCAGCTCCTACGGCACGTATTTTCGGCTCGGGGCGACTCCGATGAGCGAGCTTGGGCACTACGTCCTTGCCGCCGAGCGGCTGGGCACGGACACCTTACGCGTGTGGTGCGGCACGAAATCGGGCGCGGACATGACCGAGGATGAGATCACTTCCCTGCTTGCCGCTTGCCGCGCGGCGGCTGCATTGGCAGAGGCACACGGCGTGACCATTTGCACCGAATGCCACCGCGGCACGTTCACAGAGCGCGCCGAGGATGCGCTGTACTTGATGCAAGCGGTCAATTCCCCGCATTTTCGCACCTACTGGCAGCCTTTCCAATGGTGCACGGTGGAGCAAAATATGCAATATTTGCGCGCACTTGCGCCCTACGTGACCCACCTGCACGTGTTTCAATGGAAGGGCGACGCGCGTTTTCCGCTTGCCGAGGGCGTGCGCGAATGGCAGGGCTACCTTTCCCTGCTTGACGCTCCGCACACTCTGCTGCTTGAATTTATGCCGGACGACCGCCTATCCTCGCTGAGCACCGAGGCGGACGCGCTGCGCGCCATTATGGGGGAAACGATATGAGAGCGATATTTTTATGCAACCGCGAGAGTGAGGTGCGCCGCGTCTACCACGCGGACGCGATCACGCGCCTGCAAAGCTTGTGCGAGTTGGACGACAGAATATATGCATCGGCTGATCTTGCCGACATCCCTGCCGACACCGAGATCGTGTTTTCCACCTGGGGCATGCCGTCCTTGACCGAGGCGCAGATCAGGGCGCATCTGCCGCGCCTGCGATGCGTCTTTTACGCGGCAGGCAGCGTGCAAGCCTTTGCGCGCCCGTTCCTTGCCTTGGGCGTGCGCGTCTTTAGTGCGTGGCAAGCCAACGCCGTGCCCGTTGCGGAATACACCTTGGCGCAAATTCTGCTTGCAAACAAAGGATTTTTTGCGCAGGCGAGAGATATGAAGATCATGCAGCCCGCCCCTCGCAGCACAGCCTACCTTGGCAACTACCGCCAAAGCGTGGGACTCATCGGTTGCGGCTCGATCGGCTCGCTTGTGGCAAAAGCCTTGCAGCAATACGACCTTGACGTGTACGTATACGACCCCTACCTTTCGGACGAGCGTGCCGCTGCGCTGGGCGTCCGGCGTTGCTCGCTTGACGAGCTGTTTGCGCGTTGCAGCGTGGTTTCCAATCACCTGCCCAATAATGCGCAGACGCGCGGCATGCTGACCTACGCGCAATTCTCAAAAATGCTTCCCTACGCCACCTTTCTCAACACCGGGCGCGGTGCGCAGGTGGTGGAGGACGATCTGGTGCGCATCCTGTCCGAGCGTCCCGATCTGACCGCGATACTCGACGTGACCGATCCCGAGCCAAGCCCTGCAGGGCATGCGTTCTACACGCTGCAAAACTGCATCCTCACCCCGCACATCGCGGGCAGTATCGGCAACGAGGTGTGGCGCATGTCGGCTTACATGGCGGACGAATTTGCAAGATACCAAAAAGGCGAGCCCGCGCAATATGAGGTGACCGAAAGCATGCTTGCGACTATGGCGTAAAATACACAATACCCGCCCGACGGCGTACCGTCGGGCGGGCGTCTTTTATGTACCGCTTCTGTAATTCTCCGCCTGGAGATTGAACATATAGGCATACTTGCCGTTTTGTGCCATGAGCTCGTCATGGCTGCCCGCCTCGATCAAGCATCCGCTGTCAAACATGTAAATTCTGTCCGCATGACGCGTGGTGGACAGACGGTGTGAGATAAAGATGACCGTCTTATCCTCCGCATACTCGTACAGCGCACGGTTGAGTTCATATTCGGCATTGGGATCGAGCGCAGAGGACGGCTCGTCCAGAATAATCAGATCGGCATCCTGGTAAAACGCACGTGCTATGGCAATCTTTTGCGCTTCGCCGCCCGAAAGTATGACGCCGTCATCCTCAAATTCGCGGGTCAGTTGAGTATCGATGCCCTTTTCCAGCGTGGCAAGCTTACCCGCAAACGTGCTTTTGGTCAAGGCATTCAACACGCGCTCGCGCTGCCTTTGCCCTTCCGTTCCCTCTGCAAGCTCACCGCCCACAACATTTTCCGCAACGGTAGCGGCAAAAATGCGATAATCCTGGAACACCGCTGCCACTCTGCCGCGCAAATCTTCGAGCTCATACTCACGCAAATCGTGTCCGTTATAGGTGATACTGCCCTCGGTTGGATCATACAGACGCATAAGCAGTTTGGTCAGCGTAGTCTTGCCTGCTCCGTTGTAGCCAACGATAGCAATCTTCTCGCCTCGTCTGATCTCCATATCCACGCTCTGCAGCGCGGTCACGTCCCCCTCTTTGCCGTGATAGGCAAAGCGCAAGCCCTTGACGCAAAGCGACTCCAGCGGCTCGGTTTTCAGCGCACCACCCACAATGGTCGGCTTGATGCTGAAGAAATGAATGATCTTTTTGACAAAGATGCCGTGCTGATGATACGCCATCAAGCCCCTGCCCATTTCCTGCAAACGCCAGCCAAGACTCCAGATGGCGTTAACACCCACGGCAAAGCCGCCCAGTGTTACACCGCTTTCCGGCATCATGAGCATCTGCCAAAGCAGGATCAGCATAACGGCATAATTGGCGAAATCCAAGATCAGCAAGAACAAAAAGTCATAAAACATATACTTCTTGCCGTACTCCACCGCGTTTTTCTGCATCGCCTTTGTCGCCTCTCGGTAATCGTCGTGCAGATTCTCGGAAATGCGCGAAATGCGCAGCTCCTTGGCATAATCCGGTGTGGTATATACGCGCTTGATGTAATCGCGGCGGTGGCGCATAGGAGTGATCTCTTCCTCCTGCTTTTTGCTCAGCGCATTGGTGCGTCGGGAAATTAAAATACGGAACACCCCGGAAGCAAGCAGAATACACGCCACAATGGGGCTGACGCCCGCAATGACGCCCACGCCCACAAGCATCGTTACAACGTTGGAGATCAGTCCGCCCGTACCCTCAATCAGCTGGATGACGTGCGGCCATGCACCCTGCATGGAGAAAATGAATTCGTTGAAAAACTCGGGATCGTCGTAATTGGCAAGGTCAGTCTTGGATGCATGCGCGAAGATATCACTGTACAGCTTGCGGTTGATGACCTCGCGGAAGCGCGGCAGCATGACAAGCTGATACACAGTGTGCAACGCACGCCCGATCAGTAAAATAACCATATACGCAAGGATCAGCGCGAGCAGCTTGCCAAACACCGTACCGCCTTCGATTCCGTTATACAGGTGCTCGGTATACAAAAGTCCGGCTGCAGGCAAAGCACCCATCATAATGCCGTACAGCACGTTTGTGATCACGTACCAAGGGGAGTAACGCCAGATACGCCGTAGCATCCAAAGATCCGCCTTGAGCGCACCTTTTTCACGCGGTTTGCGTTGCTTGGGTGTCTTTTTTGCTTTACTCATGCAATCACCTCCCCGCTCTCCCGGTAATTCTCCGCCTGCTTGCGGAACATGTCTGCATAAATGCCGTTCTGCGCCATGAGCTGCTCGTGTGTGCCGCTCTCGGCAACTCTGCCGCCATCGATCAGATAGATCTTGTCCGCTAATACCGCGCTGGAAAGGCGGTGCGAGATAAAGATCACGCCGCAATCTGCACAGGCGTCCAGCATGGTGCGATACATTTCGTATTCCGCAATGGGATCAAGAGCTGAGGACGGCTCATCTAAAATGACAAATCGGTTTTGCTTGGCATACACGTGCGCAATCGCCATTTTTTGTGCCTCGCCGCCCGAGAGCATAATTCCGGCAGGGTCAAATTCTCGGGTCATGCAGGCGTCAAGCCCGCCGTTTTGACAGAGCTTTTCCCAAATGCCCGCTCTTTGCATGGCGTCAATGATATTCTCGGTATCTCCTTCGACGCGCCGCGCAAGCGTCACGTTTTCAGCGGCACTCACCGCGAACAAGTGAAAATCCTGCATAACTGCCGCAAACATATCGCGATATTCGCGCATGGAGAGCGCACGGATCGGCACGCCGCCATACGAAATCTCACCCTCGGCATCGTAAAGCCGCAGAAGCAGCTTGACCAACGTGGATTTTCCCGCGCCATTTGCGCCCACGATGGCAATGCGCTGCCCTGCGCCAAAGGTCATGGAAATATCCTGCAGCGTGGGCGCGGCTGCACTCTCGTATTGGAAGCTCACGTGGCGCAGCTCAATGTCCCCACCCTTGGGCAGCGGTGTATCACCGTCCGTCAGCTTAGGCTGATATTCCAAAAACTCCCGCATGGTGTCTATATATTGGGCGTTTTTTCTGAAATTCATGAACTCCTCCAGGGAATCCAGCAGCACACCCGAAATGCGCGAGGTCGTGTTAAGCACCACAAAGCAGTCGCCATATCCCATCAGTCCCTGCACAACAGTGCGCCAAACGGCATATACCGTAGTCAATATGGTTGGAAGTATGTTTCCGAAAACGATGCAGCCGCATTCGATCACGGTCAGGAATAAGCCCTTTTGGGCATGGATGCGTCTGCAGGTCTCGGAAGCATCCTTCATATATTTGAGCAGATATCCCGGCATACGGGTCAGACGCAGCTCCTTGGCATACTCCGCCACGAAAAACACGCGGTGGGGATATCCTTTACGGCGGTCGATCTTACGGATCTCCATATCCTTGTCATGCACGCCCTTTTGATATTTCGCACGTAACGGGATGGTTACAAGCGGAATCAGCGCGAACAGCAAGAACACGGGATGCACCGACACCACCAAGCCCACACAAAGCGCCAGGTCGACCACACACCAAAGAATGCCCGCCACATTATCCAGCACGTTCATGGCGCGGTCATCGGCTTCTCCGAGCGCCTTGACGAACTTATCGTAAAATTCGGGATTCTCATAGCAGGCAAGCTCTACCTTGTCGGCATGCTCAAAGATCTTCAGATTGACCTGCTGCCCGACCGCATACCTGCGCTTTTCATAATACAGCTGCCAAAAGGCGTTATTGAGCAGATCGGCAGACAGCTCAAGCGCCACGAACAGTACTGCCATCCATAAAATATCGTAAAACCCCTTGCCCTCGCCGACAGCGTTCAGTGCATATTGCAAAAGGTAGGTCGAGCCTAAAAAGTAGGTTGCGCTGACCAATGCCGCCATGCCAAGGCGCAGCGGGATCAGCCAAGGGTCAACGCTGTGGATGATCCTTAGCATATACAGATTGTTCCGTATCACCCGTTTCATGGGCAGCTTTTCCTGCTTTGGCTTTTTTGGACTGTCCTTTTTCTTTGAGTGCTTCGCCAAGTGAATCACGCTCCTTTCACACATACTACAGCGATCATTGTACCATGCGTACCTTTTCCTGTCAAGCAACCGTTGGTTTGATCGGCTAACCGATCAGGTTAGACAAAAAAGGTGCGCAGCAATGCCACGCACCGAAAAACGTAGCTCTATTGCTGCGACACAATTGTTTTCAACCCCAAAGATAAGCGTACGAAAACAGAGCATACATTTTTACCGTGAAGTAAAAAGGTACACTTAGGGCTTTGAGGTTCATTATACAATTGTGTCGCACAGTTATTATAGCATGTTTTTCGCTGTTTGTAAAGAGATTTCCGAAAAAAGTAAGCAGGGGCATATGGAATCAATGTCATTAAGTTAAGAAAAACCTACTGCAGACAAGAAAGCGGAACGGATGCGCGCCAAAAAGCCGTCCCCTCGGGGTTAGAGAGGCACAAACGATTGAGTATCGTTTGTGCTGAACGGTGGAGCCAAAGCAACGAGGAGCAGGAGCGAGGGTATCGAGCGACACACGACGAGTATGCGACGCGAGTGGGCAAGAGGAAGGGGCTCCCGTAGCGTAGCGTCACGGGAGGAAGGGGTCGACTATTCAACGCGGGAAACCGTCATTTTGTCAATTATGTATGCGATTTGTACGAAACAAAACGTTCCAAATCTGATACGCTACCCCTTCCTCCCACTGCGCTGCGCTTGTGGGATCCCACCTTCTCGCTGCGGCTCGGTCACACTCGCGTTCTGACATGCCACAGGCATGTCATTCATTACGCTCGTGCCGCTTCGCTACCCCGAGGGGACGGCTTTTTGACGCGTACCCGCATTGTTTGGATGCCCGCTATGAGTTTTCCTTAACTTAACGACATTGCATACGGAATGCTCCCCTACGGATCGTGTGCAGTAACACCGATCCATACACAACACCCACCCGACGGCAAGCCGTCGGGCGGGTTTATGATTGTTATAGGTTTTTACATCAACGCTCTGTACAAGGTTGTCAGCACGTCGCCGTCCTCGATGGCGGTGGTGGAGATAACCACCAAGCCCTCGGCGGTGATGGTGATCGCCTTGCCTGCCGCCGCGATAACCTCGGCGGGCATGACGTAGGTAATGCCGTAGTGATCATAGGTGGTAAGACCCTCGCAGGACACACCGATGACCTCTTCCACAAAGGTCTTGGGAAGATAGAGCTCGTTGCCTCTGCCCATCAGGGTCGCCTTGGTGCTGGAAGCATCCAATCTGACCTGCTTGCCGCCTGCAAACGCGTAGTACGAGCCCGCCTTGAGCACGATCATGTCGTCCGTCAGGCACTCGGGCGTCTTGACCTCGGTCGGCACCGTGGTATAGCGGTAATTGAAGCGGTCGTTGGGCGCGGTATCGCCCTGATCCAAGAAGTGCATGATATTGCCGTCGACAACGGAATTATCCGCCCACTTGAAATCAAAGGTATCGCCAAGGCCCATGACCGAGCGCGCTACTTTGATCTGCAAGAACTTGCCGCGCAGGTTATATTCACCCTGCCCGACCGTTTCAAGCTCCCAGGTATCCTTGCCCACGAACTTTTCTACGGAAACCATCTTGCCGTCGCGGCTGCGGTTGATAAGGTAATCATAGCCGTACCAGCCGGTTTCACCGTTGCAGTCCGCATCGATAAAGAGGTTCATCCAATTCGTGCCCTCTGCCGCGGTAATATCCGCTGCACACTCTGCAAAGAAATACAGATTTTCCGCATCGGACGATACCTTGGCGGTGACGAAATCGTTTCTGCCCGAGGTGTTGATATAGCGGAAGTCACCCACGTAAGAGAAGTGGTCGCGGTGCGCGGTGTCACCCCGGTAGTCGCGGTACTCGGGGCCGACGATGTTCCATTGTCCCACGTCGCCCTCAATGTCGATCGCCCATTGCTCAAATGCAGCCTCCTGCGCACGAGAACCCTTGTACTGACGGATATTCTGCACCATCTGATAGAAATAGTTATCGTTGAAGCCACCCGTCATGGGCTCGATGTCACGGGAATACTCGGTGTTGAAGGCGTCCACGTAGTACCACTGGTACTTGGGGTTCTTTTCGTCTACCTTATACTCGTTGCAAATGGTCTGTCCCTGCGCGGGATTGCCCGCGCCGCCGCCCCATCTGCCTGCCCACCATTCGTTCCAGCCCGTGATCATGACCAGCGGCGGGTCGATCTCCTTGGCATAGTCAAAGTGTTCCTGGAATGCAAGTCCCAGACCCGAGGTGGTGTTCATGAGTGCGTATCCAAAGTCCCAATCGCCCTCGTAGGCGGGAATGCCGTTCTTTTTGGTATAGCTTCGACCTCCGTTGGTGCCTGCGCTGCCGTTTGCCCAGAAGCCGCACATGACGATCATCTGCTCCACCTCACCGAAAGGAGAAAGTCCGGGAGATTGCGGATACATATCCGCCCATGCCCATCTGCCCTTGCCGTCCTTGGTGGTATACCAGCTATCCGAGGTGAACGCCCAGCTCTGGCGTGCGGTGAAGAAATCCACCATTTCATCGGGCAGCGAACGCTTTAAGATATCGGGGAAGAAGATCAGCGGCTTGCCTTCCCACATAAACCACATATCCGCATACTTGCCCGTGGAATAGTAATTATTCCAAAGGAAATTCAAAGAGGATGCCGCCAAAGACTCTGTATTACCGCAATGGAAGCAGATCTGCGGCACGTTATACCCTTCGGTACGCATCTCGCTCCATACGCGCAACAGCGTTTCCAGATTATGCTCGTAAATGATGCCGTTTGTCGCGTCCACGTAAATGAAATCCACGCCCGCCTCGGCAAGCATATAGCCGTGCTTGCGGATGACCCACTCGTCATCCGAGTTGTAGTAACCGAAATACGGCTGCGCCCAATAGTGCGCAAAGCCAAGGGGTCCCTGCGGAACAAGATCCCACACGGCATCCACACCGCCCTCCAAATACGCGGCGGTATGGTCGTAGAGAGTGTGCTGCCCCTGCTCGGTGGCATTATGCCACATAAAGTAGAAAATACCCACCTTTTTGTCGCTCGGTGCAGCGGTGTCACCGCCCACGGGCATGGTGCGTCCGACGTCATCGGTTGCCACCCACGTATCGGCAAACACGTCGCGGGAATTGAGCATATCCACGGGCTCGGTGGTCGATACCGTCGACTGTCCCGATACCTTCATATTACTGATCTTGACTGCTTTTTCCATATGATGCGTCCAAATGCGCGCGTATCCGGTTCTGGGCACCGGCTCGTCAAGCGGCTCGGTGATATCGGGTGCGTCGCTTCCCTCCAAATATAATTCCAGCTTATCGTCGCTGATCACAAGCTTTGCCAGCGGCGTCTTGGTGCCGTTATCGCTGTAGAAGAACGAGATGACGTTGGAAACGGGGTCATCCTCCACGATCAGCGAAACACCCTTGGAAAAGTCCACGGGGCACTGCACCATGGTGCAGTTCGGCCAGCTGCCCGTGCGCAGACCGATTTTTTGGTCCTTCATCAGGATCCACACGCGCGCGGATTCATGGTTGGGCGCGCTGCCCGTACCCGACAGACGCAAGCCAAGATATGCGGTATCGTAATCCGCCTCCTCGGGTGCGGTGGAGAGCAGCTTGAACTCATACTTGGCAACCACGTTCTCGTTGAACTTGACGCCGATATTGAAGTTGGCAACCGTATTGGCGTTGAGAGTCACGATATCGCCCTTGGCTCTGCCCTCGCCGACGGTAAACACCATGCTGCCGTCCGTTGCGGAATACTCGTATTCCTCCGAGACCACCTTTTCGATCTCGGTCACGCTCTGCTTTTCAAAGCTCAGATCGGTCGTATTCGAAAAAGGACCCTTCTGCGGCTTGTTGCGGTCGACCTGCTCCTCGGTCGGGGCGCCCGTTCCCTGCTCGCTGCTGTCCTCACCGCTCTGCTCGTTCCCTTTGCAGGCAAAGCAGCCAAGCAGCATGGAAACGCATAAAAGACACAGCAAAAAATTCTTTATCGTTTTTGACATGATCCTACCTCCCATTATTGATCCTGATCAGCGTATAAGTCGTGATAGTAAATATTGTTTTCCTCGGTCACAACAGGTCTGTACGCATACATAAACGGTGCATCCCCGTAGCTGATGGGTTCTTTGGTGGGCTGCTTTTTGTTCATGATGCGCAAGTCCGAGCCGTGATCGTAGCGCAGCGCGCTGCCGTCCTTGCAATCGGATGCCAGCATAAAGGTATGCTGCGGCCCACCGTCGGCATGCGGGCGCACGAAAATGATATCCCCCGCCTGCAGATCCTCCATATTCGTGATCTTTTCAAAGCCCATCTCCTCGCACCATGCGGGCAGATTGGACACCACCTTGCCCTGCACCAAGGGCTGATCGGTAAAGCCTGCGCGGTACAAGATCCAGTCCACAAGTCGGTCGCAGCTGGTGCGCTGCGGGCGGTGGTTAATACCCGGATTGGTGCAGGAATCCCCGTATTTGAAGTCGTTTTCTCTTGCGTAATTGACAATGTAATAGCCCTCGCGCAGCAGATTGGTCTGCAAGAGCGAATAGGGCGTATACACGATCTCGCCCCTTTCGTTTGCCACGCGGTAGCCGTACTTCATGTATTTATCGCACGCTTCCTTTGCCTCTTCCGGCGTTGCGTATACCTCACCCTTGACGTTATCCTTGGGCAGGTGCAATCTGTCCTCGTACAGACAAACGTAATACCCTGCCGCAACCTCGGGTACGGGTGGGATCTCCCCTCTGTCCTCGGCTATATACGCCTCTGCCTCTGCGCGGTCAGCGCAGAATGCGATCTGCCCGATCAGAATGGAATCGCCCTTTTGCACGAAGTTGGAGTAATCCAAGCGGAAACCGTCGTTAAAGCGCACGCACCAGTCCTCGGTGTCCTCTGTAGCTTCAAAGATCACGTACTGCCAGACACGATCACCGAAAAACTCGCTGTCGCCACCGTAAAGCTCTGTCACAGAATACTTTCCTTTGGCTGTATGACGCTCGTTGGTAGCGTAATACATCTCAAATGCGCCGCCCCATTCGGCTTGCAGCTTGAATACGATCACCCTTTTCTCCTCGGGGGTAAAGGGCACGTAATTGCCGCTTTGCTCGTTGACGGGATATCCCGCCGTTTTGTACATACTGTCAACGTCCCAGCAAATACCGGGGTCGCGCGATTCACTCTTGGCATAGGTTTCCAGACCGCGCTCGGTCTGCTTGATAGTAGTTGCCGTGCCGCGCGTAAACGCTGCCTTGAACACCGCCGCATCCAGCGACGCAAGATGAATGCGGTCCGGATACGGAATCAGATACGGCAAGGGGTCGGGGCAGGGCTTTTCGGTCGTCATTACCATGCTCTGCCCGGTGGAAACCTCCGTATCAGAATTCTCGTCCGCCTCCCTGCAAGCCGCAATTCCGGCACTCAGGCACAGCAGCGCAAGGATATAACACAATATACGCTTTGGCATATCCGCACTTCCTTTCACATCACATATACTGACAGTCAGCTTTATTATTTTCATTGTATCACGACCTCAGCGTTTTTGTCAAGTGTGCATAACTTATATGTGTATTTTAGTCTGTCTTTTGTGTCTTTTTGTCCACTTCTCTTGACAAAGTACGCGCACCGCCTTATAATGAAACCGTAATATTTCATCGCTGTCGCAGCAGAAAGGACGCAATATATGAGCATCGTTCCACGCTTTTCATTCAAATACAGAGGCAAGCCCTTTGACCTTTCCATGGCAAAAGTCATTCCCACCGATTACGGCTATCTTTACGAGCTTACGGACGGTCTTTGCGTTGAGCTGCACGTCAAGGAGTACCCCGCGTATAACGCTATCCAATGGCTGCTGTGGTTTGAAAACAAGGGCGAACACGATTCGGGGCTGATCAGCGATATTCTCGACTGCGACGCGACCTGGTGCTTTGCCGAAGTTCCCGGGCAAACGCCGCCCCTTACCATGTACGATACCGACGGCTGCGCGGGATACGAAGCATACCTGCGCTCCGATCGCATTGCCGAGGAATGCAAGGTGCACCCCACCAACATGTCGCTCGGTACCTCCCGCTCCTTCCACCCCATGGGCGGCAGATCCTCCAGCGGACAGATGCCCTTCTTTGAGTTTTACACCCAAAACCGCGGTCTGCACGCCATCATCGGCTGGTCGGGACAGTGGCGCGCCTCCTTTGCGCACGCGCAGGGAGAAACGCTGGAGATCAAGTCGGGCTTGGAATACACCGCGTTCAAGCTGCACCCCGGTGAGAGGATCCGCACCTCCTCTATTCTGCTCATGGAATTTTTCGGCTCGCGCGTGCAGGGCAGCAATCAGCTGCGCCGCCTGATCAAGCACGAGCTCTGCCCATTCGATGCGGAGCAGTTCCCCTTCGCGCTGGAGGGCATGGGACTGACGACCGAGCGGCATTTGTACCATCTGAACAAGTACAAAGAGCACGGCGTAAAAGCAAACTACTATTGGATCGACGCAGGCTGGTACGGCAAGGGCGGCACACCCGGTGCCGCAGATTGGTACAAGCAGGTGGGCAACTGGCAGGTGCGCCCCGACGAGCACCCCGACGGGCTGCACGACGTGGTGGACACCGTTCACGCATCGGGCATGAAGTTCCTGCTCTGGATGGAGCCCGAGCGCGCCTACCCCGGCACCGATCTTGCCCTGGCGCATCCCGATTGGCTGTACCCGTTGGACGGCTTTTACCTGCTTTTGCGCCTTGACAAGGATGAGGTGCGCGAATATCTGTTTGACGTCATCTGCTCCTTTATCGACGAATTGGACATCAAGTGCTTCCGCCAGGACTTCAATATGGAGCCGCTCCAATCCTGGCGCATTACCGACGAGATGGATCGCGGCGGCATCAATGAGATCAAATATATCATGAACCTCTACCGCCTGTGGGACGACCTGCGCGCAAAATACCCCGATCTCGTCATCGACAACTGCGCCTCGGGCGGCAGACGCATTGACGCCGAGTCGCTGCAAAGAGCCATTCCCATCTGGCGTACCGACGCCTTTTGCGAAGCCAATCTCGACCCCGACGCCATTCAGACGCAGATGTTTGGCTACAACCGCTTAGTACCCTGCTCGGGCGGTGTGTGCAAGCGCATGGGTGACACCTACGCGACCAGAAGCTCCTACGCCCCCGCTTACGTGGGCAGCTGGTGGTGGACGGACAGACCCGACCGCCCCGAGCCAGACGCACAAAAGCTTGCCTGGATGGCGAAAATGTGCGACGAATACCGCTCCCTGCGTCATTTCTTCTCCTGCGACTTCTATCCGCTGGAGAATTGCGGCTGGTCGTACGAGCACGGCGGCTGGGCAGCCTACCGCTACGATAGACCCGAAGAGGGCGACGGCATGATCATGGCGTTCCGCCGCGCGGGCTCAAACTGCACTACCTCCTGCTACGTCTTGGAAGGCTTGCATACGAACGCAACCTATACCGTAACCGACATCGACACGGGCGAAACCACCGAATGGGACGGCAAAACCTTGACCGAGCAAGGCCTGACCGTGACCATCCCCGAACGGTATATGAGTAAGATTTTGCTTTATAAGATCAAAGCATAAAAGGGCTGCAAAATCAGCAAAAAACAGATATAAAGCAAGGACTGTATCACTTGGATGCAGTCCTTGCTTGTTTGTTTTATGAATAGTTTGTGGGGTTATTTTTTATATTTTTATTACCCAAATGCAAAAAAGTGTGCAAGGTTTTCCAAAAATGCCGTCTATAAGTATGATTCATTCAAATACATTTTGCAATGTAAGCGATTGATGTTTATGTGAGAATTAGGGAAAATATGTGGGAATGTGTATAATTTGTAAACAATGAACCGGATTTGTAACAAAACGCAGCTTTCAGTCATTGTATGGTGTCAGCTCTCACAGAATCTTCCGCAACCGCAAACACAAAAAACAATAAAGAAAAGGAGAACAAAAATGAAAGCTGCAAAAAAACTCGTTCTTTGTACCCTTGCCATGGTCGTGCTTGTTTCCTTCTGCTGCGTCAACACCCATGCTTACATTTTGGGTGGCGATACTATTGAAGACGCAAACGGCAACGATCTCTTTAACATCACCCTGAGAAACGATAACAATCAGAATTTACGTTACACGCTTTACGCAGAGCTGGAAAGATCCAGTGGCGCTGCATATGGTGTCGGTATCTGCTTTGCGTCAATTTACGGAAAGAACCCACTGACCAATATAGCCGATGAGTATCAAGGTGACGACGTACTCAGATTCTATCTGGATACCAATACTGTACACGAAACCGACGCAGCGTACTTTTACGGATATCAGACTGATTCCTGCGAACACAGCATCAGCATGACCAAGAGAGCGAATTTCGTGCCTACACACGGCAAAGCAACTGCAATCATTGGGTATGCTGATGAAAATGGCGCTTATGCGATCGTGCTGCAGGAGGAGGCGTATCCCGGTGCCAGAGCAAGAAAGTATTTCACCGAAATAAGATATGACACTGTAGAATTTGCTTGGGTAACCAGTGACGACGGATTTATTCAGATGTCCAATTAACATTTGAGCATCGGTGAGAGCAGATAAATAAATGCGGTTGCGGAAGATTCACTTTTATTTTTACTATAGAAAGGATATCGTATGAAACGTAAAATATTGATCATATTACTTGCGCTGGTTGCCGTTTTGTCCTGCTCCTGTGGGCAACAGGAGCAGCGACCGGAGCTGCCTACGTATGAAAGGATCACCGAGAGTCAATTGGAGTACGGTGAGATTGAGACCGGCACGGTTGCAGGCGACTATATATACCGTTCTATTGGCACCGGATTTTTGGTAAAATATCATATCCCCACGGGAACTGCTGCCACGGTCTGTCAGGATCCGTACTGTGAGCATGGTCAAAGGAGCTGTCCTTTTTGGGTCAGCCCATGGAATTTAGCATCTATTGGAAATATATTGTATTATGCAGTAAAACAAGAAGATCGGTGGCATTTGCGCTCCTATGATGGGGATAGCATGCAGGTAAAGGAAATCCGAACCTCCAACGGAGTATTGGGCGGGTTGTTTTCGTACAATTATTATTTGTATTTTACAGAAACCTATTATACCGAAAACGAAGGGCAGACTAAATCCACCATATACAGATGGGATACGCAAACAGATGCGTTTGATGTCATTGATTGCGGTCATCCGTATGCCAAAATATACAAAATCGAAGCAGGGAGAATTGTCTGGGAAAAGGGAGATAAATATTTCTCTACAGATTTAAGCGGAGAAGATGAGCGCGACTATTCCCCAATATTGCAGCGTGAATGGGGAAAATATATGTTCAGATGGGAGGTTGTTTGGACAGCGTCTGACTACTATTACAGTGAGATATATAGAAAGGATCTCGAAACGAACGAAGAAATTTTGATTGCTGAGAACATCGAAGAGTTTTATATGTATGGTGATAAAATTTTGTATCTTTATAGATCGGATTCGCCGAGATTGGTAACTACGGAAGCAGGAACGATAGTTAAAGATTACTACGGAGGCGATGTCTACATCATGAACTTTGATGGTTCAAACAAGCATCTTTTGTGTCATGTGGATGATTTTTATTATTTTTATACATCTTATGAAAGGAATAACGAATACGTGTGCGGTGACTGGGTGGGCATGCATTCCCAAAATTCCTATCTGAAAGAAAATGGCTCGTCGATGCTTGATCTGACCGACATGCTATTCGTCAACGTGGTGACGGAGGAGTATAAGCTGATCAAATTTAATCCTTACGAATGATACGGAATGATCAGGCGCCGACCTCCGCTACAACGATTTAATCGCAACAGAAAGGATATCGTATGAAACGCAAAATATTGATCATATTACTTGCGCTGATTGCCGTTTTGTCCTGCTCCTGTGGGCAACAGGAGCAGCGACCGGAGTTGCCTACGTATGAAAGGATCACCGAGAGTCAATTGGAGTACGGCGAGATCGAGACAGGCACGGTTGCGGGGGATTACATATATCGCTCTATGGAGGTAGGCGGTATGACGCTTTTGCTGAAGTACCATATTCCCACGGGAACAGTGTCCCCGGTGTGCCAGGATCCGTTTTGTACGCATGAAAGGTATGCATCCTCTTGTCAGTTCACCGTAAGAACGTTTCGAATTGCATCTATTGGGAATATTTTGTATTATGTGATCGAAATTGATGGTCAACACCATCTGCGTGCATACGACGGAGACGCTATGACAATAGACGAAGTCCGCATTTCCGACGGAGTTTTAACCCGTCTTTTCAGATACAATTATTATCTTTATTTTACCGAAATACTTCCCACGAAAAATGAAGGCGAAACCAAAACCACGGTTTACAGAGTTGATACGCGAAGCGGTGCACTTGAAGTCATTGACTGTGGACGTCCGTATGCCGAGATCGAGCTGATTGAGGTTGGCAGGATCGTTTGGGCGGAAGGAGAAAAGTACTTTTCTACTGATCTGGACGGCGATGATGCCCGTGTATACGAGCAAGACTACTGCCGTGAATGGGGGAAATACAAGCTGCGTTGGGAGTGGGGGGGAAAAGCATATGAGAAGATATACTGTAAGGATCTCACTGTCGGAGAAGAGGTGCTGATTGCAGAGGACGTAGCGGATTTCTACGTTTACGGTGACAAGATGGTTTACTTTAAGTTTGCCCCTGTGAGAATAGTGATGGATGACAGCGGTGTGGAGGTCAAAGATTACTACGGCGGCAACGTGTATATTGTAAACCTGGATGGCTCGGATAATCGCCTTTTGTGTCACGTGGAGGATTTCGTTTTTCTTTGCGGATCATCGGACAGAAACAACGAGTTTATTTGCGGTGACTGGATCGGCTTTATCTCGGAGAGCTATCACGTGTCATCCGGAAATACTCCGGAGCTTTTAGTAACCAATATGTTATTGGTTAATGTGATCTCCGGAGAATACAGATTGATCAAATACAATCCTTACGAAATGTGAAATTCTGATTTGAAAGAAGGGGAGCTTTTATGAAACGCAGATTTTTCATCATGATCCTTGCCTTGCTGGCGCTTTTCGCGTGCTCCTGCGAACAAAAGCAGCAGCGACCGGAAAGACCGACGTATGAAAAAATTACGTCAAGTAAGCTCACCGGTGGCGAGGTGGAAACGGGAACCATCCCCGGAGATTACATTTACCGAGCAATCAAAGTCGGCAACAAGGGGCTCTTATTAAAATACCATATCCCCACGGGCACTGCAACCACAGTCTGCCAAGATCCTTTTTGCGATCACGATGCCGTCACCTGCCCGTTTTCTATCGGTCCGTCCCAAATGTCAGCCATCGGAAACATGCTGTATTATGTAGTCAGAAGCGAAGACGACGATCAGATGCACCTGCGCTCCTATAACGGTGATGATATGAAAATTGAAGAGCTTCGCGCCTCTGATGGTGTGATCGGCAATCTGTTTGCGTACAATTATTACCTGTACTTTTTTGAAAAGCTGCCTACCAACGTACAAGAGGAATTCAAGACGACGGTTTACCGTCTGGACACGCAAAGCGGCGCGCTTGACATCATCGACTGCGGCCATCCCTCTGCCAAGATTTATTCGGTGGAGGACAACATGATCATCTGGAAGGAAGGTAACAAGTATTTGTCAACCGACCTGGACGGAGATGACACGGGCGTGTATACTTTTAATTACGGCAGACAGTGGGGCGGCTACAGGTACAGGTGGGAGGTCGACGAAAACGAGGATATCACGATCTTTACCCAGACGATATATCGCAAAGACCCTGCCACCAAGGAGGAAATTGTGGTTGCGGAGCATATAGGCCCCAGCTATTTCTACGGTGACAAGATCCTTTATTTCATGTATGAAGAAAACCCGAGAGTCTGGGCTGTGATGGACGGCTTGAACTATATCGATCGCTTTGGCGGCAACGTGTACATCATGAATATGGACGGCTCGGACAATCGCCTGTTGTGCCACGTGGACGATTGCGTGATTGGTATGACTTCGACAAGCAGAAACAATGAATATAATTGCGGAGACTGGGTTGGTATTGATGTGGAGAATATTTATCTCAGACCTAATGGTCCCGAGCTGACTGAGGAATATACATCCACCGATATGCTGATCGTCAACGTGGTCACAGGTGAATATAAACACATCAAATACAATCCTTATGAATGATGAAACAACTATTATTTGAACTCAGAAAAATCAGCCTGTCCAAGCTGACGGTGGTCATCGTGCTGATGCTGCTGCTTGTGACGGGCGGACTTGCCTACAATCAGGCATCCAAGGCACCCGAGTCGCAGCAGACACGGCAATACGAGAAAAAGATCTCCGCCGTGATCTCCAATGCCAAGCGGCAGTATCAACAAAGCCTTTACAACTCCGAGGACAGCTATGCGACGCTCTATTTTGAAGACATCATTGAAATTTATACCGATCTGAAGGATCTTGAGCTTGCAGAGCAGCCCGTCAGCGGATGGGATACCTATCTTTCGTTCAACGCGGCAAATCCGCTGCTTTTGATTTGCGCGGTCTTCCTCGCAGTGCAGCTGTTCAGCGTGGATGGCAAAACCGGCATGCAGCCCATCCTGTATGCAACGGCTGACGGCAGACTCAAATACATTCTCAGCAAGATATGCGCCATGCTGCTGTGCGCGTTTGCTTTGAACGTCTTGTTCGCAGGCATTTCCATGTGCGGCATGCTGCTTGGTGCGCGGGCTGCCGAGGCCCCTTACACCTTTGTGGGGCTTGGCGAATACGTGCAAAGCTTTTTTGCATTCATTGCGGCACCCTATTCCCTGCGCGTCTGGCAAGCCGTTCTGCTTTTGTTCGCGGTGCGCACCTGTATGACGGTTGCAGTGTGTGCGCTTGTCGGCTTTATGACCTATGCGCTGGGCAATCGCCTGGTTGCCTTGGTGCTCTCGATGCTGGTCTATGTCCTCAATATTGTGGTCAACGACCGCACGTATCTCAATACCGACGTTTTTTTCGACCATTGCAATCTGGTTGCGGCGTCGGATGCCACCACTTTTCTTGCCAAATACCAATGCGTGCGCGTGCTGGGCAAGCCCGTGCCCGTATTGCTCGCCATTTTTGTGCTGTGTGCCGTGCTTTCCCTTGCTTTTATGGGCTTGACCGTGCTGCTGCACCTGTGCCTGGCGCGATTTCGGTTCAATGCCAAGGAGCGCCGCAAGGCGGGCAAGCGCGCGTCTGCGGGCGCGGGCTCTGTGCTGCTTGGCTGGGAGCTTAAAAAAATACTCAAAAACCGCTTCGTGGTGCTGACCGTTGCGCTTTTGCTGGTGGCATCTGCGGCAAGTGCCGTGGTGCATTACAAGGAGTATACAAGCAAGTCGGATCAGATCTATTACGATTACGTGCAGGATCTGGCGCCTCTGGACGACGCGCAGCGTTGGGCTTACTTGGACGCCGAGGGGGAAAGGATCTCGCAAGGGTACAAAAACTACTTCAGGTATCGCAATGAAACGCCCGATATGCTGCCCGAAGGGATCGACATGATTCAGGTCGAGAACGAATATTACTACGCTTGCCTGCACGAGTATCCCTTTGCAAGGGTCAGGGAGGCGTGCGCATACCAAAGTGAGCGCGGGCTGGACGGCTTGACCTTGCTTTATGACACGGGCTGGATGACACTATTTGAGTCGGGCGACGATATTCTGCTGTTTTTGGCAATTCTGATGGTCGCCACCTTCTCCGCGGCGATCGAGTATTCCTCCAAATTTGCGGGCATTCTGCCCACCACGGTGCGCGGGCGCAGGGAAACCGGGCGCGCAAAGCTGTCCCTTTGCCTGATTTCCACCACGGTATTCTTCGCGGTGTTTTCGACAATGCAAATCGTGCCCATCCTGCTTGCCTACCGCTTTGAGGACGCGGGGGCTACGTTGGTCAGCCTGCAAACCTATCAAAACGTTGCACCGAATCTGACGCTGTGGCAATATGCCGTGCTGATCGTGCTGGTGCGCTATATTTCTTGCCTGCTTATCAGCGTTTTGGCGTTCGGCTTGACGGGCGTGATCAAGGTGTCCTACCTTTCGATGATGCTGCTGACCGTGATCGTGCAGCTGCCTCAGCTGGTCTACGGCATGGGCGTGGACGCGCTGCAATACTTCAGATTGACCGCGCTTTTGGACGGAAACGAGCTGGTGCTCATGCTTGTCGATGGCGGCATGATTGGGGCGGTTTTGCTCATGCTTGTATTCCTTGCCCTGTGCGCTGTATTCGCGTGCATCCATATCAGAAAAAACAAGGAGGAAGCATAAATGGTTCTGAAGTTTCACGATATCAGCAAATCCTACGGCAAGACCCGTGCGCTGCAGCACTTTTCGGTCAAGCTGAGCGAGGGCGTGTACGCATTGCTTGGACCCAACGGCTCGGGCAAGACCACGCTGATGAATATTCTCACGGGCAATCTCAAGGCAGACGCGGGGCACATCACCTTTGCGGACGGCACAAACGAACCCGAGGACATTGCCGCCATGGGCAAGCGGTTTCGCAAGCACCTGGGCTTTATGCCGCAGTATCCCGGCATGTACGGTAACTTTACCTTGGAGGAGTTTCTTTGGTATATCGCCACGCTCAAGGACGTGGGCAGCGACCTTTCAGAAAAGGAGCGAAAGGCATTGATCAAGGCGCAGATCGACGGCGTTTTGCAGGCGGTGGAGCTGTCCGACGTATCTCACCGCAAGATCAGCACGCTTTCGGGCGGCATGAAGCAAAGACTTGCGCTGGCACAGGCGGTTTTGGGCGACCCCAAGATCCTGATTTTGGACGAACCCACAGCAGGACTTGATCCCAAGCAGCGCATTGCCGTGCGCAATTATATCTCGCGCATTGCGCTTGACAAGATCGTCATCATCGCCACGCACGTGGTGTCGGACGTGGAGTTTATCGCAAAAGAGATCATCATGCTGCGCAAGGGCGAGGTGCTTTGCATGGCACCGCAGCAGGAGCTTTTGCAAAAGATCGCGGACAAGGTCTGGACGGCAGACGTGCGCGAGGACGAGGTGTCCGCAATGCAGAACAAGTTCACGGTTACGGGCATTGCCAAATCCGACACGGCTGAGCACATGGTCACGCTGCGCATCCTGTCAGACAAGCAGCCCTTTGCCGACGCCAAGCCCACAAATCCCACCCTGGAGGATTATTACCTCTACGTGTTTGGACAGCAATTGTAAAGTCAAAGGCTATTTGGAATATAAAAACGAACCTGAATGCGGAAGATTTACC
This sequence comes from Eubacteriales bacterium, assembly GCA_045587385.1. GTDB lineage: Bacteria > Bacillota > Clostridia > Oscillospirales > CAG-272 > SVQP01. Next base: position 55,422 of record JAZNCE010000095.1, read on the forward strand.
TTATTCATATCATTGAGAGAGGAAATATATGAAACAGAGATTTTTACTTGTGATCCTTGCCTTGCTGGCGATTTTTGCGTGCTCATGCGAGCAGAAGCAGCCGGACAGACCTATGAACCCCTCAAAGCCGCTGCCCGAGAAGATCACGGGAAGCGAGCCGGAATACGGCGAAATGGAAACCGGAAATATCGGCGGAGACTACATTTACGCATCGACAAACTCCAGATTGATCAAATACCATATTCCGTCGGGCACGGCAACCTGGGTCTGCCAGGATCCGTTTTGTGAGCATAGTTTAAATTGTCAGTTCAAAGTGCCGGACTTTAGGTATGCAGCAATAGGCAACATCTTGTACTATGTTACGGAGATAGACGGTCAATGCCGTCTGCGTTCCTATGACGGTGACAGCATGAAAATCGAGGAAATACGCATCTCAAACGGTGTTCTGAGCCGTCTTTTTTCCTATAACTACTATCTATATTTTTCCGAGTTGAATGTGGTGGACGGAAATATTATCGATGCTGTCATTTACAGATGGGATACGCAGAACGGCAAGACCGACGTGATCGATTGCGGTGACCCGTATGCCAAAATATACAAAATCGAAGCAGGGAGAATTGTCTGGGAAAAGGGAGATAAATATTTCTCTACAGATTTAAGCGGAGAAGACGAGCGCGAGTATACCCCTATATTGCAGCGAGAATGGGGGCAGTATGTTTACAGATGGACACTTGACAGCAATGGCAAGTACACTGGTTTATACAGAAAAGATCGTTCAACAAATCAAGAGATTATGATTGCGCAGGACTTTGACTGGTTCTATTTTTACGGTGACAAGGTTGTGTATTGGAAACGTACGGACACACCAAGATATGTCACCTCGGACGCCGGCAAGCAGATAAAGGATGAATGGGGCGGAAACGTTTACATCATGAATTCAGACGGCTCAAACGCGCATCTGTTATGCCACGTAGAAGATTTTTACTATGGAAACATGCCCTCAATAGCCTGCGGTGATTGGGTTGGGATCATCTCCATGAATTACTACCCGCATGAGAACACGTGGGGAGGGGCAGCCCTTGCCCTTACTGATATGCTCATCGTCAACGTAGTGACCGATGAATATAAGTTGATCAAATTCAATCCTTACGAGTGATACGGAATGATCCGGCGCCAACCTCCGCTACAACGATTTAATCGCAACAGAAAGGATATCATATGAAACGCAAAATATTGATCATATTACTTGCGCTGATTGCCGTTTTGTCCTGCTCCTGCGGGCAAAAGGAGCAGCAGTTGGAGTTGCCTACGTATGAAAGGATCACCGAGAGTCAATTGGAGTACGGCGAGATCGAGACAGGCACGGTTGCGGGGGATTATATATACAGCATGAACCAACTGATGCTGATAAAATACCACATCCCTTCAGGTACGGCGACCACGGTTTGCCAGGATCCGTTTTGTGACCATAATATACGCTGCCCGTTCAATGTGTCGCCTTCCGGGTATGCAGCAATGGGCAACATTTTGTATTATGCCAAGGAAACAGACGGGCAGTGGTGTTTGCGCTCCTATGACGGTGACAGCATGCAGGTGGAGGAAATACGCGTCTCTGATGGCGTAATCAACCGCCTGTTTACGTATAATTATTACCTCTACTTTTCCGAGTCGGAATCATCAGACGGAGGCTTGATCAATACCGTCATTTATAGGTGGGATACGCAAAGCGATGCGTTTGACGTGATCGATTGTGGGTATCCGTATGCGAGAATATATGCCATCGAAGTCGGAAGAATTGTCTGGGAACAAGGTGATAAATATTTCTCTACAGATTTAAGCGGAGAAGACGAACGTGAGTACACCCCAATATTGCAGCGTGAATGGGGCCAATATGTGTACAGATGGGAGCGCGGCAGTACTAACTTGTACCGAAAAGATCTGTCTACAAATCAAGAGATTATAGTTGCGCAAAATATTGAACGTAGCTATTTCTACGGTGACAAGATCCTTTACTTCAAAAGGACAGAAACATCAAGAACCGTATCTACGGAAGCAGGTAAGGAGATCATAGATGAATGGGGCGGAAACGTTTACGTCGTGAATTCAGACGGAACCGATAATCATTTGTTATGCCATGTGGAGGATTTTTATTATGCGGGGACATCATCGCGTCGAAACAACGAATACGTATGCGGTGATTGGGTGGGTCTGATATCCCAAAACTATTATGCAGATGAATATGGCGGCATACAATTGTGGCTTGCCGACATGCTCATAGTCAACGTGGTGACCGGTGAATATAAGCTGATCAAATACAATCCTTACGAATGATGCACAGGTGTGACGCAGTCGTGTGTGGCGCTGCGCATCCTGTCAGACAAGCAGCCCTTTGCCGACGCAAAGCCCGCAAATCCCACCCTGGAGGATTATTACCTCTACGTGTTCGGGCAGCAATAAAATACACAAGGCTGAGCCGTGGGGCTCAGCCTTGTTCTCTATTATGATTCAACCCTTTTCACGATCTCAAAGCCGTCGTCGGTTTCCTTGACCGTAAACAGGCGCGGACGCTCGTTGGGCGGCACGTTGGTGCTGTGCAAAATCAGGTACAGATTGCCGTCAAAGCCGTCGAACAGCATGCCGTGGCCGCCGTCCTCGTCATAAATGAACTTGTCTGCATGACGCCAAGGGCCGTGAATGCTGCCGCTGTCGCTGATGACAAGTGCCTGCACGTACCAATACTGAGGCCCTGCATGGAATCCCGACCACAGCATATACAGCTTGCCGTTCTTTCCCTTGCGGAAAAAGGGGCCGTCGGTCACGTAATTACGCGACGTGGGATCGACCAAGGAATACGACCATTCCGCATCCCCCGCACGCACGACCGTCTTGGGCTGTCCCGCGGGCGCGGTCAGATCGGCTGTCAGCGGCATGATCTCAATCGTACCGTCCCCCACCTGCGTCCATTCGTGGCAGAACGCCGTCCAGGGAGTTCCCTGCTCGTCCACGTAAAAGGTCGCGTCAAGGCAGACCCACTCCTCGGGGGTGATGGGGCTGTCGGTCAGCGGCAAAAAGGGGCCCATGGGGCTGTCGCTTTTGAGAATCTGCGAGCAGCGCAAACGCGTTTCGCTGCGGAAGCTGGCGAACATATAGTAAGCACCCTTGTATTTGTATACCTCGGGCGCAAAGAAATCACGATCCGACCAAAAATCATCGGGGCGGGTAAAGCACTCGTGCGGCTCGCTCCACTCCACAAGGTCGGTCGAGGTATATACGTCCAATCCCTGCCACGGAATGACCTTGGTGGTCGCGCCGCGGCGCGTGCCGTACAGATAGTAAACGCCGTCCTCGGCATACACGAATGGGTCGCGAAGATGAATGTCACAAAGCTTCATGGATAGCCTCCTTTCACGCGTATAGCCGTACGGGAGTCGAACCAAGTTGGTTTTGACGAGCAGATTTTCTCGATCCCTTCATCTTTCCCCTTGGACATATCGCCTATATGCCCTGCGGGAAAAGCTTTTGGGCTCAAAAAAATCTGCTGCGTCAAAACTGCTCGCACCCGAGGGCGAATGCATTTTTGATGGATTTTAGTGCGATTTTGCGAAGCAAGATACAAATCTTGCGAGTAAAAGCACGCCGAAAGATGCGAAAATGAATCGCCATCGGGCAACTCGGTTCGATTCCCGTACGGCTAATCTATATAAGCATTGTATCACGAACGCGCAGCACCGTCAAGGGGCAGCAGGCAGATAAATGAGTGAAATCGTTATTTCGGGGATTTCCCAATTCATCTGCAATCCGCGGGGCGTCCATCTGTCCATGAGGCATTTGGACAACTCAAATCGTTTCAAGGTCAAGCCAAATGAATCTCGGGTGATAGCAGTACGGTGTGTTGTTGCCGTTCCATACGTTCGTGTTGTAGCTGATCAGCAAACGGCTTCCCTTGGACAGATGAGGATGTGCCTTGGCGTTATACGTAAATACCGTGTCCTCCTTACCTTCCGCGTCCAATATGATCTGTCCTGCCTCGGGCGCGCGGTAAAAACGAACCGCCTTGTCAAAAGGCCCGTACGGAGTGTCGGCAATGGCATAGGCAATATCACCGGAAACGCACCTATCCATGAATACGGCGATATATTTCCCTGCCTTCGGTCCTACGGGGATCGGTGTCACGCTGTATTCGCGGGATATGCCCCGGATCACGGCGACGGAATCTGCTTGCCTTGCGCTCCATCCGCTTCCGTCATAGTATCTCAGCTTGGAAAAATCGGGGAAATCCTCTGCACGGATGCGGGAAACGTAACCGCTGTAATCCCGACCGCCGCCGTAGATGTAAATATATCCGTCAGGATCGGGCGCTCCCGCTTCTTTGGTATTCACGTGGACGGCATAGCCGTAGTCGACGGCAAGCTCACCCTTTTCATTCAGCATACACAGCTGCGGAATGGACTCGATAAGGGAGCAATGCGCATAATCGACGCTGCCGCCCACGATGGGGAAAGTAGCCATGTCCACGCTGTCATTGGAAAGTCCGATGGGGGTATAGCAGAACAGATACAGCTTATTCCCCAGCACAAGACCGTCTGTGAACCATTTCGGAGCACCCACGAGATTTTTCTTCTCATTGTCATCAAGATCATGCATGTCAAGGGTGCAGCTGCCACCCTTCCCCCAGACAAAGCTGCGCCTGGAGGTATCGGGCTTGTTTCCCTCGAGAATGGCGGAGGTATGGTTCGGCATAGCCTCCCGCACGGCTTTTCTTCCGTCCCGGCTTGCCATGCCGAATAACGTATCGCTGAAAATAAAAAAGGTTTTCGTGCGCTCGGTGGCACTTGCGAACGCATCGTTTCCATCCAGCGCAAAGGAATAGATCCCGTCAGCACCGATCCACGCGGTTTGGTTCAAACCGTATCTCTCAAAAAGTCCGGTCCATTCATCCGCCGTATCCACCTTTACGGCAGGCACAATATGGGCACTGTTTTTCATTGCTTCGTCCATACAATCTTCTCCTTCACCTGATTTTGGATAGCCGATTGCAAAATAATGCAAATTGGCACAAATACAGCGTTTTTATACGAAAACCGAAAAAAACAGCAAACCATCGGGAACTGTTTCTGTTATAAAAATTCTACCATAAAAGTATTCGTTGGTCAAGATGCCGACGAGCTTTTGCGAAAAACGAATGATCGCATTTCACTCGTATGAAGCCACTTACAATTCTTATTGTGATGCGCTTCGCCGAGAAAGGGATACCATGCGGATGCAATGTCATAAGTTAAGGAAAACTCATAGCGGGCATCCAAACAATGCGGGTACGCACCAAAAAGGCGTCCCCCGGGGGGAAGCTGGCGCCGCAGGCGACTGAAGGGGAATGCGAAAGTTTAGGCTAAAATTGTTATTCCCGAACGGACAACCGCACCGTTTAGTCCGTCACTCCCCTTCAGTCGCTGCGCGAGTCGCTTTCCGATCTTCGGGCGGGATATGCGAACCGGGGTCGTGCGCTTTGCGCACGAAAGCACCCGAACACACGGGAATTTCGCGCGAGGCGCGAATATTTGCACGCTCTCCGCCCGGAGAATGTCTTGCTGCGCAAGCCGCTCTCCGATCTCCGAGCGGCAAATGCGAACCCAACGAGGCGAGCCTGCGGCTCGACTCGCCGGGTGAGATTCCTCGTATGGGGCGACAGAAAAAGAACAGGCACCTCATTCGAGGT
>JAZNCE010000096.1:0-22175 GCA_045587385.1 Eubacteriales bacterium
CACCAACACAAAAGCCCGATGCAATCGCATCGGGCTTTTGTGTTGGTGGGGGATGGCGGCAAGAGGTCACCGACGCAAAGGTAAGTCGGAGGCCAAGCGGGCTTAGGAAGACAACTGGGGCTACCAACTCCTTGGCCCACAGAACGACATGGCTACGATCCGACTCCACCAACACAAAAGCCCGATGCAATCGCATCGGGCTTTTGTGTTGGTGGGGGATGGCGGCAAGAGGTCACCGACGCAAAGGTCGCGGTTGCCTAACCCCATTACATCACCCAATCATCGACCTTTGACCTTCGCAGGGCGATATCGCCCTGCGAAGAAGTGGTCACGAATCCGCCAAAAACCCGAAAGCAAAAGCGGTGGGTTTCTAAGGACAGTTTTTACAATAATTCAATAGAAAGACAAACGGTTACAGCCAGAGGCTCCCTTGTGTAAAGGGAGCTGTCGCGAAGCGACTGAGGGATTGTTTTAGGTGAAAATCTAACTTTTACAATCCCTCCGTTACGGCGTTGCCGTGCCACCTCCCTTTACACAAGGGAGGCTTTTTTCTTATCCGTGAGTGCGCACTTACTCACCACTAATGTGGTGGTGCAATTCAAATAATGCAACAAGCCCCCGACAAGGAATAATCCCTATCGGAGGCTACAATCATCCGTTAACTAAGTTGATCAGCATTTGATACCTTTCATTTGTTTTTAAGGATTCAAATCGAGGATCAGTAAGCTTGGTTACTAAATTCTGATGTCTATCAATCCTCTTGTGGTACAATCCGTGAGGAATCAAATTCAAAAGCGGAGTTTTTGTCTTAGTATTACTATCTATCGTCGCATAATCATTTAAGTCGTAATTTACCATTTTTTCGAGATGCGATAGCGCTTTATCAGGATTTCCGTCTTTTAGATAAATCTCTGCAAGAAGTGCATAGAGATCACCATGCTCACGATGATGAATGGGCGGCAAAACCTCATTATCTTTAAAAATACACTGTATCAATTCAAGAGAGGTTTCCAAGACACTTGCTGCATCTTTATATTTTTCTTGCAACATATAGCTTTTTGCAAGCTTTACGTTTATATTTAGCATCCCCTCAAGATAGTGCAAAAATCCATATTGGCAGCTTTGGGCCTCTCGCCTGTAATCCTTTTTCCAATGCGCATAGTATGCGTACATAACATGATTATTAAAGTCGGCACGATACGGAAATTGTTCTGCATGAAACCACGCTTTCTCAAAATTCCCATACGCCGAGTGCAAAATAACCATTATCATATGAGCGCGTAAAACATCCGAAATATTCTTTGAATACGAGGTAACAAGATAGGCATACCTAATACACTCTTTGTATATATCTTCAGCGTGTTCAGCATCATACAGTTCCTCGTTTTCGGGATAAGAAAGTGCAATACCGGTCTCCAAGCAGTGCATAAGAAGAATTGTATTGTTGGGATATAGCTTCAATCCTTCTTTTACAGCAAGATACTTCTGGAAAAGACTTTCAGAGGTAAGTGGACGCGAAAGAAGAGCTTGAGCGTTATTGACTATTTTCCATACTTCTTCCGTATCATTTGTCCCAAACGTTCCGAATAACACGTCCGTACTCACACCAAACACATGCGCTATCGGAACAACTTGCGAAATGTCAGGCATTCCGGTATCATTTTCCCATTTTGAAACAGCTTGAAAAGTAACACCAAGCTGTTCGGCAAGTTCTTCTTGTGTAAGATTTCTTTCTTTACGTAATCGGCGTATGATCTGCCCCATTGTTTCTTTCATAATCGAACCTCCATTTTAGGTAATTGGTTTGTGATTATATTATCGCATACTATTTGCACAAAAAGAAGCGACTTAAAAATGAGTTCGATTCAACTTTGCGTTGAGTTTATTATACCATAAATAATAACAAAAAGCAAGAATACGGAATACCTCTTTTGAGATATACCGTATTCTTGCAAAACTGTCCTTTAGCATCCGAGGCTAATGCTTTCGGGTTTTTCATTTGTGCCGCAGGCACAACATCGTTTGCGTGGCACACGCAACATCATTTGACCGTTAGGTCAACATCATTGCCGCCCTGCGCGGCACAAATGAACGATGTTGAGGCTTTGCCTCAAATGAAGTTGCCTTCGGCAAATGATGTTGGCTTCGCCAAATGAAGTTGCGCTTCGCGCAAACGGACACGCCCACTCCGCAACTTCACCGCGCCATAAGCGCAAACCGCAGACGCAAATCCACCTTGCACACCCCGCGAAGTTGTGATATAATAGCCCCAAGAAAGGCGGTGTAAAATGAGAAACCGCACCAAGCGAGTCGGCTTTGATTTATGATTGTGCTATTTTTGTCGCCGTACATGCTTTGACAGATGCTTTGCGGTATGTTAAAATAAATCAACGAGCTCGTCCTCGGCAAGAAAGGAATCTATTATGCAATATTCTCCCGATCTGATCCGCATCTCCACAGAGCTTGAGGCAGACCCACAGATGTTCTCGCTTTATCTTGTGCACGCAGACGCTTTTTCCTGTGAGCTATCCGAGGTTCGGTGCTATCTCAACGGCTACACGCTCCTATGCCTGAACAACACCGACACCGTCAAGGTGCACGGCGGCACGGGCGACGTGCTGGGCTTTTGCTTCCGCCCCGATTTTTATAACATCGGGCTGAGCCGCACGGTCATTGAGAGTGACCGCTATCCCGACCTTCGTGCCAGATACAGTTATCCCGATTTTCACCTGTTTTTGACGCGCGACGAACGGTATTGCGGGGTTCTCCCCCTGACAGCCGATGCCTACCGCTCCCTGCTCGCCCATTTTCGCGCCGCCGAGCAGTTCATTCGTGCGCACGGCACCGACCCCATGTGGTCCTGCCACGCCCGTTCACAGCTCATTTCGGTCATGTGCCTTGCCGAAAGTGCCTATCAAGGCAAGCAAACGGGAGGCGAGGACGCCATTGTCCGCTACATCAGAGAGCACGCCGAGCGTCCCATGTCGGTGGAATCCCTTTGCCGCATGTTCAACACCAACCGCACGACGCTGACCAAAACAATCAAAGCCGCAACGGGACTGCCACCCATGCAGTTCGTTTTGGAGGAACGGCTCAACCAAAGCCGCCCCGATCTGCTGTTCACCGCGCTCCCTATTGGATTTATCGCCATGAAATATGGCTTTTCCGATGCAAACTACTACATCCGTGCATTCAAGCAACGGTTTGGGCAATCCCCCCTGCAATACCGCAACGAACAAATTGAAAAGTGGCACGCCAACAAAGAATGATAAGGAGTTTTCATGAACAACCGTTATAACACTACTTCGTCCGATACCTACTCCCTCGAAAAGCCCAATCACGTCAGAACCGCCGTACACGCATTTTTCTACATAATCGTCTACCATATAGCCACCTATCTGCTGTACGCCATTATCATGAGTCCCTTGGAAAATCAGATGGTGGGCGACGGCTATGAACCGCGCTACCGCTTTGTGATGTTCGCATTTTCGCTTCTCACCTTAGCCATACTTGCCATCGTCATGATTACGGTTTACTTTAAGAACGGCTCACGCAAGCGCGCCTATCTTGCCGCCACCTCGGCAGAGATGCGCGGGCAAGAGAATGCTGCGGAAGGAGCAATCTGCTACCGCAAAACCGCGCTTGCAGAGGCGCTCGTATCCACCGCAGTCCCCGCCGCCCTGTGGTTGATCCCCGCCCTTTTTTACACCGTTTCCCTGAGCATGTCCGGCTACGGCTACGGCTACGCACAGGCTTGGGGAATCGAGAACTTTTTTATTGGCGCGGTGGGATTGTTCCAGCCCTTCCAAAACGCTCTTATAGGTTGGCTTCTGGGCGTTGGAATACTGTTCTGCGTTCACTATTTCGGGCGCATTGCCGCTCATAAGAGCTGGGAAGATAACCGCATTCGCCAATGAGCAGACATCAAGGGGGGCGAGATTACGTATCATCTTGAAAAGTTCGGCAGAATCCTATTGGAGCTGCGCAAGGAGCGCGGCTGGACACAAAGTACGTTGGCGAAAAAGATGAACCTTTCTGCGCAGTCGGTTTCCAAATGGGAACGCGGCACAAGCTACCCCGATATTGGGTTATTCCCGGTTCTTGCCGAGATTTTTGATGTGGACATAGACGTTCTGTTCGGAAAGGATATATAAAAAGCACGCGAGAGCGTGCTTTTTTTCAGTTGTACGCGCAGGCGCGTATTCCGGAGGCGAATACTTCCCACATTGCGCGCCCCGATTTTTTATTATAATATAATGATGATTTTTTCATATGTTCACAGCCAATTTACAATTTTATGATATCATGTATTCTGTATAGTTTTGCAAAACACAGAAAGGATCTGTAAGTATGATAAAAATTGAACATCTGGTCAAAAACTACGGCTCGAACTGTGCTGTGGATGATATCAGTTTTTCGGTGGAAGCCGGTGAGATTGTGGGTCTGCTCGGCCCCAACGGTGCAGGCAAATCCACAACCATGAACATTCTGACCGGCTACCTTTCGGGTACCTCCGGCAAGGTTTCGATCGACGGCATCGATATTCTCGCTGACCCGCTTGGCGCAAAGAAGCTGATCGGCTATCTGCCCGAGCAGCCCCCCTTGTACCTTGACATGACGGTGGATGAATATCTGAAATTCGCCTACGAGCTCAAGAGCTGCAAGCTGCCCCGCGAGGAGCACATTGCAGAGGTTTGCGAGGTCGTCAAGATCGGCGACGTGCGCAAGAGAGTCATCCGTAACCTCTCCAAGGGATATAAGCAGCGCGTAGGTATTGCGCAGGCTCTGATCGGCAATCCCAAGGTCATCATTTTTGACGAGCCCACCATCGGTCTTGACCCCAAGCAGATCATTGAGATCCGCAACCTGATCAGAACGCTGGGCAAGGGTCACACGGTCATTCTCTCCACCCACATTCTGCAAGAGGTGCAGGCGGTCTGCGACAGAATCGTCATCATCAACAAGGGCAAGATCGTGGCGGACGAGCTGACCGAGAACATTTCCCGCGCGGTCGAGAACAACCGCCGCTTCAACGTCAAGATCTGCGGTCCTTCCCGTGAGGTACTCTCCGCAATCAAGAGCATGAGCGGCATTGCATACGCAGAGGTGCTGGCTGAGCGCGACGGTGAGGCTTATACCTACATGATCGAAAGCGAATACGGCGTTGACGTGCGTAAAAAGCTGTTCTACACCATGGCAGAGCGCGGCTGGGCGATCATCGGTCTGGAAGCGCTTGGCATGAGCCTTGAGGACATCTTTATCACGGTTGTGGACAAGTCCGCAGACGACAGACTCAACAGACCGAACAGAACCGTACGCCGCCGTGCGGGCAGCAAGGACGCCCTGGAAAAGCAGGTGGCTGAGACCATGCTGCAGGATGGTGCGGAAAAGCGTGCCATTGCAGAAGCTACCGAAATCGAGGACGAGGAATAATTCCCCGCCACTAAAAATTCGAAAGGAGAACGGCTCTCTCGCCGTGTAAAACGATATGCTTGCCATCTATAAAAAAGAGATGCGCTCTTATTTCATCAATCCCATCGGATACGTGTTTGCGGGTGTATTCTTCATCATGTCAGCACTGCTTTGCTGCTACACCACCATCGTATCCTCCAGCTACGACACCTCATCCTACTTCATGATGATGGTTTTTGCTTTTGTCATTCTGATCCCGCTTCTGACCATGCGTTTGTTTGCGGAAGAAAGAAAGCTGCGCACCGAGCAGCTGCTCATGACCGCTCCCGTTTCCATTACGGGCATGGTTATGGGAAAATTCCTGGCAGCTCTGACGCTCTTTGCCTCTTCCCTGCTCATTTCCTGCATCAACTTCATTCCGATCTACGCCTTTGCCTCCATTGAGCGCGGCAACGAATCCTACAACACCACCCACATCGGTCCCGTGACCGGTCAGGTTATCGGTTGCCTTGTGGGTATCCTGCTCATCGGTGCGGCGTTCATCGCCATCGGTACCTTTATCTCGGCTCTGACCGAAAACCAGCTTGCTGCTGCCGTTGTGACCATTTCCGTCATTCTCGGTATGGTGCTGCTCAGCTTTGTCAACACGCTCATCGATAACTACGTCATCCGCTTTGTGGTGGACTGGTTCTCGGTGCTCAGCCGTTTCAACACCTTCAGCTACGGTATGTTTGACTTCTCTGCGCTGCTTTACTACATTTCCATCACCTTCGTATTCCTGTTCCTGACCGTCAGAGTTTACGAAAAGCGCCGTTGGGGCTGATACGGAGGATAAAGCACAATGAGAAAAACAGCGACAAGCCGCCGCTTTCGCTATGGCTCTTTGTCCGTGGTACTGACGATTTGCGTCATTGCCGTGGTCGTGATGGTCAACGTCATTTTCCAGACGCTTGCAGTGCGTTATTCCTGGTTTATTGACATGACCGCCTCGGGCACGTTTACCCTTTCGGACGATTGCCGCGATTACGTGGCGGACAGCATTATTCCGCAAATCGATGCCGACAACGCATCGCTGAGCGAAAAGCAGAAGATCCGCATCATCTTCTGCGACGATAAGGCAGCCTGGGAGGAGCAGCCGGTACAGCAGTACCTGCTTAACACCGCCAAGGAGCTTGCCGAAGAATTCCCCGATCACATCGAGATCGAGTACATCAACATCTGGAATCACCCCTCTCTTGCAAAGAAATACAACGTATACGCGGACACCAACGTGGTCATTGCATACGGTGACCGCCACGTGCTGCGCCCCTTGAACGACTTTTACGTATTCAACAGCGCAGACCCCGAAACGCCCATCGCCTATAACGGTGAAAAGAGTCTGGCTACCGGTATTCTGCACGTAGCGCAAAAGGATACGCCCATGGCGTACCTGACCGTCAACCACGGTGAGACCTTATACGATAACGCCTTCCTCAACCTGCTGACCGATGCAGGCTACCGCTACACCTACCTTGACTTGATGAACTTTGAGATCCCCGAAGACTGCGAGCTGCTGGTGACCTACAATCCTGCCAAGGATTTTGCAGTCAACGACGGTATTTCCGTCAAGGACGAGATCGTCAAGCTGGACGCTTATATGCAGGCGGGCGGCGCATACATGGTATTCGTCAACTCCGACACCTTTGTTGCAGGCAGCTTTATCAACTTTGAGACCTATCTGGAGAGCTGGGGCATTGACTTTATGCACTCCGAGGTTGCGGGCATTGAGCATTGCTACGCAGTCAAGGACACCTCGCAATCCCTCTCTGTAGACGGCTACACCCTGCTTGGCAACTACACCACCAATACGCGCGGTAACAATATCGCACAGGCAACGGGCTACAGCCCCGTGGTATTTGCAGGTGCCACCGTCATCTCCCCTGCGGCAGGCTTTGACGCAAACGGTGACGGCACTTACGCAAAAGACGGCTGCATGCTCTCCCCCATTCTGACCTCGAGCGAAAGCGCACAGGCATGGGCAGGCGGACAAGCCGTTGCAAACGCATCCGCAGAAAATCCCTTCATTATGATGACGCTTTCCGAAAAGGCGGTTGCAGGCGGCACGGGCTACATCCTTGCTTGCTCTTCCACCAAATTTGCGGACGAGGACGCGCTGCACTCCCCCGTTTACGGTAACGCAAACGTGCTGCTGGCTTCGATTGAAACCATCGGTAACGACCGCATTCCCACTACGCTGACCTCCAAGCCCTTTGCGGATTCCACCATTGACACCATCACGGTATCGCAAAAGACTTACATCACGGTGCTGCTTGCCACCGTTCCTGCGCTGATTTGCTGCGCTGCGGGCATGATCGTTCTGATAAGGAGGAAGCACGCATGATGCACAAGTTTACCAAAAAAACGATATTTACGCTCATGACCGTGCTGGTCATTGCCGGCGTGCTGCTCTGCAACGTAGGCTTCCACGCGCTTGCCACACGCGGACTGTGGTTTATTGACTTTAACATTCCCCGCTACCTTTCCATGGAGGGCACGCTTTACAAGGTGTCCGACGCCTGCATTGATCTGCTGGATAAAAACCTGCCCGATGCGGTAGACGCGGTCAATGCGCAAAGAGAGCAGCAAGGCGAAGAGCCCCTGAAGGTGGAGATCATCTTCTGCACCGATCCCGACGTGCTGGACGATAACGACTATACCCGTTACATTCACTACACCGCGCTGGGTCTGCAAAAGGAATTTTCCGACTACATTGACGTGCAATACGTCAACATCGTCAAGAACCCCTCTGCCATTCAGAAATACAAGGCGACCAGTGCAACCAACATCTATCCCTCCAACGTCATCGTCTCCTTCGGTACCGAGTACCGCGTATTCACGGTTGACGCACTGTTCACCTCCAACGATGCCTCTTCCACCGATTTCTGGGCATACAACGGTGAGAAGAAGCTGACTTCCGGCATCCTCGCGGTAACGCGCGCCGAATCCCCCATTGCTTGTCTGACCGTCAACCACGGTGAGAAGATCGAGGGCTACAACGAATTTATGCGACTGATCGAGGCTGCGGGGTTCCAGGTGCAGACGCTGGATCTTGAAAACGATCCCATCCCCGAAAACTGCCGTCTGATCATCACCATGGCACCGCAATACGACTTTTACGGTGACCCCAACGACCAAAATGATGAGATCGACAAGCTGGACGCATTCCTTGACAAGGCATATTCCTTTTTGTACGTTTGCGACCCCGATACCCCCGCGCTCCCCAATCTTGAAGAGTATCTGGAATTCTGGGGCATTTCGCAGGCGCGCAAGACCGACAGCGCAGGATTTTCCGAAAACTATCTGGTGCAGGACACCGAGGCTAACGTGGACGGTGAGGGCTTTGCCCTGATTGCAACCTACGAAACGCTGGGCTCCGGCGCATCCTTTACCAGCGATCTGCGCAAAACGGGGTATCCCCCCACGGTCATCTTTGACCACGCATCCGCCATCAAGCCCGCAGAAAACTATAAGCCCACCTACGTGCTGGAGGATGAAATCACTAACACCGAGGCTTATATGTACTACTCTTACCGTTCCAACGGTATCACGCGTTCCATGCACAACATTTTTACCGCCCCTGCCACTGCAAACGGTACAATTGGCGGCACGGTACACGAGCCCGCAGGTCAGTACCCCTTCAGCTTGATGACGCTGACCGTGGAAAACCGCACCACGCAAGAAACCAACTACTCGGTAGCACACGAGCCCTCGTACGTTTGCTGCATTGCATCGACAGAATTTTTGTCTGATACCGTGCTTGCATCCGATGCTTACGGTAATGCAGACGTCGTGCTTGGCACGCTGCGCTCCATGGGACGTGAGGTCATTCCCGTTACGCTGGAATTCAAGGCATTTATGGTCTGGGATATCGCAGCGGCTGTGATGGAACAGACCAAGCCCATGTCCGTGATGATCGCACTTGCCGTTATCCCCGCCATGATCTGCTTCGGCGTTGGTATCTTCTTTAACGTCAGGAGAAAATATTTATGATGCAAGAACAAATTTTTACCCTCGTGTTCCGTCCCGGAAAGGGGGAGGTCTCCCGCCGCTCGCTTGAGGTCAAGGTGGGAGAGCCCCTGCCCGCGCTGCCTATTCCGCAGCGCAAGGACTACACCTTTGACGGCTGGTACACCGAGGAAAACGGAAAAGGTCAGAAATACGTGCCGGGAGATATCCCCACGTCCGACCTCGTGCTGCACGCGCATTGGATCAAGCGCAAGGCAGCCAAGAAAAAATCCCTTTACCGCACACAGAAAAACGCAGCCGTTACGCTGGCTGTCAGCTTTGCTGTCCTGATCGCCGTTCTGATCGGCGTGCGCGCCCTGGTCAGCATTCTGACCTATAACGAGCAGGTCAAGATCGTGGGCGAGAGCGGCGAGGTTGAGGTCATTACGACCAAGTATTACGTCAAAAAGATCGACGGTGTGTACAACCTGTGCCACCTGAACGGCTCTTTCCCCAACTTCACCTTTGAGCCGCTGCCGCAGGATGCGGACGGCTACTTCGTCACCGATCACGACTCGCTGATTCAGGTTGATCCCAAAACGGGCGCTTGCAAGGTATACGCCGTGGTGGAGACCGAGGGCACCGAGGTCGTGGGATACTCCGGTCGAGTCATGCTGTTCCGTCAGCTGACCTATGACGCTTCCTCTTCGCTGGGCAAAAAGCCGCAGAACCGCATCGACAAGATCGAGATACACAATGCGCACGGCTCCTTTACCCTCATCCGCGAGGAAAACACCAACAATTTCTATATCGACGGCTATGAGACCACGATGTATAGTCTGGAGTCCTTTGCATCCCTTGCAAACGCCTGCGGCTATACGCTCTCCATGGAAAGACTTGCCGAGCCCGAGCGCAATCCCGACGGTACTATCCGCTTTGCCGAATACGGCTTGGTGGCAGAGACCCGCAAGGACGAGGAAGGTAAGGAATACGATTACGTGCCCGCAAAATTTACCACCACCGCAGGTGACGGTACGGCTTACACGGTCATCATTGGCGATCCCATCGTTTCCGAAGCAGGCTACTACGCACAGCTCGAGGGCAGAAACACCGTTTACATTCTGTCCGCATCCGGCATCAAGGATCTGGTCCTGCAGCCCGTGGAAACCATGCTGACCCCTATGGTCACATACCCCTCCACCATGAACACCTACTTTGACGTAGAGCACTTCGTCATTCAGACCGGCATTGATCACGAAAAGATCAACGACGCTATCTTCAAGGAGGCCTGCAACCGACTGGGCATTGACCTTGAGACCGTCAAGCCCGACGAGATCGACCAAAAGGCACTTGCAGAAAAGTACGCAGAGGTTTCAAACGAAATGTACGATTCCCTGCTGCTGCAGTACTCCAAGGAAGTTTGCGACTTCTCCTACCTCGACCTTGAGGAAAGAGAGAACACCATGTATTCCTCCATGTCCTTCAAGACCGATTCGGAATACATGAAGGGATATTTTCCCAATTACGACAACGTCAACACCGCGCTTTACAACCTGTATTCGCTGGCGACTCTGCGCATTGTCAAGCTGGACCCCAACGCAGACGAGATGGAGGAATACGGCGTGATGGAGCCTGCGCACCTGATCAGCTACTACTACGATGACGTCGACGAAGAGGGCAACACCTTCACCGTTTACAACCGCGTAAGCGTCAGCGCAAAGTCCACCACGGGTATTTACTACGCGTACGGCGAGATCATGACCAAGGACGAGGACGGCGAATACTACTACCTCTACACGCCCATGATCGTGGAGCTTTACGAAAGCGCACTCCCCTTCTTGGAATGGAAGGATATTGACTGGTACGATCCTTACTTTGTACAGCTCAATATCGCGTACGTGCAGGATGTGATCTACTCCTGGGGACAAAACAGCATCAAGTTCGGTATCGATAACTCCTCTACCTCGCAAATGGTATTCATTCCCGGCAGAGGCAACGGTCACACCGCAACCGTGGACGGCAAGGAGCTTTCCTACACCGTGCAAAAGATCGGTGAGAGATACGTGCTGACAGATGCCGAGGGCAACGCACCCTCCCCCATCCACTCCTCCGATTACATGGTGTCCGCGCAGTACGCAAACAAGGGCACGGTACAATATCCGTATCCCCAGTACGCAAGAGATTACATGTTCATTGAGAACAAGGCGGATGATAAAACCGGTACCTACACCTATTACATGTACTACCGCGGCGGCAAGGAAAGCGGCTATCAGCTTTGCGCCGACGTCAAGGTACTGAATGCAAACGGTGAAACCATTGACGCAAGAACCGTGCAGGGCAAGGTGGCATACGAGACCGAATACTTCTACACCAAGACCGGC
Source organism: Eubacteriales bacterium (assembly GCA_045587385.1). Classification (GTDB taxonomy): domain Bacteria; phylum Bacillota; class Clostridia; order Oscillospirales; family CAG-272; genus SVQP01. The sequence goes on from JAZNCE010000096.1 coordinate 11,778, forward strand.
TACTTGTTCATGCTGGACAAGAACAGCGCGCTCGGCAAGCAACTGGATGCAAGCACGGGCTCCTGGGGTGAAAGCGCGATCTACGTCACTGCAGAGGACAAGTACATTCTGATCGACAAGCAGACGGGCACTTGGTTTGAGATCAAGACCCTGACGCCTCAGATCTACTTTGCAGACAGAGACACCTCTTCCATGGTAGTCAACAGCGCAGACAGAAACGGCGTTACCTTCTATCCCACGGGCAACACCGAGCTGCGCTTTAACGAGACCGAAAACTACTTTGAGATCTACAACGTAGCAAAGCAGAGCTGGACCAAGGCAAACACCTCCAACGTCACACTCGGCGTTTGGGGCAACGGCTCTTACTATAAGACCGCAGACGGCAATTACATTCTGGTGGACGGCAAGACGGGCGAATGGGGTTACCTCTACCTCTCTACCGTCAACTCGGGCAATATGGTCGTCAGTGCCAACGGATCGGTGCTGGACTATGAGGTCACGCTGCACACCGCAACCGGCAAGCCTCAGCTTTCCACGGCGGCAGACAACTTCCGCAAGATGTACCAAGGCTTGCTTTACGCATCCGTAGAGGGTGAGAGCGATCTGACCGAGGAGCAAATGGCAGCGTTCCGCGCAACGCCCGACGACGAATGCCAGCTCAAGCTGACCATTACCGCCAAGGATCCCGACGGCACTACGCGCTACACCATTTACCGCTTCTATCGCTACACCAACCTCAAGTCTTATATGACGGTTGAGCTGGTGGATTCCCCCGATGATGCGGGCGATCCGCAGAACGGTCAAGGCAACTTCTTTGTGCTTTCCACCTTTGTGGAAAAGCTGATCGCAGATGCCGAGCGTATCGTGAACGGTCAAGAGGTCATTTCGACCAGCAAGAATTAAAAAAGCCGAAAGGCTCGTCGCAAGACGAGCCTTTCTTTATTTTGGTAATCTTATTTTCTTTTCCTTTTTTTGAAGCACACAACGCCTGCTGCAATGACGACTGCGGGCACGCATGCACCCATCACGCTCTTGCAGCCGCGCTTGGTTTCTTCCCCGGGTGCGGTCGATTCTTCAATCGTTCCTACGGAGTTGTCTTCACCGGGCTCGGCAGTATCCCCTTCGCTGCTCTGCTCGGGCTGCGGCATAGCAGCCTTGAGCGTACGCACCAGCACGTTCATGGAGGTGGAGGTCAACAGCGCGTTATCCATACCTGCCTGCGCCTTGACGTACGCCTCCGCGCTGACGTCACCGCCTGCCGCCACGTATTCGTCCATGGCTGCCTGCAAAGCACTCTTGTCGCATACGGGCGTGCCGTAGGCTTCGATCTCCGCAAGCTGCAGCATATATCCGTCTGCCGCCGTGTTGCGCAGCCTGGTAGCTTCAAACTTGAGCATAATGGCGGGCACGGGCTCTGCAAGCTGCACCGTATAGGGCTGACCCGGCTTTCGGCTGGCGGTCTGCTTATCGACCGATACCCAATTCTCGCCGTCTGCGGAAAGCAAAATTTCAAAATCCTCGGGCCACAGATCCGAGATGGGATGCACCACGATCTGATCCACGGCAAATACGTCACCGAAATCAATGATAACGTATTCCGTTGCTTTTGCCGTATCGTGGATCTTGACGTTGGAGGTCCAGCCGTTGTCCAGCTTACCGTCGTTGATAAACTTGCCCGACCAGCCCCATGCCACGTATTCCTGACTGGTATCGCTGGAAACGTCATAGGGTCTGCCAAGTGCGATGTTCATGCCCTCGGTATAAATGATCTCCTCGTTCGGGCGTTGTATGCTGCCCGGCGCACCAACCGAGCCGTCGTCCATAAAGATCTCAATCTCGGCAATCGCCAGGGTGCTGCCGTACCGTTCAATATCCAGCTTGACGTAACGGGCATTGACCGCATCAAAGGTAAAGGTAGGAAATGCATCGCGCGCGCTGACGTTTTCATCACGCTTGACCTCGGTCCAGCTCTTGCCGTCCTCGGATATGCTGATGATCACAGTCTTGCCAAAGTTTCTGCCGAATTGCTTACCCGTGCCTGCGGGATAGATATCCACACGGTTGAGCTTTGCAGCATAGCCGAGGTCAATGACGATCTCACTCTCGCGAGGACCGTTCGATACCCAGCCCAGCGTACCGCTCATATCACACTCACGCGCACCGTCATTGAGATTATCCATATATTGATTGGAGGTACCGGTGGAGCTGTTGCACGTGATCTGCGCGTCAAGGGCAAGGTTGGACCCTGTGGGCGCAGGCATGACGGGATCGGCATAATCAATGCCCTTGGGCAGGGCAAGCAGCACACCGTCACCTGCTGCCAGCGTCAGCGTCAGCTTGCCGCCGTCAAACGCCATAGCGGAAAGGCTGCCGTCTTTCTTGCTGACCTCCCACAGAGCCGTAATGCCCGCATCAAGCTGCAGCGTCACGGTCTGCTGACGCGAGAAATCATTATTGACGACCATGATATAATTTCTGCCGTCCTCCCTGCTCTTGAGCAGCGAAACGGTGTAGTTCTTTTTGTCTGCGGGCTGCACGGGAAAATCCTCGGGAATACTCTCCTGTCCCCAGGTCTCTCCGTTGAGGTATACCTCCAGCGCGTCACAATCGATGAGCACCTTGCCCAGCGCCAGCACCTCGTGGTTGACCGTGCTGACACCCTTGTAGTGCGCATTGGGCACACCTGTCGAGGAGATAATGCCGTCTGCAAAGGGTTCGGAGCGATCCACGGGCGTAAACCACGTGAAATACGAGATCTGCTTATAACCGTACGCAAGGTACATGTATATCTCATAACGGATCTCGCTGTCGGTAGGACGGCGGTACGCACCGGGAATGCAGACGCTTTGGATATACGCGCCCGTCTTGACACCGTTGGCAAGTCCCACCTCGTGTACTGCAGCCATGTTGGAAAGGAATCCCACTCTGTCCATGCTGCCAGCAGCAGGTCCGTACGGATAGCGGTCATACATCAAGTAATCCAAGGGGTATCCCGTTGACGCGCAAAGCTTGCACCAGTCGTTGAGCTGTGACTTATACGTGTCCATATTGGCGTACGCACCCGCAGGCAGGAAATTCAGATGCATATACTTATCGGGCTCGGCACTCTTGAGAATGCGATACGCATCAAAAAAGGTATTGGGATTGAACGGCTCATCCAACATATAGTAGCCGCCCACACCGGGTACGCTCTTGTATTCCTCCACCACAGCAAGAATCTCTTCCTCGCTCATGCGCAAAAGGTTGCCGCCCAGGCGGTCGTCTCCCACGGTCATCATCATGCCGTATTTGGCGCAAAGCTCCAGCATCTTTTCCTGCACGTGCTTCTCACCAAGAGCGTCGCCCGCGCCCATCACGTAGGTAATGCCCGCGTCTGCCATCAGCTTATACTGCTCATCATTGACATATTGCTTGGTGGGCGGCCAGAAGATCGAGATCATGATGTTATCGTCAAAGCGATCCTTCTTTTCCACCACCTGCACGCGACAGGTCTGGGTCACGCTGCCGGCAGTTGCCGTCACGGTAGCCGTTCCCTTTGCCTTGGCACTCACCTTGCCGTTCTGATCCACGGTTGCAACGGATGCGTTATCACTCTTCCAAGTCACACTCGGTGCGCTTGCAAAGCCCGAAAGCAGCATTTCAAGCTGCGCACTCTCACCGGGCATAAGCTCGATGGCGTGCTTGTTCAAGCTTGCGCGCTGCGCTTCCTTGCCCCAGATCTCTATCTCGGAAAGCTGCACCAAAAGTCCGTCTGAGCTCTGTCCGCCGCCCACGGATTCCACCGCGTAACGCTCGGTGACGTGCATCTGCACGAACCTTGCCTGCACAGGAGCAAAATCGTGCACGTTTTTGGTCTTATTGACACCGGGATTACCTTCACTCTTGGCTCTCTCGGTATAATTCTCACCGTCAACCGAGGTCAGAATACTGTAGGTCACGGGGAAATTGTTGCCGCTCGCGGTAGGCACGATCACCACTCTTGCGATCTCGGTTTGCGTACCGAGGTCCACAGTCACGGTCACGGGCTTAGTCTTATCGGTCTCCACGTCATAGGGGTTAGTAGACCAGCCCGTGTTGGTCTTGCCGTCCACCAGCATTGCCTTGCACCAATTCTCAGCAGCCATCTCGTAGGAGTTTTCTCCCGAGGTCTTGGAGGATGCCTTGGATACCGAAACCGTCGCTCCTTTAGCCACGTTGACGTAGTCCGCAGGCAGCTCGGCTGCAAACGAAGGAATCGCTGCGCTTGCTGCTGCCAGCATCAGGGCAAATGCCAAGCACAAAAGTCTTTTTACCGTCATTTTCACCATAGTTGCGCTCCTTTTTGTGAGTTATATGTTTATTATACCATACGCACCGCAAACTGTCAAGCGCGCAAAACTGCTCTTGACACGCTTTTGCAAAAGGTGTATAATAAAAATAATGAAAGAATTCGGAGTGACGATATGAAGCTGACAAGCATTTTACAAAGCGATAAGCTTTCCCTTTCCTTTGAGGTATTTCCTCCCAAAACCGACACCGCCTTTGAGAGCGTGGAGTGTGCCATAGAGCAGATCGCGGCACTCAAGCCGCCCTTTATGAGCGTGACCTACGGCGCGGGCGGCGGCACGGGCAAATATACCTTGGAGATTGCCAAGCGCGTAAAAGAAACCTACAACGTACCCATGCTGGCGCACCTGACCTGCGTTTCCTCAAGCAAGCAAACGGTGCACGCGCAGATCGAGGCGATCCGTGCAGCGGGCATTCAAAACGTCATGGCGTTGCGCGGTGACATTCCCGCACACTTAGAGGATGCTGACCGCTCCGGGTGGGATTATCACCACGCCATTGATCTTGTCAGAGAATTGCGCGAGAGCGGCGCTGACTTTTGCATTGGCGGCGCATGCTATCCCGAGGTGCACCCCGAGAGCAAAAACCAAAAGGAAGACTTAAAGCATCTTGCCGAGAAGGTGGACGCAGGCTGCGACTTTTTGACCACGCAGATGTTTTTTGACAATAATCTGCTCTACAATTTCCTTTACAAGGCGCGCGAGGCAGGCATTACCGTGCCCGTGGTGGCAGGCATTATGCCCATTACCAACGCCTCGCAGGTCGAGCGTTCCATCAAGCTGTCGGGCTCGCACATGCCGCGCAGATTTTTGAGCCTTGTGGACAAATTCGGCAGCGATCCCGCCGCTATGAAGCAGGCGGGCATTGCCTACGCGACCGACCAGATCATTGACCTGTTTGCCAACAACGTGACAAACGTGCACGTATACTCCATGAACAAGCCCGAGGTGGCAGCCGCCATTATGGCAAACTTATCCGACATTCTGGGCAAATAATTTCGTAAACGGAGACTTTTATGTCTATTAAAGAGATACTTTCCACTGATATTCTGTGCATGGACGGCGGCATGGGCACGTTGCTGCAAGCCGCAGGACTCGCCCCCGGAGAGCAGCCCGAGAGATGGAATCTTTCGCATGCTGACACCGTGCGTTCCATTCACCGCGCGTATCTTGATGCGGGCAGCCGCATCATCACCGCCAATACCTTTGGGGCAAACCCCTGGCACTATACCGATAAGGAGCTTGCCGAGATCATCCCCGCAGCTCTGCAAAACGCGCGTGCGGCGATTGCCGACGCAGGCGTGAATGCTTACGTTGCGCTGGATATCGGCCCCTCGGGCAAGCTTTTGCGCCCCTACGGTGATCTTGATTTTGAGGATGCCGTCGAGTGCTTTGCAAAAATCGTGCGCATAGGAGCTGCGGCAGGCGCAGACCTTGTGCTGATTGAAACCATGAACGATTGCGCCGAGACCAAGGCGGCACTCTTGGCGGTCAAGGAAAACTGTTCCCTGCCCGTGTTTGTGTCCAACGTGTACGGCGCTGACGGCAAGCTCTTGACGGGCGCTGACCCCGAGGCAATGGTCGCCATGCTCGAGGGTATGGGCGCGGACGCCATTGGTGCCAACTGCTCGCTCGGTCCGCGCCAGCTGACCGCCGTGGCAAAGAGATTGCTGGACTCTGCATCCGTCCCCGTGCTGCTCATGCCCAACGCAGGGCTGCCCCGTGCCGATGCGGACGGCAACACCGTTTACGACGTGGATGCCGAGGGCTTTGCCACCGTCATGGCTGAAATGGTCGCTTCAGGCGTGCGTCTGCCGGGCGGCTGCTGCGGCACAACGCCCGAGCACATTGCCAAAATGGCCGCGCGCATGAGGGATATCGTTCCCGCTCCCATCATCAAGAAAAACGACACCGTGGTGTCGTCCTATACCCATGCCGTGACGTTTGGGGGCGCACCCCTTTTGATCGGTGAGCGCATCAATCCCACGGGCAAAAAACGCTTCAAGCAAGCGCTGATCGAGGGTGACAGCCAATATATCCTTGACCAGGGTCTTGCGCAAGCCGAGCAGGGAGCACACCTGATCGACGTCAACGTAGGTATTCCCGAGATCGACGAGCCGAGTGTGCTTTGTCACACGGTTTCTGCGCTGCAAGCCGTGACCGACCTTCCCTTGCAGATCGATACCGCCGATCCCGCTGCCATGGAGCGCGCTTTGCGCACGTACGTCGGCAAAGCCATGATCAACTCGGTATCGGGCAAGCAAAAGAGCATGGACGCGATCTTCCCCTTGGTCAAAAAATACGGCGGCGTGGTGGTCGCGCTGACGCTGGACGAGCGCGGGATTCCCGACTCGGCAGAGGGACGCATCGAAATTGCCGAACGCATTTTGCAAGAGGCGGCAAAATACGGCATTGACAAAAAAGACATTGTATTTGACACGCTGACCATGACGGTCAGCACCGATCCCAAGGCGGCAACACATACGTTGCGTGCACTCAAATATATCCGCGAGCAGATAGGCTGCCATACCGTGCTGGGCGTTTCCAATATCTCGTTCGGGCTGCCCGAGCGAGAGGTGCTGACAAGCCATTTCTTTACGCTTGCCTTGGAAAACGGACTTTCCGCAGCCATTATGAACCCCGGTTCTGCCGCTATGCAAAATGCATACCTCTCCTTCTGCGCGTTGCGCGGACTTGACGCAGGCTGCGCGGACTATATCTCGCGCGTGACCCCCATCGGTGCATCCGCATCTGCCCCCACGACAGTAAACAAGGACGCTCTGCCGCCTTTGCAGCACGCCATTCTCAAGGGGCTTTGCGACGCAGCAGCCAAGGAGACCGATGCGCTGCTGGCAACGACTGCGCCCTTGGAGGTGATCAACACGCACGTCATTCCCGCGCTTGACCTCGTGGGAGCACGCTTTGAAGCAAAGACCTTGTACCTGCCCCAGCTGCTGCTTGCCGCAGAAGCCGCAAAAGCCGCATTCGAGCGCATCAAGGCGCAGTCAAGTGCGCAGAGCGCGGACGAGGCGCAGATGCCCTTTGTGCTGGCAACCGTGGAGGGCGACATACACGATATCGGCAAAAATATCGTGAAACTGCTCTTGGAGAACTACAACTTCAAGGTCATTGACCTTGGACGCAACGTGCCTGCCGAGGATATCCTTGCCGCCGTGCAGGCGCACAACGCACCGCTTTGCGGTCTGAGTGCCCTGATGACCACCACCGTGCCCGCCATGGAACGCACCATTGCCCTGCTTCGCGAGCACGCCCCCGCTTGCCGCATCGTGGTGGGCGGTGCGGTGCTGACCGAGGAGTATGCCGCACGCATCGGTGCAGACCACTTTGGCAGCGACGCCATGGAGACCGTGCGCTACGCCGAGAGAATCAGAAAGGAGCTGCCATGAAATTCTACATCAAGCAAAGAATCTTTTCCTGGAACGACCGCTTTTCGGTCTATGATGCATATGAAAACGAGCTGTTCACCGTGGAGGGGGAGTTTTTCTCCTTTGGCAAAAAGCTGACCATTTTTGACCGAAACGGTAGCGAACTCTACCGCATAGAGCAGGAGTTGTTCCGCTTCCGCCCGCGCTATCACATCGTGGGGGATGGTGAGATTCAGGCAACCGTAGTCAAGGAGTTTTCCATGTTCACTCCCTATTACACCGTAGAAGGACCCGGCTGGGAGGTGCAGGGCGATTTCTTTGATCACGATTATGAGATCACCGACGCGGGACGCCTTGTCGCATCGGTGCAAAAGCAATGGTTTACGTGGGGAGATACCTATGAGATCAGCGTGGACGACCGCGCGTACGATCCCGTCGCCGTCCTCGCCGTCGCTATCATCATCGACTGCGTGCTGGATAGTCAAGATAATTAATAACACCGTGAAAAAGGCGATATCCGATATCGCCTTTTTCGTATGCTATTTATTCGTCTTGGCAGATCAATTCTTCCAGCACAGCGTCAAATCCCATGCCTTGAACATATTTATAATACATTCCGTCCTGCGTGAGGATGAACGGAGAAATCTCACGCAACGTTTCCGTGCTTCCGTCATCATAAGCAATGGTTATTACCCACATCATGCCTGTCAGTTCCTTCGGATTATCGCGGTAATCCGACGTGAATTGCGCTTCGGAAAAATAGTCCACAACTTTCCTGGCATCTTCACCTGTAAAAAAATAATCATACCCCTCCGGCAAAGACGAAGCGGAAACGGACAAAACGCCCTCGCTTGTCGGCGGATCAAATGCAGGTCTCGGCGTTTCGGTCACTTCCCCGAATCCCTCATTGACCTTGTCATTGCCGATACCGTAATCCACGTGCTGCATATTGATCTCGGAAAGCTCGATCAACCACGCCACATCCTGCTCGGAAAGCGGAAACACCATACTGTTTGATAACCACACGCATTTGTTGTAGGGATCGAATTTCAGCTCGATCTCGGTATTGTTGCGGAATCTGATCGTCACCTTGCGCTCGACCTGTGCCGAAAGCGGCAGCATACCATTCAAATATTCCTCACTATGCTGACTGATATACACGGATTTCCCGCTATACTCCGCACCCTGGGACATACTGATCGCTTCAAAGAAGCGCGCAGCTGCCTCATCCTCGTCAACAAGCACTCTCTTGATCTTGATCTCCTTGCGATTCCTATATGAATCCTCTTTTTCAAATCGGATGCTATTAATCGCATCGGCAGAGTCTGCACCGTAAACCGTTTCAAGCAGCAGCCCGAGCGAAAAGGGCTGCGTGTTCTCGCCGTCATAATAGTTCATCGTATCAAATCGGAATAGCTCCACCTCGCCCTCATCCGTCACGGCAATCAGCTCTGCAATATCGTCGTGACCTTTGATCTTGTAAAGACTCTGCGTTTCTGTTTCAAGATACAAATCACCGATCTTGCCCTCGAGTGTCAGCCTTTCATAATTGCTCATTTCATTCACCCTGATATAAGATGCATAATATCTTTCATCCAGTCGAATAAGCGTTGTGATCTCAACTTGCTCATATGCCCCTTCATCCGGTGCAATCAGCCACAGCGATGCACTGACCAGCAGCACAAAGCACGCCGCAACAGACGCCCACTTAATCCAAGTGCTCTTTCTCTTCTTTTGCACCTTCTCGGCAGGTGCAGCCGCTTCGATCATTTTTGGATCGATATAGCCCAATTCCTTAAAAAATTCATGACTCGTCATACCTCAAAGCCCTCCTTTTGCAAATGCATTTTCAGCTTTTTGCGAGTGCGAAGCAACAGCATGGCAATTGCACTTTCTTTCATGGCATACTCACGTGCAATTCCCTCAATTGAGCTTGCATACCAGTATCTGCGAATAAAGATATTGCGCGTTTTGGACGGCAGCCCTTGCAAAAAGGCATTGAGTGAATCATGCAAAGCCGCCCCGGCAGCCACGTCCCATCCGTCGTTTTCCCCCGGCAAGCATTCTGCCAATTCGTCCAGCACCAAAGGCACCTGCCCTCTCTTTTTCGTATGCTGTTTTTCGTACAAATTAAACGCCAGCTGGCGACAAATCATGCCAACGTATGCCTTCAAGGACTCGGGACGCTTTGGCGGTATGGTTTGCCACGTTTTCAGATACGTGTCATTCACGATTTCCTTTGCGTCCTCGTCGTTCTCAAGGATCTGACCGGCGATGTATTGGCAGTATCGGCCGTACTTTTTCTCGGTCTCTGCGATAGCAGATTCGGAGCGTTCCCAATACAGCTCCACAATTTGCTTATCTTGCATACTTCACACTCCTTTCGTGTGTTCTAAAGCGCTTCAATTACTATAACAGGATTTTGCGCACTTACGTCACGCGTACAGGAAAACTTTTTTATATTATATCATATTTTTTTAATTTGTGGTGAACGAATAAAAAAGGATTGCCCCATCGGGCTGACAAATTAGCGGTGAAAATATGTGAAGCAGAAGTCTTTAGTGGGCTTCTGCTTTTGCTATGGAGATATTACGCGCAGAAACCGATTGTATTCGCGCTCTCCCCCCTGCGCTTGGAACAAGCCTGCGCCAGCCTTCCCCCCTCCCGGAGGGGGGCTATATCGGTGG
>JAZNCE010000097.1:0-4595 GCA_045587385.1 Eubacteriales bacterium
ATGATGTGTCCGTGGTCAAGCACCATAATCACATCGGAATTTTGAACGGTGGAAAGTCTGTGGGCAATGACAAACACAGTTCTGCCTTTCATCAGCTTATCCATACCATCCTGCACCAATGCTTCGGTACGGGTATCGATGGAGGATGTGGCTTCGTCCAGAATCATGACCGGAGGATCGGAAACAGCAGCACGGGCAATTGAAATTACCTGTCTCTGACCTTGGGAAAGTCCGCTTCCGTCACCCTTGAGTACGGTATTGTATCCCTGGGGAAGCATACGGATAAATCCGTCGGCATTGGCAAGCTTTGCGGCGGCAATGCACTGCTCATCGGTTGCATCCGGATTGCCGTACCGCAGATTCTCCATAACCGTTCCCGTGAACAGGTTTACATCCTGAAGAACAACACCGAGAGAGCGGCGAAGATCCGCTTTTTTAATTTTATTGATATTGATTCCGTCATAGCGTATCTTACCGTCGGCAATATCATAAAAGCGGTTGATGAGGTTTGTAATGGTGGTTTTACCTGCTCCGGTCGCACCTACAAAGGCAATCTTCTGTCCGGGCTCGGCATAAAGGGAAATGTCGTGCAGCACCTGTTTTTCGGGGACATATCCAAAATCCACACTGTCCAGAACCACTCTGCCTTCCAGCTTTGTATAAGTGACCGTTCCGTCGTGATGGGGATGCTTCCATGCCCACATTCCTGTTTTGCCTTCGGATTCACACAGGACACCGTTTTCTTCTTTGGCATGGACAAGGGTCACATAGCCATCATCCGTTTCCGGTTCTTCGTCCATAAACGCAAAGATCCGGGATGCACCGGCAAGTGCAGTGACTATGGAATTAAACTGATTTGAAATCTGAGAAACGGGGTTGGTAAAGTTTCTGGAGAGTGTCAGGAAGGAGGCAATCATACCAAGGGTAAGCACGCCTGTTCCGGTAAGACCGAGGTTGGTGACACCTGCGATTGCCATATACGCACCGAGAAGCGCGATGATAATGTACTGCACATATCCAAGTGCATTCATCATGGGCATCATAGAATGGGCATAACCGTTTGCGTTTGCAGCACTGACTGCCCAAGCTTTGTTTTTCTCACGCAGTTCTTCCTTCGCCTTTTCTTCATGGCAAAACACCTTGATAACCTTTTGCCCGTTTACCATTTCCTCCACATAGCCATTCACATCGGCAAGTGTTTTCTGCTGCATCATGAAAAACACCCCGATTTTACCGGTGATAACCTTCACAATTTGCAGGATCAGGAAGAGCACAACAACTGCAACAAGGGTCAGCCAAACGCTGATATAAAGCATGCAAATGAACACCGAAACGATGGTAAATATAGAAGAAACCAGCTGCGCCATGGAAATTGCGATCATCTGACGAAGCGTGTCGGTATCGTTGGTGTAAAGACTCATAATATCGCCGTGGGTGCGGGTATCAAATGCGCGGATGGGAAGCCACTGCATTTTTTCAAACATCTCATCACGGATTTTTTTGAGCGTTCCCTGGGCGATGGTAACCATAATGCGGTTATAAAACAAAGTGGAAAGAACACCAATCAGATAGACACCGCCGATGATCAGCAAGACCTGCAAAAGCTCCGTAAACACCGGTGCGGAGGTGCTGAGCAAGGGCACGATATAGTCATCAATGAGGGACTGCAAAAACAGAGAGGACACGGCAGAGGCAATGGAACTGAGCAATATGCAGACAACAACAAAAATCAGCTTTCCTTTGTAATCCTTCATATAAGAAAGCAATCTGACCAGTGTTTTTAAGTCAAAGTGCGCTTTGGGCGGCATACCCTCAGGCATGTTGCCCATAGGCGGCATTTTTCCTTTCTTATTCATGTTCTTCGCCTCCTTTCTGCTGGGATACATATACTTCCCGGTAAATCGCACAGTTTTGCAAAAGCTCTGCATGTTTACCAACGGCAACGACCTTACCGTCGTCCAGAACGATGATTTGGTCCGCATGCTGTACCGAGCTGATACGCTGGGCAATGATGATTTTTGTGATGTCAGGAATGTGCTGGGCAAAGGCTTTTTGAATGGAAGCGTCGGTTTTGGTATCCACCGCGCTTGTGGAATCGTCCAAAATCAAAACCTTTGGTTTCTTCAGCAAGGCACGGGCAATGCAAAGACGCTGCTTTTGACCGCCCGATACATTGGTGCCGCCTTGCTCAATATAAGTATCATACTTATTAGGAAATCCCTGAATAAACTCATCTGCGCAGGCAAGTCTGCAAACGTGTTCAATCTCTGCATCTGTTGCGTTTTCGTTTCCCCAACGCAGATTATCCTTAATCGTGCCGGAAAACAGTTCATTCTTTTGCAGCACCATGGCAACAGCATTGCGAAGAATAGTAAGGTCATAGTTCCTGACGTCAATGCCGCCCAGCATAAGGCGTCCTCCTGTTACGTCATAAAGGCGAGGAATCAGCTGCACAAGACTTGATTTGGATGAGCCTGTACCGCCGATGATACCGACGGTCTCACCGGAAGCGATAGACAGATTGACATTATCAAGCACTTTTTTATCGGCTTTGGAAGCGTAGACAAAATCAACCCCTTCAAAACAGATAGCTCCGTCTTTTACTGTCATTTCGGGTTGGTCAGGATTTGCTATGTCGGTTTTCTCATCCAATATTTCGGCGATACGGCGTGCAGAAGCCAAAGATATGGTCATCATGGCAAACACCATGGAAAGCGCCATAAGGCTCATGAGGATCTGCATAGCATAAGCAAACATAGCGGTCAGATCACCCGTTGTCATACCCAGTGCGGCGTTGTTTCCGCTGGCAACGATGGCTTTCGCACCAATCCACGAAATGAGAATCATGCACGCGTACATAAAGAACTGCATAATGGGAGAGTTAAAGGCCAGAAGTCTCTCACCCTTGGCAAAATCGTTATAAATATCTTTGGATATTCCCTTGAATTTCTTAATCTCGTAATCTTCCTGGTTGAAGGATTTTACAACACGGATTCCCCGGATGTTTTCCTGCACCACATTGTTCAGCTGGTCATACGTACGGAAAACACGACTGAATACAGGGTGTACGCTTCTGACAATCAGAAGCAGCAGAGCAGCCATCACCGGAATAATCGCAAGAAAAATCCAGGCAATAGAGCTGCTTATGCTGAAAGATACGGCCATGGAGAAAATCAGCATAATCGGGCCCCGGATCGCCATGCGAATCAGCATCTGATAAGAGTTCTGAATGTTGGTAACATCAGTTGTGAGGCGGGTAACAATGGATGCGGTTGAGAACTTATCGATGTTGGAAAAAGCAAAGGTCTGCACGTTATCGTACATGTCCTGCCGGAGATTGGCAGAAAAGCCTACCGAAGTTTTTGCGGCAATATGCGCCGAAAGCACACCTGTAAAAAGTTGAAGCGCGGCGAATATCAATAGTGCAATACCATATTTCCATACGGCGCCCATGTCGCCCAGGTCAATGCCTTTGTCGATGATGTCGGCCATGCAAAGCGGTATCAATATTTCAAATGCCGCCTCCAGTATCGACAAAAAGATTGTCAGAATGGAGCCCTTCTTATGTTCACGCAGACTCCTTGCTAATGTTTTGATCATAGGTTCCTCCTTTTAGTGTAGCGCGCTACACATTGTATCTAAGTAAAAGCCGATGGTGCATCGGCTTACTTATTCAAGATTTTCGTAAATAACAAGCAGCAGTTCTCTGAGTCGCTCCACATCCTCGGTCGAAAGAGAGGCCAACATTTTCCGTTCATTGGCAGAAATATTATTCTCCATATCCACACTGAGTGCTTCCGTTGCCTCCGTCAGCTTGACGATTTTATTTCGTTTATCCTGCTCGTCGATCCAGGTTGTAACATGACCGTTCTGTTCCATCCTTGAAACGATACCCACAACCGTTGGATGCGACACCGCCAGAAACACTTCTATCTCTTTTTGTGTAGCTTGTCCGCCGTTGCTGTGCAAAAAAGCGAATACACGACTTTGCGCCAATGTGAGATTATAATGTTTTAAGTCTGCATCGGCTTTCACTTTTAGCTTGTCGTTTATGCTTTTGATGAGATAACCGATATCTTTTTTCGTCACAATATATACCCCCTTCGCAAAGTGTAGCACGCTACATATCATACTGCATTTATTCGGAAGTGTCAAGGGTTTCCATATGTTTTTATGACTTACCTATCAGAATCATGCCGCTATCTGTATGCTTCATCTGTCCGGTAGTTTTCTTCACAAAAAAGCGCATCAGGATCAAAGATCTTGATGCGCTTTGATGAAGATTGATGCCTGTTAAGTTTCAAAGATGACAAAGGCTACGCTTCGGAGAGAACAGCGATTCCAGCAATAACGCAAATTACCGTGTCCAGAACCAGGATCCTATCATCCAGAAACGTCGGTTGGTATTGTAAAGACCGCGGTTAGTTCAGCACAATTGCCTGCACAGCTTCCACAAGCTCCATAACGGAGGAACGGGTAACCAGGGAAACGGGATCTCCGTCCACAACTGCGAGGCACACAGAACCATCATAGCGGTACAACCGGATCTCTACCGTGGGGAAATTCTCGTTGTCCAGATGGAGCGTCAGACAAAT
>JAZNCE010000098.1:0-4834 GCA_045587385.1 Eubacteriales bacterium
CTTTTGGGTATTCACGCTTGCCTGGTAGCCTGCCCATTTTTCAAAGAAGCCGTTTTCAGCTCCCGATGCCTTGATTGTCTCAATCATTTCAATACCGGCAACGGTTGCTCCTGCGAGTTTACCTGCGTCGCGCATTGAAACGCGGGTAATATTGACTCTTTTCTTTGAAATGAAGCGAGATACAAGCATGTTTATAAAGATGGAAGTTACTCCGATCAACGTCAAAAGCACGCTGTATCGAATCATAACAACCAAATAAAACACCATCATGCACGCTTCTATAACCAGGGGAGCAAAGGTGTTCACGAGGCTTGAAGCGACAGAAGCGTTGGAGCCTTTTCTTTGTTGAATATCTCCGGCCATCCTTTGCGAGAAGAACTCCATGGGCATTCGGAGCACCTTCCACATGAAGGTGGCGCTTCCGACGGCAGCAATCTTTGCGTTGATTCTTGCCGCAAATACTGCCTGTATAAACGTTATAATGATTTCGATAACTGAAAGCGCCGCGAGTGCCCAAATAAACGGTATAAACCAATCGGGGTTTTGGCCCGTCAGCAATCTGTCAATAAAGATACGGGAAAATGCGGGCTCAATAATTCCGATGAGCGAAGCGATTACTGTTGTAATAATCGTAAATGCAACCGCAACTCCCGCACCCTTCATCTTTGCTTTGGCAAATGAAAGCATACTTTTGGGCTTGCCGCTCGGCTCAAAAGTTTCGGATGGCTCGAACATTAAACAAATACCGGTAAAGGATTTGTCAAAAGTCTCCATCGGTACGGTGTAACAGCCCTTTGCGGGATCGTTCAGCACTGCTTTGTTCCCCTTGAATCCGTCAAGCACAAGAAAGTGATTGAAGTTCCAGTGAATGATGCAGGGAAATTTTCCGTTTGTTTTCAAATCT
Organism: Eubacteriales bacterium; assembly: GCA_045587385.1. Taxonomy (GTDB): domain Bacteria; phylum Bacillota; class Clostridia; order Oscillospirales; family CAG-272; genus SVQP01. Next base: position 905 of record JAZNCE010000098.1, read on the forward strand.
TCCGGTTCGTAGCGGTAACCCTTTGCCACAAGTCCGTAACTTCTTGCGGCTTTTAATACGTTTTTTGCATTGGATCCGTCTCTTGATACGCCGCAATCTGCGCGTACCTGCTCAAGAGGAATCCATTTCCCATAATAGGCGAGAATCATTGTCAGTGATGCTGCACCGCATTCCAGCGCCTCCATCTGCATCACAACGGGGACTTTTGCTGCGCCTTTTGTTATGGGCTGCCTGATAGATTTTGTAGTTTTGCCCATATCCGTCACCTCAATTCAAAACAAAGGATATAGGAGAAACACTATCTATCACAATTTCGGCATTCTGTACGCCATCAGCAAATTCACCACTGACCTTTATGGCAAATACCCATTCTCCGCTTACAAGATTTCCAACATGAAGAGTGTAATCGGTAAACGTAGCATCAACAACCACGGGAGATGCAGCAATCTCGGTGACGGTTCCTTCCTTATCACCGATGCGAACAGTCATACCGCTCTCAATCGAATCGGCATCCGCCTCTTTAACATAAATTGTCGCTTCGCCGTTTTCTGCAACAGCAACGGCAGACAGTGTTGTATCCAAAGTTCCGACAACACCCCAAACGATAGCACCGACAAGCAGAAATATGATTGCAGCCAGCACCATCCATATCCCGGGATTGGACACGCGGATATACTCATTTAGCTGTTCCGGGGAAGAAACCCGATCTATGCTCTTTTTTCTAAATAACTGTTCATTCATATTATTCGCCACTCACTTTTGATTGTTTATTCCGCTTTTGCAGCACCCTGTTTTGCTTCCCTTAACATGGCAGACAGTTTTCAATCATATACTTTGCGAATTGAGAACTTGTGAATGCTGCAAACTTCTGATACTGATCCGACTTTCCTTTTAATATCAATTTCAAAACGAGGCTGTCTTCTCAGATGTTCTTTTTAATCTTCAAAATATTTTGACCGTTTTTGTATTCGTAAGATATTTCATCCATGCTCTTTTTTACCAGATAGATGCCGAGCCCGCCGATTTCTCTTTCTTCTGCGGAAAGCGTAATATCTGGATCATCCTTTCTGAGCGGATCATACGGAATACCGTTATCAATAAAAGTAACAATAACAGCCAACGGATCCTCACTTACCTCAACCCGAACGGTTGCGTTTCCAACCTCGGGATTATAAGCGTAATGAGCAATGTTTCCGAAAAGCTCGTCAATAGCAATATCAATCTGCATCTGAGCTCTGATGGGGCAATCCGTTAACTCCAACTGTGCATTGACAAACTCCGTAACGGTCTCAATATTTTCAACTGTTGCCGCAATCGTTAGTTCTTTCATGTGTTTTTCTCCTGCCCGTTATATTTTAAGCAAAGCATTGTAATATCATCAAACTGCAGAGCATCGCCCACAAATGAATCAACGTCACGCTTTACATCGTCACAAATCGTTTGCGCATCAGAATTAAGATGTTTCTCAAGAAGTGTGTGCAAACGATCTTCTCCATACAGCCGGTTGTCAAGATTTGTCGCTTCGGTAACTCCGTCGGTATAAAGATAAATGATGTCTCCAGGTTCAAGCTGAAGCTCATTTTTACGGTAACGAATGCCTTCCATACCCGCGAGCACAAATCCCGCATGAGTTTTGAGATACTCAAACGTACCGTCTGCGTGTTTCACCAGCGGAGGATTATGTCCGGCGTTGGCAAACGTTACCATACCGGTAGCTGTATTGAGAATACCCATCCAAGCGGTGACAAACATATTGGCGTCATTACCTTCACAGAGTTTTTTGTTTGCCAGAGTGAATACCTGCTCAACACCCATTCCCGACTCCGCAAGGCTTTTCAGTATGGTTTTGGATTGCATCATAAACATTGCGGCAGGAATGCCCTTGCCCGAAACATCCGCAATCAAAAACGCAAGGTTTTCTTCATCTATGAGATAGAAATCGTAGAAGTCGCCTCCAACCTCTTTTGCGGGAGCCATATTTGCAAAAATATCAAATTCGTCGTGCCCGGGAAAAGCAGGAAAAGTGCTTGGAAGCATTGAGGTTTGGATGTGATGTGCAACATTCAGCTCTGTGGAGATTCTTTCGGTCTCACGGGCTGCCTCGCCTTGTTTGATAAGAAGTCCGTGCGTTCTTTTGGAAAGCGTGATGCATATAAGATAAACGACGCACAGGATGCTTGCTCTCGGTAAATAATAGAACTCGAATGCATGCAGATAAACGCTGTTTCCTTTACCGCTAAGATACTCAAGCCTTCCGGAAAGATTATCATATTCTTCAATATAGTTTCCCAATATATTTTTGTCCCATTCTCCAAACACGATACCGCCGTAAAGCGACGCAAGCATTATAATAAGTGTTGCTATCAAGGCAAAGCGCGCAAATTTGGGCGAGTAATAATGACATGCAAGCATAATGGGACAAGCCCACGCCAAAATCAAGTGCCTCGGCATAGCTACCGACATCATTGCAATAACCAAAACGAAAAACAAAAACAGTATGTAACGAAAGATGCTGCCCGGAATATTTGCAAACCGTTCAAGAAGCAAAGGGATTAGTAACAGCACGATGCTGATCGGCATAACCAGATTCATCAACGCATCATCAACGATAAAGAAATCCAAAAGATTCAGTATCCATATCAAGACTGTTACAGCAGCGGCGAACATCAAGCACCTTACAGTGTAATGATTGGCATTTTTTTCGTTTTCCTCGAACAAAGCCTGTTCAAGGATTTCATTTTTATCCTTGCTGCTCATGGGATTACTCTATGGTAAGAACATCGCAGAAACCGGTGATCTCAAAAATATCGGCAATGGTTTCGTTCACGTTCCTGATAATCATTTCGCCCTGTTTGTTCATTACCTTCTGTGCGGCAAGAAGTACTCGGAGTCCTGCTGAAGAAAGGTACTCAAGAGCCGAAAAATCCAGCACGAGTTTTTTAATGCCCGAAATACTGTGTTTCAGTTCCGCCTCAAGTTTAGGTGCGGTGGTAGTGTCAAGTCTGCCAATCAGGTTGATGGTAAGCTCGGTACCGTTAAGAGTTTTTTCGATGGTCATGGCCGTATTCTCCTTAAAAATTATTTTTTGATTATTTGTTTATATGAACGCAAACAGTATGAAGTTCAAAATGAAAAGCACTGTGCAAATCCAAACGATGGGGTGTATTTCTTTGATTTTCTTGCGGCAGATCTTAACGATACAGTAGGTAATAAATCCAAACGCCATACCGTTAGAGATGTTGTAGCACAGACACATAAATATCCCGGTGAAGAAGGCGGGGATGGACTCGTCAAGGCTGCTCCAATCGATATCCTTAAATGATGAGGCCATCATGATTCCTACAAGCACGAGCACTGGAGCGGTTGCTGCAGCAGGTACAGCACTTACGAAGGTGCTGAAAAAAGCTGATAGGATAAAGCAGAGAGAAGTGATAACGGATGCAAAGCCCGTGCGTCCTCCCGCTCCGATTCCTGCTGCACTTTCTACGAATGTCGTGGTATTTGATGTTCCGATCAACGCACCTATTGAGGTTGCCGTTGCATCGGCAAAGAGTGCTTTATCAAAACGGGTTTTGAAGCCCTTTCCGTCTCCGGCTGCAAGCTCGTCCTCAATATTGAAGATGCCCGCACGGACGCCGGTTCCGATAAACGTTCCTATCGTATCGAACGTATCCATTATGCTGAACGCAAATATAACAACGAGAGTGAGGGGAAGTTTGCTCATGTCTGTAAACAAGCTTAGAATACCGCCCTCCCTGAAGATTGCGAGGAAAGTCGAAGGCAAAGCCCGACAAGCTTCCGAAAGGCTTACTGTTTCTCCAAAATTCGTTATGCCGAATGGGATGCCAATAAGCGTTGTTGCAATAATCGCAATAAACAAAGCACCCTTAACATTCATCAGCGTCAAAGCAATAGCAAGTAGCAATCCTA
>JAZNCE010000099.1:0-19280 GCA_045587385.1 Eubacteriales bacterium
GGGCGCCCGGCCCCCGCCCCCCCCCCCCCCAACCAAAAAAACCGCCGGCGGCCCGTGCCGTGTCTGTCTGTATTTTTGTTACTGTTGTTCAAGAGATCCGTAATAGACAACGCTGGTAACACGTGCGTTTCCGTAATCCGCAGTCAAAATTTGATTCCATTGTATAGGCTCACTCTCGCCAGACGACAACCAAGCGCAGACCTGCCCTCCGTCAGCCGTATTCCAGACAAAGATCCTCATTCCTGCGGCAGAATCGTAGCCGTGAGGCTTCCCCATGATTTTGACCACTTCCGTCATGGGAAGCCATTCTGCGTCTACGGACGCCTTCAAAGCAAGATAATCCTCATAGCTTGGATGATGTACTTCGTCAAGATCGAGAAGTTCTGTTGTCAAACATATGTATAAGCGTTTCCACATCGCCCAGCCTTCAATATTTGAATTACTATGGTCGCCTATCAGCACGAATCCATTTTCGCGTACTGTTCCCTCCTTTATCTGCAGTGCATCCATCTGCACCGTCATACGCAGATAATGGTAATAGTCTGCCTGCACGTCCACCGTTACGTCCGAATTGATTTCAAAAACATCAATCCGCTCCATAGTCGCGTTATAACCCTCACAGCGATATTGAGAAACTTTTTGCGAGCGATTGTAAGCCGCGTAGAATTCTACAACAACCGTACCTCCCGACACATAATCTAAATACAGCTTATTTTCCACATTTTCCAATGCCTCGGCACTCATCCGATATACGAGATCCCCGGCTTCATCATAAACCAGTACGTTCAGATATCCCAATTTGACAAACTCCGGAACGTCGTTCCAATCTATCTGCGATTCGGTTTCAATCGGACGCTCGGTCGTCACGGGTTCGGTCGTCTCTGATTCGGCATTGCCTGTCACGCCCAAATCTCCGTACCCCTCGACACGCTCCGTCAAGCAAGCCAGAAACCAAGTCGCATCCCCCTGCCTTGTGTCGCTTTGAGCGTCATAATACTCTACTTCCATATGGCACGCCAACGCAATTCTGCCGTCCGACAAAACCGTGATATTGTCGATATTCGTTTCGGATTCGATACAGCCTGCGACCGTCTGTTCCATATAGACGGCGACCTTGTCGATCAACTCCTGCGGAATCTCTGCAAGATAGCGCAAGGCACCCAGGTAAGCCATATCCACGGAAATGACATTACCGGCGAGATCAAAACGAACGGTTAAGCCATCACAGCTGACCAAATCACCAATGCATCTGTTATATCTGCAGATAAAATAGTAGTCATTTCGGTCGGTGCTCAGGGTGTACGCCTCGGGGTCACGCACATTTTGCGACAAAATATCATATGCCGCATCGATCATGGTCTGCTCATCTGCAACCGTAGGCGAATGCGAAGACGCTTTGCTGATCTCCCAATATACACACTCACCCGTTTGCGCGTCCATGTAGACGGTATTGCTTACTTTATCCACACGCAGCTCATATACGTGCACTGCTTGCATATACAGCGTTTGAGGTATGGAATATCGGTACGGCAACACTTGCCCCTCTTCCAAGGAGCTTCCGGGCGGGGGCGGACAATTGCTCGGGGCATTTACATCCTGATATTCTTCCCCGTACACATCAATATCGACGCGATCCGGGAAATAATCCCCGACAGAATCGGCAAAGCCGTAGGTCAAATACTCAGGTTCATCCAGATATGCGCCGTATTGCATACTCTTAAAGGCGTAATCCGGATATTGCGACTGCGTCAGCACATTGATCACGGGCATTTTTTGTAAGCTCTCCCACAGCGCGGGGGACAAGCTCTGCTCCAGCTTCTCAGCGGTCTGCTCCTGCCAGGGCTTAAAGCCCTCGATGCGATTAAGCTGCTCGGTCAAAGCTTGGGAATCCCCTTGCAGGATCGCTCTGCCTGCGGGGTGTGCCAGCATCCCCACAGGCACGCATACGCCGATCAGCAAGGCAAGGCAAGCGGCAACAGCAAGGATGCGCAAAGTACGCTTTTTGCGGTACGCCTTATGGGAAAGCCGCAGATCTATTTGGCGGTATTTCTCCAAAAATCGGTCGTCAAGCTCGCCTAAAAGTCTGAAAAATTGTTCCTTTTTCATACGTCGATCCCCTCCTTTTCAAAGCATGCACGCAGCTCTCTCTTGATCTCTGCAAGCTCCTTGTTGACCGTGGACGTGCTGCAGCCAAGACGCGTCGCGATCTGCGAGACGGTATAGGAATAGAAAAAACGGGAGATAAAAATGTACAATCTGCGCTCGGTCGTGCCGTCCAAATACTCGGCAATGATGCGCCTGACGGTCGCCGCCTGCAAATCCTTTGCCAGATCGTGCGGATCGGGCAAAAAATCCTGCACCTCGTCCATGGGGGAACAGACTTCCGTGGGCACGCGACGCTTGCGGTTTGCCTTTTCGATGCGATTGAGTGAAAGATTGCGCGTGATCTTCGCCAAAAACGCGTGAAAAATACTCGGTCTTTCGGGCGGAATGGCATCCCACGTGCGCAGATACGTGTCCTGCAGGCATTCCTCGGCATCCTGCTCGTTGGCAAGAATGTTATACGCCACCGTGTGCAGATACTCGCAGTATTTCTTGTCGGTTTCGGCAATGGCGCGCTCCTCGCGTGCGAAATACAGATCAATGATCTGCTCGTCGCTCAGCACGCTGCCATGCTTGCTCTTTTTCATCGTGACACCTCCTTTTGGGGTCTTCACTTATATAGACCGCGTTTTTTTGAAAGTGTGTAAAAGATTTCCATGTTTTTATTATAGCAGAAAATGAGAATTTTTGCAAGAAAGGAGTATCCAGTAAGCCTCTATCTCCGAGGTCATAAAAAAACAACGGACAATGAACCGTGGAGGACGCGCGCAAAAAAGCCGTCCCCCCGGGGTTAGAGAGGCACAAACGATTGAGTATCGTTTGTGCTGAACGGTGGAGCCAAAGCAACGAGGAGCAGGAGCGAGGGTATCGAGCGACACACGACGAGTATGCGACGCGAGTGGGCAAGAGGAAGGAGGGTTCCCATAGCGTACCGCTATGGGAGGAAGGGGAACGCGTGCGAAAGTTGGGAAAGGAATCTTAGGAAGAAACTACTATGATTTTGCAAATACCGCTAAGGTAACACTATTCCAATTTTGATACGCGTTCCCCTTCCTCCCGCTGCGCAAGCTTGCAGGCTCCCTCCTTCCCCGTAGGGGACGGCTTTTTGCGCGTACCCGCATAACGTCTTTGCCCAAATAAACGTCAAAAGGAACCGCACTGATACGATTCCTTTTTTGTTTTTATTCATTTTCATCATTCACGGCACTCGTTTGCTTCTCCGGGAACAAAAACGCGATGTCCTCGGGCTTGATGCGCATCAAGGCAACCGTCATAAACACGGCAACCGCCACGCCCAGCACTGCGGTGATTGTAACCGTGACGGCATCCCAGCGCACGCCGCCGCCCACGTAAAGGATCGTACCGCCGATATCGTACACGGTGTGCAGCAGCACGCAATACCAGATGCTACCGGTTTTGAGCAGCACGATGGCGCACATGCCGCCAATCAGGAAGGAATACCCAACCTGCAAAAGCGTTGCCCCGGGACCTGCACCCACAGCCAAATTGACCAAGTGCACAAGACCAAACACGGCAGAGCTGATGGCGGTCGTCCAGAATATCTGCTTGGTTGACTTGCGTCTGTCCTCCAAGATCATCATAAAGAACAGCCCACGGAAGGCAAATTCCTCAAACGTGCCGATGGCAAGGCAATACGCCAGCATGATCAACACACCGCCGACGGGATCGGTGATATACGCGTTGCCCGTGGCAAGCCCGATGATGGGCGCGTTATTGACGGCAACCGCCAGCGCGGGAAGTCCGAACAAAAGCGACCGCATCCACGGCTTTTTGAGTCCCCATACGCGATAGCCCATATAGATGGTCATGCATACGAACACCACGCTGCCAAGAGCATCCATCACAAGCGTATTGAGGATCGCGGGTCTGTAATCGTCATCCGAGATCAGCGAACGCATCAGCTCGCTATCCGCCAAGGTGTCCGCGAAAAACACGCGGAATGCGGCAATCAGCACCACGCAGATGACCAGGATGATCAGACAGACCTTACGCGTCAGCAGCGGTTTCTTCATGTTGTTCCTCCGTAGGCTGCATCTCTTGCACAGCCGTGACGCGCGCGGTATATGCTCTGACGTATTTTTCAATAAAGATCGTGCCCACGCCCAGCGCGATCAGCAAAAGCGCGGTCTGCTGAGAAGGGCTAAGGAACGGAATGATGCCCTGCCCGCGCGCATCTGCACGCAGATACTCGGCAAAGAAACGCCATACGCCGTAGGTTATGACGTAAATGGGCAGATTGTAATGCTTGCCCTTGATCAGGCGGTACAGCAGCACGGCTGCAAGCGCAAACAGAAAGATCGCCTCAAGCAGCTGCACGGGTACGGCATAAAACTCCTTGACCGAGCCGTCGGTGTACAAGGTATAAAAGGTTACGGTATACCATTGCGGTGCTTGGCACACCTTACCGTGGCAGCAGCCTGCAAAGAAGCAGCCCAGGCGTCCGATACCGTGCGCCAAGGGAATCACCGCGCCCGCGATGGTGGCTATGGGGAAAAAGTGATGGATATTCTCTTTTTCCTTGAACAAAAGCGCACCGATGCCGAAATACAGCACCAAAAAGATCAACACGCCGCCCACAAGTCCGCCGTAAAAGGTAGCACCCGTGCCCCAAAAGTCCATGAATTTCGCCTCGGGGTTGGCGGCAAGTGCTGCGTTCCAGTTATAAAAGGTCTGCACCAAGGCAGCGGCATAATAGCCGCCGCCTATGGCAAACAAAATGACCAAAAGTGCAAAATTCTGCACCCTTGCCTTAAATTTCTGTCTGTCCGCAAACACACGGTACAAAACAAGGCAAGTCAGTATCGCGACCATCAGACAAATATCGTACAGCCCAAGCTGCAGATTCTTGCCCAGATCAACAATCAAATAGGGATACATATAAAAGCTCCTTTAATAGGGTTAGTCAGCCTTGCCGTTCATGCGCAGCTCGTCAAGGTCTGCCTTGGTGACCAGCACGCGGCGCGGCTTATTACCGTCCTGCGCAGAGATAAAGCCAAGCTCTTCCATGCGGTCGAGCAAGCCTGCCGCTCTGCCGTAGCCTACCTTTAAGTAACGCTGCAGCATGGACGTGGAAGCCTTGCCCTCGGTGACCACGACCTCCACTGCTTCCCACAGCTTGTCGTCATCCGAGTCGCCTCCCATATCTCCCTCGGCACCGCCTGCTCCCTTCTTGCCACTCGCGCCAACCTTGCCTGCTTCCTCCTCGATCTGACGGGTGAAGTTGTCATTATACTTGGCAGAGCCGTTCTGCGTCTTGACAAAGGTAACGACTCTCTCAACCTCACCGTCCGCAACGAACGCACCCTGCACACGCAAGGGCTTGGAGGCACCGACGGGCGCGTACAGCATATCACCGCGACCGATCAGCTTTTCTGCACCCGCAACGTCGATAATGGTACGGGAGTCGACCTGCGAGGAAACGGTAAAGGCGATACGGGAAGGAATGTTCGCCTTGATCAAGCCCGTGACAACGTCAACGGAGGGACGCTGCGTACCGATGATGATGTGAATACCCGCTGCTCTTGCCTTCTGTGCAAGACGGCAGATGCAGGTCTCCACGTCGTCGGGCGCGGTCATCATCAAGTCTGCCAGCTCGTCGATGATAATGACGATTCTGGGCAGGTATTCCTTTTCGGGGTCATCCTTGGTAATTTCATTATAGCCGGTAATGTTACGCACACCGACCTCCTCGATCAAGGAGAAGCGGCGCTCCATTTCGGAAACTGCACTTGCCAGAGCGCCTGCAGCCTTTTTGGGGTCGCTGACGATGGGGCAATACAGGTGAGGAATGTCACGGTACATGGTAAACTCTACCTTCTTGGGGTCGACCATGATCAGCTTGACCTCGTCGGGTCTTGCCTTATAAAGCAGCGACATGACCACGCAGTTGATACATACCGATTTACCCATACCGGTTGCACCCGCAACCAGAAGGTGAGGCATTTTTTCAATATCGAATACGACGGGCTTACCCGAAACGTCCGCGCCAAGGCAGACCGCAACCTTACTCTTGTGGTTGACGAATTCGGGGCTTTCCAAAAGGTTACGCAAATATACGGTCGCGGGCTTGTCGTTGGGCACCTCGATACCCACGGCAGCCTTACCGGGAATGGGAGCTTCGATACGCACACCCGACTTTGCAAGTCCGAGCGCGATATCGTCTACAAGGTTTGCAATGGCACGCACGCGCACGCCCGCCTCGGGCTTGATCTCATAACGCGTTACGGTAGGACCTGTGGAGCAGGTGACCTCCTTGACTCTGATGTGGAAGTCCTCCAGGGTCTGACGCAGCACCTCGGTATTGGCTGCAACCTCCTCCTCGCTGGAATGGTAGCTTGCGCTGCCCGCTGCCAGCATATCGGTGGTGGGGAATACGTACTCGTTTTCGGCTTCCTCGGCTGCCTCGGAAGCTTCTTCCTCAAACAGCAGATCGCTCGGCATTTCCTCCTCGGGCTCGTCCTCCAAGGCGACGAACTCGGGCGCGGGCTCTGCCTTCTTGCGGCGAGAGCGGGGCGCGGGCTGAGCATCGAAATCGTCCTCCAGGTCGACCTCGATCTCCTCCATGGGAACATCCTTCTCAATCGGCTCTTCCCCCGGCTCTGGCTCGGGAATGGGATCGGGCTCGGTTTGGAGTGCAGGCGCGTACGGATCGTCCTTGTCCTCTGCTTCTGCTGCATCATCGGTCAGCTTCAAAGGCGTAAATCCAATATCATCATCCTCGGCAACCGCCTTCTTGGACTTCTTTGCTTTCTTGGCAGGCTTGCTTGCAAGCTCGATCAGCTCACCGGTCTCGGGGTCAACGCGATAGTCATCCTCGATCTCTGCGTCCTTTTTAGCCTTTTTGCCCTTCCCGGCAGACACGGGAGCAACCATCTCCTGCTCCTCGTCGTCCTCGTAATCGTCCTCATCCTCGTATTCGTCCTCGTCGTCCTCTTGGGCATTCAGACGGGCACGCTCGGCGCGCTTGGCGTTTGCCGCCTTGATCTTAAGCCAGATCTGGTAAGGGGTGATCTCCAAGAGCACAAAGAACAGAATGATCAAAACGAACAAAAGCACGAAAGGGGATGCCCAGCGGAACGCCCAGCAGAATGCCCAGCCGAGATAACCGCCCAAAAGTCCTCCCGCTTGCAGATCAGCACTGTCCAAAAAGAGCTTGCCGATGCTTGTGTCCATATTCTCAATATTCATGCCGGACATGAAAATATGTATCATAGCGGCAAAGGATGCGATGATCATCACCGACAGCACCGCTTTGATGGCGCGCGTGGTGCCGTCCTCCGTTTTGAACCAAAAGATACCGAAAATGACCAACAATATAGGGAACAGATACGCCGCGTGCCCAAACAAGCCGAACAGCATATAGCGGCAGATAAATTCACCCACCACGCCTTCAAGCTGCGCACCGTTGAAATGACTGATCAGATTAAGCACCAGCAGCACAAGCAGGATCAGGGCAAAAGCGAACAGAATAAAGGGCACGAATTGCGATGCCTTATTTTTGCGCTTGCTCTGCTTTGCCACGCGCTCCAGATTCTTTTTTCTTTGCTGTGCGCTGACGGCAGTACCGCCCTTTGCGCGCTTTTGGGATGCGCTCTTTTTCTTTTTTACGGGAGCATCCTTGGCAGCGGTTTTGGTTCCCTGTGCGGCAGGTTTTTTAGTCGCCATACGTATATATCCTCGTCTTTCTCAAAAATTGCCTGGTATGCTGCAAAGCAAACGCGCCACACTGGCATTATTGATGCGTTTGCCGTGATAAATATACAGTTACAGATATTATAACATTATTTATCCGAAATTGCAAGTACCGCACGCGGATTTATCCAAGAAAAAGGAGAAGTTTTATGGAAATCACACGCCGTCACACGCGCTTGGGTGCGTTACTTGCCTGCGGACTTGCCGCAGGATTGATCAACGGTCTTTTGGGTACGGGAGGCGGTATCATTCTGGTATTTGCGATCTCCTGCTTTTGCAAAAATACCCTGCCCGATCGACGCGACGTTTGTGCAAACGCTTTAGTGGTCACACTCGCGCTGACGCTGCTTTCCACCACGCTGTATATAGGAGGAGGCAACGCCCCGCCCGCCGATCTTTCGCGCTTTGTGCTGCCCGGGGCTGCGGGCGGTCTTGCGGGCGGCTTTTTGCTTGGAAAGATCACACCCACCGCGCTTGGCAAGCTGTTTGCGGTTCTGCTGGTCGTTTCGGGGATATTTATGCTATTTCGATAAAAGATAAAATACAATACCAATCGGGAAATTTGCCCAAGGCAAATTTCTACCGCAACATTTCGCCCGGGGGGGCGAAATGTTTCACTCGCGCACAGCGCGAATTTCACGCTTGCAAAGCAAGCATTTCACATTTCGCCCGAGGCGAAATATTTCATTCTCCGAAGGAGTTTCTATGTTACTCGATATCATCGTATCCTTCGCCATTGCCGTGCTCTCGGGCTTGGGGATCGGCAGCGGCGGACTTTTAGTCATTTATCTGACGCTGTATGCCGGCATGCCGCAGCTGCGCGCGCAAGGCATCAATCTGGTCTTTTTTCTGTTTTCCGCAGGAGCTTCCATGCTCGCGCACCTTTCGCGCCGCAAGCTGATCGCTCCCTTGTGCATTTTGCTGATCGCCTCGGGGCTGCCTGGGGCTTTGATCGGTGCTTCGCTCGCTTCCCTACTGCCGTCAGCACTTTTGCGCAAGCTTTTCGGGGCTTTTTTGATCACAGCAGGCTTGCTGACGCTGACAAAACGCGACACAAGTCGTGCGACCTTTGGCGTTTTTCACAAGGACACCCATAATAATAGATGAGATTTTTTCAAAACGGACAGGATTTTTTGCGCGTAACCCCTTTACAAACCGTTTGTAATGTGATATAATATGCTATGCATGGCGTTCTCACGGCTTTCGGACAAACGGCTGCTTTGCGGCACTTTCACCCGCCGATCTCTGTGGGACACGCGTTTTGCAAAAAATTATATTTTGAAAGGTGAAAAACATCATGACCACTCAAGAAAAACAGGCTATCATTGAGCAGTATGCGATCCACGAGGGCGACACCGGTTCTCCCGAGGTTCAGATCGCCATTCTGACCTACCGCATCAACAACCTTACCGAGCACCTCAAGGGCAACACCCACGACAACCACAGCCGTCGCGGTCTGTCCAAGATGGTCGGTCACAGAAGAAACCTGCTGGGCTATCTGCAGAAGGTTGACATTGAGCGCTACCGTGCGATCATCAAGAAGCTGAACATCAGAAAGTAATTACTGCGGGAGTGGAAAGCGGCGGATTTCTCTGCCGCTTCCACTCCCAACTGTTTTTTTGCCCAAAAGTATCGTATCGCATGGATTTAGAACTTAAACGCGCGCTTGTCATACCTCGGACAAGCTCGGGTTTAAGTACTAAAACCTATGCGTAAGCGAAACAAACGACCCAAAGAATTTTGTAGAAGAAGAGGAGAAAAGAAGAAATGAATTCCGCAATTATCAGCTCTGAAATGAATTTCAAGAATCACAGAGTATTCCATTACACCCTGGCAGGCAGACCCCTGGTTATCGAGACCGGTAAGGTTGCAGGCCTTGCAAACGGCTCGGTGCTGTGCCGCTACGGTGACACCGTTGTGCTGTGCTGCGCTACCGCTTCCGAAAAGCCCCGCGACGGTATCGACTTTTTGCCCCTGTCCGTTGACTTTGACGAGAGAATGTACGCTGCAGGCAAGATCCCCGGCGGTTACCTCAAGAGAGAGGGTAAGCCCTCCGAAAAGGCAGTTCTGACCAGCCGCGTCATCGACCGCCCCATCCGTCCCCTGTTCCCCAAGGATCTGCGCAACGACGTTGCTCTGACCCTGACCGTTATGTCGGTTGACCCCGACTGCGCTCCCGAAGTTACCGCTATGATCGGTGCTTCCACCGCTCTGGCTATTTCCGATATTCCGTGGAACGGCCCCATCGGCGGCGCTTGGGTAGGCCTTGTTGACGGCGAGTTCGTCCTCAACCCCACCGCAGAGCAGCAGAAGAAGAGCGAGATGCAGCTGACCGTTGCCGCTTCCATGAACAAGGTCGTTATGATCGAGGCAGGCGCAAATCAGGTTGCTGACGACGTTGTTTACGACGCTATCATGTACGCTCACAAGGAGATCAAGGAGCTGCTCGGCTTTATCAACGCAATCATCGACGAGGTTGGTAAGCCCAAGTTCGACTATCCCTCTTGCGAGCTTGACCACGATATGTTCGATAAGATCTTCGATTTCTGCGAGAAGGACGTCATGTTCGCTCTCGACACCGATGACAAGACCGTTCGCGATGCACGCATGGTGCCCGTAAAGGACGCAATCTTAGAGAAGTTCTCCGAGGAGTATCCCGAACTGCCCGGCATGATGGACGAGCTGGTTTACAAGATCCAGAAGAAGATCGTTCGCCGCTGGCTGCTGGTTGACAAGAAGAGAGTTGACGGCAGAAGCATGAACCAGATCAGACCCCTTGGCGCAGAGGTAAGCGTTCTGCCCAGAACTCACGGTTCGGGTCTGTTCACCAGAGGTCAGACACAGGTTATGACCATTGCAACCCTTGGCACGCTCTCCGAGGCACAGATGCTGGACGGCATTGACTCCGAGACCTCCAAGAGATATATGCACCACTACAACATGCCCGGCTTCTCCACCGGTGAAGCTAAGGCTGTTCGTTCCCCCGGCCGTCGTGAGATCGGCCACGGCGCACTGGCTGAGCGTTCTCTCGTTCCCGTGCTGCCCTCCGAGGAGGAATTCCCCTACGCAATCAGACTGGTTTCCGACGTTGTTTCCTCTAACGGCTCCACCTCTCAGGGCTCCGTTTGCGGTTCTACCCTGGCACTGATGGATGCTGGCGTTCCGATCAAGGCTCCCGTTGCAGGTATCTCCTGCGGTCTGATCACCGCTGAGGACGGCTCTTGGGATACCATGATCGACATTCAGGGTCTTGAGGACTTCTATGGCGACATGGACTTCAAGGTTGCAGGTACGCACAAGGGTATCACCTCCATTCAGATGGACCTCAAGATCGACGGTCTGACCCCCGAGATCATCAAGCAGGCATTCGAGCAGACCCGTGCCGGCAGAGAGTACATCATCGACAACGTACTGCTCAAGGCTATCCCCGCTCCCAGAGCTGAGGTTTCCAAGTACGCTCCCAAGATGACCACCATGCACATCGATCCCGATAAGATCCGCGAGGTTATCGGTAAGGGTGGCGCAACCATTCAGAAGATCGTTGCTGACACCGGTGCAAAGATCGACATTGACGACGACGGCACCATCCGCATCGCAGCTGTCAACGGCGACAGCGCTGCTGCTGCACAGGCTGCAATCGCTGCAATCGTATTCGAGCCCGAGGTTGGCTGCATCTACAACGCAAAGGTCGTTAAAATCCTTGCAAGCAAGGACAAGCCCAACGAGGACGTAGGCTGCTTCGTTGAGTACGCTCCCGGTAAGGACGGCATGGTTCACATTTCCAAGATCTGCGACAAGAGAATCAACAAGGTGACCGACGCAGGCATCGACGTTGGCTCTGAGGTCAAGGTTAAGTACATGGGTCTGGATAAGAAGGGCCGCATGGACTTCTCCATCAAGGACGCTAAGTAATTTTTCAACACAAGTGATAAATTGACGAAAGGAGCTTCTCATGGACAACCAAAGAACCCCACGCAGCTACTCCACCGGTACCGTCAAGCGTGACAACCGTCAGCAGCAGCAAAAAATGGTCGTGATCATGATCTGCATCGTGATTGCCCTGCTCCTGGTCGTATTTATGACCATCATCGGTACCAAGATCGTGCTGGCTATCACGAGCGGTCACAATAACGCTGACCCCTCCGCAGTACAGTACAAGGACGTAACGCTGGATAAGTCGCAGACCTTGTACGGCCCTCTGGCTCTGGTCAACGACAAAAACGAATACAAGTTCCCTGCCGAGGCAAATAAAAACCTTGCCAACATCTGGGAATATCGCGTAGCACACACGCAAGACGGTGCTACCGCTGCATACAAGACCAGCTTCAACACGCTGATGCTGGACGGCGCAGCACTCTCCTCCATGCACGAATTCCTGTCCGCCTTCAACAAGGCGACCGGCAAGAACGACCTGATCATTTCCTCCTCTTACCGTACCTTTGAGGAGCAAGGAAGATTCTCCGTTCCTGCAGGCAAGTCCGACCACCACACCGGCTTTGGCATCACGCTCAAGATCTATGACGGCAGCGTGACCTCCAACGTTTACGACAATCCCGATTACTATAATTGGCTCGTTGATAACGCACACAAGTACGGTTTTGTGGTTCGTTACCCCGAGGGCAAGGAAAGCATTACCGGCATTTCCGGCTACGTGGAATATTTCCACTACGTTGGTGACGGCGCTGCTGCCTACATGAAGGCAAACGGCTTGTGCCTGGAAGAATTCGTGGCACAGATCAAGGCGCACACCTACAACAATCCTCTTAAGGTAACCGATGCAAACGGTCAGGATTGGCTGATCTACTACACCGCTTGCCAGGGCGACATGGCAACCGTTAAGCTGCCCACCAACTTCACCTACACCGTTTCTGGTGATAACGAAGGCGGCATCATCGTCAGCGTTTCCCTTTCCAAAACTGCCGTTCAGCAACAGCAACAACAGCAGCAGGAATCCGAGTCTGCACAATAATTTCTTAAACCAATGGGAGATCCGCTTACGGATCTCCCATGATTGTATTTTGTGTGAGAATTATATCATTATATGCAAAACCGTGCTTTAATGTAAAAAAATTCTTATATTGGTCAAATTTCGGTCACAATATCATTGTATACTGAATAGAAACAAGTGACTTCCCCGAAAGGAGATCTGCTACATGAAAAAAATATTCGTATTGATGCTCGCTGCGCTGCTCGCGCTCTCTTGTCTTGCACTTGCAGCATGCTCGGGCGAAACGGTCGATCCTTCTCAGACCAATCAACCCGGCGGTGCCCCCGAAAACACCGGCACCACCCCCGAGAACATGATCGACAGCTATATCACCTTCAGCGGTACTTCCTATACCGCCACCGATGCCTCTGCTTTGAAGGTAGACGGCTCTGCACTGGCAATTACCAAGGCGGGCACCTACGAGATCAGCGGCACGCTGGATAACGGTCAGATCATCGTTGAGGTCACCAAGGCTGAGCGCGTCACGCTCATCCTCAACAACTTCACGGGTCATAACGAATCCTCTGCTGTCATCTGGGTCAAGAGCGCAGATAAGGTATACCTGGAGATCAAGGATGGCACCGTCAACACGCTGACCGACGGCGCAACCTACGTATTTGCCAACCCCACCGACACCAAGCCCAACGCTTGTATCTACGCGTCCGATGACCTTTCCATCAAGGGTCACGGTACGCTGAACGTCACCGGCAATTACAATAACGGCATCGGCTGCAAGAACGACCTTTCCATCAACAACTGCAAGCTGATCGTTTCCGGAGTCAACAACGCCATCAAGGGCAACGGCAGCGTGACCATCAAGGGCGACGCGGACGTGCTGGTTGAGGGCGCAGAGGACGCGATCAAAACCGACTCGCTTGACGTTGGCAAGGGCTTCTTGCTGATCACCGAGAACGCTAAGGTCACCGTAAACTGCACGGACGACGGTCTGCAGGCTACGCAGGACATTACCATCACCACAGGTGCAAGCGTTACCACCTACGCAGGCGGCAACGCAGTCAATTGCGACGGCACGGTCAACATCGACGAAGGCACGCTGACCGAGAACACCCCCGAGGCATAATCGCCAAAGCATAAAGAAAGAGGCTTCGAATCGAAGCCTCTTTTTTATTATGATCAAATCTGCTCCGCAAGCTCCAGAACAAGCCTCTCGGTCTTCTCCCAGCCAAGGCAGGGGTCGGTGATGGATTTGCCGTACACGCCGCCGCCCACGCATTGCGCGCCGTCCTCGATATAGCTCTCGATCATAAGACCCTTGATAAATTTACCAAGGTGCGCCACGTCGCGACGAAGCTGCACGGTCTCGGTTGCAATGTCGATCTGCTTTTCCCATTGCTTGCCGGAATTGGCGTGATTGGTATCTACTACAACGGCGGGCAGTTGTAGTCCACGTGCAAGGTACTGTTCGTACAATTCCTCCAGCTGCGCTTTTTCATAGTTGGGCACGCTCTGCCCTTGCTTGCCCACGTAGCCGCGCAAAATCGCATGCGCATAGGGGTTTCCCTTACTGACTACCTCCCAGCCTCTGTAAATAAAGGCGTGGGGATGCTGCGCCGCCTCAACGGAATTGAGCATGACCGTAGCGTCCCCGCTCGTGGGATTTTTCATGCCGCAAGGAATATCCAGTCCGCTCGCCACCAACCTGTGATGCTGATCCTCCACGCTGCGCGCACCGACGGCAACGTAGGAAAGCAGATCGGACAGATAGCGGTGATTCTCGGGATACAGCATTTCATCCGCGGTGGAAAGCCCGGTTTCGCTGAGCACCTTCATGTGCAGCGAGCGAATGGAAACGATGCCCTTGAGCAGATCGGGCTCACCCTTGGGATCGGGCTGATGCAACATGCCCATATACCCCTGTCCGACCGTGCGCGGCTTGTTGGTATACACGCGCGGCACGATGACCATCTTATCTGCCACCCGCTCCTGCAATCTTGCAAGTCTGCCCACGTAGTCAAGCACGGGTGCTTCGGTATCTGCGGAGCAGGGTCCGATGACCAGCAGCAGCTTATCACTCCTGCCTGCAAAAATATCCTTGATCTGCGCGTCGCGCTGCGCCTTGGCAGCTGCCGTTGCCTCGGTCAAGGGATACATTTCCTTGATCTCCTTGGGAATGGGCAGCTTGCGCCTGAAAGTCATGTTCATATGCTTGCATCCCCTTCCGTCAAGGCAGCGTCGATGGCAGCGTCATCCCCGAGCAAGCGCAGCTGATACTCGCGCGAGAGCTGCAACGTGTGCTGCAAAAAGCGCAGATACGATTCCTTGAACTCCTCTTCGACCAAGGCGCAACTGCGCTCGATCAGGGCGCGCTCGCGCGCACCGTCAAACACGGGCATGCCCGTGTCTTTTTTATAGGCAGCCACGCGACGAACCGCCTGCATACGGCGGCAAAACAGCGCAGCCATCTCGGCATCAATGCTGCCGATCTCCTCTCTTGCCTGCAATAATACTTTTTCGTCCATATCCGTCCTCTTATTGCTGCCCGATCGCCTGCACCGCTGCGCGGATATCCCCGTGCGCGTCAAGTGCCTGCTCGGCAGTCTGTGCGTCACAACCCGTCAGCTCGCAGATGATGCGGATGCAACGCAATCTCAGCTTTTGATTTGTCGGGCGCACGTTGATCATGAGATTGCCCATGACCTTGCCCGTTTTGATCATTGCACCCGTGGAAAGCATGTTCAATACCAGCTTTTGTGCCGTGCCCGCCTTGAGTCTTGACGAACCGGTAATGACCTCCGCGCCCACGACGGGAGCAATGGTCACCTGACAGAGCGGATGCATGCGGCTTGTGGGATTGCAGGTCACGCCCACGGGAATGGCACCAAGCTCGCCTGCCTTGGTCAAAGCCCCCAGCACGTAGGGCGCACCGCCCGACGCCGAAAGACCGACCACCACGTCACCCGCGCAAACACCGTCCGCAACCAGATCGGCAGCACCACGCTCAAAATTGTCCTCTGCGCCCTCAGACGCGCGGAACATAGCGTCCTCGCCGCCCGCGATAATACCGCGCACCAAGCGATAGTCTACGCCAAAGGTAGGCGGGCACTCGGAAGCATCCAGTACGCCAAGTCTGCCCGACGTACCCGCACCCACGTACACAAGATGACCGCCCGATGCAAGCGCAGCCGCGATCAGATCGATCGCCTTTGCAATATGCTCTGCCTCTGCCGCTACGGCATCCTCGACTACGCGGTTTTCCTCTGCCATGAGCTTGACCATATCCAGCGTAGGCAGCTTGTCTATCTCGGTCGTGCGCGCGTTACGCGCCTCGGTATTGAGCTTTTGATAATCGGGACGAACCCCGTTTGCCTGATTCATAACGACTCCTTACTCCTTGGGGATAAACCCTTCAAATATCATACCGTCGCGCTGATCCGCAGGAATTTCATTCTGTGCGCGCACCGTCCATACGAACACGGGAGCGCGGAACAGATATTTACAGATCAAAAACGAGGGATTACGCGCGCTGTCCTGTCCGCGCGCCAAAAAGTGCGGACGGGCAAGCACGTTGGTAAGCAACGCGGTGATGAGATAATAGATCAGCTTTTTGACCTTTTTGCCGTTGTTCAGATTACAGAACAGCTGCCCACGCACCACGTCGGGGCGGTTCTTTCTGTACCAGCGCACCAAAAGCGGATTGAAGGACTCGATGATATAGTCGCCCTTGTACTGCGACAAGATCGCGTCCGCCACGGGGCAAAGCCCTGTCGCGGTGGACTCTCCCTTAAGTTCGACCAGCAGCGGCACGCGCCCGTCCACAAGCGCAAGCATTTCTTCCAGCGTGGGAATCTGCTGATCTGTTCCCAGCAGTCTCAGCTCCTTAAGCTCTGCCAGGGTCTTTTGCTCGACCTTGCCCTCCACGCCGCACATGCGCGTCAGCGTGTCGTCATGAAATACCACCACGTGACCGTCGCACGTTTTGTGAATATCAAATTCAATGCCGTAGCCCGCATTCACCGCCTTTTGGAATGCGGCTAGCGAATTTTCGGGAGACTCTTGATCCCACAGTCCGCGGTGGGCAAATTTTTTGCCGTACTTGGCAATATCCACGCGCCCTGCGGGCTTGATCATATAAAGGTAGATGGCAGCGGCAAGCAGCAACACACCGCCTGCAATACACAACGCCCATGCATAAGGAGGCATACTCAAACCTCCCCTGCGCGGCGCAGCATGGCAAACTTGGCGCGCAGCACGCAAGCCTGGGTCTTGGAATCCGGCACCTCACCGCGGCAAATGCGGTCAACCAGCTCGTCCAAGGGGATGCGCTCCACCTCAATAAACTCGTCCTCGTCAAGGTCGGTCTCGCCAAAGGTCAGCCCCTCTGCCATATACATGTGAATGACCTCGTCGATCAGCGCGGGTGTGGTGTAAAGCGGGCCAAGATAGGTCAGCTTCTCGCAAACAGCACCCGTTTCCTCGCGCAGCTCGCGCAAAGCAGCCTCGGTGGGATCTTCATCGGGCGCGTCCAGCTTGCCTGCGGGAATTTCCAGCACCATTTTGCGGTGCGCATAGCGGTATTGCTTGACGCAGATCACCTCGCCGGCATCGGTCAGAGGCACGATGCAGACAGCACCCACGTGCTTGCAGTATTCACGAAAGCCCGTATTGCCATCGGGCAGCAAAATATCGTCGCGGTACAAGTGCAGCACCTTACCGTCAAAGATCAGCTCGCTGTGCAGTTGCTTCTCGGTATAGTCCATGGTTATTCTCCCATCTTTGTAATCAATATTATTATACATGATATTACAAAATTTGTAAAGGGCTTGCGGGAAAGAAAAAAATGTGGTACAATAATAAAAGCAAGTATTTGGAGGTGCACATGGACTACGGACAGCATACGCGCTCGGTGCCGCTGCTTGGCGAACAGGGCTTATTCAAATTACAAAACGCCAAGGTTGCCGTATTCGGTGTTGGCGGTGTGGGCGGCCATTTATGCGAAGCCCTTGCACGCGCAGGCGTGGGAGAGTTGCATCTGTTTGACAAGGACACGGTATCCTTGACCAATATCAACCGCCAGGCGGTCGCTCTGCATTCCACCGTGGGTTTACCCAAGGTAGAGGTCATGCGTGCGCGCATTGCGGACATCAATCCCGATTGCCGCGTAGTTGCGCACCAAGTGTTCTATACACCCGAAAATGCGGACGAATACGATCTTTCCGCATACGACTATATTGCCGACGCCATTGACACCATCAGCGCAAAGGTTGAGCTGATCTGCCGCGCCAAGGCAGCGGGAACGCCCATCATTTGTGCCATGGGAGCAGGAAATAAGCTGGATCCCTCGGCATTCCGCGTAGCCGACCTCTCCAAAACGCAGGTCTGCCCGCTTGCCAAGATCATGCGCCGCGAGCTGGGTGCGCGCGGTATCAAGCATTTGACCGTTGTGTATTCCGAGGAAAAGCCGCAGCCCTCGCGCTTACCCGCAGAGTACGGCAAGCACGTTCCCGCTTCGCTTTCCTTTGTGCCATCCGCCATGGGACTTATCATGGCAGGCAGGATCGTGAGCGATCTGAGTGAAGTCAAGGCGCAATTCTGAGAGGTGAGAGCATGAATAAGATCATCAAGCTATACGATTTTTCGGCAGGAACCGCCGCTTTAGTCATTTCCGCCTATTTTTGCATGATCGGCGTGCTGGCAGGCGCATCCGCAGGGGCAGCCAATCCCCTGCCCTATCTTGCCATTCTTGTGGTGCTGGTACTGACCTTTGCCGCCATTTGCCTGTATTACGTGGGACTTCCCGTCATGCTGGATCAAAATTCGGTACGCAGGGGCAAGGTGTGTATGGACAAGGATGCTGTCAAATGCACCGTATTTTACAGCAGACGCTACAGAGAAATGAACGTTCGCTTTGAGGACGGCAAGAGCGTGCTGACCGTGCAAGCCACCAAGCGCAATCTTGCCAAAGTCGAGGCTTGGCTGGGGCAAGCACTCGAAGTGCCCGAAAAACCCGGTATTTTTCAAAAGTGAGGCGCAGCATGAGCAACAGAGACGATCAGATCCGCTGCCCGCGCTGCGGTAACGCAATGACCGACCGCAAATCCACCTGCCCGCATTGCGGCTATACGGGATATATCCCCATGAGCGAGGCGCAGATCAAACGCACCAAGCGCATCCTGTATCCCATTTTTGCAGTCGCGGCAGCATTGGTGATATTGGCGGTATGGCTGACAAGTAAGTAGTAAAAAGCGAAAAAAGAAGGAAATAAGAAATGAGCTTGGCGAAAACACGATTTCGTCAAGCTCTCTTTTTGCATTCTATTAGTGATATTCCGACTGCGTCGGAGTGTTATTGCCCTTCGGGCAGTGATATTGTTCGGCTGCGCCTTTCAGTGATATTCTATTCGCCTTTCAAACTCGCGCAGCGAATACCACTGCCGCAGGCAATATCACTGCCAAAGGCAATAGAACTCGCCGAAGGCGAATAGAACCGGGGAGATACTCCGCTTGGAGTATCTCCCCAT
>JAZNCE010000100.1:0-21293 GCA_045587385.1 Eubacteriales bacterium
GGCTTGCTCCCGCGCGATAGCTTCTTCGATGGCATCCTTGTTATCGACCAACACGTCGTTGCTCGTTTCATAGTAGTTGCCGTATTCGTGATCGCAGATGTTTGCCGTCAGAGGACAATAGAAGGTTTCCTTTGTGGCGGCAAGAGATTTGAGCATCTCCTTGATGTCATCGTACAGATCCTCGGTGCATTCGTATTGTTCGTGGATGAGATTCTGTTCGAGATCATCGCGCAGTTCCTCACGAACATCCGACACCGATTCATCGAGGATACGCACATCGTAGAGAGTGTCTTTGCCGTCTATGATCCGCAAGAGCCCTTGACCGGCATCGCTGTCTGCGTGGAGTCGGATCGGTGCATCCTCCTTCCGCATATCCTCGACGCGCAAGCCAAAGGGCGATACTCTCGTCATGCCGTATTCTTGAAGCGTATCGTATATACGGTTATACTCGGTTGCCACATCGTATGTGGCTTCATCCTATCCGTTGGGGTGTTTGACTGTTACTTTCAGCATATCTGTTTCTCCTTATTTGAATTGAATTGCGCCGAGTCCGTATCGGCGGATCGCCATTGCGTTGCAGATCACACCGAAGAGCTTCGGGGGAATGAGGTCGCTGTCAGCAAGATCGCTGATAGTGAGGTGCTTTGTTCCGAGGGCGAGATCCTTGGCACAGCAGAACAAGGCATATCCCGCTTCGGTGGTGTTGCTGATGCGGATGCGGTCATATGCGATCTCGCATCGGTCAACGTATCGGCTCACTTGATTCCACAGCCGTCCGTCTGCGGTGAAGAGATAGACCGCCGCCATAAGCGCGTTGTCCTTTTTGTTCATCTTCCTGACTGCCTTGGTAAAGGCTTCTTTGTGTTTATCGTTTTTGAATTGCATGGTGTTTTCCTCGCTTTCTCTGATATGGTGGCGGAGCCGCAACTGAAAGGCAAAATGGTTCACGGGGGAGAGTGCCTCGAGCAGGGATTCTTTGATCGGTACTGCGCCTGCGGTGATGCGCTCCTTCATATACGGGCATTTGCCCTCGGTGCATCCGATTCCTTTCTGCCAGTGCAGACAGTATCTGCAATCGCAATCCTTGGCGGTGTACTCGAACTTGTTAAAAACGAATACGCCGTATCCTCTCGGACGGAAGTTCGGAATGCGAGTCATCAGCCTTTCAAGCTCTCGGTCGGTATAGGTAATGGTAAGTAGCATATTTTGATCTCCTTTTCGTTAAAATGAAAAAAGCCAATCGTTTGGGAGCGTACTCCGTAAACGATTGGCTTGAGGTAGTTTACATCTTCAATTGTGGGGTGTTGTCCTGATCGAAGGACGGTTGTTCATCTGCAAGGCTTTGGTAGCCATAGGTCAGCTTTTCGAGCAGACCGTCGAGCTGCTGATCCTGTTCGTAGGTCAGCGATTCGCAGTTATCTCTTGCGTAGGCGATGCACCGATAGAGCAGGCTTGCTTCTTCTTCGCTGAACATCCTGTTTTTGTCCATGAGCTGTGATCGAGTGATGAAGGATTCCTTGGCGTGTTCAAAGTCGGGCGTATAATCTCCGTGCGCTACATACGTCCCGTTCCGCGCCTGTTTCCATGTGCAGAACATGAAGCCGTGACTGCCGTATGCTCCGGCGAGGACGGTATCGCCGTATTCGGAAAACTTTCGGTATTGGCTGACCTCGGGGATGGGCATCTTGGGGGATCGCTCGTATAGGTTCACGTATTCACGGATGCGATAGGCTTCATCACTGATCGCCGTAAAGGTGTCACCGAAGTTCTGTGAGGTAACCTTGTCATCGGTATAGAGGAGCGTTCCGCCTATCAGCTGCTGACAGAGGAATACGCCGTTCTGTCGGATCGACAGCGTTCCTGTTGCTTCATCGAGCGTTCCCGTGCATCCGAGCTTCGGGAGCTTTCTCATCATTTCTTCTTGATAAATGCTCATGTATTTTTCCTCCTGATTTTTATTTTTGGCAAAAGAAAAAGGCACACGGATTTTTTGTTTCCATGTGCCTTGGGTGGCTGATATTCGGTTGCGCCAGAGTTCAAATCCCTGAACTGTGGGAGAATAGCGTTTTTATATCTCCATTTTTGTATCTCGATATTTCGCCCCTGAAAAACGAAAAAAGCCTTGAAAATCAAGGCTTTTTTGTGGCGATATCTTTTTTATCGCCCTTTGATGGCTGCGGCACTAGGATTCGAACCTAGGGAATGACGGAGTCAGAGTCCGTTGCCTTACCGCTTGGCGATGCCGCAATATTTTCAACATCGGTTATTATAGCAGATTCATTTGCATTTGTCAATACCAAAATGAAAATTTTTCTAAAAAGTTTTTTCTTTTTTCAGTATGCCGTAAAAGTCTTGTGTTTATTCGTTCTGACAAGTGTTTTTGCGGAATTTGACGAGGAATTTTTGCACGCGAGGGGTTGCAAAAAGAAAATGATTATGATATAATAACACGGTACGCACCGGTAGCTCAGCTGGATAGAGCACAAGCCTCCGACGCTTGGTGCCGCAGGTTCAAATCCTGTTCGGTGCGCCATAATGTAAGGGGATACCTATCAGGGTATCCCCTTACATTATCTCGCACTCTCACCGATTCGAACCTCGCCGTTTGCGACGTAAGGAGCAATCGGCTATGGCTTGCGCAGGTTACCCGAACACTTCCCTCGACTTTTGGCGCAAGCATAGGTTCAAAATCCTGTTCGGTGCGCCAAAAATAAGCAGGTCGTCCCGTAAGGGATGATCTGCTTATTTTTCGTTCACTTTGATCGATTTGAACCTCGCGCTCGCAAGAGCGCTACATTTGCGCAGGGCAACTGAATGCTTTATACGACTAAAAGCGCAAATATAGGTTCTGAATCCTGTTCGGTGCGCCATAAGAATAGAGGGGATCCCGATGGGAACCCCTCTATTCTTATGCCTCACTCTCACCGATTCGAACCTCGCCGTTTGCGACGTAAGGAGCAATCGGCTATGGCTTGCGCAGGTTACCCGAACACTTCCCTCGACTTTTGGCGCAAGCATAGGTTCAAAATCCTGTTCGGCATCCTCCGGTCACTCTTCACTTGACACGCCCTTACCAATATGATATAATAATCCAAAACTGACATTTCAGAGGTATGTATGAAAGACGAAAGAACCATTTTAACGTACGCATCCGTGCAAAAAAAGCTGTTCCGCGAAGCAACGCGCGCCATTGTCGGATCAGCCTCCATACTCATTATGGGCGGCATCTTCTTTTTGATGCTGTACCTTATCGCGGATTCCGCCCTGCCCAAGCCGTTTGCACCTTTGATCGTGGGCATCCCCGCGGCAATTTTGCTCATCGTTTGCCTGTTTGGCGGTATCAAGGGACTTGTGCAGCTGCTGCGGGCACAAGGCGGCAATTTTACGGTGCAGGAGGACGAATTGCGCACCATGGAAAGCAACAAATTCAGCCTTGCGCGCTTTTTGCTCACCTTCCCCAACGTCTTTCCCACCAACACCAAGGCGTGGCACGATCACGTTTTCAAATTTGAAAGCGGCAAGACCTTTGTTGCCAACAGCGCAGAATATCAGACCACGCATTTAGATACCGCAGCGCAGGTTTCTTCAAAAGGCGACAGCTATATCACGGTTTTCTACAACGACGCCCCCGACAAGATCATTCTGCTTTACAGCACAAAAATGTTTGTTTATAAGGAGTAAATCTTAACACCTATGATGTCTGCATATACCAAATCCGATCTTCTTTCTCAACTTCGTGCGCTGAACCTGCCGCGCGACCGCGTCGTTCTCATGCACTCTTCCCTGCGCCTTATCGGGCAGATCGAGGGCGGTGCCAAAACCTTGCTTGACGCGCTGATCGAGCATTTCACCGCCGAGGGCGGTCTTTTCTGCGTGCCCACGCATACTTGGGCAAATCTTTCCAAAGATATTGTGCTGGATGTTAACAATCCGCACACCTGCCTTGGCGCGTTCTCCGACTTTGCGCTCGCGGACGGGCGCGGCGTGCGCTCCGAGAACCCCACGCACTCTATGGTAGTGTTTGGTGACCGCGCAAAAGCCGAGGCATTTGTGGAGGGAGAGATCAACGTGATCTCGGGTACAGCTCCCGAGAGCTGCTACGGCAAGATATACCAAATGGGCGGTTACGTACTGCTCGTGGGTGTTTCACACGCGCGCAACACGTATTTGCACGCAGTGGATGAGATGCTGCACCTGCCTAACCGCATCACGGAAGATACCACCGAGGTCAAGATCAAGCGCGCATCGGGCGAGGTAGTCACGAGATGCGTCAAGCGTCACAGTTGCAGCTTCACCAATGATATTTCGGCACGCTTCCCCCAGTTTGAGACCGCGTTCCGCTACTACGGTGCCATCACCGACGGTCGCTTAGGTGACGCACCCGTGCAAGCCTGCGACGCACGCATCATGAAGCAGGTCATGGAAACCATTTTCGCCCGTGCCGACCGCGATCCCCTGTCCGACGAGGCGGCATTGTCCCCCGTTTGGTACGTGAGAAAATAAAACATCGAGGCTGTCACGCACGTGACAGCCTCGTTTTCTTTTATTTGATCAACCGATACTCCACCGTAAACGCTTCCTCGCTTGCGTTTTGGATGCGGTAGAGGGCGGCGTCGCCCTTGTCAAGGGTGATTTCTATGCGGTCTGTGCTATCCGCAATCACGTACTGGCAGCCGTCGGTTTTGGACACCTCGTACAAGCGGTAATTACCGTTCAGCGGCAGTTCAAAGGTCTGCGCGATCTCATAATCGCGGTTGAGGATCATGATATACCCGTTGCCGTAATCGTCCTCAAACTCGGCAACCGACGCGCGCTTGGGCAGGGGCGCGGACAAATACGCGCTATCCTTCTCGGTCTGATGCATCTCTGCATATGCAGCAATGCCCGTATCCACGCTTGCGTCGTGCATGACGCGCTTAGAGGTCAGCGCCATCAGCGTACCGCCCAGGTTGCGGAATTCCTCGTGAATGACCTTTTGATCCTCATGCGCCCATTCCTTATTGCCGTGCTCATCGATGATTGAGCCCACAGCCGAGAAATGCTGCAAGCCCTTGCAGCCATACAATGTTGCCGCATACATCATGGAGCGGATCATGGGGAAGGTAAAATACCCCGCCTTATACAAATCCACGCCCTGATAATAAAACCACAAGGGCAGACCGTATTTCTCGCCCAGCACCTTCATGCAGCCAAGGTCAAGCCACATTTTAGAGTCGTCCAGTTGCTTCTCCAAGGTGTAGCCGGGCAAGCCCACGGGATAATAATCCAGCGACAGAATGGGCGGATTGATGGTAGTCACGTACCGTTCAAGGTACGCTGCAAACGTGCCGCTCTCCCACGTGTCGTCGGGGTTATAGCTGGGAATCGCTACCGTAAAGGGCAGCAGATCGGGCGCTTCGCGCTCGCACTCGTCGGTCAAGGCACGCGCCGCCTCCAACTGGTCGTCCTTCCACGGCTCGTCCCAGATGTAGTAGCCGACAAGACGCTTATACGCGCGCTTTTCGCGGATCACCTCGGTCAGCGCGTCTTCCTTGCAATGGCGATATTTCTGCATGCCGCCGTAGCGCGAAAGATCCTGGAAAATCAGATCCAAGCCCTCCTGCTCGCAGTAAATGACCGCCTCGTCCGCTTGCTCGTGCGTTGCCCAGCCGATCTCTACCGTGTTAAAGCCCGCATCCTTACAGTTGCGCAGACATTTGCGCATATCGGATGCGCGTGCCGAGAAATTGGACAACACAAAATTGTCCTGCTTCCATGCGCGGGTCTTGTTCCCAAGCGGATATCTTGCATAAATCTTGTGTGCCACGATTTCCCCCGTTCGGTGTTTTCCCAGCGCCCGTCCTGCATCCGCGCCCAGCATCTCCAGCCCCTTTGCGCCAAAGTGTCCGCCTACGTTCGGATTCATGCACGCAGGATCCTCTTCCAATTCGTCCGCCAGCTCGCTGAGCATCAAAAAATGTCGGTAGTGCTTGCACGCCGCTCTTTGTGCCTCAATAATCGCATCGTCGCGTGCGTCGCCCGTAAATCTGCCCACGCGGATAATGCCGAACGTGTGCACGTTCAGATCCCGCACAAGGCCCTCCTGCAGCAGCAGCAACCGCTCCATATACGCGCGCTTGCCGCAAGAATAGATGGCATCGCTCTCGCCCTGCAACCACACGAAATAGATGCGCCCAAGCTCGCCCTGCTCTTTTACCTTTTGGATCGCACCACGCGCTTTTTGCACGATCGCCGCATAGCCCGGTGTGCCGGGCAGCCAATCCTTGATTTCGGTACTGCCCTTGGCAGCGTGCACCGCCACCGCCTTGCCACCCGTTACCGACAGGTAGGCGCGGCAAAATGCAGGCACAAGATTGGTGTTCCCATAGCATGCACTGCCAAGCACGTGCTCGCGCAGCCAATCCCCGGCAGAGCTGCCCTCATCAAATCTCCAACCCTCGCCACCGTCATAGCGCACGTCCTCGCCTACGGGATTTTGCAGGGGCTGCAGCGTGTCACACAGCCACTTATATTCATACGCATTGGCAACTGCTTGCGTCTCGGACAGACACTCGGACTGCCCTTGCATGTTGCTCTGTCCACCAAAAATGATGATATCCGTCATGGCGAATTACTGCACCAGCAGCGTCTTGACGTTGCCGCCCGCCATCGCGTCCGTAATCGCCTCGTTGACCTGCTCCACCGTATAGCGGCTACCCAGCGACACGATGGTATCATGGCACTCGGGATGCGCACACAAGAACGTCAGATAATCGCGCACGTCCACCATAGAATACTGCGACGAGCCGATCAGATGCAATGCCTTGAAGGTAATGATCTGCGGCTGAATCTCAATGCCGCCGCTGTTGCTGTACTGTCCGGGAATGAGGTACGTGCCGCGGTTTCGCAAAATATCCATACCCTGCGCCACAGCTGCAGGTGCGCCGGATGCTTCAAAGCACAGATCCACGCCAAGCCCACCGTTCTCTGCTTGCAGGCGTGCGGTGATCGCCTCGGTACCCTCGCGCGTCAGGTTGAACACCTCGTCCGCACCCAGTTCGCGTGCAAGAGCCTCTCTTTGCATATTATTGCCCGCGGTAATGGCATACACCTTGCCCACGCCCATTGCCTTGAGATACAGCACCGCAAAGCAACCCACAGGGCCAAGTCCCTGCACCACGGCAACCATATCCTTGCGTAGCTTGACGCCTGCCTGCTCTGCCAGGCGGAACGCATGGATCGCGGTAGGTCCGGGGCATGCAAAGGTGGCAACCATGGCAGGATCCAGCTCTGCGGGGATCTTGAGCAAATTGGTCAGGGGCGTATAGTTGACCTCGGCATAGCCGCCCCAGAGATAGGGCTTTTCTGCTACGCTTGGCTCATTGGTACACTTCATATTGACGCAGTTGGCATCGTCACCGCTCTTGCAAAGCAGGCATTCGCCGCACGGTACGGCAATGTCCGCAATGACGTTATCGCCCACGCAAAGCCCCAGGGCAGCCGCCTCGTCTGCGTTGCAATCCACCAGTCTGCCCACAAACTCATGCCCGACAATGCTCTCGGGGGCAACGTCCAGCGTGCCGCGCACAAAGTGCAGGTCGGTGCCGCAAATGCCGCTGGCGATCAGCGTGCATCTGCCATAGCCCGCAGGGGTTTCGGTCACTTCAAATTCTCTGACCTCGAAAGGCTTGTGAGGCCCTGTAAATACTGCTGCTTTTACTTTCATAATACGCTCCTTTATTCTATGGTTACTTCAAAATATTGCTGATAGATGCTTGCGATTTCCGCGATCTCCGCAGGCGAAGGGGGTGGCACGTCCGCATAGGCGTATGCCTGCCCAAGGGCTTGGTATTTGCCCGTGCCCATGCGGTGGAACGGCAACAGATCCACCTGCCGCACGCCTGCCTTGCATAGCTGCTCGCATGCCTTGGCGCACGCCTCTGCTGAGGTATTGATACCGGGGATGAGCGGCACGCGCACGTGCACCTGCGCCCCACTTTGGATCAGCTTGCAAAGGTTGCCGTAAATCAAAGCGTAGTCACCGCCGACCACCTCCCGATACGCATCAGGATACGGGGTCTTATAATCAAAATAGAACAGATCGATCACATCCAGCACGGCTGCAAAGCGTTCCCACGGCACGCACCCTGCCGTGTCCACCACGACCGGGATGCCGCGCGCGCGGAGTGCGCGTGCCGCCTCTGCTACGCCATTCGCTTGCAGCAGCGGCTCACCGCCGCTAAAGGTCACGCCGCCACCGCTTGCGCGATAAAAATCCTCATCCTCCAGCACCTGCGCAAGCACCTGCTGTGCAGTCATCACATAGCCGTAGGCCTGCGTGCGATTGGCATGTGCAAACGTCAGGGTCTGGGGTGCTGCGGAAATGGTTTCGGGATTATGACACCACGGGCAATGCAAATTGCAGCCCTTCAAGAACACGGTTGTACGAATGCCGGGGCCGTCCCCCGTGGAAAAATGCTGAATATCGGATACATTAAGCACGCGCATCTCTCACCCCTGCTGCGTGCGACGCAGAATATCCTCCTGCACCGCTCTGTCCAGCGTGACGTACAATGCGGAGAATCCCGACACGCGCACGACAAGCGAGCCGTACTGCTCGGGATGCTCCATTGCATCGCGCAACACCTCTGCCGAGGTGGCGTTGATCTGAATTTCCTGACCGCCCTTGGCAAAATAGACGCGAATGAGTGCTGCCAGCTTTTCACGCTTACCGTCCTCAAACATCGCAGGCGAATATTTCTGATTGACCACCGTGCCGCAGGCGCAGCGCGTGTAATCGGGCTTGGAAACGCTCTGCAGCGTGCTGGTTGCCCCCTTGCGGTCGCGCCCATAGGTAGGCGACGCGGCATCCGACAAGGGCTCGCCCGCGCGTCTGCCGTCGGGGGTTGCGCCAATCTGTCTGCCTGCCCAGATATTGCTGGTATTTGCCGCCATAGCGGTATACATACCGCCGCCGTCACGCGTGCGGTACAAATCAAACTGATCGGACAAATACGAGGTAAACCACACCGCATACTTATCCACAAAAGGATCGTTATTGCCGTACTTGGGTGCTGCCAGCAACAGCTCGCGCAAGTCGTCATACCCTTCAAAATTCGCCTTCATCGCGTCCGCCAGCGTTTGCAGCGTAGCGGCTTGGTCGATAAATATCACCTTTTCAATCGCGGCAAGCGAATCACTCATCGTGCCCACGCCCATGAGTGCCGCACCGTGCACCGAGGGGTAAATTGCGCCGCCCATATTGATGTCCTTTGCGCGCTCAATGCAGGCTTTGCAGAAGCAGGACAGGAAGGGCGAGGTATAGTTTTGCGGATCGGGCACATCATTATAAGCGCGGAAGCCCTGCACGTATTCCTTGACGCCCGCGTCGATCTGCTGCTCCAGGCACGCCATGAATTGCTCCATGCTTGCAATCTCGGCAAGCGGCAGGGTCTTGACGCCCTTGCGGCCTTGGTCATAGCCCCGGCCGTCAAACAGCACGTACTCCAAAAAGCGCGGCGTATCAAATCTGCCGTCACTCCACGGCGGCTGCATACCGGTCATGAAATTCTCAATACAGCCCACCATGCAATAATTGCGCACGTCGACCTCATCGTATCCGTAGCGGCGCAGCGCCGCCATATTCACGGTATCGTTCATCAGCGCGGGATAGCCAAGTCCCGTGCCGATCACCTTTAAGCATTCATCCAAAAAGGCATCGGGCGTATCGGGCGAAATGCGCGCAGAAAGGTTAGGTCCCGGCATATTGATATCCCTGACGGCATACAGCGTTGCGTAGCTGAGCGCATTGACCGCGCACGCGCCACGCTCATCGCAGCCGCCGATACAGATATTGACCACGTCGTCATAGCCCAAGCAATAGCGATGCTCACAGATCTTGACCAGCGCGTTTGAAAGCAGCTCTGTTGCGCCCGCTTGGTCAAGCACGCCCGCAGCAACGTCGTGCTGATACAAAGGATACAGATACCGGTCGATTCTGCCCAGCGCCATGGCATAGCGTCCCTCGTACAAAAAGCAGGAATGGATCATCCAGACCAACTGCAGCCCTTGGGCAAAGCTCTCGGGCACGCCCGTGGCAACCTGCTCACAGTTTTGAGCAATGAACGCAAGGCGCGCATCATCATAGCCCTGCGTGCCCACAAGTGCCCTTGCCTGCTTGGCGTGCGCCAGCAATCTTTCTTGCAGCGCGTGCAGCGTGCAGCGCATTGCCTCCAAGAAATCCAAGCCCTGCGCATCCTGTGCGTGCGCTTGCTCGGATTCTGCAATCTGCGCAAGCAGCCCCACGATGCCCACCTGCAAAACGGTGGCAAAATCGGGCGCAAAGTGATCCTTATTCGTGCCAAACCAACGCTCGGGATATGCCGCTACGATAGCATTCGCTTCTCCGATCTGCTGCTCGGTCAACTCTGCAAACAAGGAGCGCTGGCTGCCCACGATCAAATCGTTTTGATAAATATAAGGCGTCGGCTCAACCAGAAGCGCACAGATACCGTCCGCGCGTCTGCCTGCGGCAGAGGGATGCTTTTCGGCTGCATACCCCTTCGCGCGAAAATAATCGGGACAATACACCCCTGCGGGGCGCATTTGCAGTTCTTTTTTCAGTCCTTCTGTCAATGACATGCGTCTTACCTCCCGTTGCGTCTTGTTACACGCTTGTTTTTTTCATTATATCACGTTTTTTCCGTCTTGTCAATTTCCGCTTTACAACACAACACACTTATGCTATAATAAAAGCACAACGCTACAAGGAGGCAAACGTATGAGTCTTTCCCCATTTTATCTTGCATATGCCGATCTGCGCGCGCGCATAGCTCCCTTTCGTCTGCGCACCGATTTTGAAACGCGCAAGACGGTTGCCAATATTGATGCGCTGTTAAACCGCGCCCGCGAGCTTGACGCAGGGGCAACACCAAGCGCACGCTTTGGCTGGGCTGTGGGGCATACCGTGGAAAATTTCATGGAGCGTGCCGAGCGTTATACCGCTGCGCTGGAGAAGGGCGAATCCCCCTTGCGCGGCATGTTCTGCGAGCCGGGTATGAGCTTTATCGACCATTCGTTTATCGAGAAGGACGGCGTCATGCACGTGTTTTACATCCGCGGCTACGTGGGATACGAGTGGGACACCCGCTTTTGCGACACCTTCGGGCACGCAAGCTCTACCGACCTTGTGCATTGGGATATTCACGAGCCTTGCCTTTGTACTACGCGCGGCGGTGTGGACGGCTATCAGGTCTGGGCACCCGGTGTGACCGAGAAGGACGGCGTTTACTACATGTACTACACGGGCGTCAACCTTGACGTGGCGCAATCCATCTGCCTTGCCACCTCGCGCGATCTTTACACGTGGGAAAAATACGAGGGCAATCCCGTATTGCTGCCCGGTGCGTGGGGCGCGTGGCGGGAGAATGCGTGGTCGGATTGCCGCGATTCCATGGTGTTCGTGGACGATGACGGCACGGCTTACATGTACTACTGCACCGCCAAGAAAACCGAGGACGGCGGCATGCGCACCGCTCTTGGCATTGCATCCTCGCGCGATATGCTGCGCTGGCAGGACGAGGGCGCATACTGCTTTGACATTTGCGACGTGACCCTGGAGTCGCCCTTCGTGCTCAAAAAGGGCGGCAAATATTACCTCTTTTACACCAATTGCGGACACGGCACGTCCTATGCCGTTTCCGACAACCCCATTTCGGGCTGGCAAAGCCTCGGCATGCTGCTTGAGCCAAAAGTCCCTGCGCTCTGCCCTGCCAACGTGCCCTCCTGCGCGGAGGTGTTCTGCTACAAGGGCGCATGGTACATCTCCTGCGCCGAGCGTCAGCCGGGCTGCGAGCAGTACCTCGAGATCTTCGAGCTGTATTGGCAAGAGGACGGCACCATCAAGGTGGGAAAGAGATTAGAATAAGGAGAACGGACATGTACGAACAGGATAAAAAAGTCATACTGACGCGCGAGGGCATCGTGGCGCAGCATCAGCGCGATTTGTTGATCGAGCTTTTGAAAACCATTGTTGCCGAATGCTTTTTCATTGCCATTTGCGTGCTGGTCACGTTCAATCTGGTCAACGGTTGGCACGGTCACACGTGGTTTTGGCGTATCGCGTTTTTGTTGCTCGTGCCGCTTGTATGGTTCATCGCCGCGCTGGTTGTAAACACCATCGTGCAGACTGCCATTCGCTTGATCTATATGAAAAACGGAAAATACACCATTGAGGTTGACCGCGTGGGGCTTTTGAAGCTCAAGACCGAGGAGGAATACGTACACTCCCCCGGATCTCGCCGCGGTCACACCGAGATCGTGACCAACCAATACGTCTATTTTGAAAAATACGGCAAAGTGAAATCGAATCGCCCCCTTGCAAACGGGCAGGAATGCTACCTCTTAGTGGTGCTGACCAAAAAGCCGCACGTGCGGGGATTCTGGGAATGTGACATTCACGAAATCACAGGTATTTAAGGAGTCAACAATGTACGAAAAGCAAACACATAAAGTTCCGCTCCGACGCGCCGAATATATCAAAAACGAGCAACGCCTGCTGTTTTCGCAGGGGATGCTTTTCTTGGCAATGGCTGCCATCGTCACCGCATTCGCGGCAATCTGGACAGCTATCACGGCAATCGTCTACACCGACACTCCGCTTGTATTTTGGCTGATACTCCTTGCCCTTGCCATCGCGCTTTGGGGCTTTGCCGCCTACCTCGTATACATCGCAATCCAAGCAAATCTGCCGCTGCTCTGCCTCTTGACCGGTAAATATACCATAGAGGTTGACCGCGTAGGTCGCATTGAGCTGCGCAGCGAGAAGAATCACCGCTACAGCCGCTCGCTGATCGCCTACTTGAACAAGCCCGATTACGTCACGTATCAGTACGTATGCTTTAAACGGTACGGAGAGATCAGAACCGACAAGAACGCCGAATTTGCGCAGGGCGCGGAATATTACGTGCTGGTCGCGCTGACAAAGACCCCCAATATCATCGATTACCGCTCCTGCGAGCAGTATGAATTGGTGGACAGATAAGTCATTAAAAAAGGGCTGATGCTTCAGCCCTTTTTGCATCTGCAATGCACATTCCACTATCGGTAGATTTTATCAACCGGGATTAAACGCAGCGGTTCTTGCTTTTCCTGACAAATGTGCTATACTGTAATCAGAGCAAACGTTTGTTACTTTCGCAATAAAGGAGTATTATATGGAAATCAGCTTTTCTACAATAATCAAGGAGCTGCGCAAAGAACGCGGCATTACGCAGGAGGAGCTTGCCACCTATCTTGGCATCTCGGTACAATCCGTTTCCAAATGGGAGCGCGGAGACGGCATGCCCGATATTTCCCTGCTGCCCCATATCGCAGCGTTTTACGACACCACCGTGGACTACCTGCTTGGCTGTGACGCTGCGCGTCAACAAAAGGAGATCGAAGCCTTCAAAACACAAGCGCAGGCATTGGTCAACAAGGGCAAGCGCCGCGAATCCTTGGAGCTTTGCAGACAGTATCAAAAGAAATACCCACACAATGAGACTGTGCTCAATCGTCTGATGCACGATCTTTACATCGTGGACCGAATCGGCAACAGCAGCGAGATCTTCGCCATCGCCGACAAGCTGCTGGGCAGTAAAAATTCGGAGATACATTTTTCCGCACTGACAATGCTTGCGCTGACACACGCATCCATCGGCAACGATCAAATTGCAGTTGCGTATGCAAGGCAGGTGCCTACTAACAAGGATCTGTTGCGCCTGGTGCTCAAGGGAGACGAGCTTGTGGAGCACTGCAAGTGGTATTTCTGGAAGGTTTGCGATGAGCTGTATATGGCAGAGAGTCAGTTGACCACCTGCCCCGAAGCAAATTATTCTCCCGAGGAACGCCACGCCATCCGAAAAGGCATCTACGATATCTTCCATATCGTATTTTCGGACGGTGATTTCGGATTTTGGGAAAACAGACTTGCAAGCATTTGCCGCGCCTTGGCACTCTGCTCGATTGAGGCAGGACAGATTGATCGGGCGTTTGCAGAGCTTGAGGAAATGTGCGATCACTTGGAACGCTACGCACAATTTACATGCATTGACCATACCTCCCCCATGGTCAAGGGTCTGCATTACGAAGACGCGCAGGTCGGCAGAAGCAGCGAACGCAGCCTGGCAAGCATTTATCTCAATCACTTGGACGTCAATCCTATTTTCCAAAAGCTTGAAGAAAACGATAGGTTGCTTGCCATCAAAAACAGATTGCTGGCGCTGGGATAATGCTTAGGCTCAAATATTTTTGATTATTTTTGCATTTCCTATTGACATAGCGATTGCTTTGTGCTATAATTTGACTATAGCAAGCGTTCGCTTGACTGCTTTTATGGAGGTAGATCATGAAATCGTATCCCCCGCGCTCACTCAAGGATGACAAGCTGGAAAAGTTAATATGGTTTTTGCCCGGGCTGGCATCAACCTTGCTGGTCATTTTCATCGGCATTCTGTATATTGCGCCGTTTGCCTTCATTGGTGCTGCGCTGTTCAAAATGCACGGCTGGATCGCGCTGCTCGTGCCCGCGCTCGGCGTACTGATTGCCGCTATTGCAGTACTTTGCATCATTGCAAGCTACAGAAGCAAATCGCGCAGACTAATCAAAAAAGCGTGCAAGCGCAACGGCTATCATCTCAAAGTATGCCACAGCCTTTTGACCACGGTTATAAGCGCGCGCCAAGGTCCCGATATGATCATTGATGCGGGCGAGGAGGTATTTGCCATCAAGTACATGCCGATCCTTCTGCGCCAGCTGCAGGTCACCTTCAACCGCACGCACGCGACCATGCAAAACACCCTGCGATTTTTAACCAAGCCCATGTTCCCCTTCCCCGTCAAAAAGAAGCTGAAATTTGACACCGACCATATTTTTGTGCGTCCCGATCAGAAATTGGTCAAGGTCATTCTCTTCTCGCCCACGCCCGTGCGCGTGTACGGCTACAAGGAAAAGGAAGAGAGCGGAGGTGGCGGCGCGGCTGCAGATTACCAGCCAGACGTGACGGGCATGACCATGGTGGTGCAGGCTTCCAAATACGGCAACAAGATGCGCATGGCAACGCTCAAACCGTTGGAAACAGAATACAACGAATTTGAAATGGACAACGGCATGCAGGACGTTTGGGGCACTTACACCTTTGGCGGCTTTGCGTTTGCAAGATACCTGGAAAGACTTGACTTTGAGCGCAAGGTCAAAAAGGAAAAAGCACATAAGCAAAGCAAGAACGCGTGGGAGAAATACCGTCTCGGCTAACCTTCACCATAAGGACACGCCCTCTCATGAAAGTTTTTGCGTCGCTTTTTGAAAAAAGCGACCGCCCATCCAAGGGCGCGCAGCCCTTGGTCGCGCTCGCAGGCGCGAAACCTCTTATACGGCGTTTTTTGGTTCTTTTTTGCGCCTCCTTGCACAAAAAAGAACGGAGAGAATTACCTCAATGTAAAAAAGGAAGTTACTTATGCAAAGTAGCTTCCTTTTTGTTTTGTACTGCGGGAGCAAGCCCCCGCCCTACGGCTGCTCGGATATTATGTGAGAAACCCGTTTCCGTTCTTTTTGAGCAAGGAGCTGCAAAAAGAACCAAAAACAGCGTATGAGAAGTTTCGCCTCTGCGGAGGCGACGAGGGCTACGCACCCTCGACTGCGCCGCCTTTTGAAAAAGGCGGGCGAAAACTTTCGTGATTGGGGGGGATTTAAACCGCTTACAGCACCTTCGCCAAAAAGTTCTTGAGGCGGTCGCTCTTGGGGTGGTCGAAGATCTCCGTGGGTGTGCCCTCTTCCACGATCACGCCGCCGTCCATGAAGATCACGCGGGTTGCAACCTCGCGCGCAAAGCCCATTTCGTGCGTGACCGTCAGCATGGTCATACCCTTGCGTGCCAGATCCTTCATAACCTCCAGTACCTCTCCAACCATTTCGGGGTCAAGCGCGGAGGTCGGCTCGTCAAACAGCATGACCTCGGGCTCCATGCAAAGCGCGCGCACAATGGCAATTCTCTGCTTCTGTCCGCCCGAAAGCTGACTGGGATATGCCCCTGCTCTGTCCGCAAGTCCTACCGTCTGCAAAAGCTCCTTGGCTTTCGCTTCCGCCTCTGCCTTGGTCTTGCCCAACAGCTTTGTGGGAGCAAGCGTCATATTTTTCAGTACCGTCATGTGCGGGAACAGATTGAAATGCTGGAACACCATGCCCATCTTCTGACGGTGCAGGTTGATGTTGGTCTTTTTATCCATCAGATCCACGCCGCCAACCAAAATCTGTCCCGAGGTCGGCTGCTCAAGCAAATTCAGCGAGCGCAAAAGCGTAGACTTACCGCTGCCCGAGGGTCCGATGATAACCACGACCTCGCCGCGTGCGACGTCCATGTCCACGCCGTCCAGTGCGTGCACGCCGCCCTCATAGTGCTTTTTCAGGCCTCTGACGCGGATGATCGTATCATTACCGTTCACTCTTACGCAACCTCCTTTCCAGGATGCCTACCAGCTTGGCAAGACCAAGCACCAGCAGGAAATAAATGAGTGCCACTGCTAAAAGCGGCATAAAGTTACTGTAGGTCTGCGAGCGGATCTTGATACCGCCGCGCGTCAGGTCGGCAACGCCGATGTAGAATGCAACCGAGGTTTCCTTGAGCAGCGTGATAAACTCGTTGCAAAGGCTGGGCAGCACCACCTTGAACGCCTGCGGGATCACGATATGCCACATGGTGGGCCAGAAGCCAAAGCCCAGCGATCTGCCCGCCTCGGTCTGTCCTTGGTCGATCGACATAATGCCGCCGCGAATGATCTCGGACACGTACGCACCCGAATTCAGGCCAAAGCAAAGCACGGCTGCGGGGAATTTTTCAATGCCGATGGGCAGCAACAGCACGAAATAGATGATGAGCAGCTGCACCATGATGGGCGTACCGCGAATGGCAGAGATATACAGCTTGACCAATTTGTCAAGGTAATACAGCTTATCGGTCTTGTCGTGCACGATGCGCACAAGCGAGGTCACAACACCCAGCGCAATACCCAAAAGCAGAGAAAGCGCGGTGATGGCGAGCGTATTGCCAAGGCCCTCAACAAGATAGGTCCAGCGGTTATCCTCGATAAAGTTGCGGTAAAATTCATCGCCGATATCATGCATCTTTTGCTGCAGGGGCGAGGAGGTATCCGGCACGCTTGCGTCATAGTTGACAAGTCCAAAGCACTGGTTGATACCCTTACGGAAGGTGTTGTTGTTGGCGATCGAAACGGTCTGACCGTTGTAATCAAACTCGGTGGTCGCCATGATATCGTCCTTGACCGACACGTAGCCGCCAAGCATGGCGTTCAATGCCTCGTCGGACAAGTAAACGACAGGCTCCGGCTCGCGGATATCGTACAGATAGACGTCAGCCTCTCCCTGTACGGTGCCCTGCTCTGCAAGCAGGGTCTTGATCTGTCCCTCAACAAAGATCTGAATGGCGGTCGCATTGACCTTTTTGCCCTCGGATTCTCTTTGCAGAATAAAATCCTGCACCGTGCAGAACAGCTCGTTTTTATGCACCTCGTACATACCCGCGGTATCGGGCGTGGTGTACCTGATATGTACGATAAACTCTCTTGCCTCACCCGGCTGCACGTCCAGCACCTCGATCTTGGTGTTTTCCACGGCATATACCGAGCATTCCGCGCCCGCCGTGGGCAGACCTGCCAACGTTTGTTCAATATACGCCTGCGCCTGCTCGGCATTCAGCTCCAGCCCGCCCTTGCGGTTGGCAATGGCATCCACCGCAAACACGCCCGCGATCAGCAGCACGGCAAGTGCGACCAGACCAAGGTTGATATATAACCTTTTTTTGTTTTGTGCCAAAGGCTTTTTCATAACTTCCCTTTCAATAATCGTCTGTAAACCTCAAAAAACATGGGATGGTTTATCCATCCCACGTTTTTCGTTTGGATCGTATCTATTACTTGATGTACTTTGCGATGATGGTATCGATGGTGCCGTCAGCGGTCAGATCCTTGATAGCCTGGTTGATCTGTGCCAGCAGCTCGGAGTTGCCCTTCTTTACGCAGATCGCATAGTCCTCGTTAGCGTAGGTGGTGTCCAAAATCTTCAGGCCTGCATTTGCAGCAACCAGAGCCTTAGCGGGCTCGTTGTCGATGATCACGCAGTCAACGCTGCCGCCCAGCAGAGCAAGAACTGCCTCGTTACCGTTTGCATAGGTGGTTACGTTATCGGAGCCGAAGTCGCCGGTTGCGTAGGTGTCACCGGTGGTGCCAAGCTGTACGCCTACCTTGTAAGCTGCGCCTTCTGCAAACAGATCGTCAACAGAGGTGATAGCGGAATCTTCCTTCACGATGATAACCTGTACGCCGTTTGCGTAAGAGGTAGAGAAGTCAACCTCCTCAAGGCGCTTCTCGGTAACGGTCATACCTGCCATACCGAAATCAACAGAGCCTTCCTTAACGGCGGTGATGATGGAATCGAACTCCATATCAACGATCTCAAGCTCCATACCCAGCTTTTCAGCGATAGCAGCAGCGATCTCAGCGTCGATACCAACGATCACGCCGTTGTCGTAGTACTCATAGGGCTGGAAGTAAGCGTTGGTCGCCATCTTCAGAACCTTGGTCTCGGTTTCTGCATCGGTGGTTTCTGCGGGGTCATCGTTGGTGTTGTCACAAGCGGTGAATACGGCGATACCGGTCATAACCAGCATCAGAGCCAGCAGCATAGCAATAATCTTTTTCATAATGTTTCTCCTTTGGAATCTGTGCATTTCGCACTTGGAATATGTGCATAATTATACACCGATATTCAGCATTTGTCAACCCCCTTTTTGTAAAATTTATGCACAAATCTCGTGATATTCTTGCGCATCCTTTACAGCATTTTTACCAACAAGGGTGTTTTCGTCGAAATTATGCAATTTTCCGCATGCATTTCATGCATTTATTTATTCACGTTTTTGTGCATATATGCAATTATGCATGCATATAACAAGAAAAGCGGCTTGCCTTTCGGCAAGCCGCAAATGATACTATCAATTAATAGTTGTCAGCCTTGATCTCAAAGTAAGCCTGGGGATGTGCGCAAACGG
The DNA here is from genome assembly GCA_045587385.1 of Eubacteriales bacterium. Classification (GTDB taxonomy): domain Bacteria; phylum Bacillota; class Clostridia; order Oscillospirales; family CAG-272; genus SVQP01. Next base: position 19,080 of record JAZNCE010000100.1, read on the forward strand.
GGCACATAACGGGAGCAGCCTTACCAACAACTACGTGACCGCAGTTACGGCAGATCCAGATAGCCTCGCCATCCTTGGAGAACACGATCTTGTTCTCGATGTTGCCCAGCAGCTTCTTATATCTTTCCTCATGCTCCTTCTCGATCTTGGCAACTGCCTCGAACAGGTAAGCAATGCGGGTAAAGCCTTCCTCACGAGCGGTCTTTGCAAAGCCTGCATACATATCGGTCCACTCGTAGTTCTCGCCCTCAGCAGCGTCCTTGAGGTTGGTCATGGTGTCCGGAACCTCACCGTCGTGCAGCAGCTTGAACCACAGCTTAGCGTGCTCTTTTTCGTTGTTAGCGGTTTCCTCGAAAATAGCTGCGATCTGCTCGTAGCCTTCTTTTCTTGCCTTGGATGCGTAGTAGGTGTACTTGTTTCTTGCCTGAGATTCGCCTGCAAATGCAGCCATCAAGTTCTTTTCGGTTTGAGATCCTCTGAGTTCCATAGTAAAAATTCTCCTTTTTATGATTGATTATAGATTTTTAATTAGGTCTTTCCCTGTTGCATTCGGGGCACAGCCCGAAAAATTGTACGTGGCACGCGTCTATCCGACCGCCCGGTACAGCCACGGCACCGTTCTCGATTGCCGCAGTATCCGGAATTTCAACGTCACTGATCGCACCGCACCTGCTGCACACCATATGTGCGTGCTTACAGAGCGTGATGTCAAAGCAATCCGAGCTGCCTGCCAGCACTAACCTCTGCACCTCTCCGTTCTCAGCAGCCTCTGCCAATACGCGGAACACGGTAGCTCTGGAAACGGTGGGGTCAAGCTCGTTTACTGCCTTTAAGACGTTGTTCGCCGTCGGATGATCCAGCGCATGCACAGCTTGCATGACAAGCTCTGTCTGATGCGTTTTTCTCGTTCTCATTTCCGTCGGTGAGCTCCTTATTAAGACTGTGTCTTAATTATATCATAAACCGCAAAAATGTCAAGAGGTTTTTGAAAAAAACTTTTAAGAATTTTTGGATTTTCTCTCACCTTCCACCCAATCCACGTCGGGCAGATCGTCGCAGAGCTCATCCTCGGGGATCTCGTCGTCCTCGTCACCGTCGCGCAGCTTTTTATATCTCGCGCCCTGGTATGCACCGACCACGGCAATACCCAGCGCAGCCTTTGCCGTCCACTTGACGCATCTCTCCAGCTCGGTAGTCACGTCCCCAAGCTTGGGCGCAGTTTCGGGATAGACGAAGTCCTCCTCATCCTCCACGCGTTGCTCAAGATCCTCGCAGAACTTTCGCTGATCGTTCAGCTCCTTGATCTGCATGGGGCAAAGCACACCGAACGTGATCACAGCTGCGCCCGCAATGATCAAGCCCTTGAGCAGGTGCTTACGTTGCGCACCCTTTCGCGATCCGACGCAGGCAAGCACCGGCACAACGCAGGCAAGAATCAACGGAACGGTATACCCTATGGTAATGGCGATCCAGCCAAAGTCCTTTTTGCTGTCCTCTACCAGATCCGCTTGCGTGGTGGCAAACTGATCGTTGATCATGTCCAGCGACACGCCCAGCAGCACGCACAGCACCACGATGCCTGCAAGAACGCGGACGATATCCCAAAGATCGGTCTTTTTGATAGAAAAACGAATATTTTTATTTTGTGCGCTTACTTGTTTCTTTTTTGCCATGTCGGCGCGCTCCTTTTTGATACGTATTCAATTTATTATAGCATATACCGCGCGTCTTGTCCAGTACCGCACGTAAAATTCTCTGCCCGTTGTTGACACTTTTATACACTTATGGTATAATAACTGCAGAAAGAGAGGCGATAGCATGGCAGCCCTGCAAAACAAAAAGCCCGCAAACTGCGAGAGCTGTGAATTTTACGACTACGACGAGGAATACGATGCATACGTGTGCCTTGTATCCCTGGACGAGGACGACATGTGCGATTTTCTTTCGCACAACACGGGACATTGCCCGTATTACCGTTTTTACGACGAGTATAAGAGCGTGAGAAAACAGAATTAACGTAGCCGTACGGGAATCGAACCGAATTGCCCGATGGCGATTCATTTTCGCATCTTTCGGCGCGCTTTTACTCGCAAGATTGGTATCTTGCTTCGCAAAATCGCACCAAAATCCATCAAAAATGCATTCGCCCTCGGGTGCGAGCAGTTTTGACGCAGCAGATTTTTTTGAGCCCAAAAGCTTTTCCCGCAGGGCATA
>JAZNCE010000101.1:0-45169 GCA_045587385.1 Eubacteriales bacterium
AATTATCCGTATGGATTTACTTCGTTTAGAGCAGAAAGACGAAGAACCCCAAAATTTGCTTGCAAATTTTTTAAGCTTTGCACCGAATAACGAACAATTCGTGGACAGATTCGAACCGCCACACACTTTCTGAAGCTCTTCAAAAAACCTTCTCGTTCCAAATTTATTTACAAAATCATAAATGCAACAGTATTTGGGATAGATTTGAAATATCGAATATTTTACTCACTTTGAATTCGAGGCTGGCTCAAAAAATACGTTATTGTTTTCGTAATATTTTTCTGTTATAATATAATCACCGAACCGGAACGGAATAATTTCTCAAAGGAGAACGCTATTATGAAATCTATAGGCGAAAAGATAAAAGAGTATCGACAGAAGAATCACATGACGCAAGAACAGCTTGCTTCGTGCCTAAATGTCACATTCCAAACCGTTTCTAAATGGGAAACCGGTGTGTCGAGCCCGGATTTGTCGTTAATTATTCCTATCACGAAAATCTTTCACATTTCTGCCGACGAATTGCTGGGTATCAATGATGTTGAATCCGATAAGAGATATGACGAACTCAAGCAAGCATATGATCACACCTTTAAGACAGAAGATTTCGCAGAACGTCAGAGAATATGTGAGATTGCAGTGTCAGAATATCCCGGAGATATGAAATGGTTGATCAATCTCGCTTGGGTGGTATCGAACCGTTCCTTTGAACATGAGGACAATGATAGATACATTGCAGAGCAGGAAAAAGCAATCAAACTGTTCGATGCAGTTGTGAAAAACTGCAAGGATGATATTATCAGAGGTGAAGCCATTCAAGGTATTACACAGTTGCTCGGTTGGAGAGGGCGCAAGGACGAGGCAAGAAAATATGCCGAAATGATTCCCGAAAGAACCATGATCTCGCGCGATGTGGTTTTAGAAAACATTTTGGAAGGCGACGAGTTGATTTTGTTTAAGCAAAAGCGAATTATGAATCATATTGAGGGCGTGCTTTGGGATCTGTCTTTAATGCCCACCGTGTATACTGATATTATGCGCGATATCGTTCATGTAATGATGCCTGATGGTAACTACATAGAATTCAATCATAGCTTGTACTACGCCATGCGCAAACAAATCAACCATATGCTGAAGTATGAACATAATACTTCGGTAGAAAAGATATGTGAATTGCTGTCAGAAATGAAGTCCTACGCAAAAGCGTACGACGATATCGTTTTCTCGAACCCCGGTGTTTACAAATATTCGGCACCTTGGTTCGATCACATTGAAGAAGATACGCGAGAGTGGCTTGGTAATGAGGGCGAGCCGATGACGCAAGATTTCTACAGATATCTTGAAGAGCCGCAGTTTGATCATCTGCGCAATCATAAAACATTTCTTGACTTGAAATAAACCAAATAAGTTGAGTAGGAGCCTGTTTGCATGCATTCAGGTTCCTGCTTTTTTTCAAGACGTAAAAGAGCGTCCAAGTGATGCTTCTCACCCACCGCAACCGCGTCGATTATTCTCGGCTCAGTCGCCTCGAATTATCTCCGCTGCGGTCCCCCCTCTCCAGCGGAGAGGGCTCATCATGACGACCTTTTACGATTAATCGAACAAGACGGACGCGCCCCAAAAGCCCTCTCCGCTGGAGAGGGGGGACCGCAGCGGAGATTGAAACGAGTAGCACGAGTTTCAATGACGCGGTTGCGGTGGGTGAGATGCATCACTTGGACGCTCTTTCACCAAAAACTGCATATGAAAAAGCCACCACAATAACGTGGTGGCAAATTTCATTGAAAGATCATTTTACAAATGATTCGGAAATGGCGATATTTCTTATCTGAAAATCAATGCAAGCACCGCAAGGTGCAGGGGATAGAACAGGTAAAACCCGTATTTGAGCAGGGCAGCACCGAACTTGCTTTGCGGCTTGGGTCCCGGCTCGCCGTTATAAAACAGCATAGGCAGCAATGCAACCGCTGCAAAAATGCCGCGCTGATAGACGGGCTCGTCCCACGCTCCCGTCGTGAGCTGATAGCGAAAGGCAAAGAGCAGCATGATCGGACACCAAGCCCATTTATGTTCCGCGGTCAAATAGAGCAGCACGATGAGCGCAATGCCCATCCAACCGTAATCCGCACCCAAAAAGTCAGCCGCGTACATGATACCGCAAACCGCTGCACATAGCGCAAAGCAGGAAAGCCACCAAGCCGTCTTGCGCTTTTGCGCCGTTTTCATACCGATCTCAAGCAGCCACATGCAGACAAGGCCCACCGAGAGCGTGAAGAGTATGTTCAATGCATCCCATTTCCACGCATCTGTGTAAAAGCAATAGGTGTAGATGGGCTGCGTCACGATTGCAAGGATCAGCATGCGCAAAAGGTATTTCCATTTGGAGCGCGTGTGCATAAAGCCTTGCGCCAGCATAAAGGCGTAAAGAGGGAAGGAAACCCGTCCGATCATGCGCAGATATTCCCAGCCCTCAAACGGGTGAAAGCTGCCCACGTGATCGACTAGCATGGTCACGGTTGCAATGATCTTGATCCAGAATATGCTCAAACGGCTCACCTCCTTGGTTTGTATATCCATTATATCATAAAAGTCAAAAAATCTACATGATTTTAAGAAAAAAATCTTGCAAAGCAGAACAAAACGCGGTATAATAAAGTAAATAGAAATTACCTTTTGGAGGTCGTTATGAACATCGGGGAGAAGATCAAAAATCTTCGTATGTCCAAAATGATGACACAGCAGGAGCTGGCGGGGGATTTTATCACGCGCAATATGCTCTCGCGCATTGAACACGGAGCTGCGCTGCCGTCCATACCCACGGTTGTATATCTTGCGGGGCGCTTAAACGTGCCTGCAGGCTTTTTGCTTGCAGAAGAGGAAAACGAGTTTCTTTACCAAAAAATACGATATATGCCCAATATCCGCAGGGCGTACCAAATGGGCGACTATCGCATCTGTCGAGAGCTTTGCGAGTCGGTATTGACCGAGTCGGACGACGAAATTGCGCTGCTTATGGCAGAGTGTGCGCTGGGACTTGCCAAGGAGGAGTTTTTCGCGGGGAATTTGCATAACGCCTGCTATTGGTTTGATACGGCGCTGCGCGACGCGAGCATGACCGCCTATCACACAGAGCATATCACAGCCCCTGCAATCGTCTATTTCCGCTATATGCGCGGCATTTCGCCCTCGCTTTCTTCTTATGAGGCAGATCATTTGTTGCCCGGGGAGCGCGATTTTGCAGCATGGCAGGATGTTTTTTGCCGTTACGTGCTGATTATGGAGCAACCCGATCACCTGCAACTTTTGCATGATTTTGACGGTGACTCTGCCTTGGAGCGCCATCTGGCGTTGCATATGCAGGCAACCGCTTTGCAAAAGAGAGGGGAGTACGCTGCGGCATACGAGGTGCTTGGGCGCATTCTTTCCGACGAACAAGCCCCCATGCCCGTGCTGCTGTATGGCGTGCTGCTGGACATGGAGCTTTGCAGCAAGGCGTTGGACGACTATAAGGGCGCATACGAGCATTCCTTGCACAAGCTGTCCGTGCACGAAAGATTGCTTGCGGAGAGTACGCTATGAGAAGAGCTTGTTTGATTGCACTTGTACTCGTTTTCCTTGCCGGCTGCAGGGCGCAGGGTGGCGTGGAAGCGTCAAGCGGAGAGCCGCTGACTCCCGAGGAGCAGGCTTCTCTATACGAGGAAAGGTTGGAGCAAGAGGGAGAACCCAATGCAGGCATAAAGGGAACAGTATACTGGACGCCCAGCGGTGAAAAATACCATAAAGACCCGAATTGCAGCTATCTGAAGAACGCCAAAGAGGTGCTTTCGGGCACAGCCGCACAAGCGGCAAATCACGGTGCGAGCGAGCCCTGCTCTCGCTGCGCAGGAGGTTAGCGTGAAAGCTCACGTCATATTCCTTTTTACTTAACCATTCACGCCTAAACTTCACCTAAAAATGGGTCCCAACCCATTTTTGGAGCAAAGCTCCGCGGTGAAGTTTCCATCACTATTTGAGCCGCCTCCCGGCGGCATGGGGATTAATATGAATCAGGACAGAATCAGAATACGGCTTGCCACATTGGAAGATATGGCAGCTATCATGACGGTATTTGCGCAGGCGCGTGCCGCAATTGCTGCGCTTGGTATCGATCAATGGCAGGACGGCTATCCTACCGAGGCGCATATCGAGGCTGACATAGAAAAGGGCTATGCCTACGTGCTTTGCACGGGCGGTGCGGTACAGGGCTATTTTGCCATGATCGCCGACCCCGAGCCTACCTATGCGCGTATTTACGACGGCGCGTGGTTGACCGATGGGGCTTACACGACCGTGCACCGTGTTGCCATGTCGGATGCCATGCGCGGCAAGGGCGGTGCGGCAGAGGCAATGCGCTACGTCATCTCGCGCACACTGCGTGCGGGCACGCCTGCGGTCAGAATCGATACCCACGAGGGCAATCTTCGCATGCGAAAATTCCTTGAAAAGCAAGGCTTTTCGCCATGCGGTACCATCTATCTGCAAAGCGGCGCATCACGTATTGCTTTCGAGCTTGATCTGCGACCGACTCTGCAAAAAGCACCCACTGTACTGTATGAGGACCGCAATATTCTGATCTGCGAGAAGCCGGTCGGACAACCCAGCCAACCCGATCCCGCACACGCGGACGGTTCTGATCTGCACTCACGCATTGCAGCCTGGCGTACCGCTTGCGGTTATTCGCCCGAGATCTATTTAGTGCACAGACTCGACACCGCAACGGGTGGAGCAATCGTATATGCCAAGGACCGTGACAGCGCAGCAAGGCTTGGCGGTATGGTGGTTGGCAAGCAGATCGGTAAACAATATTTAGCAGTCGTACACGGCACAACGCAAGCCGAAGGGCGTATGGACGATTATCTGTACCACGACAAGGCGAAAAACAAGGCGTTTGTGGTCGATTCTGCCCGTAAGGGCGTCAAGCAGGCAAGCCTGCGCTATCGCACTCTTGCGCAGAACGGGGAGTGCTCGTTGGTAGAGGTTACCTTGGAAACGGGGCGCACGCATCAGATCCGTGCACAGTTTTCGCACGCGGGGCATCCGCTGCTTGGTGACGGCAAATACGGCAGCCGAGCAAAGGGATGCACAACGGCACTTTGGGCAACGCGCCTGTGCGTCACGCATCCCAAGACGGGGCAGCAGGTTGAAGTACAAAGTAAACCGCCCAAGACGTATCCTTGGAATTGTTTCGATATTTGATATTTTAGGAGGTTAGCATGGCATTTCCGAAAAACTTTTTATGGGGAACCGCAACCAGCGCGGGACAGATCGAGGGTGGAGCACTTGCCGACGGCAGAACGCCCAGCATCTGGGATACCATGGCAAAAAAGCCCGGTAAGATCTTTGGCGGACACACGCCCGATATTGCTTGCGACAGCTATCACAAATTCGACCGAGACCTGCAAAATCTGTGTGACCTCGGTGTGAATTCTTACCGCATGTCGATCTCCTGGTCGCGCGTGATGCCGGGCGGTACTGGCGAGATCAACGAGGCGGGCATAGACTATTACAGACGCGCATTTGAAGCCCTGCTTAAAAAGGGCATTGCCCCCTGCGTCACGTTGTATCACTGGGATCTGCCGCAGGCACTTGAGGACAGAGGCGGTTGGGTCAACCGTGACTCGATCGAGTGGTTTGGCGAGTATGCGGATAAGATGTTCCGCGCATACGGTGATATCGTGCCCATGTGGGCAACCGTCAATGAGCCCATTGCCACCTACGTAGGCTATGCGCTGGGCGGCTTTGCACCGGGATACACCAACGAAAGCTGGGGCAACCAGGCGCGACACAATATCCTTGTCGCACACGGTAAGGGCGTGCAGGCATTCCGCGCGAATAACCTCAAAAACAGCAAGGTCGGTGCGGTCATTGATATCTGGAAGCGTCATGCGCTGACGGATTCGCCCGAGGATATTGCGCTGATGATCGATCAGGATGAGCGCAACTGGAAGTTCTATTGCGACCCCTTGTACGCAGGACGCTACAGCGATTATATCTTGGAGCACCTTGAAAAAGAGGGAACCCTGATGCATATTGCGCCCGGTGATTACGAGCTGATGAGCCAAAAGACGGACTATTTCGGTCTGAACGTATATAACCGCGTTCCCGTGACGCATAATCAAAAGGTGCAGGCGGATTTCTCACAGGGCGGCAATTTCTTAAACAACCGCACCGAGTATTATCCCAAGGCGGTCTACGACGCGATCAAGATGCTCAAGGATATGTACAAGCTGGATATTCCGTTCTACATCACCGAAAACGGTACCTATTTTGAGGGCGACGAGCCCGTGGGCGCGGACGGTATGATTCATGATGACGATCGCATCCGCTACGTGGCAGGCTTCCTCGAGTGGCTGGAAAAGGCGATCGACGAGGGCTATGACGTGCGCGGCTATTATCTGTGGAGCTTGATGGATAACTTTGAGTGGAGCGCAGGCTATAACTTCAAGTTCGGCATCATGTCCTGCGACCGAGAGGGAAATACCGCATGGAAAAAGAGCGCGCATTTCTACAAGGATTTCATCAAAGCGCATAAATAATCAAAAAAAATCAAAAAAATTGAAAAATTTTCAAAAAACGCGAAACTTTTTTCGGTTTTTGTCGTCTATATAAGTAGAGACTTATTTTACTTCGGGAGGGATCACTTTGAAGAACAGACTTTTGATTGTATGGGCAACCATATGCACGGGATTGGCAGGTATGGCAGGCTCATTTTGTGTGTTCGCAGAACAACCTGCGGACAGAGCAGCGAAGGTTATGCTGACTATGGACGTGCTGCAAAGGATCTGTCTTGGCATCGTGATCACCGCCGTCGTGCTGTTTTTGATATTCTATATCGTCAAAGCCGTGCTCAAAAAGCTGCACGTTGCGCCCGCAGAGAAAGAGGAGGAACAAGACAATGGTAGAAAATAAATGGATTGCCGTATTATGTACTCTCAGCCTGCTTTGTGTCATGCTTTGCGCATGCGCTTCGTCAGGAGTCATTGTGCGTGACGAGAACGGTGAAGCCAAAATCGTTCTGCCTTCCACCAAGCAGGAAATTATAGTGGAAGAGGAGTTTTCGCGTTATTTGCCGTTGATCACCGATAAAAGCGTTGAAAAAGCAGAACAGGAGATATTGGATCAGCTTGATCCCGATGCGGAAAATCCCGAATTTTACCTTGTCGTGGACCAAGAAGGGTATCTTTGTCTGAAAACGGAAGTGATACGTGAGTTGGAGCCGCCTCCCTGTACAGAGATTCTTGGCTGTGGCATTGATCACGAGCATGTGTTTTTTAAATCGCGTATTTCAGGTTCGCCTTTGTGGCAGAAATAAAAACTATGTGATAGGAGGGTATAATGAAGCGGATAATATTGATGATTCTTGCAGTTCTTACGTGTTTTGCGGTTCTTTCGGGTTGTGACCTTATGCCCAAGGGAACACCCCATGATGAGATTAAGAATGAAACTTTTATTGTACTTGAGGTATCCGACAGCAGCTTGCTTCTTGCCGAGATAGGAGAAGACGGCACCGCCATAGAGACAAGACAATACCGGGTGTCGAATTTATTTGATTCCAACACCCAAATTCAAGTCAATGACAAGATCAAGGTCGAACACAACGGAGAGATTTTGGAAAGCTATCCCATGCAGTTTTCCAAGATCTACAAAATGGAGCATGTCGATGCCAACGGTATTGCTACTACGATTGTCGTTGATTGAGCAAAGCAAATAAAAAACAACAAAAGGGACTGATTTGACTCAGTCCCTTTTGCTATAGAATTTTGATCAGTTGCAGATCTCGTAAGCCATGTTATACAGCTTTTCGATCTTTGCCTGTCTGTAAGCGCAGCGTGCGCGCATGGATGCGATCTCATCAGCGCTGAAGCGATCCAGGTCGCCGTCCTTGAGCTTGCCCTTGCACATACGGTCAAGCACCAGCGCGTAGTTGATGTCCTCGTTGGTGATCTTGTTTTCCAGTACGCACATAACGCGGTTGGATTTGCCCTGAAGCAGCAAATTTACTGCCTCCACGCCCATCTGCGTAGCGGTCATTCTATCGCGCAGGGTAGGTCCGCCGCCGCGGATGATATGACCAACGCGCGCGAACTTGGTCTCAACGCCCGTGATCTCCTGCACCTTCTCGGCAAAGTATTCGCTGTACTTTCTGCCATCCTTCTGGGGCATACCCTCGGAGAATACCACAATGATGCCTCTCTTGCCCTTGTCGCGCACACTTGCAATCTTTTTGATTGCAGCTTCTTCGTCAAAGGGCACTTCGGGAATTGCAATGGAAACAGCACCCGTGCAAATGCCTGCGTACAAAGCAACCAAGCCGCAATCTCTGCCCATTACCTCTACGACGTTGCATCTTGCGTGCGACTCGCAGGTATCGCGCAGATAGTCGATCATGCCAAGCAGGGTATTGACCGCCGTGTCGTAGCCGATGGTCAGATCGGTTGCCGTGATGTCGTTATCAATGGTTGCGGGAATACCGATAGAGGGAATGCCGTGGTTGGTCAGGTCGGTTGCACCGCGGAAGGTTCCGTCACCACCGATTGCCACGACTGCATCAATATTGTGTTCCTTGCAGGTGGCAAGAGCCTTTGCCATACCCTCGGGAGTTGCAAATTCGGGGCAGCGGGAGGAATACAGGATCGTACCGCCATTGGTGATGATGTTGGAAACGGAGTGGGATTCCAGCGGAATGAGGTCACCGTTTAAAAGACCTGCATAGCCGCCGTTGATGCCAACGACCTCAATGCCCTCAGCAAGCGCTTTTCTTGTCACGGCTCTGACAGCCGCATTCATACCGGGAGCGTCACCGCCCGAAGTCAGGACGCCGATTTTCTTGAACTTTGCCATGTAAATTGCCTTTCTTTCCCATCATGGGAGCAAAAATGATATCAAGTATATATTCTACAACAAGTTTTGTAAAAAATCAAGGGTTTTGGCAGAAATTCTGACTGATCATATGATAAATTTTTGCTTCTCTGGTTGCAAGCGTAATGGCAAGCAAGGCAGCGCGGCTGCGAATCTCATGACGCGGCAGATACGCGGGCATGCAGTAACGCTCGGCATACGTAGCCTCGGGGGAGCTGATGCCGATGTAAACCGTACCAACGGGCGTTTGTTCGCTGCCGCCACCGGGACCTGCCACGCCTGTCAGCGAGATAGCAACGTCCGCCCCCGTGCGTTCGCGTGCGCCTTTTGCCATCTGCCTTGCCACTTCTGCGGAAACCTCGGTGTATTGCTCGATCGCAGAGGCATCGACGCCCAAAAGGTCTATCTTCATTTGGTTGGTATAGGTCACAAAACCGCCCACGTACACCGAGGAAATGCCCGGCTGCGAAGTCAGCAGTCCGCCGACAAGACCGCCTGTGCAGGATTCTGCCGTGGCAAGACGGTAGCCAAAGCGGGAAAAGGTTTCATAAAGATCCGCAACGGGATTGGGGGTGATCATGAGCTTGGCAGAGATGGCTTTTTTCATTTTGGATTAATCCTCGGTTTGATTGATGTGCACGTCAACTTGTGCGTAGGGAATCTGAATGCCGTTTTGTGCAAAGGCGGACTTAACACCGTCGCCGATATCAAACTTCACAGTCCAGTAATCCGCATTCTTGCACCATGCGCGAGCGGTCAGTTTGACCATGGAATCGGTCATTTCGGTCATACGAACGAAATGCTCGGGATTTTTCAGTACCAGCGGATGTGCGGTAACGATCTCATTGACCAGCCTTGTAGCCTTTTCCAGATCGGATTTGTAGGAGATGCTGAAGGTCAGATCCACGCGGCGGTTTTCCTCACGGGAGTAATTGATCACGGTGGAGTTGGTCAATGCGCCGTTGGGCAGCATGATGTGCTTGTTGTCGGGGGTGCGGATGGTAGTGTAGAAGAATCCAACGTCGATGACAGTACCGCTCTCGCCCTGCGTCTCGATGTAATCGTCAATCTTGAAAGGGCGGAAGATCAGCAGCATAAAGCCGCCGGCAAGGTTGGAAAGGGATCCCTGCAATGCCAGCGCAATCGCGGCACCTGCACTTGCAATCACCGTGATCACGGATGCCATAGGAACGCCGATGATGGCAACGATCGAAACGATCAGCAGAATGTTGAACGCGATTTTGATCAGGTGGTACAGAAAAACGCGTACTGTACGATCCATTTTGTCAAATTTCTTGCCATTGGGGAAGAATTTGAGCAAAAGCTTGATCAGGAGGTTGCCGATTACCAATATGAGTAGGCAAGCTAAGATCTTGCCCGCGATGCCGATACAAAGATGAATGAGATTTTCAGGGCTGAACCATGCAAGCAAAGCATCCAAAAAACCTGCTGCGCCTGCAGCTTCAACTGCTTCGGTCACGGCTTCGGTGACCGCTTCGGTTGCTTCCTCGGCAGAGAGGAAAACAGGGGAAAAGCGAAACATAAAAACACTTCCTTTCTAAAAATGTAAAATAAGTATATCATAAAATTGCCATGCTGTAAACCGATTTTACAAAAAAGTTCACTTGACACAGATTTATTTTTTTTGTATAATAAAATCATATAAAATGCTGAGATGGAGGAAGAACATGAGCAACTGTACGGCATGCCCGCGCAGATGCGGAGTTGACCGCGATATGCACAAGGGCTATTGCGGGCAAAGCAACGCATTTCGTATTGCGCGCGCGGATCTGCATATGTGGGAGGAGCCCTGCATCAGCGGCACGCGCGGTTCGGGTACGGTGTTCTTTTCGGGCTGTAACCTTGGCTGTGTGTTCTGTCAGAACTTCCGCGTCAGCCACCGCGGGCAGGGGATTGAGATCAGCGCAGACGGGCTGATGCAAAAAATGCTGGAGCTGCAGGCACGCGGAGCGCATAATATCAACCTCGTAACCCCCACACATTATGCAAGGCAGCTTGTGCCCGTTCTCAAAGAGGTCAAGCCGCAGCTGCATATCCCCATCGCGTACAATACGGGGGGCTATGAAACGCCCGAAACCTTGGAAATGCTCGCACCTTACGTGGATATTTGGATGCCCGATTTCAAATTCGGCTCGGCACAGCTTGCAAAAGATTACGCGGGTGCTGCCGATTACCCCGATGTTGCTGCACGCGCCATTGCCAAAATGTACGAGATCGCGGGCGCGGCACAATTTGACGCGCAGGGGATGATGACGCGCGGCGTGCTGGTGCGCCATTTGGTGCTGCCGGGCTGCCGCAAGGATTCGATTGCCGTGCTGGACAGACTTGCCGAGATCGTTCCCGTGCAGGATATCCGACTGAGCCTGATGAGCCAGTACACCCCCGAATTTGCCACCGATGCACCCTATGCAAACCTGCACCGCCGCGTGACCAGCTTTGAATATGGCTTTGTGATGGAACACGCCGAAAAGTTGGGCTTTGTGGGATACATGCAGCAGCGTGAGTCGGCAACCGCCAAATATACTCCCGATTTCGAAGGGGAGGAGAATATGTAATACTCCCGTAGGGCGGGGGCTTGCTCCCGCAGAACACGTATACTCACCCAACAGGCGACCTCGTGCGAAATCTGCGTTGTTGATTTGCCGCTCCTTTCGTGGTATGATGATCATGTAAGGACGTCCGACACATTGAAAGGAGATTATTATGGAAATAGGAGCAAAAATCAAACAACTCAGAGCCAAGGCAGGCTTGACGCAGGAGCAGCTTGCATCAGCCCTCGGCATCAGCGCACAATCGGTGTCCAAATGGGAAAACGCCGTCACCATGCCTGACGTGGCAATTCTACCGCTGCTGGCAGGCGAGCTTGGCGTGAGCATTGATGAACTATTCGATCTGACCACAGAACAAAAGCTGCACCGCATCGAACGCGGGATTGACGTGCTTTCGGAGTATTCCCCCGAAGAATTTGCACGTCATGAGGAATTTTTATTGCATCAGCTGGACGAATATGCCGACAGAACCGTGATTTTGGAGTATCTTGCAAGCCTGTATCACTTCCGCATGGAGGCAGATGCAAGACGCGTGAGCAAATACGCAAGGGAAGCCATGCTGCGCGCTCCCGAGAAAAAGGTGTGCCAATGGATGCTGCAAATGTCCGAGGGTGCTGACGCTTGGGATTGGAACGTGGCAAATCACGCGCGTGTGATCGACTTTTACAAGCAGGTCATTGAAAGTGACCGCATCACGCCCAAAGCAACGCTGCCGTATATGTATCTGATCGACAATCTGATCGCAGACCACCGTACCGCCGAAGCGACGCGCTATCTGGATGAGTACGCAAAGCTGCCCGCGGCAAGACCGTTTATGATCCCCGTGTACCGCGCACACATCGCGCTTGCCGAGTTTGACAAGCCCCGCGCCGACGCGATCATGGCAGAAGCCGAGCAGTATTTCGGCAGCGATACGGGATTTTTGTTTGAGCTTGGGCAATACCATGCGAAAACAGGGGAGTATCAAAAGGCGATTGCGTATTACGAGGCGTCTTGGAATGATTCCGAGAAACCGCGCTATACCGATCCGCTTGATGCGATCTGCATCATTTATGAAATTCTCGGCGATTATCAAAATGCGATTGCCACCTGCGATCGTCTGCTTGTGTCGCTTGCCGAGGAATGGGGTTACGAAAAAGATCACGCCCCCGTGCTTGAGGTGCAAAGGAGAAAGCAGACGCTGTTACAAAGAGCATAATGTTCGCCCCTATAGAAAAAAGAGTTATCTCGAAGGAATGAGATAACTCTTTTTTGATTGAAATCAATATGCAATCGTGGTCATCAGCGCGTATTCGGGCTGGGAAACGTCCAGTCTGGATACCTGCGCTACGATGGGTTGGTCACTCTCAACCAGAATTGCATAGGGCTTGTTGCGGGGAATGGGCTGACCGTTATCGGCAACCATCTTGTCAAGTCTGATGTGGTTGGTGCGGTTGTGCTCGCAAACTGCATGCAGACCCGTCAAGGGCTCCTGATCTTCAAAATAAATGGTCAGGTCGATGTGCGCGGGCTTACCCGAAAGATTGAGCACGCAAACAGCCTCGTGGCTGACAAATTCGCCCTTGGTCGTGTCGCTCATATAGCCGTCGGGGATCATCCAAACGTTCTTTCCGTACATGTGATATCTCCTTATGTATCAAAGATTTATACGTTCAGTATATCACACGCGCGCCCCTTTGTCAAGCCTTATTTGCCCGAGTCGGAGCAGGTGACCGATGCCGCGTTGAGGCTGTAGTTCATCGATCCCACCGCAATGCGCGACCAAGCGTCCTGCGTGCCGCCGTAGCGAATGGATTTGAGTGCCTTGCAGCCGTAGAACGCCATATCCTCGATCTTATTGACGCTTGCGGGGATGCTGACAGAGGATGTGCCCGAGCCGGCAGGGTAGTGCACCAATGTCTTGGCGTCAGCCGTGTACAGCACGCCGCCGATATCCTTGTAGGAATAGTTGCCCGTGCTGACCGTGATGTAAACAAGATTGGTGCAACCGCCGAATGCGAGATGCCCGATGCTGGTCACGCTTGCGGGGATCTGTACGACCGTAATCGTCGTGCAGTTATAGAACGCCTGCGAGCCGATTGCCGTGACCTTTTCACCCGAGGGGCTGGTTGCGGGGATGACAACGCAAATATCCTTGCAGGCTCCAATGCTTGAAAGGGTGCAGGTGCCGTTGCCGTTTGAGGTAAAGGTCAAGCCTGTGCTGTCGGTGCTGCCTTGATTGCCGCCTTGATTTCCTCCCTGATTCTGGTTGCCTGTATTGCCGGTGTTGCCTTGGTTACCGGGATTTTGGTTTTGTCCGCCTTGATCGGGAATGTTAATAACGGGCTGCGTCTGCTGCTCGTTACCCGTGGGCGGGGTTTGGATGTTTTGGTTCCCCTGATTTCCTTGATTGCCACCGTTGCCTTGATTGTTCGGGTCATTGTACTGATTTCCCGGATTCTGATCAAAGCCGCCCTGCAGCATGTCTGTGGTCTGTTCGCTCCCTGCATCGGGAGTCTCTTGCTTGTTTTTGTTGCACGCAGTTGCCGATACCAACAGCAAGCCGATCAGCAAAAACGTCATTGTTTTTGTCCATGTGATTTTCATGGAGCTACCTCCTTTTTCTTGATGTGCTTTGATTATAGCAACCGTTATGCACAAAGTCAAAGCATTTCGTGCGACGCACTTCGGCACACAGTCCTCGGCTTTGACCGCACCTGCGCGCCTTTTTCCCTATGTGACGCACTTCGCGCAAAAAAATCGTGCGACGGCAATCGCGTCATGCCGACAAACTTGACAAATTCACAAAAATATGATATCATTTTGAATCATACCACAAAGGACGGACACTTTATGCAGATCGGAAACGTACAACTGAAGCACGGCTTGTTTTTAGCACCCATGGCGGGGGCGACGGACAGGTCTTTTCGTCGTATCTGCCGTGAGCGCGGCGCAGAATTTACCGTCAGCGAAATGGTGTCCGCAAAAGCACTTTGTTACGAGCAAAAGAGCACTGTGTTTGCAACGCGCTCCAAGAGCGCACCGCTTGCCTGCGTGCTCGCGCGTGAAAATCCCATGGCGGTGCAGCTGTTCGGGCATGAGCCCGAGCTTATGGCTGAGGCTGCACGCATGATCGAAGCGTGCGATTATATGGGATGCAAAAGCGAGGTGCCGCCCGTGGCGATTGATATCAATATGGGCTGTCCCGTCAATAAGGTGGTTGCCAATGGCGAGGGAAGTGCCCTGATGAAGGATATCCCTTTGGCAGGCAAGATCATCGAGGCTGTTGTGGGTGCTGTCAAGCTGCCCGTCACGGTCAAAATGCGCGCGGGATGGGATGCAGATCACATCAATGCAGTTGAGCTTGCGCGCGTTGCCGAGGCAGCAGGCGCGAGCGCCTTGTTCGTGCATTGCCGCACGCGCCAGCAAATGTACGCCCCGGGCGTCAATCCCGAGGTAGTGCGGCAGGTCAAAGAAAGCGTGTGCATTCCGGTCGTGGGCAACGGCGACATTTATACCCCCGAGGACGCCTTGCGCATGATGCAGACCACCGGCTGCGACGGTGTCATGATCGGTCGCGGTGCACTTGGAAACCCGTGGATCTTTGCGCAGACCGCCGCACTCTTACGCGGTGAAGGATATGAGCTGCCCACCATAAACGAGCGCTTTGATACCGCCATGGAGCAGATACACGAAATGGTGGAGCACAAGGGCATGAGAGTCGGCATGGCAGAAGCCAAAAAGCACGCGGCATGGTACGTGCGCGACGTGCGCTACGCGGCGCTGACGCGCGACCGCATCATGCAAGCAGAGAGCCCCGAGGACATCCGCGCCGTCTATGATGAGCTGATGTCCATGCAAAAGCAGGAACAGTAATTATAAAAACATATAGGAAAGTGAGGTGAACGCGCGTGTCCGAGGATATGACGAGGCTTTTGCAAAAAGCCAAAGCAGGGGATGACGAGGCGTTCACCTTGCTTGTCAAAGCCTATCAGAATAAGGTGTATTCGCTGGCGTATTACGTGACCAAAAATCACCACGACGCAGAGGACGTCGCCCAAGAGGTCTTTATCAAGCTGTGGCGCGCGTTGCCAACCTATCGCGGTGATGCACCCGACGCATGGATTATGAAGATCGCCAAAAACACCTGCCTTGATTTTATCAAACAAAAAAAGCGGGTCGAACCGCTGGAATATGAGGTTGACGGTGAAACAGTGGAGCGTCCGATTCCCGATACGGACGTGCAAAGCAATCCGCCCGATGCTGTTGTGCTGCAACAGCGGCGGCAAGAGGTGCAAAACGCCTTGCTGCGGTTAGGAGAAGAGCACCGCGAGATACTGACGCTGCGGTATATCGACGGGCTATCCTATGAGCAGCTTTGTGACGTGCTTGACGTTGGCATGGGCACGGTCAAGTCCCGGCTCGCGCGTGCCAAAAAATCTTTGCAAAATATTTTGAAATCGGGGAACATTTTTTGAATTTTATCGTCTTACTAAGTAGAAGGAGGTGAGATGCTTTGAAGGACTGCAAACAGATCCAAGAAATGCTTGAAGCGTATGCGGACGGCGAACTGAATAGCGAGCAGGCAGCGCTTGTTGCGCAGCACGTGGCAAATTGCCCGCATTGCAAAGCGTTACTTGACGAGTATCTCGCCCTGAATGCTGCCATTGCAGATTGCGCAATGCACGCTCCCGAGGGCTTTGCCGAGCGCGTGATGGCAGCGGTAGATCGTGAAAAAGCGGTCAATGTAAAGCCGCAGGGCAGAGGCGTGCGCCTTGGCAAGATCGCGCCCTTTGTGGGCATTGGCGTTGCAGCCATGCTTTGTCTGAGCATTGCAAGCTCCTCGCTGGTCAAATTCGTGACCAATCATTTTGCAGATCCCGATATTTCGGTGGAAACCTCGGCAGGGGAGTTGCTTGATCCTGTTCCGCCCGCTGATTCGGTGCAAGAGGAAAGCCCCACCGTGCAGTCACCCGCAGCTCCCGAAACCGAGCAGGAGGGCGGCTCGTATGATAACGCTGCCGATCCCGAGGAGCCCACGCACGAGGAGCCCACGTACGAATACGAGGAGACCGCAAGGGACAGCGTGGAGTATGCAACTACCACCCCCAATGCGGATAACATCGAGGACGAGCAGGGTGGCATCCTCGAGCAGCCTACCGAGGCTGTCACACAGCCCGAAATCCAAGAACCCGTGACCACCGTTGCCCCCGAAACTGCACAGCCCGAAACCGAAGGGGTAGCCAAGCCGGAGATTGAAGGAGTCACCACGCCCGAAACGGAAGAACAGCCTGCCCCCGAAGAGCAGGAGCCCATGACTGATGCTGTAACCGAGCAAGCCGAGTCACGCGGATTTTTCGCAAAGGTGTGGCAGGCGATTATATCGTTCTTTGAAAAGCTGTGGCAAGCCATATCCCGCTTGTTCGGAGGTGATGCGTGATGCGGGAGCTGATCATTTTAACTGCCGACGCGCGCCTTGGTCAGGTGATAGCCGATGAAGCCGCTTTGCTTGGCGTGTCGTCCTTGATCTGTACAGACGCACAGGGCGTTTCCCGTCAGGATTGGGAGCAGGCGCAGCTTGCCGTCGTGGATCTTGAGGGAAAGCTTGCCGGTACGATTCCCGAGCACGTGCGCGTGCTGGGGATTTGCCGCGATCCCGAAGCACTCTCACCGCGTGCGCGCAGACTTGCGCACGTGCTGTACCGCAGACCCTTCCGTATGGCGGATCTGCGTGCGGAATTTGCTTCGCTTGGCGGCACGTTGCAAATACAAATACCCACACCCGTACAGCCGCAGATCACCTCGCTGACGCTTGTGGAAGAAAGCCGCTGCGTGCTGATGGGCAATCGTCAGATCTCCTTGACCGACAAGGAATTTGCCGTGCTCTCGCTGCTTGTGCAAAAGGGAGAGCAGGGCATGAGCAAGCAGGAGCTTTCCGCATTGCTGGACTGCGGTGCAACAAACGAGGGGCA
Source organism: Eubacteriales bacterium (assembly GCA_045587385.1). GTDB lineage: Bacteria > Bacillota > Clostridia > Oscillospirales > CAG-272 > SVQP01. Next base: position 17,420 of record JAZNCE010000101.1, read on the forward strand.
GGTGTATATCTGCCATTTGCGCCGCAAATTGGAGGACGCCTTTGGCGTCCGCTTGATCAAAACCGTACGAAATAAAGGCTACGTTTATATTGGATCCATCTAAAAGTATGCAGGGGCGACCAACGGTCGCCCCTGCGCTGTTTGTTGTTCAATTTTCATCCAATCCGCCGGAATCGGCAAGCGGATTTGCCGACATCGCCTGCTCCATGCTCTTGTTTGCCACGTGGGTGTAGATCTGCGTGGTGTTGAGCTGCTCGTGACCCAGGATCTCCTTGAGCACGCGCACGTCCACCTCACCCGATTGATACATCAAGGTTGCCGCCGTGTGGCGCAGCTTATGTACAGAATAATGCTTAGCCCCCAGCCCCGCAAGATCAAGGTACTTGTAAACGGTATACTGTACGGTCTTGACGCTGATGCGCCGGCAGCGTTCGCTTAAAAACAACGCCTTGTCGGTATTTTTGGCGTATTTCTCCTGCGTGCGTACCTGCATGTATTGCGAAAGGGCTGCACGGCAAGCCTCGTTTAGGTAAATGATACGCTCCTTGTTGCCTTTACCAATCACGCGCAAAGAACGGTATTCGCGGTCCAGATCGGGCAGGGAAATGCCCGCAAGCTCGGAAACACGCATGCCGCAGTTGAGAAACAGCGTGATCATGCACCAGTCACGCACGCGGTTGGGCGATGCGGTATCGTTCTTGATGGCATCCAGCAGCATGCGGCACTCGTCAAGTGAGAGGTGCTTGGGCAGTGCCTTTTTCTTTTTGGGCGTTTCAATATCGGCAGCGGGATTGACCTCCAAGAGGTGACGCTTGACCGTCAGATACTTGTAAAACGCCTTGATGGCAGAAAGCTTGCGCGCCTTTGCCGCGCCCGCGTTGCCGCGCACCGTGCCCGTATATACCAAGAATTCGTAAATGCGGTCGGTGGTAATGCCTTTGATATAGTCAAGGTCCACGTGCGTTATGTCTATTATCTCAAAATCCTCGCTCTCCATACCGATGCCTTGCTCTTTGGCAAGCAGCCAGCGGAAAAAGGTGCGCAGATCGGAAAGGTATTCGCTCACGGTTTTATCCGAGCAGCCCTGAATGACCGATTTATAGGAAGCGAAATCACGCACAATGGCAGGGAATTCCTCTATATTGACTGTGTAAGCCATAAATTCACCCCTCTTTTTTAACATTCTATTACTATTATACACCAAGCCGTGATTTTTTAGTGGATAAACTGTAAACATTCTTGCCCTATACTTGTTTTATTTTCAAAAAATCGGTATAATATAGTCAATTACAGGATAACGGAGTACCTATGAAGAATTTTTTGTCCAAACATTCCTATGATTTTGTGCGCATGCTGCTTGTGCAGAGCATGATCGGCGGCTTTTTCGGCTTTGCGCTTGCTATTGCCGTGACCGGTATCGGCACGCAGAACAGTGAAACGGGAAGCGCGGGAGCAACCAGCGAAACGCTTTTGCTGATCACCAGCGTTTGCGCCATCATATTCTATCTGTTCCTTTTGTACGTGCAGATCTGGGAGATCGGTGGCAAGGATCAGATGTCGCATCAGGTGCGCGGCACCAAGCCCAATATCTACAAGGGACTGTTGATCGCGCTGTGTGCCAACGTGCCAAACTTTATTCTGGCGGGACTGATCACGCTGGGCTTTGCGTGCCCCGAAAACGAGATCTGCGGCACGATCGGATTTTTTGCCAATCTGATCACCAAGTTTATCCACGGCATGTATCTCGGCATTATCCAGCATGAGTTTGCGGGCGGCTTTGCTTTGATGAATCAATGGTGGGTATATTTCCTTCTGCCCATCCCCGCGCTGCTGACCTCGTTTGCGGCATATAACATCGGCAGACAGGGCTGGCACCTGACGGGAATCCTTGCGCCCGTTGTGCCCGCATCCGACCGTCCTACCAAGGAAGAGCGCCGCGAGGCAAGACGCAAGGCAAAAGAGCAGAAAAAGCAAAAATAATAAAAGTCAGTCGGCTTTCCGAAAATAGGGAAGCCGATGCTTTTTTTTGTTTGATAAAATGTGAAAAAACTTTGCAGCGTTCACACTATGTTCACACTATTTGACAAAATATGTGGTATAATGTACTATCACTATTTATGTCAACCTATAAAAACACTTGGGAGGGTATTATGGCTGAATTAAAAATGCTTGCCATCGACCTTGGCGCGTCCAGCGGCAGAGGTATCGTTGGCTCCTTCGACGGCGAAAAGCTGACTTTGCGCGAGAATCACAGATTCTCCAACGACCCCATGTACGTCAACGGAAGATTTACCTGGGATATTCTGCGCATCTACTTTGAGATCAAGAACTCGATCACCAAGACCGTCATCGACGGTGACGACATCGCCAGCATGGGTATCGACACCTGGGGCGTTGACTACGGTATGATCGACAAGAACGGCAGACTGATGGCGAACCCCATTCACTACCGTGATGCAAGAACCGAAAACGTGACCGACTACGTCAAGAACTTCGTTTCCCCCGAAGAGATCTACGGTGTGACCGGTATCCAGGCAATCGACTTCAATACGCTCAATCAGCTGGCTGTTGAAAAGAGAGATAACGGCGAAGCATTTGACAGAGCCGACAAGATCCTGTTCATCCCTGACCTGCTCAACTACTTCCTGACCGGTAAGATGGCAACCGAATATACCATCGCATCCACCGGTATGGTGCTGGACGCAAACTCCAGAAAGCTTGCAGGCGAGCTGCTTGCAAAGCTCGGCATTCCCGAGAGCAAGTTCGCTCCCATGGTACAGCCCGGCACTTGCCTTGGCTCGCTGCTGCCTTCCATTAACGATGAGGTTGGTAAGAACCGCATTCAGGTTTACACCACCGCATCTCACGATACCGCATCTGCAGTTATCGCAGTACCCGCAATCAAGAAGGACTTCATTTACATTTCCTCCGGTACCTGGTCGCTCATGGGCGCAGAGCTGGACGCTCCGCTGATCACCGATGCAACCAGAGAAGCCAACTTCACCAACGAGGGCGGCGCAGAGGGTACCATCAGATTCCTTAAGAATATCATGGGTCTTTGGATCATTCAGGAGTCCAGAAGACAGTGGAAGAGAGAAGGCAAGGACTACTCCTTTGCACAGATGGAAGCTTGGGCAAAGGAATGCACCCCCTTCCGTTCGCTCATCAACGTCGACTACAAGACCTTCAATACCCCCGGCAACATGCCCGAAAAGATCCGCGACTACTGCCGCATGACGGGTCAGCCCGTTCCCGAAACGGTTGGCGAGGTTGTTCGCTGCATTTACGAGTCGCTGGCTCTGAAGTACCGTTACACCGTAGACACCATTGGCAGACTGCAGGGTAAGCCCGCAACCATGATCAACGTCGTGGGCGGCGGCACCAAGGATAAGTTCCTGTCTCAGATGACCGCTGACGCTTGCGGTATTCCCGTATGCGCAGGTCCTGAAGAAGCAACTGCAATCGGTAACCTGGTTTCCCAGGCAATCGCACAGGGCGAGATCAAGGATCTTGCCGAAGCAAGAGTCGTGGTTGCAAACTCCTTTGAGATGAAGCACTACGAGCCCTGCACCGAAAGAGAGGCTTGGGACGAGGCGTACGCACGCTTCTGCAAGCTGCAGTAATTGACAATACAGCAACAGAATACGGAGGTACAACATGAAGGAACAGCAGTTTGGCGAGCTTAGCGTAGTATGCATGCGCGGTTGCGAGGAGATCGGTAAAAAGGTTGACTACTATCTGAAGGATTGGCACGGCATGAGCCAGGACGATACCTATCTTGTCAACGTGTCTTGCCCCAGATTTGGTACGGGCGAGGCAAAGGCTCTGATCAAGCAGTCCATGCGCGGACAGGACGTTTACATTATCTGTGACGTGTTCAATTACAGCGTTACTTATAAGATGTACGGTATGACCGTCCCCATGAGCCCCGACGACCACTATGCAGACCTTAAGCGCGTCATCGCCGCAATCGCAGGTAAAGCAAGAAGAATTACCGTCATTATGCCCATGCTTTACGAGGGCAGACAGCACCGCAGACAGGCACGCGAGTCTCTTGACTGTGCACTGATGCTGCAGGAGCTTGTAGCGATGGGTGTTTCCAACATCATTACCTTTGACGCACACGACCCCAGAATTTGTAACGCCATTCCGCTGGAAGGCTTTGACGACGTCAGACCGACCTACCAGATGATCAAGGCACTGGTACGCAGCGTACCCGATATTATCATCGATAAGGACAGCATGATGATCATTTCTCCCGACGAGGGTGCTATGCAGAGATGCATGTTCTTCTCCTCGGTGCTGGGTCTTGACATCGGTATGTTCTATAAGCGCCGCAACTACTCCATCGTGGTCAACGGCAAAAATCCCATTGAGGCACACGAGTACCTCGGACAGGATCTGCACGGCAAGGACGTGCTGATCGTGGACGACATGATCTCCTCGGGCGAATCTCTCTTGGACGTTGCAACCCAGCTCAAGAGCAGAGGTGCTAAGCGCGTATTCGCTTGCGCTTCGTTCGGCTTATTCACCGACGGCTGCGATAAGTTTGATAAGGCGTACGAGGCAGGCGTCATCGACCGCGTGCTGTCCACCAACCTGGTTTACCGCCGCCCCGAGCTTGCAGAAAAGCCTTGGTTCGTTGAGGTAGAGATGTCCAAGTACGTATCCTACATCATTGAGACGCTCAACCACGACACCACCATCAGTGATCTGCTTGATCCCGTTACCAAGATCAACGCACTCATGGAAAAGCACAAGGCAGACCTTGCAGCACAGGGTCAGCTCAAAATGGAGATCTAAACTAAAAATCATCGCCCGCGCATCGCGCGGGCGATTTTTTACTGAAAATAACTGTTGCATTATTCTAAATAATGTGATATAATAAATCTAACTATAAGTAAAGGATGCTTTTTATGAAACTGATCGCATTTCCCGAATGTGGAAAAATCGTCAATACACACGGCGTCATGGGCGCTGTAAAAATAGAATCCTGGTGCAACACCCCTGCGGTGCTTGCAAAATTAAAGCGCGTCTATCTGCCTACCAAGGAGGGCATGAAGGAGATCCGCGTCAATCGCGCGTCGGTCTTTAAGCAGTTTGTCATTGCCGAGCTGGAGGGCATTGCCACGGTGGAAGCCGCAAACGCGCTGCGCGGCAAGGTGCTGCACGCGGCAAGAGAAGACCTCAAGATCCCCAAGGGCGAATATCTGATCGCGGAGCTGATCGGGCTTGACCTTGTGGACGTGGAGACCGGTAAGGTCTACGGACAGCTTTCTGAAGTGCTGGATCAAGGTCCCGCAGACATTTATGTGGTCAAAACACCTGACGGTGAGCGCATGATGCCCGCCGTGCCCGAGTTTGTCAAGGGCATTGACGAGGAGCGCGGTATTCTGGTCGCACCCATCGGCGGCATGCTGGAAGACTGATCGAAAGGGAATACGTATGAGATTTGATATTATGACCCTGTTTCCCGAGCTGGTGGATCACGTGCTTGGCGAGAGCATCATCGGGCGCGCGCAAAAGAGCGGCGCGATCGAGGTACATACCCACCAGATCAGGGATTACTCCGAGGACAAGCACCGCCGCGTGGACGATACGCCCTACGGTGGCGGCAAGGGCATGCTGATGGCAGCACCGCCCGTCTATAATTGCTTCCAAGGCGTGCTGCACAAGCAGGCAGAGGACGGCTTTACCGGCACGCGCCGCGTCATCTATATGTCGCCCGCAGGCAAGGTATTGACGCAGAAAAAAGCCGAGGAGCTGGCACAATACGATAATTTGGTGCTGCTTTGCGGACATTACGAGGGCATTGACTGCCGCGTGATCAACGAGATCGTGGACGAGGAGCTTTCCATCGGCGATTACGTGCTCACGGGCGGTGAAATTCCCGCGTGCATTGTGGTGGATTGCGTTGCCCGCCTTTGCGAGGGCGTGCTTGCAGACCCCGAATGCTACGAAAAGGAAAGCATTTCCTCGGGGCTGCTCGAATATCCCCAATACACAAGACCTTATGAATGGCACGGCGTCAAGGTACCCGACGTACTGATCTCGGGACACCACGCCAATATTGATGCATGGCGGCTGCAAAAAGCCACCGAAAAGACCGAGCTGCAAAGACCCGATCTGTTAGAAAATCACGACTGAAAGGAGGGAGCGTCTTGACTGAGCAAAAAAGTGCGCCCAAGAAGAAAAAAGTAGGCTCACTGTTTTTCCATCTGTTCAACCGACTGTCGCTTTGGATCTATACCTTACTGATCAATTGCTTTCCTGCAAGATTGCTTTCCTCGTACGAAGTGCTTGAGAGCAGGTGGGGAGATCTTTGCGAACGCGTATTCGGTACACCGGATAAAAAATTCAGACAAAAACTGCACAAGATTCGTTTGAGATGCGCGTATTTGATCGAACGCAGTATCATTTTGCGCAGCTTGGACCGTTTGGTGAAATTCTTTATCAACTGCCCGTTGAACATGTATGGCATTTTCTTCTTTATGTACGGTGCAGTCGGTGCAGCCGTATATTTCGTTGCGGAAAGACTTTCCGTTCATTATGCCGGTAACCTCGGTTGGGGCATTGCAGGCATTGTGATTGCGTTCGCTTCGTTGCCTCTGCTTTGCACGGGTAAATCCCTGTATCGTGCAGCCTTTGGCAGCCGTATCGTGGGCAAGATCCTGCGCTCTTACCTCGGGCTTGAACAGCGTCGCAAGAGCAAGGAAAAGGAAAGAGGCAGCACACTGATGGTATATGCTGCATTGATCCTTGGCGTAGGAGCAGGCGCGCTGACCTTTTTCGTGCACCCTGCAACCGTGCCTGTGCTTGCGTTGCTGTTGGTATTGGCGATCACGGTGTTGTATATTCCCGAAAGCGGCGTGCTGCTGGCTGCAGGAACCGTGGGCATTTGGTGGATCACGGGATATCCCGTGCTGTGCGCGGTGCTCATAGCCTTTATCACCTTGATCAGCTATGCAAGTAAATTGATCCGCGGAAAGCGCGTGATGCACGTGCGGCTGGTAGATTTCTCGCTTTTACTGCTTGTCGGTGTGTTTGCACTGAACGGACTTTTGACGCAGGGCAGTGCCTTAAGCATGATATACGGCTTTGGCTATGCTTTGCTGATTGCCATGTATTTCCCGATCGTGAACCTGATGCGTTCTCGCGAATGGCTGGATCGCTGCTATAAGCTTCTGGCAGCTTCGGGCACGGTGCTGGCGATAGTCAGCGTATTGCCCATGGCGCAGATTTTGTATTTCCTGGATATGACTATAGCGCGTGTTGACCTTTCGATGTTTGCAACGCTGTTTGCAAGATACGATGCGTTTTTCGGACAGAGCAGTATGGTATGCGGCATGCTGATGCTGCTGCTTCCCGTCATGCTCAGCCGTTTTGTGGGTAAGCGTACAGTTACCGGCTTTTTCTGGAAGGTGCTTTGGGTGCTTGCTGCCTGTGTTTCCATATTCTTTACCATGCAGATCGGTGTGTGGGCAGGCTTTTTGACTGCAATGGCTATCTTCTTCTTCGTATATAGCCATCGCTCGCTGAGTGCCGCTATGCTGATCTCGTTTCCCGTTACCTGTGCGGCGGTATGGCACAAGGAACTGAACAGCTTGCTTGGCTTGCGCCAGCTTCCGATCATTCAATCGGTGCTGGACGCAGCAACCGCTTATGCGGACGGTGCTGCTTACAGACGACAGATCGCGCAAGGCGTTCTGAGAATGTCTGCCGATAACCGACTGGGCGTGGGATTTGGCGACGTTGCCGTCCATAGCGTGCTTGCGCAATATGCAGCACCCGGTATGGAAAACGTGACTGATATTCAAAACACCTACCTGCAGCTGCTTGCAGAATGCGGATATATTGGCGTGCTGATGCTGCTTGGCTCTTTGCTGATGTTTACGATCTGCGTATTGACCTATTTGCGCTGGGGCGGTAACCATACCACAAAGGCGCGCGTAGCAGCGGGACTTGCAGGCGTATTTGGCGTGCTGGTCATGGGAATTTCCTGCAATTTGATGAATAACGCAAGCTTGTTTGGGTTGATCTGGCTGATCGTTGGTTTGACCGTAGCAAGTCTGCGTACGCAATACGATACTCACGACCGCGCTGTGCACACGCATGTGGGCAGCGGGGAACGCACGGACGTTGCGTTCCGCAAAAGATAAATAAGAGAGAGAGGACTGAAATTCTATGTCTGATCATAAGAAAAATCAGATTACCACGGACGAGCAAAAAGCCTCCAGTATTGCACCGGAGACCTCGCTTGCGCTCATGGGTGATAGCAAGAAAAAGATCCGTAAAGCACCTAAGGTCAAGAAAAAGCCTCGCAAGAAGGGGTTGCCCATTGCGGTCGATATTCTGATCGTTGTGGTGCTGCTTGCCGTGATTGCGGGCGCGGTTTGGGGCATTTATGCACTCAATAACTATTTTTCCACGCGTTATGCGGAAAAGGAAATTACGTATACGCTTTTGGCAGAAAACGTTTCCTCTGCGCTGGTATATGACGAAAAAGGGGATTGCGTGATCCGTCCCGACAGCGACGTGTTCGTGTTGGAGCAAGAGCAGAGCACGCCCGTAGGAACGGTGCTGTCTGTCTCTTGCGAGGACAACGGCGACGGTACTACTGACGTTTACGTAGTAGTGCGCACTATGGCTAACTACAATTACACGCTCGGTTACTTTGCAGGTCAGACCAAGATCGCTGTGGGCAAGGCATATACCTATCGCTTCAGCGGACTTGTCAGCGATGCGGTAACCGTGGAGCTGCAGATCACGGAAAAGGAGGCTTGACATGAATAAAACAGAGAAGAATGAAAAGCTGTTTTCTTCGGGAGGCGTTTTCGTTGATATTTTTATCGGCTTTCTGATTGCCGCATGCATTGCAGGCGTCGTGTACCGTTGCTTTATATACGATCCCAACGCACGTCAGGAGACGGGAGAATCGTATATGGTATATTTTGAAATAGAGAACGCATACGAAAGCTACGTGGACTATTTGAATAGCGGAAACCAGGTGTATGACGGTGCTACGGGCTTGCGAATCGGTGCACTGGCGTTGCATGCGGATCACGTGGAAAGCAGCGCGGTTGCTATGCTGAAAAACGATGATGCCGAACAACAATCGATATCCGTTGAGGGTGTATTCCGTTCCGTACCCGGCGTGCTTGAGCAGGGAACGCTGGTGATCGGAGGCTCTTATATGCTTACACCCGGACAGGTTTTGGAAATCTATACCGATACCGTATCGGTTGAGGTACGCATTTTGCAGATCACCGAGGCTGTTGAAGAATAAGCTGCTTTCGGCGGATTTTAGTCGGCTAAAAAGACGGCTGACGGATTTGTGCAAAATGACGAAAAATACGGCTGCACTTGTCATAAATTCCTATAGAATGACGCTTGATTTTGACACGCGCTTTTGTTATACTTATAGTAGTGAAACTGTGTGTAATTGCTATATATTACTAACGAAGAACGGGAGAAAGATATGAAGTCTTGTCAAGTTGTTATTACCAATGCGAGCGGTTTGCATGCCAGACCCGCTACCTTCTTCATTCAGAAGGCGAACAGCTATAGATGCTCGATCTGGATCGAGAAGGAAGAGCGCAAGGTCAATGCAAAGAGCCTTTTGGGCGTGCTGTCTTTGGGTATTGCCAAGGGCATGTCTGTTACGCTGACTGCTGATGGACAGGATGAAGAGCTTGCACTGCAGGGCTTGCAGGCACTCATCAATTCCGGATTTGCTGAGTAAAGCGAAGCGCTTGTATAAAACGGTGTGAAGGGACATGACGCAAGTGTCCGCACACCGTTTTTTCATTTTTTATCTTAGCCCGGAGGAGGAAGCTATGGCAGATCAAAACAGATTACAAAAGCTGCTGGACAAGGCAAACTCCTTGCCCTTGACTCCGGGCGTATATATCATGAAGGACGCTGCCGGCAAGGTTATTTACGTGGGCAAATCACGCAAGCTCAAAAACCGTGTGTCGCAGTATTTTCAGAACAGCGAAAAGAATGCAAAAACAGCGCGCATGGTCGAGCGTGTACACGCATTTGACTATATTCTTTGTGAGACCGAGATCGAAGCGCTCTCCTTGGAAAACACGCTGATCAAGCAGCATACCCCCAAATATAACATCCGTCTCAAGGATGCAAAATCTTACCCTTACATCAAAATTACGGACGAGCTGTACCCGCGCCTGGTTATGACGCGCAAGCGAGATTCCGACAAGGGCAAATATTTCGGGCCTTATTCGGGCACGTCCACCGTGTATGCGGTGATCAGCTCCTTGCAAAAAGCCTTGCAGTTACCGAACTGTAAGCGCAAATTTCCCGAGCAGATCGGCAAGGAGCGTCCCTGTCTGTATTATCAGATCCGACAATGCTGCGGCGTTTGTACGGGCAAGGTAAGCCCCGAGGAATACGCGGATAAGATCCATACCGCATCCGAGATATTGCGCGGCAATACCGCATCGGAAAAGCGGAGATTGACCGAGCAGATGTACGCACTTGCCGAGCAGGAGCGATACGAGGCGGCAGCCGTTTGCCGCGATACCATTGCAGCGCTGGATCGCCTTTCGCAAAAGCAAAGCGTGGTGGGCGCACCCGATGACGATTACGACGTATTCGGCTTGTACGACGACGGCGTCCTGTCCGCACTCTCGGTATTCTTCGTGCGCGGCGGCGTCTGCACCGACAAGCAGGATTACTTGTTTGATAAAGAGAATATTACCGATACCGAGTCTTTGGTATCCTTTATTTGCGATCTGTACAGAGGCAGATCGGATATCCCCAAGCTGATACTCATTTCGTTCTCGCCCGACGAGGACGCACGCGCCACGGCAGCCGAATTTCTCGGCAAGCTGGCAGGGCGCAAGGTTGAGATCCGTACTCCCGAAAGAGGCACGCTGCGCGCCTTGTGCGAGACCGTGACGGCAAACGCGCGCGAGGTAGCAGAGAAGAGTGCTACGCACCAGACGAGGCAGGAGGGCGTATTGCTCCGCCTTGCGCATATACTGGAGCTGGAAAGCTACCCTGCGCGTATTGAGGCGTACGATATCTCCAACTTTGGTAAGGAGCACCTGACAGCAGGCATGATCGTGACCAAGGACGCAAATTTTGCCAAGCGCGATTACCGTACCTTCAAGATCAAATCGGTGGAGGGCACAGACGACTACGCCAGCATGCGTGAGGCACTCTCGCGCCGCTTTGCACATCTTGCGGACGAGGAAGGCAGCTTTTCGGAGTATCCCGACCTCATTCTTTTGGACGGCGGTAAGGGGCACGTAGGCGTGGTGCGTGAGCTTGCGCAAGAGATGGGCATTGATATTCCGATTTTCGGCATGGTCAAGGACGACTTTCATAAAACGCGCGCACTTTGTACGGATACCGAGGAGATCAGTATCGCCAAGGAGACCGCCGTATTTCAGTTTGTGTACGGCATACAAGAGGAAGTGCACCGCTATACCGTGGGCAGCATGAAAAAGGCGAAGGGCAAGAGTCTTGTGACCTCGTCGCTGACCAAAATTCCGGGCATCGGACCTGCCAAAGCCGCTGCACTCTTAAAAATGCCGGGCGGCTTGCAAGCCGTCAAGCGTGCAGACAAGGCACAGCTGATGGCGATCAAGGGCATTGGAGAAAAGGATGCCGACGCGATTATTGCATACTATAAAGGGAAGTGATTATTTATGATGAGAATTATTACGGGAAAAGCAAGAGGCTGCAAGCTGTATACCTTGGAGGGCACGGACACCACGCGCCCCACTACCGAGCGAGTCAAGCAAGCCATCTTTTCCATGATCCAATTCGATATTGAAGGCAGAGACGTGCTGGATCTGTTCGGCGGCTCGGGTCAGATGGGACTGGAGGCTGTTTCGCGCGGTGCGCGCCACGCAATCATCGTGGACAAATCCAAGCCTGCCGTGGACGTCATTTACAAGAATATGCTCAAGACCAAGCTCGCGCCCGATTGCTTTGTGGTCAAATCGGACTACGCCGATTTTCTCAAGAGCCGACAGGGCAGAGAGCAATACGATATCGTATTTTTGGATCCGCCCTACGCATCCGACGCACTTTCCGAGTCGCTTCTGTTGCTTTTGCGCTATGATCTTCTCAAGCCCGGTGCGCGCGTGGTGTGCGAATCGGATAAGGAGAACATCTGGGGCAAGCATTTTGCGTTGTGCGACCGCTACCGCGTGGTAGGCAAAACGCATCACGCATCCTCGTACGTTACCATTCTTGAGCCCGTGACGGAGACCGAGGTATGAGCCGCGCCATCATTCCGGGCAGCTTTGACCCCATGACGTTGGGACATAAGCAGGTCATAGCCGCCGCAGCCGAGATATTTGATGAGGTGGTCGTGCTGGTTATGCATAACGACATGACCAAGTACGTCAAGGACGCCAAGGTCAAGGAATACGCCTTTGATACAGACGCACGCGTGCACATCGCGCGTCTGACCTGCGCCGATATTCCAAACGTGCGCGTGGAAACGCGCGGTGGACTTTTGATCGATGCCTTTGATGAATTTGAAGGCAGTGCCATCGTCAAAGGCATTCGGAACGAGCAGGATTTTGCCTACGAGCAGATCCATGCCGCATGGAACCTTGCGCACAATCCCCGTGCACGTACGCTGTATTTGCCCGCTGACCCCGCATACGCGCATGTCAGCTCCACCTTGGCAAGAGAGCGACTTGCAAAAGGGGATAATCTTTCTGACATCATTGCACCCGATGCACTCGCATGGATCTTAAAACATAAGGAGGCATAAAATGAACGCAATAACTGTTAGAATCAACTCGATCTTAACTGCTGTCATGCTGTTTTTGTACGCAGGCTGCGGGGTATTAAACCTATTGCTGGGCTTTTTGATCAACAACACGACAATCTCCTTGCCTGCAAACGTGCTGCTTTGCTTGGCTCTCATATTGCCCACCGTTGTGCTCTTGATTTTTGGTATCAAGCAGGCTAAGAAAAAGCAGGGCGTGTTTGATCTCATCGCATCTGTGGCAACGCTGTTGATCGGCATTGTCTGGGCTGTATTTGCTGTTTTGAGCTGGTTGCTCACGACTGCGAGACTCTTTATTATCGAGTATTATTACAGATTGGATATCGCGATGTCCTTGGACAAATTGCTTGCCCTTTTCAATTACATCAACATTGCGTATACGCTGCTGACCACCATCGTTGCACTGTACCTGCTGGGCATCTATCTGATCAGCGTGCTGCGCGCAAAGAAAAAGTGGCTGCAGATCAAAGCAGAGCTGCATAATCCGGTGGTTGCTGCGCTGATTCTGGTGCCTAATCTGATTTCCTTGATCCAAACTCTGCTCAATCCCGTATTTAACCGTATGGGAACGGATATGCTTATCAGGTTTGCCCGAATTTCCATGTATGCTTCCTTTGGCATCAACACGGCGCTGACGCTCGCGCTTGCCGTTTTCGTCCTCGTCTTCGGTTTGATCATCAAAAAGCAGCCTGCAGCTAAGGTGCAGGAGCCGGAACCCGCATCCGAGCAGGGGCAGCCTGCCGATCTGCCGTTCAACCTCCCCGCAGGGGTGAATGCAGACGATCTGTGATGGCGAAAAGGAGTGTGTATGAATAAAGCAACAGTGATGTCTACCGTCATTATTACGGCAATTTTAACCATGATTCTCTCTTTGCTGTTATTGGTTGGCGGTGCAGTCGTCTTTGTCATGTACGGTGCGTTGGAAGAGTTCGTTTTTATTTATTTCGCTTTGATAGGGGTAGGTTTGTTTATCACAAGTCTTCCAACCGTGATTTCGGACGTTTTCCGAGTGGTAAAAAGCAAAGAAATCGTTCCGGTGGCATTTTCGGGGACAACGCTGCTTTTGAGTGTTTTTTTGGTTTGTGAGGGCATTGGGAGCATAGGCTTGTTCTACGTCTCTTTCAATAATCAAGGGGAAATGGATATGATATTGCATTCCATAAACCTGGTCATCGGGTCTTTGGTGGCTGGTTGCTTGGTTTTATTGCCCGTGCTCAGTATGATCTGTTCAAAAAGCAGAGCTTTGCAGTTTAGGGTAGAAATACATAAGCCGCTAATCGGTATCGTGATAGAGATGCTATTGCTGACCCATCTGTTTGCAGACGAGCTTGCAAGTAAATGTGGTATTATTTTGGGAGTATTTGGTGTTATCACTGCCGTTTTTGCTATCGTTCACCTGATCGTAGGACTTGCCGGACTCTCTAAGGCGATGAAGAGGGTAATGGAAAAAGAGAAGGATTCTCTTACACAGTCCGATTCCGTTTTGCAGACTGTACAAAAGAAACCTATTGATCTGCCGTTCAACCTCCCCGCAGGGGTGAATGCAGACGATCTTTAATTTCGTTTTTCAAAAATTTATTACATAAAAGGAGCTTTATCATGAACAAAAAAGCTGTTATTTCCAACGTGATCGTTTCGGTCATCGTCAATCTGCTGTTTGCGGGCATTCTGATCGGTGCAGGCGCACTCGTGCTTGCATTTCCTCAGATCTTCGGCGTTGTACTCAGCGCTGCATTCGCTCTGATCGGTATCTCCTTGGTACTGACCACCATTCCCAACCTGATCGGTGGCATTGTCAACATCAAGCAGAAGAAGGGCGTGTTTGACCTGTTCTTCTCGATCGTAACCATGGTCATCGGTGTCGTGCTTGCAATCTACGGCATTATCACCGCGCTGATTGCAATCGGCATCAACGGTGTTGCATTACCCGGTGTAGTCGGTCTGATTATGGGCATTATCCGCTGGGTTGTTTGCGGTCTGATCGCGCTGTACCTCATCATCCTGCCCATCATTCGCATTGTCAAGGCTGAAAAGAAGTTTATGCAGTTCAAGGCTGAGCTGGTCAAGATGATCTTCGGCGTGCTTATCGTCGTGCTGCTGATCTGCGGTCTGCTTGCAGCTGCTCTGAATACCTTCGTAGGCGTTGCGCTGATCGTTGTCGGTGCGCTGACCGCACTTTTGGCGATCGTGCTGCTGATCGTTGGCTTGATCGGCATCAAGAAGGCTGATAAGAACCCTGCTGTAGCAGTTGCGGTTGACGTAGACGGTGACGGCAAGGCTGACGCAATCGTGATTGATGTCGACGGTGACGGAAAGGCTGATGCAGTCGGCATCGACGTAGACGGTGACGGTACGATCGACGTTGTCGGCGTGGACGCTGACGGCGACGGTAAGGTTGACGCAGTTGCTGCAAAGGACGAATAAATCTCAAAAAAACAAACACAACATTGGAGTAAGGTCAGCTCAGTGTAGCGAAAATGGAGAACCAAATGTATAGAATCGTAGACAAAAAGGTATTGAATCCAACGGTCATTCAGCTCATGATACATGCACCGTTGGTTGCAAAAAAGGCGCGTCCCGGGCAGTTTATCATTCTGCGCGTTGATGAGCAGGGGGAGCGTATTCCGCTTACCGTTGCGGGCGTCAACGAGCAAGAGGGCACGGTCAAGATCATTTTTCAGGTCGTCGGCGCAACCACGTATCAGCTCTCCTTGAAGCAAGAGGGGGACTGCTTGCAGGATTTCGTCGGACCTTTGGGTGTGGCAACGCACCTGGAGGGGCTGAAAAAGGTGTGTATCGTTGGCGGTGGCGTGGGCTGCGCGATCGCAATGCCCATTGCGCAGGCTCTCGCTCAAATGGGGGCGGACGTGACCGGTATCATCGGCTTCAGAACCCGTGATCTGCTTATTCTGGAAGAGGAATTCCGTGCCTGCACCAACACCCTGTACGTCATGACTGACGACGGCTCGTACGGTGAGCAAGGCAACGTCACCCAGCCCTTGAAGAGGCTGCTGGAAGCAGGGGAGCAGTTTGACATGATCATTACCATAGGACCGCTTGTCATGATGAAATACGTCGTTGCTGCCGCAAAGCCGTTTGGAACTCCCGTCACCGTTTCCATGAACCCGATTATGATCGACGGTACGGGCATGTGCGGCGGTTGCAGACTGACGCTGAACGTTGACGGTAAAAAGGTAACTAAGTTTGCTTGCGTGGATGGTCCCGATTTTAACGGCTATGAGGTCGATTTTGACGAGGCAATGACGCGCGGCAGAATGTACGGTGCATTTGAGCGCCATGCGTACGAAGCTGCCTGCAATCTCTATAAAAAGGAGGTGCAGTGATATGGCAAAGGCGAACATGAATCCGCAAAGAAATGCAATGCCCACGCAGGACGCAAGGCTGCGCGCGCATAACTTTGACGAGGTTGCGCTGGGCTATACCGAGCAGATGGCGATCGACGAGGCAAACCGCTGCCTGAACTGCAAAAATATGCCCTGTGTGGACGGTTGTCCCGTTAAGGTGCATATTCCCGCATTTATCGAAAAGATCAAGCAGGGCGATTTTCAAGGGGCATACGAGGTCATTGCGGCATCCTCCTCGCTGCCTGCAGTTTGCGGACGCGTCTGTCCGCAGGAAACGCAGTGCGAATCGCGTTGCGTGCGCGGCATCAAGGGTGAATCGGTCGGTATCGGAAGACTGGAAAGGTTCGTTGCCGATTGGCATAATACCTTTTGCGCGGAGCTGCCCGAGCGTCCCGAAAGCAACGGGCACAGAGTAGCGGTGGTTGGTTCGGGTCCCTCAGGACTTACCTGCGCGGGCGATCTTGCCAAAAAAGGATATGAGGTAACGGTGTTTGAGGCTTTGCATACGGCAGGCGGCGTGCTTGTTTACGGCATCCCCGAATTCCGTTTGCCCAAGGCGATCGTTGCCAAAGAGATCGATACGCTGCAAAAGCTTGGCGTAAAGATCGAGACCAACGTGGTCATCGGAAAAACGCTGACGGTAGACGAGCTTTTTGAGATGGGATATCAAGCCGTGTTTATCGGCTCGGGTGCGGGACTTCCCAACTTTATGGGCATTCCCGGTGAGTCCTTGAACGGTGTTTATTCTGCAAACGAGTTTTTGACCAGAAGCAATCTGATGAAATCGTATCTGCAAGCACCGCAAACGCCTGTCATGAAGGGCGGCAAGGTTGCGGTCGTTGGTGGCGGAAACGTAGCCATGGACGCAGCACGAACCGCGTTACGCTTGGGAGCAGAGAAGGTCTATATCGTATACCGACGCTCCATGGAGGAGCTTCCCGCACGTCGTGAGGAGGTGGAGCACGCCATGGAAGAGGGCATTGAATTTTGCCTTTTGTGCAATCCCGTGGAGATTTTGGGTTATCATAATCCCGATGACCAAAGAGACCCCAAAAACGGCTTTGCAAGGGGTATGACGTGCGTCAGAATGGAGCTGGGAGAGCCTGACGAGCGCGGCAGACGCCGTCCCGTTGCGGTTGAGAACAGCGAGTTTACCATTGACGTGGATACCGTGATCATGTCGATCGGTACCTCGCCCAATCCTTTGATCAAGTCCACGACCAATGGACTTGAGGTGAACCGTTGGGGCGGAATCGTTGTAAACGAGGATGGCTTGACCTCCAAAGATGCCGTCTATGCGGGTGGTGACGCAGTAACGGGTGCTGCTACCGTGATTTCGGCAATGGGCGCGGGAAAGACTGCTGCAAAAGCAATCGATCTGGCGCTGTCCAAATAAAAACAAAAAAGGATCGCTCCGGGTGGGGGCGATCCTTTTTGCGTAAAGGCGTTGACAACAAACGTGTTTTTTTGGTATAATAAGGCAAATGAACCGCAAGCTTGTGCATGAGCAGGGCAGGCGGTTTTTGGGAAGAAAGTAATCGGTGCTTTTTCGCCATGTTTTAGCACAATAGGGGAATTTTCCGGGAAAGGCTTGGATTTTTAAGATGAACCGTATCAAGCAAAACTGCGCGGCAAGCTTTGCCGTAATCAGTGTCGTATATATATATTGGCAACCTTGGTTGGCGTGCTTGTGTATCGCACGCTTGATTTTGATTGGTGGCTGTCTTTGCTGATCGCGGACGTTGCGGCAACCGTGTTTACCTTTGCCTGCAGCGTGATCTTCGGCAATGCATCGGTCTATGACCCGTATTGGAGCGTGCAGCCTCCCGTGATACTGGTAGCGTTTGCGCCGGGTAGGGAATTGACAGCCCTTGGCGTGCTGCTGCTTATTGCCGTGTCCTTTTGGGCGGTTCGTCTGACCGCCAACTGGGCGTATACCTTCGGAAACCTGACGCATCAGGATTGGAGATATACCATGCTGCACCAAAAAACGGGCGCGTTTTATCCTTTTGTCAACTTTACGGGCATACATATGGTCCCCACGCTGGTGGTTTGGGGGTGCATTCTGCCCGCAGTATATGCCGTGCGTGAGGGGCTTGCAGCCAATCCTGTAAGCATTGCCTTTGTGTTTTTGTCCGTGTGTGCCGCAAGTTTGCAGGGCATTGCAGATATCCAGATGCATACCTTCCGCCGCCACCGTGACGGCGCGTTTATCCGTCGCGGACTTTGGAAATATTCCCGCCATCCCAATTACCTCGGTGAGATTCTCATGTGGTGGGGTGTAGGCCTTGCTGTAGTGTGTGCCGCACCGCAAGCGTGGTATCTGCTTGGCGGTGCTATTGCCAATACCGTGCTGTTTTTGGCTGTCAGCATTCCGCTTGCCGAGGGACGCCAATCCCGCAAGCCCGGCTACGAGGAGTATAAAAAGCAGACGCGCATGCTGCTGCCTATCAGAAAACGAGGATGATTCATGAATAACATCAACAAAACCTTATATATCCCACTGTACGGCAAGGCGTACGTCAGTAGTCGCGGACTCTTTCTGCACGATCCCAAGGCAGAGCAGATCTGGGCAGCCGAGGGCTTTGCGCTGCGGGGAAAATCCAAGTCAAAGTGGCTGGCGTACTATATGGGGATTCGCTCCGCCGTATTTGACGATTGGGTGCGCGAGCGTGTTGCAAGCAACCCCGATGCGGTGGTACTGCATATCGGTTGCGGCATGGACAGCCGTGCTGAGCGTATCGGCAAGCATCCCTTGTGGTATGACGTGGATTTTCCCGACGTCATCGCCGAGAGAAAACGCTACTTTACCGAAACCGATCATTACAAAATGCTTGCTGGGGACGCACGCGATTGCGCCTTTCTCGCACTTGTTCCGCAGAAAAAGCACGCCGTCGTGGTCATGGAGGGCATCAGTATGTATATGACGCACGCTGAGCTGCAAAACGCCCTTGCCGCGTTGAGCGCGCATTTTGAGGATGTTGAACTGCTGATGGATGCGTATTCCGAGCGTGCAGCTCAGCTTTCAAAGTATAAAAATCCCATCAACGACGTGGGCGTGACGCAGGTGTGGGGCATAGATGACCCGACCGTGATCGAGGCGGGCGGCATTGCCTTTGTCCGCACGCACGATATGACCCCCGCGCACTATATTGAGCAGCTGAAGGGAAGCGAAAAACGCATATTCGCCAAGCTGTACGCAGGCAGCTTCTCGCGCAAGCTGTATCGGCTGTACGAGTACCAAAAACACACACAGGAGAACGTATGAAACGGATGTTGGAAACTGAACGCCTCGTGCTGCGCGAGTACGTACAGAGCGATTTTGATGCCTTGTACGCCATTTTATCCGATCCCGAGACCATGCGGCATTATCCCAAGCCCTACGACAAGGAAGGCACGCAGCGTTGGCTGAATTGGAGCTTTGAGAATTACCGCAAATACGGCTTCGGACTTTGGGCGATCGAGCTCAAGGAGAGTGGCGAATGTATCGGGGATTGCGGCATTACCATGCAGCCCATTGACGGCTCGTGGTTGCCCGAGATCGGATATCATATAAACAAGCACCATTGGCGTCAAGGGTACGCGAAAGAGGCGGCAAGGGCTGTGCGTGATTGGTGCTTTACGCACACCGATTTTGATGCGGTGTATTCCTACATGACCTGCACCAACGTTGCCTCGTATTCCACCGCAGCCTCAATCGGCATGACGCGCATCAAGCAATACGACGATGACGGTGTGCCGCATTTTGTTTACCGCATGACAAGACAAGAGTGGACAGATCAATATCAATAAGACAAAACCGCCGATGAGGGCTTGCTCATCGGCGGTTTACTATTATCTGACTACAGAAGAATGGCTGTAAATGTAAAACTCCTCCTGGCTGGGCATCCATTTCTTTTCTTCTTTGGGAAAGGTAGCATCAAATGCTTCAACAGCATCGGTATCGTCACAGCAATCTGCAGCGGTGGAGGGAATATACATCCACGCTTTTCCTTCAAGCGCGCCCGGCACCAGCTCGCAAACAAGCAACGCGGTGGGATAATTGCCGGGTCTTACAAAGCTTACGTTTTTCTTCTTGCAGCTGACAAATCCGCGGCTGACGTAGTTGCCGGGATTGCCGAAGTTGATATTCACGTCATACCCCATGCTGCGCGCTACCTCAAAAGAGTGCTCGATCAGAATCTTGCCAAGCTTTTGACGTTGATATGCGGGAGCAACGCAAAGCGGGCCAAACGAAAGAATCTCCTTGCGCACGCCGTCCGCGTCCTCCAGCCAAGCCTTGGTGTACATGATGTTGCCAATGATCTCGCCGTCCTTTTCCAGCACAAATGCAAGCTCGGGAATAAAATCGGGGTGATTTCGCATCATGTGCACGAAATAATGCTCGTCCGCACCGGGCTTGTAGACGTTCCAGAAAGCCTTGCGCGTCAATTCTTCAACTGCTCTGTAATCCTTTTCGGTTTCAAGACGAATTTTGATGTTGTCCATAGTCATTCTCCTTTGTAGAGATTCCATGTTGCGAGAAAATCGGGATCGACCACGACTTCTCCCGTGGAACGCAGTTTATAATCACCCGGACGCGCCCTTTTGGTTGAGCTGAGATCAGAAGGCAGCGTAAATTCCGTGCAGTCCTTTTGTTTGATTCGGATCAGTGCCTTGGTTGCCTCAGTCACGGTTCCGTATAATTGCTTTTGTTCAATGAATTGGTCATCATTTGTGTAATATGTAATGCCAACCAGCAATACCTTCCCGATCAGCTCGTCATACGTGATGGGCTTTTCGATGCCGTCCTGGTATTCCTTGCGCTCCTCGTATAAATACATGCCGAAGTCTTTGTACAGTTCGGGAATGTCGTAGATGGTCTTGCCCGTATTGGGGGAAATGCAGAGCTCGCATTCACCGGGATGCTGTGCATCAAACGTATCCCAGGCGGTGATCAGCTTGTCGGTATACGGAATTTCAAAGCTTTCCATGAAAGGGCGGTAAGCATCGGGATCTTTTGCAAAAACGGTCATGACGTTGTATTTGCCAAACAGGATTTCCTCTTGGGACTGATGGCAGCCAAATCCAAAAGTGTTCATGCCGTCACCCACAAGGAAAGCGCCAATGGCATCCAAGCAATTGCAGGCGTTTTGTGCATTCATTCCATCCATATAGTAAACGTCAAAATCTTCGGGCGCATTCTTGAGGGTCTTGGATTCGGTAATACCGTCATAGTCCTTGCGCGGCAGTTCCAGAATAAAAAATACGGGCTCATCGTGCATACAAACAAAACGCTTGATCATATCTATTACCTTTGAAGCGTTTACGTTTGCATAGATGACGTTGTCCTTGATCTCATACGCTTCAAACAGCTTTTCGGGAAAGGGTACCGAGCAGCATTGCTTTAATTCGAGCATAATAAGTCCTCCTATTCCGGTTTTACAATACTATTTTAACACAACTTCACGAATATTGCAACCCCGCAACAGCAGGTTGCTTGCCAAGCGCACAAAAATGTGATACAATCATACCAATGACACGTATGGAGGGAATGTATGGAAACAAAAAACGTTATATATGATCTGCGCACAAAAATGAGACTTTCGCAAGAGGAGCTTGCAGAAAAGGTATACGTCACGCGGCAGGCGGTATCGCGCTGGGAGAACGGTGAGACCGTGCCCAACACGGAGACGCTGAAATTACTCTCGGGGCTGTTTGGGGTATCGATCAACACGCTGCTCGGCTCACCGACAGCGCTGTATTGCACGTGCTGCGGCATGCCCTTGGAGGACTCCTTCATCAGCCGTGAAAAGGACGGATTTCTGAACGAGGACTACTGCAAATGGTGTTATGCGGACGGGGAATATACGCTGGATGCATGGAAGCGGTACGTTGAGATCGGAGGCAGAGAGCGGTTCGAAGAGTTCAAGCAACAGTTGGTCAAAGAATTCAATGCGCTTTTAGAACTCGAGGGATTACCCTCTGTCACGCAGCTCAACGTGCTTTCGGGAGCGTTTATCAATATGGAATATACGCTACCGAGTGGCGTGAATGTGAAATTTCTTGACGACAATGCCACGTATCTTGGCAGTCAGCTGGAAGGCGAGGCAGGCGTGTGCTACGGCATTGCAGGGAATATGGATTTCCTTTTGATCTGCCGTTATGAAGAAAACGGTGAAAATCCCGAGTTGGTTATGTACAAGAAAAGATAAATTTTGCCGGTGAGGTCGCCCATGGCTGCCCTCATCGGCATTTTCTTTGCTTAGTTTGCAAAATGATATTGAACAATCGTCAAATGTGTGATATAATCAATCTACGACAATTATCGCCCCGAGGAGGGAACATCGTGACATATATGAAAAGAACCGCGCAAGAAACCAAGATTCTGCTGCGCTCCATCCCCGCAACCGTGGTAACGCTGTTTGCGGTCAGCGTCATCTGCATGAATCTGCTTGCCAACAAAACGCTTTTGCAGCTGGACTGGATCGCGCTGGACGGCGGCATTCTGATCTCCTGGTTGTCCTTTATGTGCATGGATATCATCACCAAGCATTTCGGACCCAAGGCATCCACCATCATTTCCATTCACGCAGCGGCAATCAACCTTTTGACCTGCCTGATCTTTTTCGTGGCAAGCGTCATTGTATCAAATGCCAATGATTATACCGCATTTGACAGCATATTCGGCGGCACGTGGTTCGTGCTGCTGGGCAGTACCGTAGCCTTTTTGGCATCTGCCGTGATCAATAATCTGCTCAATCACACCATCGGCAAAGCCTTTCGCAAAAATCCGGACGGCAAGCTCGCCTATGCCATGCGCACCTACGTATCCACCTTTATCGGACAGTTTCTGGATAACTTCATCTTTTCCGTGATCGTGTTCGTATTCTTTGCGCCCATCTTTTGGGATGGCTTTTGCTGGACGGTGCTGCAATGCGCCACCTGCGCACTGACGGGTGCGGTTGCAGAGCTGATCATGGAGATTGTATTCTCGCCCATCGGCTACCGTATCACCAAGAAATGGCGCGCGGAAAACGTCGGAAAAGCGTATTTTGACTATGTAGAAGGGGAAAACAAGGCATGAAAATATTGATTACAGGCACATCGCAGGGCATCGGTAAAGCCATTGCAGAACGCTTTTTGGTAGCAGGGCATGACGTGATCGGCATTGACCGCCAAGCGGCAAGCATAGAAAATGCCGCATATACCCACTATGAGTGCGACGTGCGCGACAAGGAGCATTTGCCCGAGATCGAGGGCGTGGAGATCCTTGTCAATAACGCAGGCACGCAGAACGAGGACGATATTGATATCAACCTCAAGGCGCTGATTCATATCACAGAAAAATACGGCGTGCAGCCCGCTATTCGTTCGGTGCTCAATATCGGCTCTGCAAGCGCACATACGGGCGCGGAGTTTCCCGCATATTGCGCCAGCAAGGGCGGCGTGCTGGCATATACCAAGAACGTGGCAATGCGAGTCGCCAAATTCGGCGCAACCTGCAACAGCCTTGACCCGGGCGGCGTGCTGACGCCCTTGAATCAATGCGTGATCGATGATCCCGACCTTTGGGCGCAGATCATGGACGAAACCCCGCTTAAAAAATGGGCAACCCCCGAGGAGATTGCCGAGTGGGCATACTTTCTGACCGTGACCAACACCTTCTGCACGGGGCAGAGCATCCTTGTGGATGGCGGCGAGTCGATCAATTATAACTTTGTATGGAAAGATTAAAAGATAGCCGATGAGCGGTGCTCATCGGCTATTTTTATACCTGTACGATCTCTTGATTTTCTGCATGCTTTTTGCCGCTGATCATGGTGTGTCTGACCTTTTCGGACTGCGCACCCACCAGCCCTTCAAGCTCCGCAGCGGTTGTGGCGGGATCGTAGGTTTGGTATCTGACCGTGATCATGTCACCCGAATCAATATAGCTCTTGTGCTTATTCTTTCGTGCACGCGTAAAGCTGACCACCGCGCAGGAATTGGGGAACAGTACGTCGTGCATTTCCTTGCCCACGATAAAGCTCTTGCGCTTGACCGTAAGCGGCACCTGCACGGACGTGGGCTGCTTGCCCTCGGTGATCTGATGAATTTTGGACTCGATGACCGTATCGGTAAAGTCCTCCACGCCCGAAATTTCCACAACAAGGATTGCTGCCGTAGTAGCAATGATCAAGGGAAGCACGTTGTAAAAGCCTCCCAATGCCTCAATGGCAAACACGCAAGCCGTGATGGGAATGCGCGAGGTTGCCCCGAGGAACGCGGTAATGCCCAGAATGACCATCAATATGTAATGCTCCTCGCCGATCAAGCCCAGAGCTTCCAGTCCTCTGAAGCCAAGCGAACCGAAGATCGCACCGAATGCCAGCGTGGGCAGGAACACACCGCCCGTTACACCCGAGGTGTTGGCAATCATCATAAAGATCATGCGCACGGCAAAGATCAGAAGCAGCATGTACCAGGTGTTTTTGTGGTGCAGCAGCGAGTCCACAAGGTCGTGCCCGCTGCCAAGCCCCTCTGCAAGCCCAAAGCCTGCCAGCGCGACAACGGCAAACAGTACGGGAAAGGCGATCTTGATAGAAACCTTGCCAAGCACCTTGCGCATCAGCTTGTCAATGAGGTGATAGCAATGCGTGAACAGAATGGACCACGCGCCGCACATCAGACCAATCAGCAAAGGAGCGTACAAAAGCCTGGGCGAGAGCGCGGGAACTTCGTGAAAATGAAACAGGCTTGCCGAACCTATGCCGAAGTGCGCAAGCAGCTGTACGGTGATCTGTGCCGTGATCACAGACACCGAAGCAAAGGTCAAAAGCATAGGAGAGAACCGCTTGTGCAGCTCCTCCATGGAGAAAATGATGGCGGTAATGGGAGAACCGGTTGCAATGGAAAAGCCTGCGGATGCACCGCCCGTCATGGCGTAGCGTCGCCAAGCCGAGTGCTTTTTCCAACCAAGGCAACGCACCACGCCCTCACCGATAGCCGTACCCATCTGCACGCAAGGACCTTCCGTGCCCAAGGGCACACCGCAAAAGTAAGTCAGCAGCGCGGAAAAGGGCAGGATCAATACGCCTGCAAGCCACTTAAAGCTGACGATGCCGCGAATTGCCGCCACCGAGGTGGGGATACCGCCGCCTCTGCAGCTGCGCGAATAGGACAGAATAAAGCTTGCCGTCAGTCCGATGAGTGCCGCGCCCAGCACCAGCAAGGGCAGCCACAAGGGCTTTTGACGCACCGCATCGTAAATGCTCACGGAATGATGGATCACCCATTCCGCTGCCAGCTTGAATGCCGTGACGACGATTGCCGAAATAAAGCCCGTCGTCATGCCAAAGCAAAGGCAGGGAAACAGCAGGTTTTTGATATGTATGATAAATCGGTTTTCCATAATACGCTCCGAGTTTTTATAGTGCCGACATTATAGCACACTCCCGGAGCTTTTTCAATACGTTTTGACAAAAAGTTCTATATCCCGTAAGTTCCGCCAATAGGGTCCTTGAATATCCCGATCTCGGGCGTTTTGAAGGTGAAAACGATAAACAGCATCCCGATAAGGCAAAGCACCGCCAAATGCGGGGACAGGCGTCCCCGACCATCCGCACCCTCGCCATCCGTTCGTCCAAACAATTTCATTTCATATAAATACGCCGCTGCTGCGCTGACAAAAAAGATTGCAATATTGATCCAATCGGGCGAGTGACCGATCACGCCGTTATAGGTGTAAAACAGCACGGGAATCAGCACAAGCCCCGCAAGTATGCCGCGCAGCTTGATGCTCCAGAAATCCTTGCGGTCGCGGAAAAAAAGACTTTGCACAAGCGCGAAAATAAACATGGGCCAGAACAGCAGCTTCATGTGCTCCCACGTGGACTCGTTGACCCCCGAAAAGGGTGCGATCCACACAGCCTCCCCCAGCCATTCGTATAAAAAATGCAGCAGCGTGCCGCCAAGCGACGTCACGGCAAATCCGACAAGCTGCCAAAGTCCCACAGATCTTTTCATAAATCCCACCCGTATTTGTTTTTACCAAAGTATAGTCGCAAATGCGCGCAAATATGCGAAAATCATTGACAAATCGCCTGTGTATTTGCTATAATAAACCAAAGACGTGGATATCCGTTGGATCACACCGCGCGAGATTCCCGATTACGATTTTTGCCCCGCAGACGTGGAGATACTGAAGGAGATCATAAAAAGACATGAGTAACGAAAAGATATACAACATGGCGTTTGCCAAAGGAGACGACACTATGAAAAAAATCACAAGCCTGCTTGCGTTGCTGCTTGCCTTGACGCTGGCAGCCTGCACCCCCGAAACACCCGCAGAGGCTGATACCACCCAAGCCCCCACCACCGAGGAGACCACAACCGAAGCTCCCACCGAAGCATCCACAGAGGAGGAAACAACCGTGGAATACGTTTACAAGACCGTACAAAACCCTATTCATAACGGCGGCGGTGACCCTTGGGTCGTGCAGCACCAAGGCGCATACTACTACTGCTTTTCCGCAGGCAACGGCGTATGCGTTGGAAAATATGACTCGATTACAGAGCTCAGACCCAACGGCAAGCGCGTGTACGTCGCGCCCGAGGGCACGATGTATTCTGCGGAATACTGGGCACCCGAGCTGCACTATATCAACGGCGAGTGGTATATCTACGTGGCAGCCGACGACGGAAACAACTACAATCACCGCATGTACGTGCTCAAGGGCACGTCGCAAGACCCCACCCAGCCCTTTGAAATGGTCGGTCAGATCACCGATTCCACCAATAAGTGGGCGATCGACGGCACGGTGCTGCAGCTTGGCGGTGAGCTTTACTTTATCTGGTCGGGCTGGGAGGGCGATGTCAACGTGGCGCAAAACCTTTATATTGCCCACATGAGCGACCCTTGCACCATTGATTCCGAGAGAGTGCTTTTGTCCGTGCCCGAGTATAACTGGGAAATGCACGGAGAGCCCTACGTCAACGAAGGCCCTGCCGTGCTGCAGCACGAGGGAAAGACCTTCCTTGCGTATTCCGCATCGGGCAGCTGGACGGATTACTATTGCCTTGGCATGCTGACCCTGACGGGCGACGACCCCATGGACGCCGCTTCCTGGGAAAAGGCGACCAAGCCGCAATTCCGCTACGTACCTCACGTTGCCTACGGCCCCGGTCATAATTCCTTCTGTACCGCACCCGACGGCAGCGTATGGATGATCTATCACGCAAACCTCGTGTCCGGCACGGGTTGGCAGGGAAGATCGGTATGGATCGCCCCCGTCACCTTTGACGAGGACGGCGATCCCGATCTGGGCAGACCCGCGGCAGAAGTCCAGTTCCCGTTTGTAAAGTAAGGCGGTTACCCTCTTAAAAGCCTCCCTCTCGAGGGTAGCGAAGCGGCGAGACGCCCCAAAGCCGTCCCCACAGGGGAAGGTGGGATCCCACAAGCGTAGCGCAGTGGGAGGAAGGGGAGCGCGCATAAAAGCAGGGCAAGTAAATAATCAGCCCAAATTACGGTGATTTTAAAAATTCTTACTGACCCCAATTCATCACATTCCCCCTTCCCCCCGTAACGCTACGCTACGGGAACCCACCTTCCCCCGAGGGGTCGGCTTGGGAATTAGCCGCCCTTCAAAG
>JAZNCE010000102.1:0-3595 GCA_045587385.1 Eubacteriales bacterium
AAATGACATCCGACAAATATAAGTTCATCATAATCATCGCCTCCTTTGGCTTTATTCAGAATTTACCGTACTGTCATTATATCACATTCTTGGATGGTTGTCAATGGGTTGAGGAAAGGCTTTCATCAACCGTTGGTTTATGTTTTTCTTATAATGTGATGAAAAATGCTGAATTTCGGTAGCGGCTACCGAAATTCACCCTATATCAGAAACACAACCCACACAAATCCTCGCGCCAACTTGGCACGAGGCCATAAACTTTATCGCAGGTTGCGACGTGGTTGTTCCCAAAATAGCAACCTCGTATTATTTTCGCAAAACCTATTGACAAAATCCGCCCCGTATGTTATAATGTCGTTTAAGGAACTTGTCGTTCCTTTAATATCAATTTAATAATCGAGGCACCTATGAAGCGAATGAACGAAGAAAAACTGAATCAGATGGCGGAGTTCATTCACCGCTACGTCCGGGAACACAACGGCGAATCGCCCAAGTTTCAAGAGATTTTGGACCACATGGAGATGAGCAAATCGGTTGGGTATCGGTATCTGACCACCCTGCGCGACAGGGGTGTGATCCAGTACAGCGGCAAGGACACGCTGGCGGTAGAGGGGCAAGAAGCCATGAAGGTTCCCTTCCGGCGGCTCCCGATTGTGGGCACGATTGTGTGCGGATCACCCGAAGACAACCGCCAGGAGATACAAGGCTACGTGGCGATTCCCGAAGATTGGGTGGACGGCGATTGTTACCTGCTCCGCACTACGGGGGATTCTATGGTTGACATTGGGATCGACGACGGCGATCTGGTGCTGATCAAGCAGGCCACCGAGGCCTTTGACGGACAGGTGGTAGCGGTGCTTACTGACGAGGGCACAATCCTAAAACGCCTTATGCGGGGCGAAAATGGGCATCCTTGGCTTCTTGCCGAGAACAAAACCTATCCCAAGGAGAAACGCGAATTGGCACCTGATCTTATGGAAATTCAAGGGATTGCGCTGAAGGTCATTAAAGACATTCGTTAATTGAGGGGTTTTCCAATTGCAAAATATTTTATCTTTTCGTCCCACACATTTGCAAACCAACCAAACATCTGCTATACTTGTGGCAGAAAGACCTGCTAATAAAAGTCAAGCCCTAAAATGAAAAAAGTCAAAATATTTTTGACTGACATGATAGGGCATAACAAAAAGACCACCGCAACGTGAAAATTTTTGCGCCGGTCTGGGTTGACAGGGCAAAGCACAGGAGTGCTTCGCCCGAAGGACATTATACCGGGGGCGTGTTGTCAACATACAAAAAATTCAGAATAGTGATTCCGAATTTTCTGTAAACTCGCAAGGCGAGTTCAGGTGTTGACAAGGGCAAGTTTGGCTCTGGCGTAGTAGATACGGAGGAACTTGTTTGCTGCAGCGATCATGTAAACCTTGTAGGGCTTGCCTTCGGAACGTTTCTTATTCAGGTATGTATAGACGGGCTCGTCATCGGGACTGTTCTGCAAAAATACGGTCATCACTTGGAAGAGCGTTTTGCGCAGTGATGCTGAGCCGCGCTTTGTAATGGCTTTTGAACGATTATCCATCTGCCCCGATTGATCGGCAGGCGAATCTATGCCGGCAAAAGCAACCAGTGACTTCTTGCTCTCGAATCTTGTAACGTCACCGATCTCGGCGATGAGTTGAGGGCCGAGAACCTCGCCAACGCCGTACAGAGACATGATCGTTTCGTATTCGGGCAAAGTAGAAGATAGGCGTTGCATCTCTTGCTTGAGAGCTGCCAAGGTCTCTTCAATGGCTTGTAACTGGACAATGGCCTGCGTGACGATGATCTTTGTAGAGTCAATGGCAGGGAGAACGCCGATGTTCCCACAAGCGGTAGCGTAGATATCCTCAGCCTTATCGGCATTGTAATAGTATCCGTTCCGCTTGCACCAACGCTCGTATTTGTCCTTAAATTGCAGTTGCGAGATACCGCAAACACATTCACAGTGCCAGAATTTCATTGCAAAATCTACCCATTTTTCGTGACCGTCGCTTTTCCGAGGGGGTGAGCTGAATAGCTTATTCACGTTCGGAAAGGTTTGGTCAAGCAGTGCAATCAAGTTGTTTTTGAGCATGGTCCTCAACTTGACGTACTGATTGTACTGGCGGTTACAGATTTTCAACGTCTGACGGATTTCGTCATCGGGGGCGTATTTCCGAAGCTTAGTCCAGCGGTCGAGTGCCATATTGGCGAGCTTGATCGCGTCGATCTTATCCGTTTTGACTTTTCGTATCGAGTTTCCGTTGTAATCGTGTGCCAGAATCGCATTGATTACGGAAACAAATATTCCCGCTTCATGGAGATACTGCGCTATGGGTTCATAGTAACGCCCTGTATATTCCATAAGCACACGGGTCTCACCGGGAAGGCTTTTCAAAAACCTTGCCAGTTCTTTGAGTTCACTCTCGGTGTGACCTGCCTCAAAGGGGGAGGCTACTACCTCGCCGAAGGGGCGCATGACCGCAATCGTGCTTTTCCCTTTGGATACGTCGATTCCTACTGCATTCATTTCTGCTCTCCTGCTTAAAATTTTTGCTGAAATGGTGCCACCCTTTACCCATTGCCGATTCTATCTGTTTGGTGATGCGGACGTGTGTAGTAGCCCTACCTGCTTAAACCGAACGCTACAACAGAAGGATGGATGACTGTCTTTCTGGCGGACGTGATAGCCCAAGGAAGTGAGCGTCAGTCCATTTCGCCCTTCTATTGTAGCTTAGGAATGAGAACCTGCCGTGTACATCTGGCTGGTGTACTACGGATGGCAAATATATTATAACAGGAAGTGATATTCTTCGCCTGTATGAGAACCGCTTTAGCAATGACCGCTTCTACGTGGATGAAGAAAAGGGCGAGGTCACTTGGCTCTATTTCAATCCCGACAGTATCTCGGGAGGACAGTTCGTAGAGAGTGTCTTTACCTTTGAGCAGATCTCCGCGCTCCGCGAGAACGAGGATTATACGGTGTTCTTCGATAAGCTGGGCATGGAAGGAAAACAGTATATCATTGATTCCGATGATGAGGAGTTCCGTGATGCAGCCATCCGTTTTCTGAACGAGACGTGTTCCTTCCGTGGTTACAGCTCGGCATCAAGAGAGCTTCTTGTGTCCATGGCGGACGAATGGGAAAAGGAGACCATGAAGGATTCTTCCAATCGGTTTTCCATCCGCGTGGTTCCGTATGAAGCGGGCAGAGTCGGTATTTGGGATGCTTCGATCAAAAAGTATCTCGGTGAAAACAGTCAGCTTTATCTTTTTGCCGAGCAAGCCGATGCAGAGGAATATCTGAAACGAATCCAACGGGAGAACGGTATTCCCGAAGCCATCATCGTGACGGACGGGGACGGGCGCACAGCGGGGGAGATCCAAGCCAACAGAACAGAAGAAGCCGAGCTTACCGCCGTTTCAAGATTCCTTTACGCCACCCGCATGGAGGACATCGACCTTTCCTTTGATATGGGCGAGATCGTGGCACGGGATAGCGATAACGAGTGGCGAGGGAAGGACTTTTATGAGTTCCTTCTGAACGATGCTATCGCCTTGGACGAAAATCGTAATC
>JAZNCE010000103.1:0-2555 GCA_045587385.1 Eubacteriales bacterium
TTGGCTGTTTTATCCATCAATGAAGAAATGCGGGATGGAGAGCGTAAAAGATAGATAAATTGTTGTTTAGCGTTGGAGTCGCCGCGCCTTAGCCTTCCCCAGCGGGGAAGGTGGCGCGCCCGAAGGGCGTGACGGATGAGTAGCCACCGAGAAACATACCAATCTGTTCTGTCGAACAGTTCGATAAACCGCAATTTGAAGATTACAGGGCATCTCTAAAAACTCACCATGCTCACACCCATGTAACAATTTTATGTTATAATAAGGGAAACCAATCAAAGGAGCAAAAGAGATGGGAAACAGAGGGATTTTTGACGAAGATATTCGGCTTGCAAAGTTGAGCGAGCTGGGTGACTCGTTGGTAAAGCTGAATCGAGTAATCAATTGGGAGATGTTCCGCCCTCTCTTGGAAGAGGCGACTCGCAAGGAGAAGAAAGGTTCGGGCGGACGTCCTCCGTTTGACTGCGTTCTCATGTTCAAGGTGCTGGTACTGCAACGGATCTATAATCTGAGCGATGACCAGACGGAATATCAGATCAATGACCGCATGAGTTTTATGCGTTTCTTGGGATTGGGCTTAGAGGATCGCGTGCCGGATGCAAAGACCATCTGGCTGTTTCGTAATACACTGGCTCAGACTGATGCGGCGCGTAAGCTTTTCGAACTGTTCGGGAAGCAGCTTCAGGATGCACATTTGGTCACCAGAACTGGAACCATCGTAGACGCCACCTTCGTGGATGCCCCTCGTCCTCGTACTACCCGCGAAGAGCGGGAGTATATCAAGAGAGGAGAAACTCCCGAGGAGTGGAAAAAGCCTGAGAACAAGAACAGATTGCGCCAAAAGGATTGGGAAGGCCGGTTCACTCGCAAAGGTCGCGAGGAGCATTACGGTTACAAGGATTCTGTCAAGGTCGACGCGGATAGCAAGCTCATTCTGGATTATGAGACCACCCATGCCGCCATGCACGACAGCCAGATGATCCCCCACCTGATCGACGAGACCGACAATGTTGTATATGCCGATAGTGCCTACTGGGGCAAGCCCGTTGCCGATTCTCTGCCCGCCAATGTGGAAAACCGTATCTGTGAGCGTGGAACCAAACAACAGCCTTTGACCGCCGAGCAGGTTGCCAACAACCGTTTTAAATCCAAAATTAGATGTCGCATCGAGCACGTGTTCGGATTCATGACGAACTCCATGCACGGGCTCACCTTGCGCTCTATCGGGTTGAAGCGCGCCGATTTCAATATCGGTCTTACCAACCTGATCTATAACCTTTTCCGCTACGAATTTTTATGTCGTAGCACCCCTGTCATAGGGTAACTGCGCCTTCGGCGCACCCATATCCCCTCTTTCGGGGGATTGATGCAGGGGGCAAACTCTTTTTTTCGCTGATTTTTACTTTTTGGGCCTTATTTCTCTATCTTCTGCTCGTTTGGGAGTGGTTTTTAGAGGTGGCCTGCAATTTTCCCCCATAGCCGCAAAAACCGCGCCACCCCCAACGGGACAGCGCGGTCTTCTCTATTTTTGTGAATCACTTCACAGCGTTGCTCTTTTCCTTCTGGATCACGTCATGAGCGCCGCCCTCCACGATGGAGGTAGCCGAGACGAGGGTCAGCACGGCCTTTTCCTGAAGCTCGGGGATGGTGAGCGCGCCGCAGTTGCACATGGTGGACTTGACCTTGGCCAGAGACATGGCCACGTTGTCCTTCAGGCTGCCCGCGTAGGGCACGTAGGAATCCACGCCCTCCTCAAAGGACAGCTTCTTGTCACCGCCCAGATCGTATCTCTGCCAGTTGCGGGCGCGGGCAGAGCCCTCACCCCAATACTCCTTGTAGTAGGTGCCACCGATGGAGACCTTATTGGAGGGAGACTCGTCGAAGCGGGCGAAGTAGCGACCCAGCATGACGAAGTCGGCGCCCATGGCCAGGGACAGGGTGATGTGGTGATCGTAGACGATACCGCCGTCGGAGCAGACGGGAATATAGATACCGGTCTCCTCATAGTAGCGGTCTCTCTCCTGACAGACCTCGATCAGCGCGGTGGCCTGACCGCGGCCGATGCCCTTGGTCTCACGGGTGATGCAGATGGAGCCGCCGCCGATGCCCACCTTGATGAAGTCGGCGCCGCAATCAGCCAGGAAACGGAAGCCTGCGGCATCCACCACGTTGCCCGCGCCCACCTTCACGGTGTCGCCGTACCGCTCGCGGATCCAGGCGATGGTGCGCTTCTGCCACTCCGAGAAGCCCTCGGAGGAGTCGATGCACAGGACGTCCACGCCGGCCTCAATGAGGGCGGGAACACGCTCGGCATAGTCACGGGTGTTGATGCCCGCGCCTACTACGTATCTCTTGCTTGCATCAAGCAGCTCATTGGGGTTTTGCTTGTGAGAGTCGTAGTCCTTGCGGAATACAAGGTAGCACATTCTTCCCTCTTCGTCAATGATGGGCAAGGAATTGAGCTTGTGCTCCCAAATAATGTCGTTTGCTTCCTTGAGCGTGGTGCCCAATTTAGCGCAGATCAGCTTGGAGAAGGGCGTCATAAAGTCGCTGAC
>JAZNCE010000104.1:0-57599 GCA_045587385.1 Eubacteriales bacterium
AGATAAGACGGTTTTCGATTGGAAAGCAGGTTAAAGCCGCGCCACTTTACGGCGACGGCCTCTCACAAAGTCGGAGCCCAAGCGGTCTTAGGAAGACAACTGGGGCTATCAACTCCTTGGCTCACAGAACGACATGGCTACGATCCGACTTGTACGAAAAAGTCTCGGAAATCGTCAGATAAGACGGTTTTCGATTGGAAAGCAGGTTAAAGCCGCGCCACTTTACGGCGACGGCCTCTCACATCGGACGGCAGAGCCGACCGAATTTGCGAGATTTCAAGAGCTTTAGCGAGGTTTCGAGAGATGTGAGGTAAACCGAAGAATGTCACTTTTCAAAGCCAAGGTCACTTTTTTAGGGCTTCTATGCCACTATTTGCCCATTATACCGAGGTTTTGGGCGGTTTTTGCGCGTCTGGTCAATGTCACTGGCAGAAAGAACGAGGTAATATGCACAAATGGCAAAATCGAAGGAAAACACCGTTGTCAATGAAAGTGAGCGTGCGAGGTTCGCTCTCTACACAGACCAAGCCACCCTTGATCTCGTAGACAAGCACTACAAAGAAGACGGTTGCGGATGCAAGAGCGAGTATATCGCCAAGGCAATTCGTTACTATGCGGAGCTTCATTCGCTGAAGGATTGCTCCAATGTCATCCCCGACATCATCACTTCCACGCTCAAGGATATCACAAGAGAGAGCGATAACCGTCAAGGTAGATTGCTCTTCAAGATGGCTGTGGAGCTGACGATCCTGCAGAATATCATTGCAGCTAACAGCAACATTGACGTGGCTACGCTCGAAAGAGTGCGTGGTATCTGTGTCAATGAGGTCAAAAAGCTCAACGGCATTATCAGTTTTGATGAAGCAGTCAGATGGCAAAGCTGATATTGAAAGTCAACTACTACAAGCCCGGTCGTGCCAAGTCGATGGGTGGCTACGCAAAATATATTGCTACCCGTGAGAACGTTGAAAAGATTGAAGACAGGTCTCTAACGCTGAAAAGCACAGAGAGTCAAGACGAGTTGATAGAAAAGCTCGTCAAAGATTTCCCCGAAAGTATATTCAGCGAGGAATATTTATCGTATCAAGAAGCTCCAAACAGAGCCAATGCGAGTGAATATATCACGAGAACGCTCGAAGATAACCTGCCGTATATCGTTGACTCTCCGACCTACGCCGACTATATTGCTACCCGTCCGAGAGCCGAGAGGATCGGCTCTCACGGACTTTTTACTTCGGGTGATGCGCCTGTGGTGCTGTCAAAAGTATCACAGGAGCTGAACGAACATCAAGGAAACGTATGGACGTTCATTGCTTCTCTCAAGCGAGAAGATGCAGAGAGGCTCGGCTATGATAACGCTTCTCGGTGGAAGGACATGATAGGAAGTCACGTAGCGCAGATGGCTTCAGCTATGAAGATTCCGATTGAAAACCTCAAATGGTACGGTGCTTTTCATAACGAAGGACATCATCCACACGTGCATATCATGGTCTACTCCAAAAATCCGAAGGAAGGTTATATCAATAACTATGGAATCGAGAAGATACGTTCAGAGTTCGTCCGAGATATTTTCGCTCAAGACCTCACGAGTCTGTACGAGGATCAGACCGAACTTCGTCAACGCTTGAAGAAAGCAGCCAATGAATTGATCCACGAAATTCTCACCAAGGCAGAAGGAAGGACCATCGAAAACGATAGCATCGAGCAAAAGATACTGCTCCTTTCGGAAAAACTCAAGAAGACGAAAGGCAAAAAGGTCTATGGTTATTTGAGCAAGGACATCAAGGATCTCGTGGATTCTATTGTGGATGACCTCGCCAAGGATGATACCATCTCGGAACTGTATGACCTGTGGTATGATCTGAAATATGAAATCCTCGGTATGTATTCGGGCAAACGGCCTCCGAAGATACCCCTGTCCGAAAACAAAGAATTCAGATCCATCAAGAACAGTATCATCAAGGAAGCCTCCTCACCGAACTATGATCCCAACGTAAAAGTCCATTCCTACCCCAAGGGAAACAGAGTGAGTGCTACCGCAGTCACTCGTCTGTTCAAAAATCTCTGCAACATTTTCCGTGACAAATTCGATGACGAAAACAGAAGAACCATCTACACTCCTGCCGTTGACAAGCGAATCCGTCGAGAGGATGAAGCCAAGAGAAATGCGGAACTCATATACGATTAAGGAAAGGAGATGCCATGCCATATATAAATTTCACAGAACAAGAAAAAGCATCAGCGAATGCTTCAAGCATCGTTGACTATCTGACCGCCCACGGCGAATCGGTTGATAGAGTCGGGCGCGAATATGTTTGGGAAGCCCCGTCGGGCAAAGTCTCAATCAACGGAAGCGAATGGTTCAGTCAATACGAACTCGTCGGTGGCGGTGCAGTCAATTTCGTTCAAAAGTTTTTCGGGTTATCCTATCCCGATGCCATCCGAAGTCTGCTCGGCAATAACACAGGTGAAGAAGTCATCGGCGAGAGAACGCCTCCGAAGATCAAGCCCAAGAAACCTTTTGAACTGCCCGAAAAGCATACCGATATGCGTAGAGTCTATGGATATCTGATGCACGAGCGAATGATAGACCGACAAGTCATCAATCGCTTTGTAGCAGACGGACTCATCTATGAGGATGCAAAGTATCACAATGCCGTCTTCATTGGCAACGACAGGAACGGCAAAACCGTTCACGCGCACAAACGAGCGACCTCTGCCAAATCCGATTTCAAAGGAAATCTGGAAAGCAGTATTGCTGAATATAGCTTTCATTTCGATGGCTCATCCGAATACCTATTCGTATTTGAAGCACCCATTGATATGCTGGCATATATCTCAATGCACAAGCAAGGATGGGATAAGCACTCCTACGTGGCGCTCTGCTCAACAGCAGACCGTGCAGCTCTGCAAATGCTGATGGACAATCCAAACCTCAAGACCGTGTATCTCTGCCTGGATAATGACAACGCAGGTCAGCTCGGTTGCGAGAGGATCTCCAAAGCGATACACGAGCTTGGAGAATATTCAGTATGGAGAGTCCCACCACAGAACAAGGATTGGGATGAGGATCTCAAGGCTCTCAACGGTCGAGAAGCGATACCTGCCGAGCATATCAGCACCCCCGAAACACCCACAAATATAGAATTGACTATGTAAGTCGGAAAGGATTCTATGATCAAAAACAATATTATTTTACGCATGAGGTATCCCATTGCTTTACTACGACTCCAAAAAACGTGATATCCCTGGCGATTATTTTCCGTTGCCCAAATCCATCTTCAACCTTGACTTGTCGACCGGAGAGATAGTTGTATACGCTTTTCTCATGTACTGCGAGGATCGGAAAACCTTTCAATGCCATCCGAGCTACTCTACGATAGGCAATGCCACAGGTATGAGCAAGAATACAGTGCGAAAGTATGTCGAGAGCCTTGAACGAAAAGGCTTCATCTACACCGAGCCAACCAAGGTCAAGACCAAGGATGGCAGAACACACAACGGAAGTTTGCTGTACACGATACAACCCATCAAGCCTATCGAGGAAGCGTACTTCAATCGTCAGATCGCTATCGCCAGCGCAAGGTGCGAAGCACAAAAAGCACTCAAGAAATACGAAAAGAAATATGGAAGGAGCTGATACCAATAGGCAGTATTGAAATCTTAATCACAGTAGCCGCCATCATGGGCGGTCTTTTTGTATTCATCACTCTTGCATCTCACCTCTACGGCCTCAACAGCATCAAGAGCAAGACCGTCGGACACGGTCAGCATGGTACTGCTCGTTGGGCATCAAAGCGTGAGATCAAGGACACCTATACGAAAGTCCCTTACGAGCCAAGCAAGTGGCGTGAGGATCCCAAGAGCAGGCCGAAGGAACAAGGTATCGTTGTAGGTTGTGAAACCGTAGGCAATGACACTGTCGGTCTCGTGGACACAGGTGACGTTCACTGTATGATGATCGGTGCTGCAGGTGTAGGTAAAACTGCATTTTGGCTTTACCCGAACATTGAATATGCCTGTGCCTCCGGAATGTCCTTCATGTCCACCGACACCAAGGGCGATATCATGAGAAACTACGGATCCATCGCATCCAAATACTACGGCTACAACATTTCGGTCATTGACCTGCGTAACCCGATGAGATCGCACGGCAACAATCTCCTTCATCTTGTCAACAAGTATATGGACTTGTATGCCGAGCATCCCGAAACCATCGCATACAAAGCCAAGGCAGAAAAGTACGCCAAGATCATTTCCAAGACGATCATTCTGTCGGGAATGGATGCAGGATCCTTCGGTCAGAACGCATACTTCTACGATGCAGCCGAGGGTGTGCTGACAGCCTCGATCCTTCTTGTATCGGAGCTGTGTAAGCCCGAAGAACGCCACATCGTATCGGTATTCAAAATCATTCAGGAACTCCTTGCGCCGAGCAACAACAAACAGCAGAAGAACCAATTCAATTCGCTGATGGCGAAACTGCCCGATGATCACAAAGCCAAGTGGTTCGCAGGTGCAGCTCTCAACACCTCGGAACAGTCGATGGCTTCGGTTATGTCCACCGCGCTCTCCCGACTCAATGCATTCCTTGATTCGGAACTTGAAACCATCCTCTGTAACGATACCGAGATTGACGCCGAAAAGTTCTGCTCGGAAAAGTCAGCGATATTTATCATCATGCCCGAAGAAGACTCGTCCAAATACTTCATGGTCAGCCTTATCATTCAGCAACTGTACCGAGAAATCTTGGCAGTCGCCGATGAGAATGGTGGTAAGCTCAAGAACCGTGTCGTATTCTACTGCGATGAGTTTGGTACACTCCCCAAAATCGAATCCGCCGAGATGATGTTCTCGGCTTCACGTTCTCGTAGAGTTTCCATCGTACCGATCATTCAGTCCCTCGCCCAGCTCGAAAAGAACTACGGAAAGGAAGGTGCAGAGATCATCGTGGACAACACCCAGCTCACAGTGTTCGGTGGCTTTGCTCCCAACTCTGAAACCGCGCAGGTACTATCCAAGTCATTGGGTACACGCACCGTTATGTCAGGAAGCGTAAGCCAAAGCAAAAACGACCCGTCACGTTCTCTGCAAATGATAGAGCGACCGTTGATGACAGCAGACGAACTGAAGTCCTTGCCGAAAGGTACGTTCGTTGTAACCAAGACAGGCTTCAATCCGATAAAGGTAAAGCTGAAGCTCTTCTTCAAGTGGGGCATTCAGTTTGAGGATAAGCCATTCGTTGTTCCGCTCCGAGATAACCAAAACATCAAATACGCTAACAAGGATGACTTGATGACGGCAGCTCATGAGAAGTATCAGAAACCTGCAACCAAGGATGATGAAGAAATACCTCCTAACAGCTATGCTGTTGAGCAGACTGAACATGAGCAGAATTATCCCGAAAGCGAGAAAAACGCAAGAAGACCCCAAGACGTGAAGATCCACAGGGCTGATACTACAGAAACCAACGCATAAAAAGACAGCGAGAGATAGTCACAAGGGCTACCTCTCGCTGTTCAATTCTTGGTTTGCAGTAGTCAAAGAACAAGACTCAGAATTATCAGCAATACTTGTTACCTTGACGGGTGAGGCTTTTTCTGATACAATCCAAACTCCTTTCTCTCCATCTGCATTTTGTTGTATTTCCTTGTGAAATAGTGGCTGACCTGTGAAACTCCCCCGCTTGCCCTACTTCCATCTGTATGAGAGGATTTGCTATAATGAGCAAAAAAGATAGGAGGTATCACGATTGAAAGAGCAAAAACACGAGGTCATCGTCAACGGCGAACTGAACACCGCCAAAATTGAAAAGGAGCATATTGACGCGATGTGTCGGTCATTGCACAAAGATATTTTGGAATATTATCATAAAGTAAATAATACAGAAGCCCCAAATATCCAAACACAGCATTAGAAAAGAAATAATAGAGTATTGGAAAAAACCAAAAATGGAACTTTAATGTACACAATGCATTATGTCAGGTAATACTTAGATTACGCTGTCTAACGACTTCATACATGAGAATGGATGCTGCACAGCTCACATTGAACGAAGACGCATAGGACTTGTCATCCATGGGTATGGTACAGAGCTTGTCACAATAATCTTTAAATGTCTTATTCAATCCCATGGTCTCATTGCCCATCATAATTATCACAGGCTTAGTCAGATTTTCGTAATATATAGGACTTTCCTTGTGAGCAGTCGTGCCAATAACTTTCAAGGCAGGGTGCTTGTTTTTCAAATCTGCTATATAGGCAAACAACTCCGTATTATCGGTTATCCTAACGACAGGCAAATTAAAGAACGAGCCCATAGCGGAGACAACCACATCAGAATCATAGAGATCAACAGCATGTCCAGTGATAATTAGCATATCAGCACCAAGAGCATCACAAGAACGAATCATTGTGCCTAAATTCCCTTTGTTGGAAGGTCTGTCGAATAGTACAATAAACGGATTATCGGACAATGGGATATTGTCTAAATGATCTTCTCTCATTTCAATTATTGCCATTAACTCGGAAGAATCGGTTTTACCACTCAATTCATGCATTAACTCTGAGGTGAGGCAATAATTTTGTTCAGTTGAAACAGTCTGAATCATATTTCGCGCCCAATCTGATAAAGAATTTTTATCATACAAAAAGGCTTTAATTATCCAATGATTTTTCACTGCTTCATTCAAGCTACGTACTCCTTCAACCAAAAATTCGTTGTATCTGTATCTTTTGTTTCGGTTTGTTTTAAGGACTTCAAATTTTTGGTACGTGCTGTTTTTGCTAAAAACATTGATTTCCATAATTCTTCCTATTCTGCCTTATAATACTTCGCTTGGCTATTAAACAGATTAGCATATACTCCACCCATTTCAAGTAAAGTCTCGTGATTCCCTTGCTCTACCAAGCATCCATCTTGAAGAACAAATATATGATCACATCCAATGATATTTGAAAGCCGGTGCGAAATCAGTATTGCGGTCTTCTTCACGGTAAGTTGAGTAATATAATTGAATATCTCATTCTCGGAGTCCACATCTAAACTTGCTGAGGGCTCGTCCAAGATCATAATGGGAGCATCCTTGTAAATGGCTCTTGCAATAGATAATTTTTGCCATTGTCCTATAGAAGGCTCCACGGATTCGGTTTCGGAGGTAAAAGCTCTTGTAAGCATAGTGTCAAGACCATGCGGCAATTCATCA
Source organism: Eubacteriales bacterium (assembly GCA_045587385.1). Taxonomy (GTDB): domain Bacteria; phylum Bacillota; class Clostridia; order Oscillospirales; family CAG-272; genus SVQP01. The sequence continues at coordinate 7,206 of JAZNCE010000104.1, forward strand.
CACCAGTTATCTAACTTTACCTGTCTAATAGCCGCTTGTACCTTCTCTATATCACATGGTTTGCCCGCAGAAATATAATCCCTTATTGGCATAGCGTAATGTGTCGTGCTTTGAAATACACAGGCTATGGCTTCGTAATAGGAATGAATATTATATTCCTTTATATTTACTCCATCTAACAAGATTTCTCCGCTATCTGGCTCATACAGGCGGAGTAATAAATTAACCAATGTACTTTTACCGCTACCATTAAGACCCACCAATCCATGTGTTTTTCCAGCAGAAATAGTCAGGTTAAGATTGTGTAATATTTCTTTGTCCGTTCCGGGATATGCAAATGAAACATTCTGGAAATGAATTGTATGTGATCCTTCATTCACATCGGTAAAATTGTGTTCTCCGCTTTCATATATAGACTGATCTTCTAAATATTCACGAAGCATACTATGTTTTGTTTGCATATCCTGGCATTGTGCCACAAATTCAACTATCGTTTCACAACTTCCAGTTAGATTTTTAAAAGCGGCAATTAGCAAGGTGTAATCTCCGAATAACATTTTCCCTGTAAAGACAGATATGCCAATAATGATTTGTACAATTATAGTAATAAGGCGATCGTAATGGTTTATGATTGAATTACTTATAGTGTTTTTTGTATATCTACCGCGATAACATTTATAATACTTACTAATAATTTGATCGTACTTTTCACAAACATAACTAGCAAGATTGAAAATCTTAAACTCTTTAACAAACGTCTTATCAACTGGGATGCCTTTATAATAGTTTTTTTCACGATTAAGGACATCAGTTGCTATGTGAAAATCGCGATCATCTTTGTTGTTTTTTTTAATCAAAAAAAACAAGGGGACTTTGACGATGATTGCTACTAAAATCATAATTGGCGAATATTGCCACATAACAAAAGCAAAAGAGAACAAAGCAATCAAGTTACCGATTCCAGTTAGAATTGTTTTAATTTGTCCAACAAAATCAACTCCTTGCGCTACATTTCTACGGCTTTGAAGGTTTGGATTATGCAAATCGCTTCTGTTAATTTTAAAATCTTTTTCAATAAATTTAGTTTGAAGTTTTACATTTATACTCTCACGCCAACAATTCTCGATAACATCCGAGATGGTTGTAATAAGCCATCCGCTGATATGGACAAGAAAAATAAGGATGCTATAAAATAATGCTTGTTTTAATAAGCTAATATCTTTGTCACCAGATATTAGAAATTGAAGATTGTTAAAAATCTGTGCAGAAAGCCACGCGACAATTACATCTTTTTGACCGAGTATAATTGTTAAAAATGGCAAGAAAATTACAAACCATAATTTTGGATGAAAAAAATAACTCAAAAAATACCTAAAGTTGCCTGGGGGTTTAATACGTTTAACCATTATGATACCTCGTATTTATTAGCTTGAAGCTGAAACATTCTCTTATATTCATCATTATCTTTAATAAGTTCATTATGGCTTCCATTGCCAATAAGCCGACCATCCTTAAATAGCAAAATCCTATCTGAAAAAATACAGGTGCTTAATCTATGAGAGATTAGCATTATATTTTGTGTTCCCTTCAACTCATTTATTGCCTCAAATATAGCAGCCTCAGATTCAGGATCTATAGAAGCAGAAGGTTCATCAAAAACTAATATCGGTGCATTCTTATAATAAGTTCTTGCGAGGGCTATTCTTTGCTTTTGTCCAACAGAAAGTTCAGTTCCATGAACATCAAATAATCTTGACAAGGAGGTATCATACCCATAAACAAGTGTACCAGCAAATTTATTCACTGTCGATGCTTTAACTGAATATGCAAATTTTTCTTCTGATATCTTGTTTGTTGTGAAGGTAATGGATTCTTTTACACTCGTGGCATAATCGCAATAGTCTTGGAATAAAACGCCGTAGATTGCATATAAATCAGATACTGAATATTCGCGAATGTCCTTGCCATTTAGTAATATAACTCCTTCTGTTGGATCGTATAATCTCATCATCAAATGAATCAATGTGGTTTTTCCCGCGCCATTTGCTCCGATAATAGACACCATCTCATTTTCATTTATATTGAAACTTATATTGTTAAGAACATATTTCTCGGAATATGGATAGTGAAATGAAACATTACAGAATTCTAAGGAATAGCCCTTGTTAGAAGATATATCATTCTTTGCATAATCTTCATCTGTATAAATGCTAGTAGGCAAGGACATAAAATTTCTCACATGTCTTGAATGCTCTGCAGCAAATTTCAAGCCTGATACAGTAGTGATAGTGTTGTATACCTGGTCTACAAAACCGACATACAATGATATAAAAAGAGTCATGTCTGCGACTCCTATTTCACCCTTATATACTTGAATGGATAAATATACATATCCAAAGGTTAGAGGAAGAAAATATACAACATTAGAAAGAAGGAGAATTAAATTTCTTTTTATTTTATGAATAAATGTGGCTGTATATACTTTCCGGTGCGCTTGTACGAAATTATTTTGTGCGTAATCATAAAGATAAAACAATTTTCCTTCCGAGGTGGTTTCGACTGTTCCAAAAAAGTTTCTATAATAATTTTCCTTCCTTCTTAGTTCTGCTAATTCATTATCCAATCTATATATCCACTTGTATTCCTTGTCTGTCAAAGGATTAATTAAGAAACGAAAAGCAGTAATAAATGCCATAAGTTTCCAATCGATATATGCTAAAAGTGCCATATATGTAAATAATCCAAAGATATATGAGAAACTGTTCACAATAGTAGAAAGACTACGAATATATAGTGTTCCGTCTTGTGCCCAGCCTTTTTGTATATAATCATATATCTCAGGATCATCATAGGAAGAATAATCAAGCTGCGAGGCTTTTGCAACTGATTGTTTCAAAAAATATGATGTAATTTTATCTGTTGTCTTAATTTGTGTCCACCGCCAAATAGAACTAACAATACCATATACTAAGGTCGCAAAAAAGGTGATGACAAGAGGATAATAGGCAGATAAATAGGAAGAGTGTTCTTCAAGCCCTGCAATTAGACGTTGATTGAAAATTGCTGTAGCATAAATGCCAAGACTATTAGGTAGAACCCCAACTCCAAAGACGAAACAAGTAAAGATTACATATTTTTTATCTATTTGCCAAACTTTTTTTATGGACGCAAAAAAAACAGGTAACGCTTGCATAAATGTTATTCTATCTTTTTTGGGAGACTGTTTAATCACTTACTCATCCTTCTTTCCGGAATATTGGGCAAATATCTGTTAATGACAAGTTGTTTTTTTGAGCGAATAGTTCGAGAGACGTTTTTGCCCCTTTCCAATCAATTTCTGATTCACAAAGCAAATATTCATGCCATGTTTGATAATCAATATTTAAATATTCATTAGGCAAAAAAGAGCAAGGTCTAAAACTGAACTTCTCAGACATCCACCAATCGCCCTTGCCAGCTCCGCACCTTAACGAATCATCCAAAGGATAAAATTTCCACATGTCAGAATAATTATTCCTTGTCCAGTCTTTAATTGATATTATATCTTTGTACGTGTTTTGGAGCCATCTTAATTTCTTGTATATCATTTTACGAGTATCTGCGGAAATGACCCATTTGTCCGATGATGGAGACAAGTTTTTACCGCTTATCATAGGAACGGAAAAACTTATATTTTTCGCACCAACATCAATTGCATATTTAATATAATCTTCCATTTGAATCCAGTTATTGTTATTTAAGACAACAGTTACCCTATAATTTATACTTGCCGCTTTAAGGTTCATGCAACCCTGTTTAACATTCTCGAAAGCATTAGCGTTCCCTGTATTAATCTGGTATTCATCCGGCGAAAGCCCATATAATGAAACATCAATAGCTTGGAACTTCTTGAACAAATCAATTGGATAATAAACAATTCTTGACCCATTTGTGGACAATTGAATAATATAATCTTGACAAAACAAATCTACGATGTCAGCAAAATGTTTGTGTAATGTAGGCTCTCCTCCTGTGAAATGTATCGCTGGAACAATACCTTTCAATCTATTGTATATTTTATCGTGCAACAATTCATAATCTATATAATCACCGTTATGAGTCGCATTTTTATAACAATGGCTGCATTCAAAATTACAGGTTCCTGTTAGTTCAACATGGACTATTTGTGGATATCTTCGTCCTAGAATTCCATTGATTTTCGGAGAAAGATTTGCTTCTTTAACATTAAAAGTAAAAACATCTTTTAAACTTTGCTCATAAATGGTAGATGATAAAATCATGTTTTTTACTTCTTCTGTATTATCAGAAAGATTAAATTCAAGTGCCAATTTGTTTGTCAACATATCAATATCATCAATGCCATCACAAATCCACTTTGTAATAAAAGATAGCCCGGTACTTGATTTTGAAATGGGTACATCTAAAGCAAAAGTTACAGTGTTTTCATAAAAATATACACTATGTACCCGATTTGTAAAATAAAGATTCATTTTAAATAAAACAGCGAAAAATCCTTAGTAACAAAGAATTAAAACACTATTGTTCCTTTCTGCAAATTTCATGTTTATTATTTATCAATTATTATTTTTTGTCGAATGATATTGTGTAGGTTATTAATAAACCGCCAAAATATATAATGATTGTGGACTAAAAAATAATCTGTTATAATAGGTTGGGCGGCGTAAGTATTTACGGAAACTTACGCCGCTTTGAATCTTAGCAAGAAACAGGCGTGTTAACGCCGCCATCATTGTAACAGTTAGGTTCGTGCGAAGTGGAACCAGAACCACAATGGCCGTTGTCAACAAATCTGCCACACTTGCTATCACCGTTACAAGAGTCATATGGCCCCTTAGATCTTGCACCATTAGCAAACAACTCATCTAAAGTCATAACATTTATTCCTCCTTCCTTATAATTTTCCTTATTTTCTGCTCATTCTATCACGAACTTGCAGGAAATTACAGAATGCATTGTAACTATCCCGATTCATCATACGATATTGATTTACATATGCAATAATACATTCAATCACTTGAAGCATCATGTCACAATATGTATCATCGGGAACAAGTAAATCGTCGTGCTTTAAATACGAATTGTGGTAGCAATCTCCTCCACACGCATATTTCGCCCAGCATTTTTTGCATTTTTGACGGTTATTAACGGAAAGATCACTATAACGTTCATATTGCTCTGTAGGAATGCCGTTATAGAAACTTCCCATAACATAATCAGGATTTCCAACAAAGCAATCGCAAGGATATATATTTCCATCAGCAGCAAAGCTAAACATATAGGATCCAGCGCCACATCTAACTTCGGTTCGAGTTTGCGTAATAATTCGTTTTATGACCTTTCCAATATAGTCATTATCATTACAAATCACACGTAGCAACGAAACATCACCTTCAATGGCTCTTTGAAAAATAATAGCAATGAATTCAAGCAATCTATTGGTTGCTTCTTTTTTGTTCAATACTAACGCTTCGTCGTTTGATCGAACAAAACGCATCTGTACGGTTGAAAAGCCAAGATTGTTCAAGTGAGTGATGTTATCCAATAAATCAATATTATCACGGGTGTAGACCATTAAGCCCCATAATTCTTTTAAACGTTTAGGGACAAGCGCGGAGCTTTGGATATTTTGAATGTTGTGGACGATATCATCATAGGTACCCGCTCCATTACTATAAACACGAAGTTTGTCATTAGCCATTTTATCACCGTCAATGCTAATGCCGTAACCCACATTATATTTACTGATAAACAGTAAATCTTCCTCAGATAACAATGTTCCATTCGTAGAAAACCAAATATACAGATGTTTTTTTGCTTTCTCAAAGCGAGCAAATGCCAATTCGATGAACTGTCTAAAAAGATGCTTATTCAGTAGTGGCTCTCCGCCACTGACAAGGTTGATTCGATAATAATCATTTTTTGCGAAATATGGGTCATTAAGTAAAAAGTCAATAGCTGCATTTATGCTATTTTCTGTAAATCCTCGTTGTTCACCTTTAAAGTTATCTCCTGCATCCGCAAAGCAGTATTTACACTTTAAGTTACAACCATGGAACAAAGCCATGGAGATAATCACCGTGTTATACTTCGGAAATGAGTAGCGGTCTTGAGGTTTGTCCACCAAAAAAATGTTTTTCGAGCGAAAAGCCTCAAACATATGGATCTCTTTTTCGGTAAGCAAAGATGAATCGTTATTTATCAAGGCGTCATAAACACGCTTCTCAATAATACAACTTATTAACCTCTCATTGTCAAAAAGATAGTAAGATCCATCTTTTTCGAAAGTGTGATATGTATTATACCTCAGATTCACGCTTTTCCTCCGTGTCTGACGTCTCTTTTTCTTCTAAATAACCAACAACACCGCGGACGGCATCTCCAATGGTATAATATCGATCATCAATATCGATGATAATATCATATTTTTCTTCCAGATCTAAAATAAACTGCACAATTTCAATAGAGGTCATATCGAGACAGGACTCCGATCCGTATTCCAACAAAGTTTCCATTGAAATTTCAACATCGGGGTGACTATCCGATAACATCTCTTTAATATCATTCAGAATCTTATCTTCCATAATACGTTTAACACTCCTATTAGTAATCGAATACCGAAATGATAAATGAACATTCTGTGATAGAATTATCAAATTATACACGTATCCATATTTATTTTACATTTATATATCTTGTCAATGCCTTTCAGAAAATTTTAAATTTTCAATGACAAATATTTACATATTTTTAAATAAAACTAATAATTCAGAATTATCACATGAAAAAGATTTAAGAATCAAAACATTTATGAGAAAGCTATTATGGTTGACAATTTTGGTATTTTATGATAAAATATAAAATAACTCCCTTGTCGTTTGCCACAAAATTGCATGAAAGGAATAATGGAAAACGGAACGAACATAATGAAAAAATTGCTACCTATCAATCATAAAGCGCCAATAACTCTATATCCTCACCATTCTCTCCCCTTGACAATTCCTTGTATTAATGATAAAACAATGGGATGGTATATGAATAATTTTATCAATATTTTTTATCGTTATGAGTACCCTACGGTATTTGATTACACAGATTATCTCTGTTTTTATCAAGGAATAATGGACGTTGATACATTAACAATTTCGTCGGCATTAAAGCTGTCTTCCAAAGAATCCTTCATTGATTTTATTAATTCAGACCAGTATATCTATGTTTGGGTAGATCAGTATTATATAGCTGCTACCGAGCACTATCAAAAAAACCATGATATTCACCCCGTTTTGATATATGGCTATGATTTGGATGCAAGCGTGTACTATTGTAAGTGCTTTTCGGTAACTAAAGCCGTCTATAGCGCAAAAGTTAATATGGATGAATACCATTATGCACTAGAGCAAGCAGCTCAAAAAAGCGATTGTTATAATCAAGACAAATTTTTCCGATTGTTCAAAACAAAGGATAATAGGTCATTTGATTTTATATTAAGCAACTTTATCTGTGAGTTTGTTGATTATGCATCAGGAACCGGCAAATACAAAGATTCCTATTATTCAAAAAATGATTTGCAATTAGAAATAGATAATGTATATCATCATTGGATGAACAATGTGTCAGCATATGGAATAGAAGTCACTAAGCTATTAGCGGATGCTTTTAATAATCAAAACATAAGATGTTTTGATTATCGATTGTTGCATTTGGTATGTGAAAACAAGCAATTAATAGCCGACCGCTTGCAATATATTTGTATGCATTATTGTGACTCTGAACGTTTTAAGGCAATAGTATCTGATTATGCCACTCTCGCAAAAGAATACGATAAAATCAGGCTGTACGCAATAAAATTTTCATTAGCAAGCAAGGGACATTTCTTTGGATTGAATTATTCCGATGAAATAAAAATCAGTTTTAGTTCTGAATTAATTACCCTTTATCATCGGGAAAAAGAGTTGCTGTTAACTGTTTTGCACGAACTGTATAATTTGTTGATTAGCCATAATTTCCAGCAATACAAAATTAGCGAATCACAAATAACCGATTGCGGAGCGCTTGTGTGGTGCGGAAATGAATATGTTCACAGTATTGTTTTAACGTCAAGCAATAAACATTTTAGAGGAACACTAACAATTAACGATGAAACTATTGAGATTAACAGCGTTTCTTCGAATAGTATTTATGTAATAGAAGTGAACAAAATGGTTTCACGAATCACCTATATATCATCAAATGACGAAACGAGTATATTAGAAAAAGCAATATATGTAATATGTGAATATAGAGATGAATGCAAATATCTGGCATCAAGCATAGGGTGGGCTGGACCCAATCATATAGCCGCCGACAATCTATCTGACTATAGCACGACATTGTGGTGTGCAGCTGAAAATGATAGTGAACCATATATTGAATTGCTGTTCAAGGATCCTATGACAGCCGACACAATACTTATAGAACAGCATTTTATGCAAAAGAATCTTTCCGAGGCAATAGTGCAAGTGTTTCAAGACAACGAATGGTATGATCTTTTATATTTAACAGAAATTAATGGAAAGCAAATATTGAAGTGCAAATTTCCACAAACAACATCTACTCGATACAGATTACGAATTCAAAAAACAATGATGGATGATGCCGGATTATCCAAATTGCCATTTCTAATGTTACTTAAAGTGTATAAAGATGAATGATTTTTAATGTTATTTATAAATCTCCAAATTTGCTACGCAGTAGTCAAAGAAAAAGCGATGCGATTACGGTTCAATTATCAATATTGCATTCAAGACTGCACAGAGGCTCTGCCTCTGTGCAGTAGTTTGCATACGACACTTTTTATAATACCGAACTGTCAAATATATGTGACTGTTTATTACGGGCTTTTACGTGTAAATCCCGTTCGACTATCTCGGCATCACCGTTCCTGCTGCTATGCCATATTCTTGAAGAATGCTATCCAGAGCATCTTGAGAACTCGGTACATAATAGCCGTTATCCACTCGGATAACCCTTGTACTTATCATTACTTCTTCACCCGAATCATATTTTAACGTGAGAGATCTGCTCGAACCGGGGGCGGGTGCATCTTTGGAAAATTTGTATTCACGAGCATTCAACAGGTCGATCACTTGCTTTATTAAATCCGCTTCTGCTATTTCAAAGGAGCCTTTATATTCATCATTGAAGGTAACAACAATAGAAGAAGGATATTGGTCTTTAATAGTCGATATATCTTTTATAGATTTCTTTTGATTAGATAAACAAGAAAATAGTGAAAAAATCAAACACATACTTAATAATACTATATATATTCGTTTCATATAGAATCACTCCTCAAGCATAAAGGCAATGCCCTTAACTGTTGTATAGAAACCATTGAAATCCACATATCTTGAATTGTTAGAGGTGCTCCAACCATCAATCACGCGAAGATATCGGTATACATCTTCATGTTCTACCTCTTTCTCTTTCCAACCAAACAGCCAGTATTCCTCTGTTGTAGTATATTCGTGAGTAAATTCTTCATATCCAACGGTAACAACAGCATGAGCAAAGTAGTCTCCACTTGTTTGATCTACACCAATGTATGTAAATATTGGCATATCGGCATTAATGCTATTTTTCACATCATTCCAATCCAACGTGCCATATTTATTCATTGTATAGTCATATCCTGCTTTGCTCGCCATAGATTTGAGACCCGAAGCAGTATCCGTCCACCAATTTGAATCGTCCCAATTAAACCAATTGATTTCTGTTAATGCTCTGTCAAATGTATCATCAACACTATTATTTAACAGCGCATTGTCAAATCCACGATATTCATAATAAATAAACATATTTGTTACGGCAACGGCTGCACATGTTCCAGTGATACTTTTATCGAAAGCATTATTGTAATTGTTATTCAAGGTTGTTTGAGATCTAAAGTTCAACTCTTTATTAACACCGCTCACGTTAATTCCCGGAATGTATGACCAAGAACTGTTAGTAACAGTTCCACCATAGCCTGTACTGGTGGGCAAATTATAAGCATTATCACGGATATTAGTCCAAGAATCAAATCCGTTATAACCACTGGCTTGCTCAGGAAGGGTTGCTGCGTATGCAATGAATGCATCCATGATTTCAAAATAGGCATTTTCGTCTATTTGATTTCCATCAATATCCTTTAGAGCCCCACCATCGTAGTATGCGTAATTTAAGGTTCCTGCATAATAAATCTTCTCTTTGTCTTGAAATTTGTCAACAAAAGTCGACTGATCAAATCCAAATTCATCAACTCGATCAATCATAAAGTCTAAGACGACATAATCAATTGCTCCGTCTCTATTGACTATCATCATCTTGGCAACAACATTATTATTGTTATCGTACAAATCGATAGCATTTTCTTTTGTCAAGGAATCATACTCGATATCCCTTAGATCATATTGAGCCATAAGAAAATTGTAGCCAGCATCTTCATAGTTCGTTTCAGAATAAGCAGATACTGCGAAAGAAAAAGCAGTACATACACTTAATACCATGATAAAGGCTAAAGCAACAGACAAAAGCTTGTTAATTTTCAAGTGATTACTCATAAAGAATTTCTCCTAACTTATTAAAAGGAGAATAACAACATTTTTGAATATGACCGCACAGAGGCATTGCCTCTGTGCGGTCGCTTGCAAGCGACGCCTTTAATTCACATCAAAAGAATAAATGCTTCCAAGTCCAAAATAGCCCAAGTCAATTCTTGCATCAGGGTAATACGAGTTTTCCCAACCATAATGCACAATAAACTTCGATTTGTCCGAACTATAACCATAGGCTACAACTGCATGATTACTACTATCTCCTTCCGAAGACATGGGAGTAACGTTCATAGCACTGGTCGTTGTAGGATTATCGGGAACACTACCAAACAAAATAACGGGGTTATCGTCATCAATTAGATTTCTTACAGTTCCTTCAGTGAAGAATGGCTTCCATCTTGAAGTATGATTTACGCTCACTCCTACTTCCGCAAAGTATTTTTTAGCAACATTGTGAATGTGCATAGAAGTGGTGCTGTCTTTAGGATCAAGATCATAAAGCTTTTTGGAAATAACATTATTCGCGGAAACCGTAATTCCGGAGGTGTTTTGGCTGTTCAAAATGCTGTTAGTTTCCCAATATGCATCAGCTAACAGATCATCGTCCGCATATTTGTCTTTATATGCAATGAGCATACCCAAAGCAATGAAACCGCATCTGCCACCGCTGATATAGCCACAGTGAGTTAAATTCTGGTAGAATTCCGGATGGTCAACAGTGATGTCGGTGGAATAAACCGCCATTGGCGAAACAGAATTAGCACGAGTCTGATAACGCGCCTCTATTGTTTCGAATCCTACTTGACAATTCTGACGCAACACCTGAACTTGGGCAGTTGCCAATGTTTCTGTTTCGTCTATCGTGTGTTTGTAAGAACCATTTTCCAGCACATAGTAGTATGTAGGCCCACCATAATATAGATTTTGACTATATCCTGCATAAGGCGAAACCCCTCGTTCTGAACTTTCAACAACAGTATCGGTCTCGACATTGTATATATAGTATCCTGTGGGGGTGCATTCTGCTACATAAAACGTGTTACCAGCAAAATCATATACGGTTTTTACACTTTCAACCTGTCTGTCATCACCGCTATTAAAGACATAGTTGGCTTTTTGAAGAACGATATACTCATTTGTTGCCTGAATGGGGAGCGAAGCAGCAAAAGTTGTTACTGTGGTTGGGATAAGCATTGCCATCACCAGCACAAACAAAAGAATGGTTTTAAGCGCTTTTTTCATTTTGTTCCTCCTCGATTTTGAATCTTGTTTATAGGCTTCCGAACTCACTTTTACAGACCCATTGGACTCACTCCTCTCTGATATGACTACTTGCATTTAGTTTCCAAGTAATGCATTGAGATTATCCCAAAATACGCTTTCCTCAGAATTACCCATTGAGCGAATTTGATAGCAGCAACCGTTATACTCAAATTCTGCCGCAATATCGTATTTATAATTAGATCCCTCTGTTCCTCGTTTTTCATATTGAACGGTGATTCCATTGATTATTACCGTTTCTCCACCGTCAACAAAGTTGGCAGTTTTTTTGTTGTACGGAGGAAAATGAATACCAAATCCAAATTCATCGTCAGGCATAATATTTACAAAGCTCACGGTATGATAGTCATTGACATTATCAAGCTCGTGTACCAACCGCAGTTCGTAATCATTCAAGGTAGAAAAATCGATATTTTCTAACAGAGTATCGTTGCCAACTATAGCAACAAGATCTTCATAGTTATCGTAGTATGTGTTACTCCTCTCAAAGATTTCATCTTCAGATAAGCCAGAATGATAACCGATTAAATTACTGATGACCGGTATAGCAATAATAATCAATGTTAAACATGCTGCAATTGTTGCAGACCATTTCATCAAATTGGTTTTCTTCTTAATCCGTGCTTTCTTTTTAAATCCTTCTTTCTTCTCCAAATGCTCAGCCAGCAGATCTGCATCAAGATAGCTGACTGCATCAATAAATAGATAGTTATTCATATATAAATATCATTCCTTTCAAGATGTAATTTCATGCCCTGCTTGATCTTCTCAATCTCCCGATAAACGGTAGGCACAGAAATCGAGAGATCTTTTGCAATGGTCTCAACAGGTTCCGCTAAATAAAAGCGGTCAATAAATATATAGCGCTGTCGGTCTGACAGTTGACGGACATAGTCATTGATTATTTTTCCAACTTCTTCCGCTTCATACTCAGCCGCAACTGTATCGTCACTATGTAAGATGTTATTAACATCCTCAATAGAAACGGTAAGCTCGGAAGGTATGCGCTTTTTACTCGTCTTTTCCTTAAAACGATTTATCGCAATATTTCGCATAATCTGCGTGATAAACGCCGGGAACGCAATAGGTCGTGTAGGTGGGATCGCATTCCACACACCAAGATACGTATCGTTTTGGCACTCCTCGCAATCCAAGCGATCATGAAGAATATTGTATGCTATTTTGAATAGAAATTGCCCGTACTTTTTGTCGGTCTCTTGTATTGCGTTTTCATTTCGTTGCCAATACAATTCGATTATCTGCTCGTCAGCAATAATCGGTTGTTCTGTACGTTTATTCATGTTGCCTCCTCTCTTTCATCTCTGAAAGGCCCTTCATAAATGTATGTAAAGAAAAATTCGAATTTTTCTCACGTTTTTCAAATATTCTTGAAAAATTTTACTTATTATAGCATACATTTTTGATTTAGTGGTGAACAAAAAGAAATAGTCGTGTACAAGATTCGATGTACACGACTATTCTGTCTTTATTTCTTTATCAGATCTTTCACAAGCACTGCGATGGTGTCGAGCTGTCTGTCATCAAGCTTCTTCAGATCATTGACGATAGCATCAAGTTTAGAAGGATTGGACATGTCCATATCGAAGAACTCGCTGGGGGTTACACCTAAATACTCGCAAATATAGAAGATGCCTGTCAGCGACGGAAGCGACTTCCCGGTCTCAATATTATTAATGTAACCCGGATTCTGTCCCATCGACAAGCTCATGTCACGAGCCGACACTCCTTTTTTCTCCCTCAACCTTGCTAAACGAAGTGCAAAATCTTTCTCATCCATTCTGTATCACCGCCCTTTATAATATTTTAACCCATATGACATTGAAAATTATTTGTTAACAGGCGGTATTGCTATTGCAATATTGGTTTGTAGATGTTATAATAATATATTACATAGGAATACACCCAATAAGCAATTCATCACGCAATTACCAAACCAGCAGGATGTCCCCTATGAAAGGACAGACAAGGAATAAATCCTGTCAGGAGATGCACATGGATATCTATACAGTTACCTTTTTAGGGCATAGAACGATAAACAATATGCGAGAGGTGGAAGAACGACTTGATGAGCTCATACGAAAACTGCTCCGAGAAAAGTATTACGTTGATTTCCTTGTCGGTCGCAACGGCGAGTTTGACACGATGGCATCCGCAGCCATCCGCAGAGCAAAGCAAGCGATAGGAGATCACAACAGCACTTTCACGCTTGTCCTTCCGTATCTAACAGCCGAGTATAAGAACAGCGAGAAATACTTTGAAGAATACTACGATGAAATAGAGGTATGTGAAGAATCGTCCAAAGCACATTTCAAAAGTGCGATTCAGATCAGGAACAGGCATATGATAGACAGAGCCGACCTCGTGGTGTGCTATATAGATCACGAATCAGGCGGTGCCTTTCAATCTATCAAGTATGCACGTTCAATCAATAAAGAGATAATAAACCTTGCATATGATGAGAGGACAGATGAATGAGCGAGAAAGAATTTGACGAATTGATCAAGGTAGCATCATCCGATATATTTGATGAAGACTTTGATCTTGATGGAAATACCGAGTCGGTTGAAGTCAGCCACCGCCATAAGATTAGGATGAATCGAATCTTCCGAGAACGAGTCGGAGGTAAGTTCTTGCCTTACCCGGAGGTCGACAACCTATTTGAAAAAGTACGAAGCTGGGTTGTAATAAAACTGCATCTTGTAAAGTAAGCCAGACCATGACGAGTCATATATAATATTGTCAAGAATTAGTGTGAATTTTCTCATGATTCCCAATATTCCCAAAAAATCAGACCATGGTACTTCCATGCCATGGTCTTTTATTCTAAAATCAGACTTTAGTTTAACAGCATTTATATTGGCAAAATGAAGTTGACCTATTGCAGAACCGTACAAAATATGTTATACTATTACCATTGAGATACCCGATAATATATTATGAGGAGATCAACATGGAGTTCAGTTACAAAAAATTGTGGAAGCTTTTAATCGACAGAGAGATGCAGAAGAAGGAATTGTGCGCTCTCGCCGGAATCAGCACAGCGACGATTTCCAAAATGACCAAAGGCGAAAACGTAACGACTGACACACTCATTAAGATCTGTACGGCATTGAATTGCGATATAACTGACATATTAGAGTTGGTTGAAGCGAAAGAAGCAAAATAAGCAATGGGATCCATAAAAAAATATGAACCTAAGGGGCGACGGTGGAATCTACGCCCAAGAGTTCCGGTCAACAAAATCTATTGGGAGTTTCACAAGGGCGATGCGGATTTTAATCCGAGTGTTCCGCATGGTCACTCGTTGGAAGGAAGATCGTTGGACGGCAAATACAAGCTCGAGCTGTGGTCGGGGAGAATCTATGACCTATCCACAGGCGAGTTGAAAGGTATAGCCAAGCCGAAAGATATGCTACGGCTATATCATTCAGACGGCTTTCAAGACTTTGTAAATGAATGCCGAGCGGAGTATGCGAAGAACAACCCACACATGCAGCTTCCACCACTGACGGATAACCCCTACATAACAAGATCTCATGCCGTTGCCATTCGCAGATATAGAGGAATGCGAAGGAGAAAACAAATCGACACATTCGTGTTTGCGACGGAGTATGAGGTCAAAAAATAATACGCAGTAGTCAAAGAAAAGGCTTGGAGCAGTGTAGGTTAAAACACTGTGAAAAGAGGTGAGATAGTATGACGCACAACTATTTTGTAAGATCAACCAAGAAATTTCAATTTCTCGTATCCCCCGATGAATTGCGAATCGTGCTGAAGGATGTGCATTTTGTTGTTGCTAATACGGGAGTGGCAAAAGGTTATACCGAGAGTGATCCAAGTATATTCTTCAAAAAGTATGAGGAACTCTATAACCGACTCGCAAGCGGCGACAAATTGCTATGGGAAAAGGATTATGCCATTGTTGCTTTTTCAACGGGAATAACTCGTTATCTTGAAAATATACAATACACTCCTTCAACACGTCTGAGTATTCCGAACTTCTTGGAGCCTTGTGTCTATATTGAACCCTTTGGGTTTTATATGATGGACAACGGTCAGTTATCTACTGCCTTTCACATACAGCAAATCGCAGAGAATATTATTGGCTTGTGTTTGTCGTTTCCTTCAAAGGTTGAGTATGAGGTGTCCACGGATAAGCGCCAAGTTGGGATTGTGACATGCGACGAGCTTGATGATAACAAGACATATCAAGAAATCGTTGAACACATCAAGGCAAACACCAGGCCGCTTAATTTGATGATACAAAACAAAAAATACCGTCCGGCGGTAAGAGTGAGTGAACAAGCCAAGCGGGATTTGGATAACTTCTACTTTTGTAAGAGCAACGGAGTGAAATTGATGTAATAAGGTATACATGATATCTCCACTTTTACAAAAACCGATTTTATGTTATAATAAAAGAAATCATCACATATGCAGAAATGGAGATTAACCATGACCTACCGCATCGCCATCTGCGACGACGAGCAGAGCCAAATTGAATATCTGACCTCCGTTGTATCCGCTTGGAGCAAGGAAAGCGGTCACATCTGCGAGATCTGCACATTTCCTTCCGCAGAGGCATTCCTGTTTGCGTATGAGGATAACAGCGCATACGATATCCTGCTGCTTGATGTAGAGATGAAAAATATTACCGGCATTGAGCTCGCCAAGCGTATCCGTAAGGATAACAACCGCGCTGAAATCATCTTTATCACCTCTCACTTTGAGTTTGTCGGAGAGGGCTATGAGGTGGATGCGCTCCATTATCTGATCAAGCCAATCCCTGCGGACAAGCTATTGCAGGTGCTGACAAAGGCTGCCGAGAAACTGTCTGTCGAACCTCCGTCGGTGGTGATTACCTGCGAAGGTCAGACTGTCAAGTTATATGAATCGGATATTCTCTATGTGGAATCCTTTTTGCACTACATTGTCATTCATACCCAAAACAACGAGTATAAGATCAAAGAAAGTATCTCCGTCTTTGAAGAAGAATTAAGCGATGATTTTTACCGCATTCATCGCTCGTATATCGCATCCTTAAAGCATATCACCCGCATTTCCCGTACTTCAGTCAATATCGGTAAGATTGAGCTTCCGCTATCCCGTGGCAAATATGATGACATTAACCGAGAGTTTATCAAACGTAATTGAGGTGGATCATGAGAAAGAAAACCTATCTAAAGCTTGTGGAATACCAGACCGAGCAATCCGAAAAGCATCTTTCGGAGGTGCGGAGCATCCACAAGGAAATGCGCGGATACAAGCATGATTTTCACCATCATTTACAGGCGTTGAAGGGACAGCTTGAAGCCGGCGAGATTGAACGTGCGCTTTCGTATATCGCTCAGTTGGACGATCAGCTTATGAATGTGGATACCTTGCTCAAAACGGGAAACGTTTCTTTGGATGCAATTCTTTCTGCCAAAATCGCGCAAGCAAAAGCTGAAAACATAACCGTGACCGTCAAAGCAAATGTTCCCGATGTATTGACGATCTCGGATGTGGAATTGAGCATCGTGGTCGGCAATTTGCTCGATAATGCTATTGAAGCCTGCCGTACAGTATCGGAAGATCGCTTCATCCGCATTTATATCACGATGAAAGGCAATATGCTCTACTTCTCTATGCTGAACGCTGCCGGAAACAAAAAGAAAAAGACCGGTACACTGTTTGCGACACAGAAGGATGGCGTACACGGCTTCGGTCTTCGCCGCGCCGAGGCAATTCTGGAAGAACATGGTGGTTGGGTCAAATATAACAGCGAGGATGGAGCTTTTACCTCCGAATTTTTAGTCCCGGCCGTTGAATAAATGCAATTCGTGTACTGACATAAGCGGTTAGTGCACGAATTTGTTTTAGCCGGGTCATTATGTTATAATGCGGATGAAAGGAGTGAGGCACATGAATAAAACAAAACCGAAATACAGCATGTTCTCCAATATCGCATACGCCTTACGCAATATTTGGAAATGGGATAAAGCATTTTACCTGTTCTTTATTCCAAGTATTCCTTTGGCAGTATTATTGCCGTTAGCAGCCACCTATTTTCCCAAAGTGCTGATTGATTCGGTTGAGTCACAGCAAAGTATTCCAGTGGTTATTACAATTATCGGTGTTTACTTCGGTGCACTTTTAATTGTGAAACTGTTTAATGATCTGTGTAAAAGCAAATTACACATGCGGCAATACAATTTGTCAAATTTATATCAACACGCCATCAGCGAAAAGCATATGCGTACCGATTATGCGAACACCGACAATCCTGAAGCTATTACCAAATATCAGCATGCAATGAACGATGCCTGTTCAGGTCAATGCGCACCGGAATTTATCTGGCAATCTTTGCTGGGGCTCATCATTAGTTTATTAGGTATTTTCACCTATGGTTCTGTGATCGCAATCGTATCCCCTTGGATTCTGTTGTTTTTGTTTGTGTCGGCTTTGATTACTTATCTCGTCAGCCGTTGGCAGAGAAACTACATTGAGAAAAACAAGGATCAATGGGTAACCATCGACCGAAAGATCGGCTACCTCCAAGGCTTTTCTGAGAGATTCGACCACGCCAAGGATATTCGCATCTACGGTATGTTCGATTGGCTTTCGGATATGCTGACAGGTTTCCAGAAGGAACGCTTTGGATGGACGAAGAGAGTCAGCGCACGCACATTGGGTGGAACATGCATTAACGCTCTACTGATGCTGATCCAAAACGGCGCGGCCTATGCGGTATTGATCGTAATGGTCTTCAACAACGAGATTGGCGCAGGTGATTTCGTGTTCTATTTCGGTGCGATCACAGGCTTCTCCGCATGGCTGAATGGCATTGGAAACATGGTGAATGATATTACTCACAAGAGCATTAAGATCGGCTACTACCGTGAATATTTTGATATCGAAGAAAAGTACAATCACGGAGAAGGCTGTCCTATGCCTACCAAGCAGGAGTTGCCCGTAGATATTGAGTTGAATAACGTATCCTTCAAATATGCTTCTGCGGACGGTGAAAAATGTGCGCTGAAGAATGTCAATCTGAAGATCGGCAAGGGCGAAAAGCTGGCCATTGTTGGTGCGAATGGTGCTGGTAAAACAACACTCGTTAAATTGATGTGCGGCTTTTATTACCCCTCCGAGGGTGAGATCAAACTGAACGGTCACGCCATTGCGGATTACAACATCGAGGATTACTATTCTCTCTTTTCGGCGGTATTCCAGGACATTTACCTCTTGCCTGTGACGATTGCAGAATTCGTTTCGTCCTCCGAAAAGGAAATTGATCGTGAAAGAGTGATGGATGTGATCAGACAAGCCGGACTTGCAGATAAGATCAATTTTTTGCCCAACGGTATCGATTCGAGACTGATGAAGGGTGTTTTCGATGACTCCATCGAAATGTCAGGTGGTGAAAAACAAAAGCTGATGCTTGCCCGCGCACTCTACAAGGATGCTCCTGTCATTGTTCTGGATGAGCCCACCGCAGCGCTTGACCCGATTGCTGAAAATGAGCTTTACTTGAAGTATAACGAGTTGACCGCCAACAAGACATCGGTATATATTTCTCACCGTCTCGCATCCACTCGCTTCTGTGACCGCATCGTATATCTTGAAAACGGCGAGATCGTGGAATGCGGCTCTCACGACGAGCTGATGAAGATGGGCGGCAAGTATGCCCATATGTTTGAACTGCAAAGTCATTACTATAAGGAGGATGTGGAACATGCGTAAAGATAACCCTAATATGCGTGCGCTGAAGCTGCTGCACTCCTTCTGTCCTTCCTATTTTCCTCTATTAGTCCTCAAATCGTTTTTTGGAAAACTGTCGCCTTATTTCAACCTGTATCTCTCCGCAGAAATCGTAAATGAGATCGTTGGTGCAAGAAACAAGGACACACTGATCACGCTTGTTCTGATTACTGTGATCGGCAACTTCGCCATTGCCATCATGGGAGGGATTTTGAACCGCGCTTTTGGCCATAAAGAAACCTTGCTTTACCAGCGTGAGGCAGTATATTATAACAAGAAAACACTTGGCCTCGATTACGACAACCTGGAAAACACCGAGGTTCGCCAGCTTCGCCGCAAGATCGTTGAGTCTTCAAGAATCAATTTTCATGGCAAGCAACTGCTGTTGATGTCCGTCGGCAGATTGGTCAATATTACAATCAGCGCCATATTAGCTCTTGTTTTGGGCATTGAAATGTTCGTGCTGATGTTTGCATCGGGCTTCAGTTGGTTGATTATTCTCCTGGCTTGCCTGATCGTCGGTCTTGTCGCGTTTAATGTCTGGTATTCGTTCAGAGAAAAGGACAAAATGGGCGCGGTGTACCGTAACGTTTCTCAAACCATGATCGATGAAAACAGAATCGACGAAGCAATGGATTGTTATAATATGGGCAAGGACGTGCGTCTGTACCGTCAGGATAAACTGATTATGAAGATCAAAAACTACGCATTCGATCTTCATAAAAAAGCCTTCCGCACCATGGAATCCAAACGCTATAAGATCAATATGCCGCTGACATTTACGGGCATTCTTCTGGAAGCAATTATCTATGTGTTCGTGTGTGTATACGCCTTGCTCGGAACATTCGGTATCGGTAGCATCGTAAAATACGTTGGTTTTGTAGAAACTATCACAGGTTGTATCACCAGTTACTTCGCTGTGTTTGCGGATATCAAGTATAACACCCCGTTTGTTGAAGACTATCTGGCATACTTCGACATTCCCCAAAAGATGTATCAGGGTTCGCTCACCGTTGAAAAGCGTGACGATAACGAGTATTATGTAGAGTTCAAGGACGTTTCCTTCAAATATCCGGGATCTGACACTTACGCGCTCCGTCATGTCAATGTGAAATTCAAGGTTGGTGAAAAGCTTGCAGTCGTTGGTATGAACGGTAGCGGTAAGACCACGTTCATCAAGCTGATGTGCCGATTGTACGATCCCACCGAGGGAGAAATCCTGCTCAACGGTGTCAATATCAAAAAATATGATTACGACGAATATCTGGCTGTATTCTCGGTGGTGTTCCAGGACTTCAAGCTCTTTTCCTTCTCTCTTGGTGAAAACGTTGCCTCCGGGGCGGATTATGATGTGGATAAGGTAATGGGCTCCCTCCATCAGTCCGGATTCGGTGAACGATTGGCAACCATGCCGGAGGGCATCAAGACCACCTTGTATAAGGATTTCGATGAAAACGGCGTTGAGGTGTCCGGTGGCGAAGCGCAAAAGATCGCCCTTGCCCGAGCACTCTATAAGGATTCACCGTTTATCATTCTTGACGAGCCTACTGCAGCTTTGGATCCCATTGCAGAATACGAGATCTATTCCAAGTTTAACGAGATCGTCGGCGACAAGACGGCCATCTATATCAGCCACCGTCTGTCCTCTTGCCGCTTCTGTGACAAGATCGCCGTGTTCGATAACGGTCATATCGTTCAGCGTGGTTCCCATGATGAGCTTGTTGTCGACGAATCGGGCAAGTATTATGAGCTTTGGCACGCACAAGCACAGTATTACACAGAAAGCCAAGGGGCTTAATAAAAATCAGGGCGCATTGCGTCAAACTTGCGCCCTGTAAAAGTTGGAGGAATTAAATGACAGAGAATACTATCACCATCACAGAGGTCTGGGAGCAGATCAAAAAGCTGCAGGAGCAGATCGCATCCTTGAAAGAAACCACCGATTGTATCATTGCTGTGAATGATATCGATGAATATGACAATGGGGAGCCGATAACCGTCGTTAAGACAGAGATCGCAATGGCGAAAATCGATACCATCAAGCATACGTTTTCCGAGCGCGAAAAAACGTTGCAGTCGCTTCTTGATCTCTATAAGATCATGTATAGCGATTTGAAGCAGGAAAATGCAGCAAATACACTCTGAGATAATTTGCAGAGGTGCGTGAAATGAACCAGGTACAAAACAAAATTGACATCATCAGAAAAGTACTCAGTGAGATTGAAAGTGAGAATAGATTCACAGAAATTTTCAGACAAATCCCCTTGAATTCGCAAAGGGATTTCAAGGATTTTTCTCCGGAACAAATCTATTTTGACTTTATCAAGTATATCATGGAACAAGATAATCTGCCGGATAACGTATATGGCATCAATATCCACATGAATTCCGATAATGTCATTGATCACTATGAACTGATCTCTTTTGCATGTGAAACAGCATCATGCAAGGGCTATATCAATGTTGTTTGGGTGGAGTAATACTTAAACAACAATTTAATGAAAACACCGCCGAGAGTAACCGTAATTGCTCACTCTCGGCGGTGATTTTGACATATATATTATATCACAAAATCAGCAAAAAATCAAGTCTTGTATTTGCTAATTTATTGTGCTATAATTTATGAAATCACAAAAAGGAGTAATGCCTTATGATCTTAAATGCATTGGATGAAATTTTGTTTTGCGATGATATTGATACATTAAAAACATTCACAAAGCAAAACAGCGAAAGATTCTACCCCCCATCAGAACCCACCGAAGCCGTCAAGGGAAACGGAAAAAGTATCGCAGTCTTGTCACGTTAAAAGAGCTGACTTGAAAACAGATCATTCTGTCATTCAAGTCGGCTCTATGAATTTTTAGCGATACTTTTTCCCCCTTGACGGGGGCGGTGGCGTTCTGATACAATCTATTTTCAATACCATACTTCCTATTAAGCCAGCTTCAAGCGAAATCGAATTATGCATTATAGGAAAACTTGACAATTTAATATCCCGGCACGATGGATTTTCAACTTTGAGTTAATACAATGTTTCCTAACAATACCTTTACTATGTAATTTTCGTATGCTATAATAAACATAAATCTAATAACACTTGGCATCATCTCGGAAGATTTCACAATTCATGTGAGGAAAACATCATGAAAAAACTCAAAAACCTACGCTTCTATTTCAAAAAAGCAAAAGAAATGGCAGGCGCGTACATGGCTACGACCCTGCTCCGCAGTTTGTTTTTTGCACTTCTTTCACTTATTGACATTGCCGGGCTTGGTATCATCATCGATGCACTTGTTTCCAAAAAGCCCTTCGACAATATCTTGCGTCTCATTATTTTTTATGTACTTGTAAATCTTGCGGTGAGTTTAGGGGGGCATTTCCTTACTTTATTTGAAAACAGGTCAATGCGCCGTGCTTCGAACACCTTACAGTATCAGTACATGAGGGACTGTCTGGACATCGACTACCATTATGTTCAGGACGGAAACGTGCTGAATCTGAAGCGGAATTCCATGCTTGCACATCCCGCGTTTTCACTCTCAACTTTCGGTGAGTGCTTGAACGCTCTTATAAAACTACTCGGAACGATTTCAATTTTCTTCCTGCTCAGTCCCATTTTTATAGTCATTTTGACTGTGTTGTCTGTACTGATTATCACATTGACGGTTTATACACAACGATGCGATTATAAATTCAAACTCGATTGTGCAGACGATGAACGCAGATTGCAATACTTATACGAGATCATGACCAAATATAAGTTCGCAAAGGAGATCCGCATCAACAACGCCGCCGACTATATCTCCGACAAGTATCAAACGGTGTTTTCAGAGCATATGAGCAAATTCCGCCGACTTCTCAGAAAAAAGCTCGGTGTGAATTGGCTTGGCATTCTGCTCTCATGCCTGCAGAGTGCATTGATGTATTTCTATTTTACATATCAAGCATCAGTCGGAGTAATCAGCATCGCTGATTACACAGTCGCACTTGCCTCCACAATGCTATTTACATCGGCGCTTCTTGCTTTGTTCAAAAGCATTGGTACAATCCGAAACGTGCTTGATTCAGTGGATATTTATCGCGATTATGAGGAAACACTTGAAAATAATTCCTTGATGCGCGAAACAAGCGAGTTCCCCGAAAGAGAGCTCGATGTAAAAAAAGCCACGCTTTGCTTTGAAAACGTGTCCTTCCGTTATCCGAATACTGAAACAGACACGCTCAAAAACATCTCGTTTTCAGTCAAACCCGGGCAACGGTTGGCTATTGTAGGATTGAACGGTGCCGGCAAAACGACGCTGATCAAGCTGCTTTTACGCTTATATAAGCCAACAGAAGGCAAGATCACGCTCGATGGGGTAGATATTATGAAAATTCCATATAAACAATATTCGCGATACGTGAGTACCGTTTTACAGGATTTTGCTTTGTTTTCCTACAGTGTAAAAGAAAATATCGTATTCGATCAAGCATATGATGATGTGCGATTTTGGGACAGCATTGAAAAAAGCGGGCTTGCAGATAAGCTATCCAACCTCCCGAATGGCGTTGATACCTCGGTCAATCGTGACCTTAACGATGAAGGTATTGAATTTTCCGGTGGCGAGGGACAGAAGCTGGCAACCGCGCACGCAATATACAAGGATGCCCCGCTTTTTATTTTGGACGAACCGACGGCAGCTCTCGATCCCATTGCAGAAGCTACCCTGTTTTCACGGTTCGATGAGATCACACGCGGAAAAACAACGATATTTATCACGCACAGACTTTCCTCCACGACGTTCTGTGATGACATTTTAGTGCTTTGCGACGGTGCAATCATTGAGCAAGGCTCACATGAGACGTTACTGTCTAAGGCAGACGGAACATATGCAAAGCTGTATCGGTCACAAATGCAGTATTACGAAGAGCACAAAGAAACGGAGGGAGCAGTATGAAAGCGAGAAAAACTACAGTTTCCTTTAAAGTTCTGCGCATGATCGCAAAAAACGAGCCGGGGTATGTATTCTTTTCCATCCCGCATCTGCTCCTATCCTCCGTCCTCACGCTACTTGCTGTATATTTCCCAAAGCATTTCATTGAACAGCTTGAGAATAGACAAGATTTCCCCAGCATCGCTACATCTGTCGGAATCTACATCGGGATACTGATTATGATACAATCTGCTGATGCGTTTTTTGTTCACAAGACAGAGCGTTGCAGAGAGCACTTTTCGAAGCAAATTCGTCTGCGTGCGGGAGAAATCACCATGGAGCTTCCGCTCGCCAATATCGAGGGGGCATCCTTCGGAGATAAGCTCGCGATGGCAAACCATATTACACAAATCATGGATGCTTTCTCTATCTTACAGAGCATTTTGATCAGCTTCATTACCATTGCGGGGTTGTCCGTGATTATCAGCAAGTTGGATATTGTCTTTCTTCTGACCGTTGCGGTCGTGCTTTCCGTAAAGGTTCTGTTCGTATGTCTTACATACCGGTACCGAAAGAAGCGCCGTGTTTTATATGGAGAAAACGATCGGATCGGTAGCTATCTTGAAAACACCGCTTATTTCAATCAGGGTGCTGCGAAGGAACTGCGGATCGATGCGCTGGGCGATTGGTTCATGAAGAAGATCAGAGGCTATCGTGAAAAGATGCTCTCACTTCAATACGAAGATTTCGGTCGCTCGGCTCTTTTTGACATAATTTCCGCTATCCTGCTGGCACTTCAATCCCTGATTATACTTGTGTTACTGGCAAAACGTGTCACAACCGGTGAAATCGGCATAGCAGAGTTCACAATGTATTTTTCGGCAGTCGCAACGCTGACAGCAACACTTTCATCGGTAGTCACCCAGATCGGTGATTACAGTCATCGACAGATTTATTTATCTGATTTTGAAAAATTGTCGGCAGATCAGCCTATACCCGGAATAAAGACGGAGAAGGACCTGAACGGCTTGGATATCGTATTTGATGATGTTTGGTTTGCCTATCCGAACACCGAAAAATTTGTGCTGAAAAACATTAATATCCGTATTGTCCAAGGGGAAAAGCTCTCGGTTGTTGGACAGAACGGAGCCGGAAAAACGACATTTATCAAACTCCTCTGCCGTTTCTACCGACCAACGCGCGGCAGGATCACGCTTGGTGGAATTGATATTCATGAAATTGAGGAGGGCGTGTATCGTCGGCTACTCTCTGCTGTTTTTCAAGATTTTCAGAATTTCCCGTTCACAGTTGAAGAAAATATCACAATGGGAAAAGAGGAAAGGCCGTCTATATTCTCGCTCGGTGATTGGATAAACAGACTGCCGGCGGGAGTCAAGACCTATGTAACCCGCAATTTCGAAGCGGATGGCGTTGAATTATCCGGCGGCGAGGGACAAAAGCTGGCCATCCTCCGTGCAGTGCACAAACATACTCCGATTCTCATATTAGATGAACCGACCGCATCTCTCGACCCCATGGCTGAATGTGAGATATACGATGAATATTTTAATATTGCGAAGGAAAAGACGACGATCTTCATATCTCACAGGCTCGCTTCATCAACGATTGCCGACCGTGTTGTTCTTTTTGAGAACGGACAGATCGCAGGATACGGTTCGCATGAGGAACTGATAAAAAACTGTGAAACATATGCTCAGATGTTTGCGCTTCAACGGAGTAGTTTCAAAAATGAGCAGTTAGCATAGCACATGAACATAATAATACCCCTGTTGTTCAGCATTGTCTCAAAGTAATTGTACTGAATATTGCAGGAGAATGGAGAATCCTATGAAAATGGCCATCGGCGCAAATATCAAGCGCCTTCGCATGGAAAAAAACGCAACTCAGGAACAGCTTTCGGTAGCGATGAACGTCACCTGCGCGGCAGTCAGCAAGTGGGAGCGGGGCGATACCTATCCCGACATCACCCTGCTGCAACCATTAGCGTATTATTTCGGCGTGACCTTAGACGAGCTCATGGGCTATGACCAAGAAAAGATCGCTGCGGATATCGATGAGGTACTTGCCTTATATCATCAGCATTGGAATGACAGTATGGGTCAAGAAATCATCACCAAGGCTTACCGCGATTATCCGAATGACTATCGGATCATGCACAGTTATATGTGGAATATCGCGGGGGATCGGGCGGACAATGACCCTGCTGTACTTCTTGCCCACAAGGATGAACTCGGGTCTATTTGCGATAAGATCCTGGAGGGCTGTACCGATGACAATCTCCGGTTAGGTGCGTGGAATATGAAGGCAAAGCTGCTTCATGCAGAAGGTAAGACGGAAGAGGCGTGCGAAATTTATCGCACCAAATTCAAGGGATGGTTCGACACCTGTGGACAGATGACCGAACAGCTTTTTGCCAAGGATACGAAGGAATACTATTTCCATTTACAGAAGAACCTGTACGAGTTGGCGGATTTTGCGGCAGATAAGCTGGGCAGGAGTGTATTCTTCGACTCCTCCCTTACCTTGGCCGAAAAGACCGAACGTGCATTGAGATACGGTGACATTCTGCTGAACGCGCATGAGCAGACAGGTGACGATTTCTTTCTTCTGCTTGCTGAATCTTTTTTGGGCAGAATGGAGAACGATCTCTGCTTTCGTGGTGGCACCGACGCTGAGATTATAGCAGTTATGGAGAAACATCTACACACCGTCAAGCTTCTTGTGGAACACATGGAGGAAAATGCACCTCTGCATCATGCCTACTGCGACCATCGTCCGTACGTGTTGCAGGACGGCCTTCTCCAATGGAATTTGGACTACCGCACCAACGCCACAAGCGGGCGACGTGCAGAACTATTGCAGAATCCGGGTTATACTGCGGTGTTGGAGCGATACCATTTAATTAATAGTTAATTATAGTTGTATGATATTGTATATAAGACAAAGCATATGATTTTTCGAAGTTGTAGCAATGAGTTGGCAAAAAAATCATTATGTATAAACAAAGAGCTAACCGATTTTTGAATAAATCAGTTAGCTCTTTGGGCCTTTCAAGACGAACAAGTAGCACCTTATAATGCTTGGAAAATTTTTAATAGATGTATTTGTCGACGATTGCACTTAATTCATTAATATAATTTCTCGTTTCGTGTTTAGCATCATTTTCATCGGGATATCTGAAAATAGTGTCGTACTTGCTCAGGAATTCATCGTATTCCGTTTCACTGTGTTGAAGTCCCTTGGCATGAATATAAGATACCACCATAATTGCTGCATCCATAGGACGTGATTCAAAATGGTCCGCATTTGCTAGGCCGGAGACTCCAGCTCGATCACATCCATATAATCTGCGAACTTGGTGTTCCAATTCTAAAGCTTCGCTATGTGTAAATCTAAACATGATTTCACCTCCAGATTATGTTGCTTTATAAAGTGCCCCTTGTTTTAGTATTATAGCATATTGCTTGAGAACAGTCAAGAGATAATAATTATGTTTAGTATTATGAACTGATCTCTTCTGCATGTGAAACTGCATCATGCCAGAGCCATATCAATGTTGTTTGGGCGGAGTAATACTTAAACAACAACTTAATGAAAACACCGCCGAGAGTAACCGTAATCGGTCGCTCTCGGCGGCTTTGTTATAGACAAATTCACAAATTTATGATATAATTATTTCAGAAACAATCAAAAACCAATTAACCGATACACTCTCGCTGACACTATATAAGTATAATGTGGAGTGGCACGAGCAAAAAGAAAACAAAGTGATGGCAAGAGAAAGAAAAAAGATATATCAATCTGAATACCCTCAAAATCCCCCCGAATGGTATTGGGTGAAGGGATTGCACGACGCTTGCATTGTTGGTGTTGAAACGATTGAATTTTCGTTTGATTATGAAAAGTACACCGAGCAGAAAAATGAATATTCTCGAAATGCGTTGATTTTCAAAGTTGATTCCAAAGGTGCTATGTTTGATTTTCACGTGAAGGAGATACGCTTTTATAACTATAAAATTCTATCTAAAGAAGTTGATTTGACGGGTAGAAAAAAGATATGGTGGCTTGAAGATAAACTTACCGAAGAAAGCGGTAACTATATTTTGGAGATAACTTTGGAGGATACCGACTCTACCCCGGAGCAATTCAGTTTTAAGGTGAAATTTGAACGTGCGGAAGTGGATATAACATAAATAAAAGCACAGCAAGGATAATAGAAAAAAGGAGTTGCACTATGGGTAGTTACTATATTGTAAAACAGAATATTCATTGTAAGCAAGTCTCCGTTGATACCTATGAGCGTTGCTTAAACTACAATCATCAGCAAAAGGATGCATATTGTCCATTGTGTCATAGGTTTGTAGAAGGCTCCTCTTGGGAAGGACCGTATCAGTTTTATGTTCGTTCTCTCAACCTCACTGAGGTGTTGTTTCCTCTTGCGCCCATTTATATGCTACTGAGTCAGCGGTTTGTAGATTCGTTTTGCCAAGCAGGTCTAACCGGGATAAAAGCACTTAAAGAATGTGAGATGTTTTACAAGGGAGAAAAGATACCTCAACAATACTATATTCCCATTTTTGAATACTCTGACAAGGCTAAAGAATACGCTATGCTCAAAAACGAAGAAAGAAAAGCGGACAAGTCGTTGCCAAGATGCTCCTTGTGTATGAACCCCAATAGAGAAAAAGACGACTTATATTTTGGTGGAAACAAAGAATTTGATGTATTCAAGGTGTACGATAGACACGGAACGATATTTTGCTCTGAAGCCTTTGTGCTACTCTGTAAAGAGCTTGGTGTAAATAATATCGAATTTGATGAGGTAACGTAGCATAAGTCTATAAAGGTACTTCGATTATTCAAAAACTGCAATTAGGGAACATGGAAATTGATATGTATGAGGGAGATGAATGTTTTGTTGGATCAACAATGATTGAAGGTGTTGTGGTTCGTGTGATAATATACACAGACAATGTTGAAAAAGTGACATTTAATGATTTTGATCTTACGAGCATTTCGAAAATAACATCAACAAAATGATATACCATCTGTTTGGGGGTGTCGCTTCGGCGGCACCCATATTTTATGTTGTTGCACACATTTTTCGAAAAATATGCTATAGCAAAAAAATTAGCAAAAAAATTTTTCAAAAAACCAAAAATCGTGAGAAATTTTCCAATAATTCTTGACATGTATTATTGAAGGGTACTTTCCCCTTACAAATTATATTAAGGAGGTTTCGCTTTATGTTGAACCGAAGTAATCCAAGAATCCGTACATTCACCAACCGCATTGCCCCCCTACTTGTGCATATGTAGGTGTAATATTTTGGGCATCACACTACTTTTACAGGAGGAAATAGTTTATGAAATCAAAAACGTTCCGCTCTAAAATTATTTGTTGTCTCCTATGCATTATTCTAATGGTGTCGTGCGTTCCAATGTCCGCGATTGCACTTGATGTCGTTTCCTCGAACACATCAATCAACACTACAGGGGCTATAAATTCCGATCCTGTTACGATTGATCCCATTCTCAATGAAAATGAAATTGAATCAGTTAATTTAGATGAATTGAAGAATAGAGCATCAGATAAAAAAACCATTTCAGAACTTAAAGAAATGAAGGTTGATATCTCTTCACTTCCTACATTTATTGACTCAAACAACGCTCTACAAAAAGGACACGTTAATCGCCTGAAATCAAGAGAAAAGAATCTCAATACTGTTGTATTTCAGAACAATGATGGAACAGAAACCACATATATTTTTATTCAACCAGTCAAGTATGTTGACGAAAACGGGGATATACACGACAAAAGTGATAAAATATCATCCATTCTTGACACAACGTATTCATACGGGGTGCTCAATAATAACACAAAAATATATTTCCCAAAGAATTCTAATCTTGGAACAAAAATTCAGCATCAAAACTATGTTATTCAAATGCTCCCCGTAACAACATATTCATCTTCCCCCACATATGTTGATGACACCACGGTTGCTTACAACGGGGTTTTCGGTGAAAACACGATATTGACATATCAAACAAAACTGAATGGTGTCAAAGAGGATATTGTCCTCGTCAAGAATATTGGGCAAAATGAATTTGATTTTACCTTAACACTCTCCAACCTTATTCCCACGCAGATGGATGGAATTTGGTATTTGAAGAATTCTAACGATAATATTGTCGGTTCTCTCGGTAAAATCATAGTTAATGACAGCGTGGGAAATAAGATAGAAGGATCCATGACCATTTCTCCGTCCGTCACGCATGATACATATTCCGTGAAGATTATCGTGCCTTCTGAATTTCTTGAATCTAATTCTACCGTATACCCTGTTTATATTGATCCATCGACAACTATCTGGGAAGAAGGCTCCTATTATGGTAGCAATGGATATGAATATTACGATGCGATTCAAGACGTTGGTTTGTATTCTACCGCAGCAGCAGCAACTTTAGCCAAATCTAACCAAAATTATCATAAACTCGGATATTATTCGTCAGCAACAGGTAAAATTATTTACAAATTATATGATTTCTATGGGCAATATGGCCAATACACCTCTCTAACATCGGATCAAATCGGCAGTGTTTATCTTTACATAACGGTGGGAAGTGGCACAAGCACTACTCTAACCGCTTATCCAATGACGAGTACGTGGAATGAAAGCGTCGTGGGAGACACACCTGTCGCATTGTATAACTCAACGCTGTGGAGTTCTTACTCCTCTGTTGGTGCGTCCTCGCTACCACTTGACACATCATCGGGTGAAAGAGCAGTAAATATCACGGATATTGTTAAGGGCTGGGCAGATTATAATAGTGGGGTATCCACCGCTGCATACCATAACCCTGAAAATGGATTTGTTTTAAGCAGTACCTTATCCTCAACATATCGCAATATTACGGCAGCAGAAGAATTATATTCTGATAGCGTGTATGTCGAAATGGATACGAGTTCTACAGGTGGCGATTATTATATAAATAATGTTTTAACCGGACAATTCTTGAAACGAAAAACTTCCACTTCAATTACTACCGCAAAATATTCCACCTCGAAAAATTTGAAATGGCGGTTTGAATATTTGGGAAATGATAAATACTATATTCGTTCTGTATATAACCTCGATTATGTCCTTCATGGGTCTGGCAATACGGTAAATCTCGCAAAACTACCAACTAATCCTTCGGACGAATATATTTGGGATGTACAGACTTCTGCTGTTGGTGGTGTTATTATTAAAAATGCATACAGCGGTTTAGTGTTGAAATATGACGAAGAGGCTGAAGAGGACGAAAATTCTACAACATTGCCGCTTTCGTTGGTAACTGCTATGAGCTCGAGCAATGCAAATTACGAACAAACTGTATGGGGAATTGTTAATGTAGACAGTTATGTTAATTTGACTTCTGTGGTTGTTACGAACAATGAGTGGATTGCTATAGGATCATCAAGCAATAGTAGTGTTACAGCTACACCAACAAACGCAACATGGAAGAATAAGAGCAATTTTTATTGGTATAGTGACAATACATCGGTTGCTACCGTGGATGATTCAGGAAGAGTTACAGGGTTATCGAATGGTTCTGCGAGAATAACAGCAAAACACAAACACACAAATGTAACATATACCTTTGTTATAACTGTAGGACAGTTGATTTCAAATGGTACTTATTATATACAAAATGCCAATTCACATTATTTTGTTGATATTGAAGGACCCTCAAAGACAGATGGTGCTTACATCCAACAATGGAGTTATCATTCTGGAACTCAGTCTCATTGGATTATTAGTTATACATCATCTGGCTATTATACAATTAAATCTTCCTACAGTGGAAAATACATTAGCGTATCAGGAACATCAAATGCGACAGGTGCATCCATTACACAAGTAGCATCAGTAGGAAATGCAAGCAAGTGGAAAATTACTAAAACAGCATCTGGACAATACAAATTAACAGCTGTATGTGGTGAATCACTCGGAAGATCATTATCAGTTCCCACCAGTTCCTATGTCGGGACAAACTTAATTCAAGGTAATTATACTATAGATGATAATTATTGCGATGAATGGAATCTTTATTTGCTTGATGCTATGTTTTCTAATGGAACTGGGATTACCAGTAACGAAGAATATTATTTGATGAATCTGAATACTGGGTATTATCTTGCATTAGAAACAAACAGTGACGAAGATTTTACCAATGTTGCGGTGTCAACATATACTGATGCTGATTTACAAAAATGGGAACTGGAGTTATATGACACCTCTACAGGAGAATTCCAAATTGTCTCTTCAAACAGTACAACCGGGAAAGTTCTTGATGTTACCGATGGCGATGTAGACATCTTTACTGATTGTGATTGGGACTGTCAACAATTTATTATTCAGCGTGTTAACTGGGCGCCTTATGAGGGAACATATGTTATCAGATACGGAAATGGATATGTAGTTGCCGACTCATCAAACAATGTATGTATATCAACCACTTTTAGTGATCGGGCTATCTGGTCAATAAAATTGACAACTAAAACCGATGCAGATCTATACAATTTTGATTATGATGGCTTTAATACTACTGCTACACAAACCGTTTTTGAAGAAACATTTAATACTATTGGATATTCTTCATACTCGTTTACTAATCACACTGCAACACAAGCTCTAAATTTTATGTCAAATTATGATGCAATATTTGTTTTTAGAGGCCACGGTGGTGCTGGTTGCCTCGAATTTCATAATGATGATGGTTCTGTAAATGGATATATTTATGCATCATCGACTGCCACTAAGACGAATTGTGGTTACATCGGGGCTTTGTCAGAAAATGCTCTTTCAGATTTGAGATGTGCGCTATTTATCGGTTGTAGTACAGGAAGAACTAATAAAAATGGAGAGAATCTATTAGATGTGACATATAATAAAGGTGCACATTTTGTTCTTGGTACACTGGACACGACTTATGTTGACAATTCTAACGCATTTTTGACAGGCTTCCTTGAAGCTGTTGAACTGAATTATTGCATAGAAGATGCTATACAATATGCTCTGCAAAATGCGGGTAGCAGCGTAACATGGCCTTCATATGGATATGTTGGCTATTATCCAGTTGATTATATCGGGGATATTTATCAATACTTAAATTGAAAGGGGTTCAAATTATGCTAAAAAAATCATTATTAATTATCGTTGCATTATTGCTAACTATATCTTCTGTAGGTTGCAATTCCGATAAAATCCTGCCTTCCGAATCGACATCTAATATAATCACTGATGAATCAGAAAATTTGCCAGATGATGATGTTATAGATAAACCAATACCTCCTACATACGATGATCAGAGTGAAACAACTGAACGGATTGACTCCGGTGAGCGTTTTCTTCTCACTGAAGATGGGCGTTACGTTTTTTGTGCTTATCAAACCGAAAGCCTGTCTGATAGAAAAGATGCCTATGAATATAAAGATTATCGAGAACTGAACTTAGTGTCATCCCAATCTTCGCAGTCGTACGTTGATGAAACAAAGGAAAAAAATAGGAATTATAGTTTCGGTGAAGAAGACGTCAATGTAGAATATGTAAAAAGTTTCGTTTCCCCAAAAGAAAACTCACAATTAATTAGTAAATATAACAATTATGATGTGTATAAGGATACTTCGGGGAAAATGTATCACATATTAGCAGACAACGATCAACTCATAAAGTACTATGATAATACCGATAATGAACAAGACACTATTACTGATGTCGGACAAAATAGAGCTGTTGAGATTGCTAACGCCTTTCTTATTGAACATTTAGGCTTAGAGGTGTTTAACACTTACACTATAAATGAAAAGGTCTCTGTTATGTTTGGGAAATATTGGATATCGTATATGAAATATGTATATGGATACGCTACAACAGATGAAATCGTGGTATGTGTGAATGTGGATGGATCAGTGTCTTCGTATACAGGTCTTTACGTTTCACTATACAACGAAATATCAAATGATGTTAACCATGAGACCATAGAAGACGCAGAAAATCAATTATTAGATGCTCTGTATACAGCGCAACTAAATAATTTGAGTGTTATATCGAAAAAAATAGAAATTGATGAGAATGGTGAATTATGCATCGCTCTATATGTTACACATGGCAAGGATGCTCAATACGCAGATGTTTTTTACCTACAATTAGCACAGAATAATTAGTGTGCAATGGGCGGAAAGTCCTCGGGCTTTCCGCCTTTCCCGTTAACGCTCATCTCTTTTATCTTTCTTCTTCCTACCTTTGATCCAATTCGGTGTATTGTAATAGTATTAGGTGTTCAAAACGGAGCGTTTGAGAAAAATCCTACAGAGCTTCCGATCACGATTGGCGTGTTACTTGACATTGACGACAGCGATTATTTCAAATTCAACGGAAACGATGGTTCAATACTGCTTGGACAGTATCATTCTTCGCAACACTCCAACGCCCACGAACATTCCCAAATGATGATAACAATAACAAAAATATTTGACATCAAAATCGTATCTTCATATCATTCTTTACATATCTAAAAATAGCAACGCTTCCTTTGGGTGTCGCTTCGGCGGCACCCTTTTCCATTTGATTATGGACAAATTTGAGATTTTGTGGTATAATATAAGAAGCAAGTCAATCCCGAAAATTGCTACGCAGTAGTCAAAGAAAAGGCTTTTGCAAAGTGACGTGCAAAGAAAGTGAGGAAGAATCATGAGCAATGCAGAAAACAAACCAAGAGTGATCCTCATTCTTCAATACCTTATGAAGAACACCGATGACCTGCATACTGTTACGATATCCGATATAACAGAACATCTGAAAGCAAGCGGCATAGAAGCCAACCGCCACACCATCATGCGAGATATCCAACAGCTCCAAGAGTGTGGATTCGATATCATTTGCCAACGGTCTCGCATGAATCAGTACAGCATCGGTGAACGCATCTTGGAACTCCCCGAACTGAAGCTGTTGATCGATGCCGTAGAAGCCGCACGCTTCATTCCTCAACCGAAAAGCGAAGCTCTGATTGAAAAGCTCTCGTCCTTGGCAAGCCAGTATCAGGCAAAGCATTTGAGCAGTAATATCTATACAAATAAAAGGGTGAAATCGGATAACGCAAGAGTATATTACAGCATCGACCTCATCAATCAGGCAATCAGTGAAAACAAGATGATACGCTTCCAATACTTCTCCTATCTCCCTACCAAGGAGAAGGCTCTCAAGTACGATGGAATGTTTTATCGTTTCAGCCCTCACAGAATTACTTGGAGCAATGACAGCTACTACGTGATAGGTCTGAACTACAAATACAATAACGAGGTCGTGTATCGCATAGATCGAATGACTTCTCTTGAAATCATGGATGAGGAAGCAAAGCCTGTTGAGGAAGGATTCGATATGGACTCCTTCTTGAAGTCGAACTTCTTGATGTTTGATGGCGAGCTGACAAGAGTAACTCTGAAATGCGATAAAGGCATGATGAACAGCATCGTAGATAAGTTTGGCGAGGACGTTGAAACCTTCTATGATGCCGAGCAGGATCCGGAGCATTTCTACGCATACGCAGATGCAGCCACAGGCCCCACCTTCTATTCGTGGGTATTCAACTACCAAGGAAAGATCCGTATCGTAGAACCGCAGAACATTCGGGATGAGTTTATCGAAATGCTTCAGAAGCAACTAACCTAATACATACAAATGTGAGTTGGTCGATATTTTGACCAACTCATTTTCATTTGCAGAAACCCTCTTGACGATTTCCAAAAATATGATATAATATTCTCAACGAGGACAAACCGTTCTCGATAGAATTTTGGAGGTGCAAGATATGGCAGGCAACAGAAAAAAGGATCCCGAACTCATGAAGGATATCTGTTCTTTTGTTGAGGACTATTACTTTGAATATCACTGCTCCCCTACGATTCGAAAGATAGCCTCTGCTCTCGGCATTGCAAAGACAACGGCATACAGATATCTCATTGAAATGGATGAGAAAGGTATGCTCAAGTATGACGGTCAAAGTATTGACACAAAGAACATTCAAAGATCCGACTACAAGATGAACCGAGCACCCGTTATCGGTAGCATTGCTTGTGGTACGCCCGAACTGACGGATGAAGCTTTTGAGGAATTTGTTGCTCTTCCGGTTGCTTTGTTCGGCGAGGGAGATTTCTACGTTCTTCGTACACATGGAGATTCAATGATCGAGGCAGGTATCGATGACGGCGACAAAGTCGTTGTCAGAAAGCAGAATCACGCAAACGCAGGTGACATCGTTGTGGCGCTCGTGGATAATGAAACGACGCTGAAGACCTACTACCCCGAACCGGAGAAGCACCGTATCAGGCTTCACCCGGAAAACAAAACCATGAAAGATATTATAGTAAGGGAGTGTTACATACAAGGTGTTGCCGAACACGTGATCAAGAAACTAAACGGGAGGTAAAGCGATTGAACTATTACCACACAAATGAAGAAATCGACGAGATCGGCGAAGGTTTGATTCGCAAATATGATTACAATGCCTTTATCAGGGGTGAATCAACCAACATAGAGGGCTTCATCACAGAGCATCTCAAATACAGGATCGTATATGATAGGATCGCCGATAGCGATGCAGGCCGAATGGCTTTTCTTTCGGATGGAAAAACTCCTCTTTGGGTATGGCGCAATGGAAAGCGCACCCAAGTTATTCCTCCGTCAAATACAATCATCATTGATGAGTTTCTTCGTCAAGAAAATGCAAAAACAAGAAGACGGTTCATTTTGGCTCACGAAGCAGGTCATATCATCATGGATCTGCTGTGCAACGTTCCTGTCACAGCAGCCTTCAACAACGAATTTGACAGCGAACAAAACTATTCCATTCAGGACCTTGCATGTATGTTCAACATCAACGAGAACAAGGCTACCTCCATGGGAGTTGCGCTTCTGATGCCAAGAACCTCGGTTATGAATAGAGCGAAGCAACTGATCACGACCAAGCGTATCCCTCTGTATGGAAACAGTGTTCTTTGCGACAAAGACCGTATGGTCATCAGCAAGCTCGCCGAGCATTTTCAAGTCTCGTATAAAAGTATGTTCTACCGTTTAAGGGATCTGAAAATGTTCGAACCGAGAGATATCGACGAGTACCTCGCCCAAAATCTCGGAAAACTTGGAGGTGTAACATGATATCTGCTCCTCCCAAATTCGTCGTCAATACCCTTGATGAAAGCACAATAGAAAAAATCGAGCTTTCATTTGCAGCAAGCGAGGACATGGAATTCAGAGAAATCTGCTGTCCTTACTGCAGTACTCCACTGGCTACGGTTACCCTCAATATGCATGAAGGAATCTTCATTGCGAAATGTCAGAAATGCAAAGCGGTCACTCCTCTGAATCTTGCGTATTTCTATCGTTCAAAGTCGTATCGCAGACCGGACGCATTTCTCCTCGACATGAACCATTCAACTAAATAACAATCCACTTTATAACGAGTAAGCGGAGCCGATCAAGATCGAGACTACCCAAGCACCGTATGAAGACAAGTAACAGAATCTAATTCTGTCTTGTTGTCATGCGGTGCTTTTTGTTTTGCACTTTCGGCTCTACTTGCCTTCATACGATGTTATAAGAGTCCTTTCCGTGGCTTCCGCTTCGGAAAGGACTTTTTATGTTTTGGCAAACTTACATCGCTAAATACCCGTGATCTCCGAATTTTGATTTCACACCTAACAGTTCACTAACAAAAATCAAAATTCAAAAAATTAAGGAGATCACAAAATGGATTATCAGAACGCAGAATTTTATAAGCTCAACAAGAACAACCCCGACCTCGTTTACAACTTCGCAGATGAACTCATCACCTACCGCAAAGAAACAGATGAGAACGGAAACCTTCAGATCGTTGAATACCGCAAGAAGGATGGCAGAAAAGGAAAGAAAGCCACCACTCGCAGAGTAGTCCCCTCCACCGAAATGAGCATTGAAGACTTTGATGCATGGAAAGCCCGTCTCACGGAAGAAGCCCTCGAATACCGCAGACATGATGACCTTACCACGCGAGAGAATGTCAGCATCGAAAACCTCCTCGAAACTGACCTCGTGTGTGAGGAATCAGTTGAGGACGAATATATCCGAGAGGAAGAAGAAAGACACACTCTTCCGAAAACAATGAAGGAAGCTCTCGAAATTTTGGACGTACTTACCCCCACACAAAAAAACAGATACCTGCAAGTCAAATATTATGGAAAAACGATACGAGAAGTCGCAGATGAAGAAGGTTGCGGATTCCAAAGAGTGGCTAAAAGTATAGCTCAAGCTCAGGAGAAGATCGATAAGGAAAGAGCGAAAAGAGGTTATACAACGAAATAATCATAAAGCATAATTCAAGTACACAAAAAAACACTTACGAAACTTGATTTGTTTTCAAGTTTCGTAAGTGAAAAGATATTATCAAATAGTCCATGCAGGAATTACAAGAACATCCTTGTTTAATGCTGTAAAGCTTTCCTTCAAGCATAAAACACCGCCAATACCTGTCGGAATAGAAGATTTCGTAAGCACACTGAAACTGCTTACCATAGAAAGCGTTGCTGTTGCAGCTTTCTTGATCTCAAGCGGATGAAGCAAACCATCACTCTCAATAATGAGATCAATTTCCTTTGTATCTTTATCTCTGTAGTAATGGAGATAGCATTCCATTCCTGCATTCAGATACGTTTTGCGGATCTCGGAAACAATGTAGTTCTCAAGGATTGCCCCGTTGATCGAACCGTTGGCAAGAATATCGGGAGAACTATAGCGAGTAAGGTATGCCACAAGTCCCGTGTCGAAGAAATACATCTTGGGAATCTTCACGGTCCGTTTCAACAAGTTGTTGGAATACGGTCTCAAATAGAAGATGATATCGGATTTTTCAAGGACTTCAAGCCAGCGTGAAGCTGTATCATCTGCGATGCCAACATCCGAAGCGATAGCATGCACGTTTAGCTGTTGCCCTGCACGGCAAGCGGCAGCACGGATGAAATCAAGGAATCTGACCTTGTCAACTCCATCAATCATCTCACTTACATCTCGTTCCAAATAGGTCTGTAGATAGCTGGAATAGAATACATCTCGATTTGTATATTTACCGCTTATATGTCCCGGCATAGTGCCTTTAAAAACACGCTCAAACATACCATTGACATCGGTTGGGATACGTTCTCTCGATCTTTTGGCGATTTCCTCAACAGAAACAGAAAACGGTCTGTTTTCACCCGAACCATAAAATTCGTTTTGTGAAATAGAGCTCAAGTGCAAAAGCGCAACTCTTCCTGCCAAGGACTCCTGTGCGAGTTTCATCAGCTTAAAAGCTTGTGAACCGGTCAGCCAATAACTTCCTGCAGGTGCTCCGTTATCAATTCTCATTTTGATATATGGGAACAGTTCCGGTGCGTATTGTACTTCATCGATCAGCACAGGTGCAGGATGCATGGCCAAAAACATTTCAGGATCTGTTTTAGCCAAGGCTCTTTCATTGAGATCGTCCAAGGTGACCACGTTGCGGTCTGACTTCATAATGTGCTTTAACATGGTAGATTTTCCAACTTGGCGAGGCCCACTCACCAAAACACAGGAATACTCCTCCGATAAGGACAATACCAGTCCTTCCATATCTCGCTTAATATATTTATCCGAATTCATATTCATATACCATACCTCCAATCAATATTTCGGCTGAAATTCGATATAATCCTATTTTAGCCGATTTTTCTCTTTTTGTCAAGAGGTTCATGAAAGAATATACGGAAAATTAACACTTGCAGACCTCAAAACACAATGGCGTAACGATTATTTCACATTATTATGCCAAATTCCTTTCTCTCTTTTTCGTGGAAAAAAATTATTTTTGAGTTTTTTTCTGAAATAGGGGGGACAAACCCCCGATTTTTTTCATATAGGTGAGGAACGAAATAAATCCTCACTGATATTTGACAATTGAATAGCGATATAACAGATACGTTACCGACTCCGCGCGAGAGCGCAAGCCACACAAGCGAACGACCGCTATCCTTCCGATAGCCGCTGTCTTCGGACAGCATGTCCTTCAGGACTTGGACTCACGAGTAGCAATCGTGGGAAGGCCATGACAGGAGTTGGGGATAATGATACTTCCGTACTGCGGATGCCGGAGAACCCGGCGGTTGGTGAGAGGCCAATGAGATTGCTACGCTGGCAATCGTCTGTTATATGCCCGTGGGTAAAACCATAATGTCGGGGGTGTTGGGCGACAAATACGACAAGACATATTTCAAAAACAAAACGATCCCTATTACTCATGAAAATGAGTATAACTATTTTCGGCTGATGGCGCACTGTTCGGTTTATCCGATTAATCCACCCATCAGCCTTTACATATTTATCAGGAGGTAAAAGACATATGACGGTTCACAAAAACGATGTCTACTATGCCGACCTGTCCCCCGTAATCGGGAGCGAACAAGGCGGTACAAGACCTGTCCTCGTGATTCAGAACGATACCGGAAATAAGGTGTCCCCGACGATCATTATCGCAGCTATCACCAGCAGACAGAAGAAACTCAAAATGCCGACTCACGTGCGGATTACCCTCGAAGAAGGCCACCTTCCCAAGAACTCAATGGCTATGCTCGAACAGATCAGGACCATTGACAAGGAACGCCTCAAGAATTATGTCGGCAGGATCGACAAGCAATCCGCAGAAGCCATAGAACGAGCATCGCTCGAAAGCCTCGGCATCGACGTTCACAAGACGTACAGGAGGCTCTATGGAAAGTAATATGGAGAACAACATCCGCTTTCTCATTCAGCGAGAAATGCTCCTCTCCCTTTTGAAAAGCGGAGAGATCACCCAAGACGAATACGATAAAACCCTTGCAAAACTCCGGTCAAAACATAATTGCAAACTTATTGTTACTTCTGCAAATTAACGAGGTTTTGGACTGGACTTTTGAATTTGTTGTGGTATACTTTGTGCTAACAAAACAGAAAGGAGATAAAAGATGCAACAGCAAATCATCACCATCGCACCGCTTCCCGTAAGCGAAAAGAAAACCCGTGCTGCCGCATACGTCCGTGTCAGTACGAACAAGGACGATCAGCTTAACTCCTTCGCTGCCCAGTATATCCACTACAAAAAGTTGTTGGAAGAAAGCATCAGCGAGGAACTGGTTGATGTCTATGCCGACGAAGGTATCAGCGGAACTACCACGAAGGAACGAGATGCCTTCAACAAGCTCATCAGCGACTGCGAACAAGGAAAGATCGACAGAATCTACACCAAGTCGATATCCCGATTCGCAAGAAACACAACCGAGTGCTTAAAGTATGTGAGATACCTCAAGAGCCTCGGCGTGACCATCTACTTCGAGAAGGAAAACCTCGATACAGCAAACGAGGAAACCGAGTTCCGACTCACCATGCTCGAATCCCACGCACAGGAAGAATCCATCTCGATATCCAAGAACGTTCGCCTCGGTGAACAGTACAGAATGGAACGAGGTGAATACCTCCTCAAGAACACTCTCTACGGCTACGACCTCATTGACCACCAACTGGTCATCAACGAGGAAGAAGCCGAGGTGGTCAGAAGAATCTATCGTGACTACACCACAGGCAAAAGCCTCCGCCAGATCATCCACGAGCTCAACGAGGAACAAATCCCCAAGCACGGTGTGGTTGGCATCTGGTCAAGAAGAAGCGTACTCTATATCCTCCAAAACGAGAAATACGTTGGGGATCAGATGTACAGAAAAACCTACAGAACCGAAACATTCCCCTTCAAGAGAATGAAAAACTATGGTGAGGTAGATGCCTACTACGTTGAAGACAGCCATCCTGCCATCATCGACCGAGCTACCTTCGAAGCGGCTCAAACCCTCCGTCAAGAAAGAAGACCTGCAACTGCAGACAAAGTCCCCGAATACGCAACGCTGAAAGGCAAACTCAAGTGCGGACACTGCGGTGGAAGCTTCAAGCAAGAAAAGGCATACGGCGAGAGATATTGGGGATGCAGTACCTACTCCTTCGACACAACTAAGTGCGGAGTCAAAAAGATACCCGAAAGCGAGATCTTCGGGGCTTTCGTCACGCTGTACAACAAGCTGAAACTTAACAAGAAGGTCATCCTTCAACCAATCATTAACCAACTGGTCACTCTGAAGAACAGCCTTGTAGCACAGAACGCAGACTTCGCCGGTCTCGATGAAAAAATCATGCTTATCAACGACCAACTTGCCCTCATAGCACAGCTCCGTCAAAAAGGACTCATGGATGAGGAAACCTTCCGCACCAAGAGCAACGAATTGAATAACTCTCTGAACAGCCTACGCTCACAACGTAGGCTGTTTCTTAATAATAACGAAGCTGACAAGGCAATCACAGAGATCAAGAAGCTGATAGGTATCATCGATAAAGGCCCCGACAGACTCACCGAGTTTGACGAGGACATCTTCGAGAGAATCGTAACGGAGATAACCGCTGATGAGAGCGAAGTCATCCAGTTCAAGCTCATCGGTGGACTTGTAATAAAAGAAAAAATAGAAAGGAAGAAACGGTAATGAAAAGAACGATCCCCTATGGATACGAGTTCCGTGACGGCTATATCGGCGTAGAAAAAACCGCCTCCTCGGTAGTCCGAGGAATTTACATCGAATACCTTAACGGAAAATCCTTCGCTACCATCGCTAAGGAACTGACGGCGAAAGGTATCGATTACTACCAAGGCAAAACCGAGTGGAACAAGCAAATGATCAAGCGAGTCCTCGAATGCCCGATGTACTGCGGCACCGAGAAATACCCTCAGATCATCGAGGAAGCACAATTTAAGGCGGTTGCAAAGCTGATAGCCACAAAATATGGCGGTTACAACAATGATGCAAGAGCCACGGTACTGCGGAAGCGAACCTTCTGCCAAGAGTGCGGAGAAAGAATATGGCACGATATGCAACACCCAAAGTACAGACGGTGGGTATGCAAGAAATGCAACGAGCATCCGATAAAGGATGATGACTTCTACAAAAAAGTCACTGGCATCCTCAACGCTGTCATCGACCACCCCGAACTGCTCGACGAGGTAGAACCGAAGGACACCTACGAGTCCGAGTATGAGGTAACATCAAAAGCAAACCAAGTAACCCACATGCTGACCTCACCCGGAGTCAACTTCGAAACAGCCTTCGAGGACATCCTCAACCTCGCATCACTCAAATATGACAACTGCGAGTATGACATCACAGAAGAACTCACAGAAACCATCAAGCAAGACTACATCGGCAGACAAAGGCTGGACGATGTGGACACAGAACTCATAGAACGGACGGTATCCCACCTCACGGTGAATAACCAAGGAAAGATTGCCATCCACTTCATAAACGGTGCAACCGTAAAAACGGAAGGAGAAACATAATGGTAGTACACAAGATAGAAGCGAAAAAGCCCCAACAAGGCACAGGCATACCCGTAAAAAGGCTCTTGAAGGTCGCAGCCTACTGTCGAGTATCGACCGAGCAAGACGAACAGCAGAACAGCTACGAAGCCCAGATCGAGCATTACAACTCAGTCATAGCCGAACACAAGGATTGGCTGAACGCAGGTATCTACGCAGACAAAGGCATCTCGGGTACGATGGCGAAGAAACGCCCGGAATTCCTCAAGATGATAAAGCACTGCAGACAACATAAGATAGACCTCATCCTCGTCAAGTCCATCTCCCGATTCGCAAGAAACACAGTCGACTGCCTCGAATACATCCGAGAGCTGAAAGCACTCGGCATCGGTGTCATCTTCGAAAAGGAGAACATCAACACGCTGACAGAAACAAGCGAAGCCATGATAACCATCATGGGCTACTTCGCACAGGCAGAATCCGAGTCCATCAGTAAGAACGTAACGTGGGGAGTCAGACATGCCTTCGCCGAAGGACGAGTAACGTTCACCTGCGATATCTACGGATATCACAAGGTAGGCGACGGAGTCGAAATCGTCGAG
The DNA here is from genome assembly GCA_045587385.1 of Eubacteriales bacterium. Lineage (GTDB taxonomy): Bacteria > Bacillota > Clostridia > Oscillospirales > CAG-272 > SVQP01. The sequence goes on from JAZNCE010000104.1 coordinate 51,797, forward strand.
GAAGAAGCCAAAATCATCCGAGAGATATTCGAAAAATACTATGCAGGTGAAAGTCCCCAAAATATCTGCAACTCACTGAATGAGCGAGGTATCCCCACACCAAGCAAAAAAGGCAAATGGGTACACGCTACCATTCAGACCATCCTCCGCAATGAAAAGTACAAGGGAGATGTGATTACACAGAAGACCTACTGCTCCGACCTACTCACTCACAAGAGAGTAAAGAACACAGGTCAGCTCCCTCAACACTATATAACCGACCACCATGCCGCAATCGTAGATCGTGTCCTATTCGACCGTGTACAGGCAGAATATGCCCGTAGAACGGCAAAGAAGAAGATAACCTACAACAACCGAGGATGCACCTCAAAAGAGCAAATACAGCAGTAAATACGCCCTCACAGAGCTTCTTGTGTGTGGTGACTGCGGATGTCCTTACAGAAGATGCACTTGGGTAAGAAGGGGTGAAAAAAGAATCGTGTGGAGATGTACCACACGAATTGAATACGGCAAATCAAAATGCGGTGATGCCCCGACATTGGATGAAGATGTAATTCATAAAGCAATACTCAAAGCACTCTCAAACCTTGTCGAAAACAAGGATGAGGTCAAGGACGAGTTAAAGGTTGCCCTCGGCAACGTCCTCATCGACACAGGCACTGACCTCTGCATCGCACACCTTGAAGCACAACTCAAAGAACAAGAAAACGATATGATGAGAGTCGTAAGGATATGTGCAGAGAGAGGTAACCAAAAGGAATTCGAGGGAGAATTCAAGCGTATCAACGCAAACATCACCGAACTCCGCCAAATCATCGAGGTGGAGAAAACGAAGATTCGTCCCACGCTGGATATTGAAAGCAGACTCAACCGACTCTTCGAGCAAATAACCGCTGCGAGTGCAGATATGGAGAACTTCGAGAACAGCCTCATCCGTCAACTGGTCGCTCAGATCAGAGTGGAAAGTGCCGAAGAACTGACCATCATCCTTCACAACGGATTCCGCACAACAGCCAAAATCTAACCCACAGTAATCAAAGAAAAGGCTATGCCCAAGGTAAGATACCCTTGGGCAAGCTCTTTTGGCGGCAGAGTCCGCCATACATAGAGTAATTCTATGAATACTTATTTTATGGAGGTTCACTATGAACACTAATCAGATCAACAACAGAAAAGCAGCTCTCATCCAGTCCATCAAGAATGGCTTGCCCCTCGATTACTCGGTTGCCCCCGGAGAATTCCTCGCCCTCGTTGCACATACGGATCCCGTGAATTTCAGCCGCGGATTCGATATGCTTCTCCAGCAGACCAAGGCAGACGAAAGCGAGTTCTTCGGTTACCAATTCGAGAACGAATGCTACGAGGACAAGCTCGAAATGGTACGCAACACCCTGTATATGGATCCTGTACGCGCACAGATCAACAGATTCAAATACGAGAACGGACTCATTCCCGATGATGAGATTCTCGCCTTCGTGCTGTTCCTTATCGCAGACTCTGACCTCGTAGCCTATGCAACCGAAACCGGAGAGGTCGAATTCGATGACCTTGCCAACCTGATCAATCACATGGCAAACCGTGCGAAGTTCCTCCTCATGTGTTTGCGTGACAACCGCTATGATATCCTCAACCTTGTCGTACAGTACGCACGTAAGGAAAAGAGTGACCAAATCGACACTCTCTTCTGCTTCGATACCGTTGAGCCGGATGACGGTGGCGTTATCGGCTACTACAGAACTCTCACGGACAAGGACGCCTATTATGAAAAATATGGCGATGGTTGCATCCCTGCGTTCGCAGGAAAAGAGCGTATGCGCGACCTCGGTTTGTCCGATGAAGAGGACGATGACTACGAGGACGATGACTACGAGGACGAATCCGAAGATGAACTCGACGAGCCTCTCGTAGAGCGTGATTTTGAAGGCTAATGCCTTCACCTGCGGAAACGCAGGTACATAGCGCCACCTCCTCGCTATGTGATTCATTCATATTCTCCTTAAGCCTTGCGGTGTGAATTTCAGAACTGCAGGCACAGAGAACAGCCACTATAATTCTCTATTATATTAGTTTCCACATTCATTATCAGGCCATCGGTTCTTCCCATATACACTTAACATCGGTCTTGTTTCGGCATCTCCATCATGTTCCACTTATTCTTTCTTGATTTAAAGAGATGATTGCTTTCTTTTTCTTACTAGTTGGGCGTGTACTTCATGCAAATTCTCATCTTTTATTCGTCGAGTAATGAGTCTCTGAATTCGATATTGTAATGCCTGGAATTTTGAAATTGGCGGCACATATAAGTTTGAACGAGATTGTTCCCCTCAAAAGGTCAATATTATACATAATAATTTTTTTAACACCCAAAATAATAATCACATCAATTATGCTCTAACGAGACAAAATTTCCATTTATTGCCACTTTTTTGTTGACATTATTTCTAAATCATGATATAATATTATTAAGGAATAAAAAATCACACATCACCAATCCATTATAGAATTCATCACAGTAACATTTTTTCGAGTTGCTCTAAAATTCAGTATAATTGAAATATAATCGGAACAAATTGTTGACAAAAGTCGAAATATGTGATATAATAATAAGGCTTATAAATAATTTGTGGTTAACGACAAAAAAAGGACCACAAATTTTGTTAAATTATTTCGCTTTATTGTAAAATTGTATATTCGAGGAAAACAGTGTGAATTATGATTTGAAAAAAGAAGGAATCAAGTTGATATTCTCAATTATAGCTGGAATATTAATGATTCCCTTAGTTAATCAGGTGGATATAAATTTTTATCGAACAGTTTTTATTTTTCAAATGGGCATTATGCTTGATTTGCTTTTTGATTCTCGAAAAAAGATCCGCTTGTTTTTTATAATATGGGATGCCGTAAACACTATTATAAGTTTATTCGCTTGTGCTATTGCATTCTCATGTATGATTCCTGCTTTTTTGGATACGATGGCCAAGATCAATGTTGCACAAATAGTCGATATTTTCTTAATGGTATGTGTTTGGTCGTGCTTAATTCGAACACTCATTGAGTTTTCTATTATGACCATTCGATCCAAGTTGATAGGAATTGCTATTTATAATTCTCAAATATAAAAAGGAGATTTGCATATCATGACTATATTCATAGGAACAGTAATTGGATTGGTGACAATTATTATTATAACTACTGTTATAACCTTGTTTATTTCAAAAAAGCAAAAGAGAAATGTATCAAGAAAACTTTTGACAGATGTTATATTTACAAGCATGATACACAATACAGATGTGTCCATCGGGGATGCCGTGTCCAATTTAAAAACCTATCCAGATCACAATTTTTCCGATTTGATAAGCAAGGAGATGCTTGTAGAATGATCACTGGATTAGATAATGAAAGTTATAATATAATTTGGGACAAATTGATTTTTCCTGAAATAGAGCAGTATGTAAAAAAATTTGAACCATATATCTATGTTTCACCAACAGCAAAAGATGAAATTTGGAAGCAATATGTTTTTTTAAATACAAAATTAAAAAATCAGTATATGCAGGATTCATCGAAAATTTTAGATCGGCACAAAGTAGCGGCATGCTATATGGTTGCCATATGTAATGTTAAACCATTAAGATTTAATAAACCGTCTATAACAAAGCCAAACAATTTTTTTATTGCGAATGAATTAGTAGCCATTTCAATGGCTACCACATTGGTTGTGAATTTTGTAATTGCAGCCACAGAAAGCAGCGCTGTTTTAACAGAAATCCAAAAAAACGAAATTTGCAATAAGTTTAAGGATGGAATTTGCTTTCCAGAAAAAGAAATCACAAATCACGGAGAATATATAACAAATTATGCAATGGAACTTTATTTATCCAATATGCAAAGTGATTTCAATTTGCTTTCTATTGCCCATGAATTGTATTTGTTAGAAGCTTTAACGATGAGACGGACAGATACAGCCAAGACCTAATTAAAAGGGCTCAAACTTTTCGTCTACACGAGCGTAGACTTAAAAGTTTGAGCTTTTCTTATTTTTGCAAATTCACGAACCAAAGAACTCCGTCTCAAACTAAGACGGAGTTCTTATTGCTAGCGTTAGGCACACTCCAATCTCATTGCAATGCTCGATTTACTCGTCAATCACCGCCGCAAGCATGGCAGCTGAACTATAGCATTGAACAAACTGTTGGCAGATTGGAGAACTAAAGATAAAACATAAGTTTGCGAAGGAACGTATTACGAATTTATAAGATATGTGAAAGCTTTAGAAATATAAATAAATGAGCTTTTAACGGAGGACTATGGAAATGTGTTTGAGTTCAAAAAGACAAGAACGTATTCATGGAGAAATGATCAAGTACATTTTATGCGAGTTGTAGAAGTATACTGATATGAAACTTTTTTCTTGTCAAACATTCGAATTTCTTGGGAAGACATACATATTAAAACCGTAGTCGTCTATGCTCGTGAGAGCAACCACGAAGGAACTGACGGGTCTTTGGAACGGCAGAAAGAAAGACTTGAGGATTTTTGCGCGGAAAAAGGCTACGATATAGCTAATGAGGTTGCTAGTATCGGTAGCAGAGAGGATAGCCTCCCGGCACTCAAGAAACTAATCGAGTATCCCCAAACGACACCAAGTCGAACAATTTTGATGGCATCCTCGAACAGAGTGGTGGGTACTTCTTCGGAACTGGAATCGATTACCGAACTTGTGAATCAGTCCGGCGTGATAATCCACACAATGGACAGATCCTATGAAGCGGTTGCTAAACACGGATTATCTCCCGAAATGCTGATTACTCAAACATTAGCTGATGCTGCTGATGATATCGACGAAAATGAAGGAATTGGTGACATGAGCCTCTAAAACAAAATATAGAACACACAAGGGCTAACCGTACTAAACTATGGTAGCCCTTATCCTTGTGCAAACCTTCCGACATACTATGGTTTTCACCATGTTATACCTCTCTCACAATTTTGATGTGCCGCCAGTTTTCGCCATCTTTCTGGCGGCATACAGATCGGTTACTCATTGCGATATGTCTCCTCCTTTCTAACCTGCGGTGTGAAGTTCAGAACCGCAGGTTTCTACATACCCAAAAGAAAGGATGTACGTATGGAAACTACAAGACGAATAAATGAATTCAACCTTGAAAACCGACCGTTTTATATCGTCGATCACGATGACGGAACTTTTTCTCTCTGCCTTCAGCTTGACCTGCTGAACGGTCAGCATGCGGATTACTGTCAGACGGCATTCGACAGATATGCTAAGTCTATCGGAGAGCCGACAACCACACCTATCGGACTCAAGACTCACGGTAACGGTTACGAATGGGAAGCAGCCTTCAGACAGGCTTTCAGAAACGATCCCAATATCGGACGTGTGCTGTTTGATTGCGAAGCCGGAGGGTTCTTCTGTTCCTGCGATGACCTTGATATCCTCGAAGACTTCGGCATCCGCTTCAAAGACGTATGCGAGGATACAGATCGATTCACAGAGGTGATCACTGAGGGCATTCAGTTTCAAGAAGCTTGGGAAAAGGAACAGGAGCAGCTCATGAAGACCGTAAAAGGCCAGCTCATGAAGCATCCAAGTGCGGTATTCGAAATAAAGACACCGGACGGTGACATCCGCATTTCTCCAAATGATATCAAATTGCTTCTGTCCGGAGAAATGAATACCGTGGTAATCGACGGTTGCCATTATGCAGCCTTTGAACTGCTGGATCAGGAAGTCGTTGGAATGCAGACGGATATCTTCGATGACAGCCTTATACGAATGAAAACA
>JAZNCE010000105.1:0-9469 GCA_045587385.1 Eubacteriales bacterium
TCGCACCCGAGAGCGAATGCATTTTTGATGGATTTTGGTGAGATTTTGCGAAGCAAGATACCAATCTTGCGAGTAAAAGCACGCCGAAAGACGCATAAATGCATCGCCCTCGGGCAATTCGGTTCGATTCCCGTACGGCTAGGTTTGAATTATTATACCCGAACGGATAACCGTGCCGTTTTGCCCGCAACTCCCCTTCAGTCGCCTTCGGCGCCGGCTTCCCCTCGGGGGACGCCTTTTGGGCGCGCATCCGTTCCGTTCTCTTGTCTGTTGTGGGAGATTTCTTAACATAAAGACATTGGGCCTTGCTCCCGCAAAAGCCGGGCAACACCGACACGCTCAAAGCAGCTTTTCTTCGGAAAAGCTGCTTTGTGCACTTGGTGAGCAAAAAAACGAAAAATTTTTCAAAAAACGCGAACTTTTTTGATTTTTTTGCGTCTATATAAGTAGAGCGATCCATTTTTCTGCAAAGGAGGAAAGATCATGAAAAAAAGAACGCTTATCATTTGTGCCTTGCTGGCGTGCGTGATGCTGCTTGCATCCTGTCAGACGCTGAAGGACGCGCTGCGCCCCGATCCCAAGACGGCAGAGGAGCTGTGGGAACGCATCGGGGAAGTCATGGAGGGCTTTGATTCCCACGAGATCGCCATGGAGATGGATATGGTCATGGTGGTCGGGGGGTATGCCGTAGAGTCAAGTGCTACGGGTACGCTGATCGAGGACAGCGGTGACGATTATTACTATTACAGCGACACAAAGATTACAATGAAGTGTGACGAGCTGGATCTGGATCAGGAAACGCGCGCCATCAGCGCGTTCATGGACGGAAAAGCATTTGAATTCCGCAGTGAGGACGGCTACGAGCGCAAGCTGTACAGCAAGATGACGGCAGAGGAATACGCGGAGTATCTTGCAGCGGACAGAGCAGAGAGCAGTATGGACGCTGATATCACGGATTGCACCAACGCAGAATTTGCGGAAAACGAGGACGAAACCTGGACGCTGACCTACTCGGGGTATACCAAGAAGGCGGTCAACGGCATTACAAGTGCCTTGTCTACGCAGGAGCTGGACGTGTTCGGTGCGGATATCGTGGACGTAAAGGTCACGTTCTTGACAGACGAGAACTTCCGTGTGACCGATATCTCCATGGAGTTTGAGTTTGATGTCGACGAGGATGCAAAGCAAACTCCCGTGCTGGACGTGCGCATGAAGCTGGTGGCTGTGGGTGACGGTGTCACGCGCGTGACGGACACCATCGACGCATCCAAATACAAAGAGGTGGACGACCTCGCCATCCGCAAGGAAATCACCAAGCTCATCAAGGACAGATACGAGGCAGAAGAGGGCTCCTTCCGCTACGTGCAGGAGCAGACGTTCAAGGCAATGGGACAAACCGAAAAATTCACCGAGACCGACACGGTGCTGTACGGCGTCAGGGATGGAAAATTTTATTATGACATCACGGCGGAGTACGACAGCGTCAGCATGAAGCTTGCTTACGAGAACGGTGCTTGCACGGTGACCGTGGAGGGCGAGTCTTATTCCGAGCCGCAGACCGAGCAGGAAGCAAGAGCCTTGGTCGAGATGCTGATCAATGACAGTACGTACGGCTATCATGCCGAATCTATTACCAATATTACGGATAAGGGCAACGGCGTCTGGGAGATCGAGCAGGCGTTGGGGGATACGTCTGAGCTTGAAGGGATTTTTGAGTCTATGGACGGCACGTACAAATCGGCAACCCAGACCGTGACCGTCACCATCAAGGACGGCAAGCTGACCGAGATCAAAACCGTGATCACGGCATCGGGCAGTATCACCTCGGGCAGCATATATCAGGTGAGCTATACCTTGAAAATGCATACGGTGTTTACGGATTAAAAGATCGCGTTTTTGCTCAAAAAATAAGCACACCTGCTGCGGCAGGTGTTCTTATTTTATGCTTTCCGAAATTGTAAATTTTTTTCTTGACATGTAGAAAATGTACAAGAGGCGTTTGAAGCTCTTGAAAAATACTGACAAAATGTGTTATAATGACTTCATATAGCTTTTGAAAGGAAGTACACGAATTATGAACACCGAAAGCCAAAACAACACCCCCACCATGTCCCCCGAAATGCAGGAGGCACACGGCAAGATCATGGCTGCCATTGCAGAGGTAGAGAAGGTCATCGTCGGCAAGAGAAATGAGATCATCATGCTCATGACCGCCATGCTCTCCGGCTCTCACGTGCTGATCGAGGACGTACCCGGTACGGGTAAGACCACGCTGGCATCCGCGCTGGCAAAGACCACGGGTCTTTCCTTCAAGCGTGCACAGTTCACCCCCGACGTTATGGCTTCCGACATCACCGGTTTCCACATTTATAACAGACAAAAGGAAGAGTTCGAGTTCCGCACCGGTCTGGTTATGTGTAATCTGCTGCTGGCAGACGAGATCAACCGTGCCAGCCCCAAGACCCAGTCGGCACTGCTTGAGGCAATGGAAGAGAATAAGGTTTCCGTAGACGGCGAGACCATGGCAGTGCCGGATCCCTTTATGGTTATTGCAACCCAGAACCCCACGGGCTACGTCGGTACCTATCCGCTGCCCGAGGCACAGCTCGACCGTTTCGCACTCAAGATCTTTATGGGCTATCCCAGCGCGCAGGAGGAGATCAACATCATCAAGGCGCGCCGCGAGAGCAGCCCGCTGGAACAGGTCAATGCGGTGCTGAGCGTGGACGAGATCAAGGCGATCAGAGAGCTGGTCACCAAGGTAGAGATCAACGACGAGCTGTATAAGTACATAGTAGACCTGATCTGCGCAACCAGAAAGCATCCCTCGCTCTCTCTGGGCGCATCTCCCCGTGCAACCGTTGCGCTGATGCACTTAGTACGCGCTTACGCATTCCTGCGCGGCAGAGATTACGTGCTGCCCGATGATATTGCAGCCATTTTCCGCTCCGCGATCAGCCACCGTCTGATGCTCAAGCAGGAGGCAAAGCTGAACCACATCACGGCAAACGACGTGCTGGGTGAGATTTTGCGTACCACCGAAGTGCCTTACAAGGGCAAAAGAGAGACCAAGGCTTCTGTCTGAGTAAAGGAGAGAGCGCATGGAACAGACCAAACTCTGTCCAAGGTGCGGCAAAAGCATACCTGCGAATAAAACGTACTGTATGAGCTGCGGTGCGACGGTGGCAACCAAATGCCCCGATTGCGGCAAGATACTGCCGCTGAACCCCAAGGTATGTGACGGTTGCGGACATTCGTTCGTGCAAAAGAAGACCAAGGCAAAGAAAAAGGCAAAGCCGGTGGATTACGCCAAGCTTTACCGCATTCTGCTCTGGGCTCTTTCGGGCGTAATGCTTGTCTGCCAGATCGTGTTTGTCTGCTTGGATGCCGTACGCATCGCAGTTCCGGACGTGCTGGATCTGCACGCGAGCGGCATGGGATTATTTTCGTATTTCTCGGGTGGAGAGCTTGCAGGGTTGGAGGAATACCTTGATTTGTTCAAGCTGACCGAGGAAAATATTTTGGGTGCGCTGCTTGGCTTACAGGCGGCGGGCGTGCTGTATTTCTGCGCGCTGATCTGCACCCTTTGCTACGCACTTGTCGTAGGCTTCAATTTATTCCGCTTCGGACCCAAGAGCGTCAAGCATATGACGCTGTGGGCTGCCATCGTGGCGGGACTGGACGCGCTGGCAAGCGTGCTTTGCATTGCCTGCGGCGCAGGACTTGCTTCTCGCCTGCGCGGTGTGGAGAAGTACGTGGAGGACGGCATTGTCGTCAAGCACGTCACGCCCTTTGTGCTGATCTCCGCTTTGCTGCTGCTCGGCACGCTGATCGTGCTGTACCGCATCTTTTACAAAAAGCAAGAGGCGGATGCAAGAGAGAAAAACTTCAAAGAGATCTTTGTCAACGAAACCACGGTCGCGCTGGCGTCCAAGATCCGTCTGCCCTCCACCAAAAAGGAGAGGGAAGCGTACAAGCGCGGCAAGGATATGGGCAAGCGAGGCGCAACGGTTGCGCTGACGGGCAATTTCTGGTGGTATCTGGGCATTCTGGGTGCTGCGCTGATCTTTACGCAGGCACTTAATAACGCCTTTTCGCATATTCTGTTCATTTTCCTTGTGTTCCTTTTGCCCGTGCTGTTCCTTTACATGCTCAGCGCAAAAATGTCCCTCAGCGTGTACATGATGTCGGATGCGGCAACCGTGGAAAAGAATCAGCCTTACGAGTATCACTTCCGCGTCAACAACGGCTCGATCTTTGCCTATCCCTTCGTGGAGGCGCAGATGTGGCTGCCGCAGGCGAACAGCGTGCGCTGCACCATGCGTACCGTGCGCCTGGCTCTTGCACCCTTCTCCAGCTATGACGTGGGCAACGAGGTGCGCTTCCGCTTCCGCGGTACCTACGATATCGGTGTCAAGTGCTTTTACGTATACGATTTCTTCCGTCTGATGCGCGTGCGCGTGGACGTGGAGAATTACAATCAGGTCTACGTTCTGCCCAGAAAGCTCAATCTGGATGAGGCGGCTGCGCAGGCGATCTCGGACAGCGTATCAAGAACGGTGCGCTCGCCCATTTCGTATGACCGTCTGGAGGTCAGCGACATCCGCGATTACCGCATGGGTGACTCGCTCAAGAGCATTCACTGGAAGCTGTCGTCCAAGAGCGAGCAGATGATCGTCAAGGAGTACAATACCGGTACTGCCAATATCACCAACGTGTACTGTGATCTGGCACGCACCTTCCCGGATGCGCCTCCCAAGCCCATCACGCCCCAGGAGCTGACCCGCAAGCAGGAAAAGGCGCAGAAAAAGGCAGAAAAGCGCAAGATCAAGAGCGCGGTCGCCCTTGCCAAGGATCAGGGCATCAAGCTCTCGCGTGAGCAAAAGGACGCTTTGCGCGAGGAATTCCGCGCCTCTGCCGAGCAGGCGCGCAAGGATGCGCTGCCCGAGAGACAGGAAGAGCATTTGCTTTCGCAGGATATTTACTATGAGGATATGAACGAGTACCTTGCCGACGGTGTGGTCGAGCTGACCGTTGCCGTGCTGCTGGAGGAATTCCGCAACGGCAAGATCGTCAATCTGATGTGGTTTGACCGCCGCAGCGAGGCGGGCGCGTATTGCGTCACCCTGCACGGCAAGGAGGATTTTGAGCTGATCTTCCGTGAGTTTGCCACCGCTCCGCTTTGCGCTCCCGAGGATACCGTGGCAAGACTTTGCGCCATGGCGTCCGAAACGCAGAGCACCAAGCAGATCTTTGTCACGGGTGCGATTGACCGCGCGTCGGTCAGCGCGCTGTGCTCCATTCCGGGTATGACCGAGGGCGCAACCTTCGGCTCTTCGCAGGTCATGCTGTATAATCCCGAGGAGAGATTTGCGAACCGCGCGCAGAGGTTGCGCTATATCGAGGGCTGCCGCGGACAGCTTGCCGAAAACGGACTTGTACTGGTTGAGGGCAGATTGCCCGAACAAAATGAGGGGAGGTGAGCACCGTGGCAAAAAAAGAGAAAAAAGCAAAGGCGCCCAAAGCACCTAAGCAAAAGAAGCAGAAAAAGCAAGCGGTGCTCGTCCCCGAGCATCAACGCCCCTTGCTCTGTCCGCCCGACCAAGCGGGCAGGGGACTTGGCACGCGCGTATTCGGTTACGTTTGCCGCCTCTTTGTGGTCATGTGCCTGACGTGGGCACTGATGATGTTCTTCGGCGGCGGCTTTGTAGGCTCGTATGGGTTTGGTATTTGCGTCAGCGAGGGCAAGATGCTTTTGCTTGCTGTGTTTGCCACCGCAGTATTCGGATTGCTGTTTTATAATCGCTTTACCGCGCTGGGCGGTGTGGCGTTGGGTGCTGCCGGCATTGCCGTCATGACGCCTAACGTAGTCGAGGGCGTGCTGGCACTCTACAACGGTTTTTTGTGCCGCTTGTACCTATCCAAGTTCACCGTGTATCTGACCAATTTCGGTATCGGCGTGCCGAATATGACCTCGGGTGAGTCGCTTGCGGCTTACTATATTGAAAAGCTGACTGCCTACGGTGCGGACGGCTTGCTGGTCATGGCGCTTGTGCTGTCGGCAATCTTTGTGCCCTTGCTTGCAAAGCGTACCCGCCCCGTGCTGCCCACGATAGCCATTCTTGTGTTCGTGGTGCCGGTTTGCGTGTTCAACGTGGCGTCCAGCGGACTTGGCGCAGGCGTGCTGATCGCGTCGGTCGCCGCTGTGCTGGTCATGTACGCGTACGACAAAATGTTCCGCCGCCGTGTGGATGCGGACAAGTATGATACCAAGCTGCAGCTGTTCGTCGAGCAGGATAAGCCTGAATACCCCGAGGAATATTTGCAGAAAAAGCGCGAGAGAGCCGAGAAAAAGCTGCAACGCAAGCTTGCCAAAGAAGCAAAACGGCAAAAGCGCAAGAACAAGGATAAGACGGTAGAGGAGGAAATTTCCTCTTATATCGTCAAGAAGGAAAAGAAAAAGAAGCCCAAAAAGCAGCGTTTGACCGAGCAGGAAAAGAAGCAGCGGGCTTTGCAAAAGAAGCAGGAAAAGCTGCATAAAAAGGAGATCCGAAAGCAGATCCGTGCCGCACGCAAGTACGAGCAGGAAACCGACAGCGCAAGAAGTGCCATGGGCGGCTTTGCCGCAGCCATGATGCTGGCGGTGTGTCTGCTGATTGTCATCATTCCCGCGCTGAGCATCAAAAAGCACATGATCATCAAGGTGCTGGACGAAAAGATCGCGTATGCACGCGCTTACGTGACCGCTGCGCTCATGGGAGACGACGAACGCTTGGACGAGCTGGAATACGAGCTGGATCAGGATAACTTCAAGCCTCATTCCACCGATCTTGAGCACATGCAATTTGACGGCACGCAGATCTTCTTTATTGAGTCGCAGTATGCGGCAAACCTGTATCTGCGCGGCTGGATCGGCGTGGATTACAAGGACGGTGCGTGGTATCCCGCAGGCTCGACCGACGATCCCGAAAATCCCGGTGCGTTTGACGCCTACCGCGACCTTTGGGATATTGACGAGCATCCCGCGGACAAGATGTTCTACGATTTCTATGGCCTTTTGCACGACGATCTTGAGATCTTTGATCCGAGCCATGATTTCCTGAATAAGTATCACAAGTACACCGACTACGGATTCGTTGCCATGACGGTACATATGCGCCGTGTCAACAGCTTTGATTCGCTTTTGTATCTGCCCAGCGTGTTCGATCAGAGCCGCGGGCTGTACGGCTACGGCAACGTAGAGAAGAGCGAGCATACCTTCATCAACTATTACGACGGTATTCTGACCGGTCGTGACTTTGCCGAGGCGGGCACCAAGTACAGCTCGCTTGCATTCACGCCCATCAAGACCGATAAGGACTGGACTGGCATTCTGAGTGCGGATATTGCCAATTACAATCTGCAAAAGGAGCTGATCCTGGCGTTTGACTCTTACACGGTCGAGCAGATGTCCTATGGACAGGACGTCAAGACCACGTATGCGGTCAAGGTGGAAAAGGACGTGCCCGAACAGGGCTTTACCACCATTACCTACCGCAAGAGCAGCAAGGCAGTTGCGTCGTTCGTGCACCGCAACGAGGACGTGAATTACGATTCCAAGGAAAAGGTGCTTGTGCTGCTTGACGGCGCGGGCAACGAGTACGTGCTCGAGCTGGACAGCAATTATCGCGTCCGGAGTGTGACGACAGAGAATACCGAATCGCTGCTGCACCGTTATATTTCGGGCAGCGAGGACGACCGCCGTGAGATTGCCCGCGTGCTGCTTGGCGGTGACGCGGACGATCAGGAGGATGATACCAACTATACCGACTACGTGTACAAGTATTACACGGGTAAGAGCGGCAGCGGTATTGTCTCCGCGCTGGCAAGCGAGATCCTGCAAAACGCAACCTTCAAGGAAAAGGTGCCTACGGGCGAGTTCGAGCACTTTGAGGCTGTGACGCACGATGAGTTTTATCCCATCGGCACCAAGGCAGAAATCGACTTTGAGGCTAACGTCTATTATATCAAGGAAGTGGACGAGAACGGACAGGAGACGGGTGAGTACATCGTTTGTCCGGATGCCGACGCGACCATGGTGGACGTGCTGTTTGAAAAGATCACCGTGATCGACGAGGAGGCTTACGACGAGCCCATTTACGAGATCGTCAAGCATCCTTACGACTTTACGGCAGCTGCTATGCCGGGCGCGACCTTTGACGCGGCTTGGGCACACAGAAACGATCTTGTCAAGGCGGTCATTGATTATATCATTGACGATATGGGTTGTGTCTACACCATCACGCCCAATCTTGAGCCGGTGGACGGATCCTTGGACGGCGTGGAGAATTTCCTGACCAAGACCAAGGAAGGATATTGCGTGCAGTTTGCCTCCGCAGCTGCGCTGATTCTGCGTGAGTACGGCATTCCCGCAAGATACGTCGAGGGCTATATCGCCTGCGATTTCCATTCCAATAAGGATAACGGCGCTGCAGGCAGATTTGCCACCTACGTACACGACTACGAGGCGCACGCATGGATCGAGGTCTTCTTCGATGGCATTGGCTGGGTACAGTATGAGTGCACGCCCGCATACTATGCAGGCATGTACGGCAGCGGTGAGATCAATGCACCGAGTGAGGATAACAGCTCCTCCACGCCTCCTCCCTCCATTAAGGATGAGATCGACAATATGATCGATCAGTACGATCCCGAAGAGGAAGAAGAGATCGACGAGGAAGCACTTGCCGAAGAATTGGAGCGCCGCAGAGCCATTATTGCCATGCTGGTATTTTTGGCGGTTGCAATCGTGGCAGGTGCTGTGATCGCAGTGCTTGTATACTTAAAGAACCGTGCTGCGGCAGCGCAGTTTAAGCGCGACAGCGCAGCAGAGACTGTGCTCTCCGAGCATTTCGGACAAAACACGAGCGAGGATGACCGCAGAGAATTGAGCTACACCGTCATTGACGCATTGCACAATCTGCTGGATATCTACGGTCTTGCTCCCGAGGCGGGTGAGTTCAAGGACGAGTACGCGCGCAGAATTGCGCTGGATCTGGACGACGTGCTGGGCAGAGCTCCCGAGTACGAGACGCCCGACGAAGAGCAAGATCCCAACGCACCTCCTGCAGAGGAAATGCCCCTGAGCGATCACCGCATGGGCGAGATCATGGACGCCATTGCTGCCGAAGAATTCGGACACGGCATGACCGTCGGGCAGATGAAGCAGGTGGCAGCGCTGTATTGCGATCTGAGAAGTAACGTGCACAAGCGTGTACGCTTTGGCAGACGCATGGTGCTCAAGTATATCAAGAACAGACTTTAATCAATCAAAAAGGGAACTGCTCCGAATGGGCACGCGCGATAACGAAGGATTTTCCGACGTTGTCGATGCGTGCCCATCATGAATTGCCCATATGGGCATGAATTGGCTTGCGCCATGATTTGCGCCTGCAGCGCATGAATTGCCTGCGGCATGAAAAACCGGGCA
>JAZNCE010000106.1:0-5464 GCA_045587385.1 Eubacteriales bacterium
CTCATAGATAAATCCTCCAAATATGTTTTTTTACTTTGACTGGCAGGTCAAACTAATTATATCATATTTGGAGGATTTCCTCTCATCGGCATAGCCTTTATTGAACCCCGCCACTATGGCGGGGTTTTCTTTTTCCAAAAAAGGCAGCACCCGTAGGTGCTGCCCCTTGATTGTATCGCCTTATTCGTACTTAATGGTAATGCGCTCCATGATCAGCTTTTCGATCTTGCCGAACAGCGCGCTTTCTTTGATGGCGTCATCACCCATCTGCTCGCGGATATACTCGGCGGTGTAATTATACTGCTTATAATACTCTACCAGATAGTCAAGCTCTGCCTTGAATTCCGCATCGGTAATCTGCTCAATGCCCTCGACCTCGGCAATCGCATGCACCAGAATGCTCTGCTGCACCGTCTTTTGGCATTGCTTGGTCAGCTCTGCCTTCCAGTCAGCTCCCTTTTCAAGACCCATGTAATCCACGGCAAACTCGTCCAGAGAGGAGTAGCCGTACAGCGTCTTGTAGTATGCGTAATAGGACTCAAATTCCTTGATATAGGAATTATAATACTTCTCGACCTCGCCCTCGGGATATGCGGTAAAGGTCAGCTTGCCCATCAACTGCTCCATAGCGCGTGCATACGCCTCCTGCTCTGCAGCTGCAAGTGCGGATTCTTCCATGCTCTTCTTGATGCTTGCCTTGTACGCATCCACCAAAGCACCCTCCACGTCGGGCAGATCCTCGCCCTCGTGCTTATACTTGAGCGTTTCCTCCACGAACTTGTCGGTCAGTTCGGGGACATCATACTGCACTACGTACTCAACGACCACGTAAAAGATCGCGTCCTTGCCCGCAAGGTCTTCCTTGTAGTTTTCGGGGAAGGTCACGTGCACGGGATAGGGATTATCCTTGCTTGTTTCGTTCGGCACAACACCGATCAGACCCTCTTCAAAACCGGGGATAAAGCTGCCGGATCCGATGCCAAGTCCGTAAGGGGTCTTGTCATCCATGTTAGAGCCGCCGTCAAACGCAACGCCGTCCACCTCACCGCGGTAGTAGATATACGCCTTGTCGCCGTAGCGAATGGGCTGATCCTTGACCTGCGTGGTACCGTTAGTAGCGGTTGCGTACTTGTACATCATGCTCTTGAGCTGCTGCTCAATGATCTCGTCGGTTACGATATAGTCCTTACCTACGTTGATCTCAAACGCGGTGTACTGCGACTTATCCAGCGTGACGAACGCGCTCATGTCGTTTGTCATGTAATCATAGCGCACCACGGGCTCGGGCTCAGACGCCTCGGTACTGCCCTCGGGAGCTGCCGTTTCGGGTGCGTTGGTGCCGTAAATTTTGTCCAGCACGTTGTCGATCTGCTCTCTGCCGCCGCCAAACTGACCGCATGCGCTAAGCAGCATGCAAGCAGCAAGCGCACCGCAGACAAGCGCGATTTTCATATACTTGCTCATAAGAAATCCCTCTTTCATCATATAATACCTCAATATCATACACCATTGCGGCACAAAAGTCAAGTGTTATGGGCAAAGTTCAAAATTCGATCACATACAAGTGCTGCAGATACGAACAGAGGAGAGCAAGCCCCTCTGCTCGCATGCACAAATTTATATTGACGCATAGCGCTTTTTATGCTATACTGTAAACAGAAAAATCAACGGAGGTAAGAGGCAATGCCCGAATCCTTGCGCATTGTGCGCTACGACCAAATTGATTCCACCAACACCGAAGCGCGGCGCATCGCAGCAGCGGGCACGGGGCAGAATACGCTGATCATTGCGCGCGCGCAGACCGCAGGACGCGGCAGGCAGGGACGCAGCTTTTATTCCCCCGACGGCACGGGGCTTTACGCCACGCTGCTCTATTACCCCGACTGCCCCATCTCGGAGCTGGGGGGGCTGACCTGCGCGACCGCACTTGCCGCCGCCATGGCGATCGAGCAGCTGTGCGGTGCCCGTCCGCGCATCAAATGGGTCAACGACCTCTACCTTGGCGGACGCAAGGTATGCGGCATCCTGTGTGAATCCTTCGGCACGCCCTGCGGCACGGCTGTTGCCATCGGCATCGGTATCAATCTGACCACAAAAGACTTTCCCCAAGAGATTTCGGGCATTGCAGGCAGCCTGCAGGCAAAGATCGACCCCGAAACGCTTGCCGTGCGCATTTGTGACCACCTGCTCCCTTACCTGCAAAGCGGTGACAACGCGCTTTGGCTACGGGGCTACCGCGACCGCTTTTTGCTCTCGGGTATGCGCGTGGAGTGCATCACCGCCGGGGATCGTTTTCCTGCCACGGTGCTGGGCATTGACGATACGGGCGCGCTGCTTGTGACCCACGACGACGGCACGCAGCATACGCTTTATGCAGGAGAGGTCAGCCTCGGAGCAACCGATCCGAACTCACCATTCTACAAATCTTAGGAGGCAACTATGTTCAAAGAAATTTCTCCTTATGAAATAAGCGACAACACCTTTACGGCAATTGACAAGAATTGGATGCTGATCACGGCTGCCAAGGACGGTGTGCCCAACTCCATGACAGCGTCCTGGGGCTGCCTTGGCATTCTGTGGAACAAGCCGATTGCGGTGTGCTTTGTGCGCCCGCAACGCTATACGTATGAGTTTTGCGAAGCTGCCGACACGCTTTCCCTGACCTTTTTTGACGCAAATTGGCGCAACGCCCTCAAGCTCTGCGGCACAAAAAGCGGACGCGACTTGGACAAATATGCCGCAACCGGCTTGACGCCCGTATTTGACGGCGACGTTCCCTATATCGCACAGGCACGTATGGTACTGGAATGCAAAAAGCTCTACGTGGACGACCTCAAAAAAGCAAATTTCCTCGATCCCGCGCTGCTCAAAAACTACCCCATCGATGATTTCCACCGCGTCTATATCTGCGAGATCACCAAGGTGCTGGTAAAGGAATAACGTCCTCAACGCCGCACTTGACTCGGACGTGCAAACGATACCGGGGACTGTCCCCTGTGTCGTGCACATCGGGGCACCGCGCCTGACTCGGACGTGCAATGCACGCCTCTACACATCATAAATCAACGATTATCAAAAAAACGGAGAAAAAATATGAAACTACTCATTGCATCCGACCTGCACGGCAGCGCAATTGCCTGCCAAAAGCTTTGCGAGGTCTTTGGTAAAAGCGGCGCAGACAAGCTGATTTTGCTTGGTGACGTGCTCTATCACGGTCCGCGCAACGACCTGCCCGAGGGCTACGCTCCAAAAAAGGTGATCCCCCTGCTCAACGCCATTGCCGACAAGATCATTTGCGTGCGCGGCAACTGCGACGCCGAGGTAGACGGCATGGTGCTGGATTTTGACGTACTGACTGCCAATAAAACCTTGATTGACGGCGACCTGACCCTTTATTTGCACCACGGTCACCACGACCTGCCCACCCTTGCGCCCGGTACGGTAGTGCTGTACGGGCACACCCACGTCGTTGAGCACCACACAGAAAACGCCCTGCACTTCTTTAACCCCGGCTCGGTCACCATTCCCAAAGGCGGCAATCCCCCTACCTATATGCTGTACGAAAACCGCACCTTTACGGCTTACGATCTTGCAGGCGGCATCATTTTCAAAAAAAGTGTATAACAGACAAAAAAATCTGCGAAAAACCTCTTGATTTTTCGCGGTTTTTTTGATAAAATTTTTATATATTTTCAATCCAGGATACGATATGTACGCATCCCGTTCAAGGAGGATTTTTATGAGCAACGTTCGTCCCGAATCTATGGTTCGCATTACTACCCCCGCGCTGGCACAGGCTTTTATTGATGAGCAGGTAGCCGCAGTTCGCGCACAGGTGGGCGACAAAAAGGTATTGCTGGCACTCTCCGGCGGTGTAGACAGCTCTGTTGTTGCCGCTCTTCTGATCAAGGCAATCGGCAAGCAGCTGGTCTGCGTACACGTCAACCACGGTCTGATGCGCAAGGGTGAGAGCGAGCAGGTCGTTGACATCTTCGGCAAGGAGCTGGATGCCAACCTCGTTTACATCGACGCAACCGACCGCTTCCTCGATCTGCTTGCAGGTGTTGCTGAGCCCGAAAGAAAGAGAAAGATCATCGGCGCAGAGTTCATCAACGTGTTTGCTGAAGAGGCTTCTAAGCTGGAGGGCATTTCCTTCCTGGCACAGGGCACCATTTACCCCGATATCCTGGAGAGCATCAAGGCAGCTGAAGGCAAAAAGGCTGTCAAGTCCCACCACAACGTAGGCGGTTTGCCCGAGGATCTGCAGTTTGAGCTGGTTGAGCCCATCAAGCTGCTGTTCAAGGACGAGGTCAGAGTTGTCGGTGAAGCACTCGGCCTGCCCCACAAGATGGTTTACCGTCAGCCCTTCCCCGGCCCCGGTCTGGGTGTACGCTGCCTGGGCGCCATCACCCGTGATCGCCTGCACGCGCTGCGCGAGGCAGACGCTATCCTGCGTGAGGAATTTGACAACGCAGGTCTTGCAGAGACCGTTTGGCAGTATTTCATTGCAGTTCCCGATATCAAGAGCGTGGGCGTCAAGGACGAAAGCCGCTACGAGGGCTGGCCCGCCATCATCCGCGCCGTCAACACCAAGGACGCTATGACCGCCACCATCGAGGAGATCCCCTATGCCGTGCTGCATAAGATCACCGCGAGAATCACGGGCGAGGTCGAGGGTATCAACAGAGTTCTGTACGATCTCACGCCCAAGCCCACGGGAACCATCGAGTGGGAATAAGGCATTTGCCGCAGGCAAATGCAATGAAATCCGCCTCTTTGAGTCGGATGAAATCCCTACGGGATGAAATCCTCGCAAAGCTCGGATGAAATCGCCGTGCGCGGCGATGGCGGATTTCATTCCACCGAAACGCAGTTTCGATTTCATCCGCGCAAGCGGATTTCATCACAAAGTGATTTCATCGTGCGGCATTTTGCCGCACGATTTCATTACAGGAGCAAAAAATGAACGACCACAATCAACACAGACCGCTTGCAAAAGAGCTTACGATCGTGATATCGATTGCCGTATTCCTGATATTTGTGATCGTGGGCGGACTTGCCCGACAGCACGGATACTTTGACGGCACGATGATGTACGATCTGTTCCCTGCCATGGTGTTAGGCTATGTGGCTGCGTTTGCCGTCGGCACAGGTATCGCCCATTTTTACCCGCATGCCATTCCTTTATGGCTTATCAGCGGGGCTATCGCCTTTGGGCTTGTGACGTGGCTGGAAATGATCGACTTCAGATGGGGCAGGCGCGGCTTGGGCGCGTTTTTGGCTCTGATCGTCATTGCTGCGCGAATCATCCTTTATATCATCGAGCGGATTTATAACCGTTCATCAAGATAACCCTATACAGTAAATCCCCGCCGCGGCATGCCGCGGCGGGTTTATTTTTTTTTTTTCTTGTCAACTGACCCAAAAAACAATATAATAAACCTACAGAACTCCCTAAAAACAC
>JAZNCE010000107.1:0-31105 GCA_045587385.1 Eubacteriales bacterium
ATACCGAGGGCGAAGTTGTTGTAGAAAACAACGTAGATCCTGACTGCGAGAACGCAGGCTCTTACGACAACGTCGTTTACTGTACTGTATGTGAGGCAGAGATTAGCCGCGAGACCATTACGGTTGATGCGCTTGGACACGATTATTCCGAAGAATGGACAACTGATAAGGCAGCAACTTGCACCGAGGTTGGTAGCAAGTCGCACCATTGCTCCAGATGTGATAGCAAGTCTGACGTAACCGAAATTCCCGCGCTTGGTCATACCGAGGGCGAAGTTGTTGTAGAAAACAACGTAGATCCTGACTGCGAGAACGCAGGTTCTTACGACAATGTCGTTTACTGTACTGTATGTAAGGCTGAGGTCAGCCGCAATACTGTAACGGTTGACGCGCTCGGACATGACTATTCCGAAGAATGGACAACTGATAAGGCAGCAACTTGCACCGAGGTCGGTAGCAAGTCGCACCACTGTTCCAGATGTGATAGTAAGGCGGACGTAACCGAAATTCCCGCGCTTGATCACGACTACAAAGCAGTCGTAACCGATCCCACTTGCTTGGCTGGCGGTTATACGACACACACTTGCTCCAGATGCTCTGATTCTTACGTAGACTCTAATGTAGATGCACTTGGACATAGCTTTACTAATTACGTAAGCAACAATGACGCAACTTGCACTGCCGACGGTACTAAGACCGCAAAGTGTGATCGTTGCGATGTGACCGATACGCAGACCGATGAGGATAGTGTACTTGGTCACGATATGAAGACTGTTGAAGGCAAGGACGCAACCTGTACCGAAGACGGCTATACCGCTTACACGGATTGCTCTCGTTGCGACCACATCGAGGGTAAGGAAACCATCAAGGCAAGCGGACACAGCATGAGCGATTGGATCGTTGATACCGAGGCTGATTGCTTGAACGACGGTAGCAAGCACAAGGAATGCGAAAATTGTGATCATACCGAAACCGAAGTTATTACTGCACTTGGTCACGATATGAATCCTGTTGAAGGCAAGGACGCAACCTGTACCGAGGATGGCTATACTGACTACACGGATTGCTCTCGTTGCGATTACATTGAGGGTAAGGAAGTAATCGAGGCAAGCGGTCACTCCTATTCCGAGTCCGTAACCAAGGCTCCCACTTGCACAGAGCAGGGCGAAAAGACCTTTACTTGTACTTGTGGTGATACTTACACTGAGGAAATTGCAGCAACCGGTCATACTCTGACGCAGGTTGATGCTAAGGCTCCTACCTGTACTGAGGCAGGTCATGAGGCATACGAATACTGCTCTGTTTGTGACTACACCACATTCGTAGAGATTCCTGCACGTGAGCATGATTATCAGCAAAGGGTTGAGGATGAATATTTAATAACAGAGGCAACCTGTACGAAGCAAGCCGTTTATTGTTACAGTTGCTCCATTTGTGGAAAGTTGGATGAATCCAAAACGTTCGCGGACGGTCCGCTCGCAGAGCATCGTGTAGTAACCGACAAAGCGGTCGATCCCGATTGCACTAACACCGGCTTGACGGAAGGCTCTCACTGCTCTGTATGTAACGAAGTTCTCGTAAAGCAGGAAACTGTTGCTGCACTTGGTCACAAGCCCGCTGAGGCGGTAAAGGAAAATGAAAAGGCTCCCACTTGCACCGTAGCAGGTTCTTACGATTCTGTTGTATACTGCTCCGTATGTAACGCAGAGCTCAGCCGCGAGACTGTAGTTGTTGACAAGATCGCACACACTGCAGGCGAAGCTGTAGAAGAGAACCGTGTTGAGTCTACTTGCACAGTAGCAGGTTCTTACGACTCTGTTGTATACTGCTCCGAATGTAACGCAGAACTCAGCCGTGAAAGCAAGGATCTTGAACTGGCTGCACATACCGCAGGCGCGGAAGCAACTTGTACAACTGCACAGGAATGTACTGTATGCCATACTGTACTGGTTGGCGCACTTGGTCACACCGAAGTTATCGACGAAGCAGTAGCTCCTACTTGTACCGCAACCGGTTTGACCGAAGGTAATCACTGCTCTGTTTGTGGCACTGTTCTGCTTGAACAGACTATTATACCTAAGGCACAACACGTCTACAGCACAATGGTTACTGTTCAGCCTACCTGTACTACGGAAGGCACCAAAGTAAATGATTGTGTCAACTGTGATGATATCTACACAGAGACAATTTCTGCGCTCAATCATAGCTATACTAAATATGAACTTATCACTGGCAGTGATTTGGAAAGAGCAACCTGTGATCGTGCCGATTGCGGAAGCACCCATACTCGTGTAGAAGAAGGGCACAGCGATGCAGAGGTTGAGGTTGTTCCTGAGAACAGCACCGACGCTGCTGTAGATGTGACGTTGAGCACTGATTTGCTGACCGACATTGCAAACAAGAAACTGAACCTGCACCTGAACAGTGACCTGCTGAATCTGCTGTTCGACAATGCTGCACTGAACAAGATTCTGAGTGATCACGCCGATAGAAACACCGTTTCTATCGAGGTGAAGGACGCTACCGCAAATTACGATGTATACGCGATGGTATTTGATCTTGGTTTGGTCGTTGACGATGAGCCGCAGGCTTCTTCCGACTTCGACGAAGGTTGGGTTACCGTGACTATTCCGTTGGATAAGCTGAATCTAACCGCAAACCAGACCGTTAAGGTATATTACCTCGACGGAGAAGAGCCTGTGGATATGAACGGTATTGTTGAGGATAACAAGGTCACCTTTAAAACCAACCACTTCTCCAACTACGGTGTAGAGGTTGTGAACTTGGGTTACAATGTGACTTTGGATGACAGAAATGTCATTAGTCTGGGTACTGCTACGACCACTTTGGATGTCAACAAGACCTATGCTCCCGGTGATACCTTTACCGTAACAAGTACGATGGCTTGTGTAGTTGCAATTTCTACCGATAGTGGTGAGACTTATACCGAGTTGACTTGCGTTGCACTCGGCAATAACACCTATGAGTTTACCATTCCTGCTGATATCAATAGTGATTTCCAGATTGGTATTGTTCTGCGTGGAGATGCACGTGGTGATGGTAATGTAAAGGCAAATGATGCTGTTAGAATCCAGAGATACTTGACTCCGGGTCTTGAAACTAATAATACTTTAGATTCTTTGACAATTTTGGCTGCGGATGCACGTGGTGATGGTAATGTAAAGGCGAACGATGCAGTTAGAATTCAGAGATATCTTACTCCCGGTCTTACGACTAATAATACTTTGGGCTGGAATATTTCAGAATAATTGTTTTGGAGGAAGAAATAATGATGACAAGATTGTTGAAAAGATTAGTCGCATATGCAGTGGCAATTGTTATGCTGTTATCTTGCTCTGTTGTTGTATTTGCTACCGAAACCGCACAGATGGATGAAACTAATGCGGGGACGATTACATTGGGGGCGTCGCATGTGACTCTAACACAGAGCGAGACAGAGCAGAATGTTGATATCTATCTGTATGCGGATAAAAACATAAACGTTTCTGCATTAACGGTCTATTATGCAACTGATGCTGCTGATGAAAAGATTGTGTTGGGCACCGGTGTTGCTGGTGATGGCTTAAGCGGTTCTCCGACAAATGAGGGGATGACTGTTACGAATGGTAATGGTGCGTATATGACATATAATGGCGAACTCGGTGGATACATTCTTTGCAAAGTGCCTGTTACCATCGCTGCAAATGTTACGGGTACATTTAACATAGAGTTTACTCAAATAGAGCTATATGACGCAGAAAACGGTGATGGATATAGTTTGTCGTCCGATGCTGTTACTGCGACAATCACTGTCGAAGAACCCTCCGCCCCCGCCGCAGATTACACTGCCGGCATCACTGCTGACAAGACCGAAATCAACGTTGATGATACTGTAACTGTTTCCATCAATGTTGACGGTTCCGCGGGTTCTTTCGCAACCTCTCAAATCAAACTTTCCTATGATTCCACTTATTTGACTTTCGATGCTGCGAATGCAAATCATGTCCTGAATGGTGCAAGCGTCAGCGTAAACAATGGTGTTATCACCCTCGTTGACCACGGCGCAGCTCAAAACAATGGCGTTGCTTATCAGTTGGTCTTTACCGGCAAAGCAGTGACCACCGAAGATACTGTGGTTACTCTGACCAACGCAGCCTTTGACAAGGCAGAGAATGCACCTGTTCAGAACATTAAAGAAATCGAATTGGATGAGACTACCAACAAAGTCAACGTTACTGTTGTTGAGGAACGCCTTACTGTTGATCTCTCCGATGACTTTGATACCGATGATGGCGAGACTGTTGCTCCCGGCGGTACGTTTACGTTCTATGCAAAGAACACCAACTATACCTATACCGTAACAGTTAATAATGGTGACATCACGCCTGAGTATGACGAGGATACCGGCGTATGGACGATTACCAACGTTCAGGCTGATTTGACCATTACGGCTACTAAGGAAGCAAAGACGTTCGACGTTACGATCAATAGCGAAGCGCACGTTGATAGCAATGATGGTGTAGGCGAGGATGCTGCTACCTACAAGGATGATTATATCTTTACTCTGAAGGCGGATACTGAGAATTATCAGTATAATCTGGTTTCTATTACCATCGGTGGTCAGGCCGCTCCTGCAAATAGTTACAGTAATAATGGTAAGATTTACACCATCAAGGGTGACTATATTACCGGAGACATTGTAATCACCACGGAAGCGGTCGAAATCGAAGAGTTTACTATCACCGGTGCAGACGGAGTTTTGTCTGCAAGTGCTACCACCGTTAAGGATGGCGACGAAGTTACACTGACTCTGACTCCTGTTGCCGGTTATAAGTATGAGATTAAGATCAATGGTACTACCATTCCTTTGGATAACAATAACCAGTACACTGCAGCTGTTACCGAAAATTGGGAGATTGTAGTTACCGAATCTTTAGATCTCAGCGAAGAAAACGTGAGCATCGCTACTTATTTGGCATTGAATGGTAAGATGATTTATATGATCCAGATTACCACAGAATTGGATGATGGTAACGTTTATGCTTACAACGGAACGCATATGTTCTGGTCTGAAAAGTATAACGAAAACAATGGCGCATATGTGTTCCTTGCCGTTGTGGATAATAATGCTCAGGCTCCGACCCTTGGCGCAATTGCTGCAAATATTACTATTACCCAAGGTGCCGCAAAGAGCATTGATTATTCCGGTAACGTCAACATGGCAGATGCAAACACTGTGGATGCTAACGACGCCCAGTTGGTTTACAATATGTACGAGACCAAGAGCTACGACGGATTCGTAACGAACGTTGATATGGAAAAGTATCTGCGTGCAGATGTAAATGGCGACGGAGTTATTAATGTAACTGACGCTGCAACTATCGTAAATTCGATTCTTTCTGCTAACTGATCATTTCTGAATCATTATCAAAGCTACCCCTTCTCGCGTGAGAAGGGGTAGCACGCTAAATCAAATTCTTGAAAGGGGAACCTATGCAAACGAAAAAATGGGTTGCATCCCTCTTTGCATTATTATTACTTTTTTCTATGCTCTGTATACCTGCTAACGCAGAGGACGAGCCGGAGTTCCGCTTTGAGTTGTCCATAGACGGTCAGGACGTCGCAGAGGTTAATACGGGTGACGTCATTACAGTCACGCTGTATCTGTACCGCACGGACAAAAACGAGCCGTACAGCATGTACGCCATGCAATCCGAGATCCGCTACGACAGCGAATTTTTCGAGCTTGTAGAGGACAGCGAACTGCTGTCGAGCGGCATTCACAGCACAGATATTGACGTGGGCGGTGGCTATAGAGAGTTCTATATGAACTACGTGTCGTTCTCCGGTGGTGCGGAGTGGCAGCCCAAGACCCGTATCGGCAGCTTTCAGCTGCGCGTGATCGACACCGCGGGTGTTTCCATCATTACCAACGAGGATTTCCTTGTATCACACCGTGATGGTATGGGGCACTACGCTTGCGACTCCAATGCACTGACCGTAATTTTGAGCACCGAGTGTGACGTTAAGTTCGAGACCAACGGCGGCTCCAAAATCGCCCCCGTCACAGCCATCTTTGGTGAAAAGCTGACAAGACCTGAGGATCCCGTCCGCGAGGGCATGCATCTTGTGGGCTGGTATAAGGATATCTTTCTGACGCAGGAATGGAATTTTGATACCGATACGGTACAGGGAAACATGAAGCTTTACGCGAAGTGGGAGGTAGATGAGCCTCCTACAACGGAGCCTCCCACAACGGAGCCCCCCACAACCGAGCCTCCTACGACCGAACCTCCGACAACAGAGCCTCCGACAACAGAGCCTCCGACAACAGAGCCTCCTACGACCGAACCTCCGACAACAGAGCCTCCCACAACAGAGCCGGATAGCGGAAGCGAAACCGAACCTCCTACAACGGAAACAGAAACCGAAACAGAGATCATGACCGATCCCGGCAAGCCGCAACGTCCGAGCAATAAAAATATGTGCGCTGTCTGCGGTGATCATCACGCAATAGGATTGGGAATGTGCCTGCGCTGTTCGCTGATTGTGTATGGTCTGATACTGCTCTTTGCCGTACTGATCCTTGCTTTGAGTATTTTGCTTTACCATTTGATCAGCAAAAAGCTTAAGACTAACCCTGATGGGCAGGATGACGTTACGACACAGCAGAGTAGTGCAGAAGATGAGCACACAGACAAATGACATTTTTAGTGGTATATCGAGTAATAAGGAGAACCATTATGAAAATTTTTAACCCAAAGACGTGTTCGATCTTACTGGTGATTGCAATGCTTTTGTGCTTTGCAATGCCGGTATATGCAGTTGAGACGGACGCAACGGAGCCTGTGGACGAAGAGTACAAGGTCTCGATCGCGAAATACGGAGATAGTACCATTCGCGTGGGCGGTTCGTTTTATTTGGCTGTAACCGCGAACAAATATTTCAACGCGACCGAGATTTTGATCGAGTATGACAAAGAAAAGCTGTCGTTTGTGCAGCTTGAAATCGGCGAAGAAAATGCCAGTGCTACCGATACGGTCAACGGTATCAAGCTGATTGACTACGGCAGCCACGATAAAACTCCTGTCTACCTGTTAAAGTTCAGCGTATTGGAGAGCGTCGAAGCAACGCACGATACACCCAGTTCTGTGACGTTTGAGGTATTGGAGGCAGGATTTGGCACCATCGCAAGTGCTGCGGATCAGAATCTGATCCCTGCGGTGCTTCCCGATGCGCTTACGCTGGAGGTCAGACCTGCGCTGGTTGCAGTTAACTTTGATGCAAACGAGTACTATTCTAACGTAACCTCCATTGAAAAGGGTGAGGATCTCGTATTCTATCCCGAGCGTACGACGGGTGCTTACTATGATTACCAGCTGCCTGTTGTGAAAGTCAACGAGGAAGAGGTAACAGTCACTCCTACGCAGGACGGAGGTTGGTTGATCGAGAATGCTGCGGGGGCTGTACATATTCAGCCTGCCGTTCGTACTCCCAAGAAATTTGGTGATGTTACCTACAATGACGTACCGGACAAGCCTGTGCTTAGCGGTAAAACCGAGAAGGCTACTTATTTGCAGGACGTCAGCTTCACCATTCCTGCCGATCTGGATCCTACGGAGACCGAGAGTGGATACTCTTTTGCTGTAACCGCCAAAGTGGCAGGTCAGAATTACACGCTCTCTCGTCCTGCCGTGGACGCTAACGGCAATCGCACGTATACAATTCCCGGCGCAGACGTAAAGGGTGCAGTTGAGGTGAGCGTTACCAGAACCGATCTCGATCCCACCAAGTACACCGTTTCTATTGGCGGTAATGCAAACTCGGACGGTATGTTCGCGGGCGCAACAGGTGCAGGTGCTTCTGTTCAGGTGGATAAGGACGGTGCTTCCGTCACGCTGAACGTCAGCGTTGATGAGGGCTTGAACAAGGGCTATCATTACGTTGTCAAGGTAGACGGACAAGAGGTAGAACTTGACGAAAACGGTCAGGTAAAGATTGAAAACATTGACGGCAATACGCACGTTGAGATCGAAAAGACCCTGAACGTTGACAATGTGACCAACGTGGTTCGTGTTGGCGACGAGGACAAGAACTATCTGACTATGAACGGTCAGAACATGTGGCTGATCCAACTGCCCAATCACGTGCAGAACACAGAGACTGCGAACTATAAGTATGCAGGACAGGAAATGTTCTGGTCTGCGGATCATAACAATTTCGTATGCGTTGTGATCAGTGTAGACGCGCCCAGCATTGACGTAAGTCAATTTGAGCTTGTCAGCGTAACCGCTACCCAGACCATTGCATCTGACAATTGGGACGTAAACAAGTCCGGCGATTTGGACGCCAGTGACGCTCAGCTGATTTGGAATATGTATAACGACCAGTACAATGGCTTTAGTGACAGCGTTACAGCTGAAAAGTTCATGCTGGCAGATGCAAACCACGACGGCATTCTGGACACGAAGGATGCTTCCGTGATCATCAACCAGATCAGAGCCTCTCTCGTTACTGAATAAATTAAAAAAACAAGTGATCGGGGAGCCGATCACTTGTTTTTTTAGTTTTGTTGTTTGATTATCAGCCCAGCTTTGCAAGTGCTGCTGTGACACCTGCGAGGTTTTCGCGGTACTTTTCCATCTTAGCCTTCTCGCCCTCGACGACAGCGGCGGGAGCTTTGGAAACGAAGCCCTGGTTGGAGAGCTTCTTTTCAATGCGTGCGATCTCGTCCTCCAGCTTATTCTGCTCAGCGGCAAGTCTTGCCTTTTCCTTTTCAAAGTCGATGATATCAGCCATGGGCAGGAAGATTGCGGCGGAGTCGGTGATGATCTGAACGGCGTTGTCGCCCGAAACCACCTCGGCGTCAAATGCGTCTGCTACGATGACCTCGGAAGCGGATGCGAGTCTTGCAAAGAAGCCTGCAGCTGCAGTAAAGCATGCGTCATACTTGGTTGCGATATAGACCTTTGCCTTGCGGGAGGGCGCTACGTTCATCTCTGCGCGACGGGTACGGATGGCGCGGATTGCGTCAAGGACGCGTGCCATATCCTCGGATTCTTTTGCGAAAGCGGGAATACTTGCGGCATCGGGATACTCGGAGATCATGATGCTCTCGCAGTCGTGAGGCAGAGACTGGTAAATTTCCTCGGTGATGAAGGGCATAAAGGGATGCAGCAGCTTCAGGGTTTCGATCAGCACGTATGCGATGACGTTCTGGCAGACCTCGTTTCCTGCGTTTTCCTTATCGGACAGTCTGGTCTTGGCAAGCTCAATGTACCAGTCGCAGAAGATATCCCAGATGAAATCGTAGAGCATAGAGAGTGCAATGCCCAGCTCGTACTTGTCAAGGTTGGAGCGCACGCCCTCAACCGTCTTGTGCAGCTCGGTCAGAATCCACTTGTCCTCGGTTGCAAGAGCTTCCTCGGCAGGCAGCTTGACGGAATCAATGGTCAGATTCATACGAACGAAGCGCGATGCGTTCCACAGCTTGTTTGCAAAGTTACGTGCAGCCTCGATCTTTTCATCCGAGAAGCGCATGTCGTTTCCGGGCGAGTTACCGGTAGCCAGCGCAAATCTCAGCGCGTCTGCACCGTACTTGTCGATGATCTCCAGCGGATCAATGCCGTTGCCCAAGGACTTGGACATCTTTCTGCCCTGTGCGTCACGTACCAGACCGTGGATCAGTACGGTATCAAAAGGAGCTTGATCGGTATATGCCAGCGCGGAAAAGATCATTCTGGAGACCCAGAAGGTGATGATGTCGTAGCCGGTAACCAGCGTGTTGGTGGGATAGAAATACTTCAGATCCTCGGTTTCCTCGGGCCAGCCCAGCGTAGAGAAGGGCCAGAGCGCAGAGGAAAACCAGGTGTCAAGCGTATCGGGATCCTGGCGCATCTGCTTGCCGCACTTGGGGCAGATTGCGGAGGATTCCTTGGTGACTACGGTCTCGCCGCAGTCATCGCAATAGAATGCGGGAATGCGATGACCCCACCAAAGCTGACGGGAAATGCACCAGTCGCGGATGTTTTCCATCCAGTGGAAGTAGTTCTTTTCAAATCTTTCGGGCACGAAACGGATGTCGCCGCCGCGAACCGCATCAATAGCAGGCTTTGCAAGGGGCTCCATCTTGACGAACCACTGCAGAGAAACGCGGGGCTCAATGGTAGAGCCGCAACGGTAGCAGGTGCCGACGTTGTGCGCGTAGTTATCTACCTTGATCAGGAAACCGCCCTCTTCCAGATCCTTGACGATCTGCTTTCTTGCCACAAAGCGATCCATGCCTGCGTATGCAGGATAGTCCTCGGTGATCTTGGCGTCGTCGGTCATGACGTTGATCACGGGCAGGTTATGGCGTGCGCCAACCTCAAAGTCGTTGGGGTCGTGCGCGGGGGTAATCTTTACGCAGCCCGTACCGAAGTCGGACTCCACGTAATCATCCGCAATGACGGGGATCTCTCTGCCAACCAAGGGAAGGATCAGCATCTTGCCGACCATGTCCTTGTATCTTTCGTCATTCGGGTTGACTGCAACGGCGGTATCGCCCAAGAGGGTCTCGGGACGGGTGGTTGCAACCTCAAGGTGACCGCTGCCGTCCTTGAAGGGGTAGCGGATGTGCCAGAAGTGACCTGCCTGATCCTCGTATTCCACCTCAGCGTCGGAAATGGAGGTCAAGCACTTGGGGCACCAGTTGATGATGCGGTTGCCGCGGTAGATCAGACCCTTGTCGTACAGCTTGACGAATACGGTCTTAACAGCTTCGGAGCAGCCCTCATCCATGGTAAAACGCTCGCGCGACCAGTCGCAGGAAGAGCCCATCTTCTTGAGCTGGGAGATGATTCTGCCTCCGTATTGCTCCTTCCAAGCCCATGCGCGTTCTAAGAAGCCGTCTCTGCCGAGCTGCTCCTTGGTAATGCCTTCCTTGCGCATTGCTTCCACGATCTTTGCCTCGGTTGCGATCGACGCGTGGTCGGTGCCGGGCAGCCAAAGGGTGCAAAAGCCTGCCATGCGCTTATAGCGGATCAGAATATCCTGCAGGGTGTTGTCCAGCGCGTGACCCATGTGCAGCTGGCCTGTGATGTTTGGAGGGGGAATGACGATGGTGTAAGAGGGCTTGGAATGGTCGATGGTGGGGGTGAAGTAACCCTTTTCACACCATTCGGCATAAATCTTGTCCTCAAAATCACCGGGGGAATAGGTTTTCGGTAATTCGTTGTAGGAATTCATGTCTATTTTCTCCTTATCATAATTTTTGAAATAAAAAAGCTCCACCGTCGCTGACTTTCATCAGGACGTGGAGACGCGGTACCACCTGATTTCACACCCATAAAGGGCATGCACTCAAAACACTTTTAACGGCGTGACCCGTTACGGACTACTCTGCAGCATGCACTTCACCCGTACCGCTCCCGGACGACTTGGGCAATGCTTTCCTCGAACTCTCACCAACCGTTCGATCTCTGTGCGAAAGGGGATTGCCTACTACTTCCGTTCCCAGCGTTTGACATATACGGATAAAGTATATCATATAGTGCGGGTTTTGTCAACATTTTTTAATCGAAAAAAATTTTTCACAAAAATCGAAAAAAATTGAAAAAAGGTATTGACAAATCGAAAAGAATCTGTTATACTATCAAAGTCGTCAACGGACGGCACAATGCTGGTATGGCTCAGTCGGTAGAGCACGTCATTGGTAATGACGAGGTCATCAGTTCGATTCTGATTACCAGCTCCAGAAAAACCCTCGCAATAGCGAGGGTTTTTTGATTATTTCGGACTTTGGAGGCAGATATGGGAGCAAGAGGCGAGAGAGCAAAAAATCTGTTTTTACAAGGCTACACCTGTGCGCAGGCAGTTGTGTTGGCGTTTGAGGATATGACGGGACTTGACAGAGCGACAGCGGCAAAGCTGGCAAGCGGCTTTGGCGGCGGCATGGGCAGAATGAGAGAGGTCTGCGGTGCCGTCAGCGGCATGTTTATGGTGTACGATCTTGTCTGCGGGTACAGCGAGCCGGGAGATATGGAGAGCAAAAAGCGCGTGTATGCCGATATCCGTGAATTGGCAGAACGCTTCAGGGCGCAATCGGGCGGTTCGATTGTTTGCCGCGAGCTGCTTGCAGGGGTGGAGACCACCGCGGGCGGTGACCCCGAGCAGAGAACTGCCGAATATTACGAAAAGCGTCCGTGTCCGAATTTGGTCGCACTTGCAGCCGACGTGCTGGACGAGTTTTTAAGAGAAAAAAACGTCATATAAATCAGCTGGGCGGCACCGCGATTGCGGTCCCGCCGTATTTTTACAGCAAAATCTCTTTCATTGCCCCGTACAGCGCATCAAGGTCGGCTGCGGTGGTATCCATGCCAAAGCTGATGCGTACGGCACCCGTGTCGGGTGTGCCCAGCGTGCCATGCCCGAGCGCGGAGCAATGAAAGCCCGCACGCGAGCAAATGCCGCGCCGATCAAGCTCCGCGCCCAAAGCGTCGGAGGGGATGCGTTCGTGATAGAATAACAGCACGGGACCGCGACAATGCGGTGCGCAAACGTGCATGCCGTCAAATCTTGCCATCATGGCGCGAGCGCGGTCATAGAGGTGTTTGTCCTGCGCCATGATGGTGGAAATGCCGCGGGAGCGCACCTCGCCAAGTCCTGCCAAAAGTCCTGCTATGGCGGGCGTGGGCAACGTACCTGCCTCGTACCGTTCGGGCGGCAGCTCGGGCATCTCTCCCGAAAGTGAGAAAACGCCGTTGCCACCCTGCAAGAGCGGTGTCAGCGTCACGCCCTCGCCCAAGATCAGTGCACCGCAGCCCTGCAGCCCGTAAAGCCCCTTATGCCCGGGGATACAAAGCAGATCGATCTGCATCTGCTGCATATCAATGGGTAAATGCCCTGCGGATTGCGCGGCATCCACGCAAAACAGCATACCGTGTCGCTTGCAAAATGCGCCGAGCGCGGCAAGCGGCATAACCGAGGACACGATATTGGACATGTGTGAGCACACGAGCATGCGCGTGTTTGGCTTTTTCTTTGCCGCTGCGTCGGTGACGATGCGTGCCGTGCCGATGCGCGGATCGGATGCGGGAGAGAGAAAGGTGTCAAATGTGATGATGCCGCGCCTTTGCAGATCGCACAGCGGTCTGTAAACGGCATTGTGCTCCATGTCGGAGCAAAGCACGTGGTCGCCCTTTTGCAAAGCCCCGTGCAGGGCAAGATTGAGCGCGTGCGTCGCGCCCGCGGTAAAGATCACGCGCTCGGGACCGCTCGCCCCAAACTCCTTGGCAAGTGCACAGCGGCAGTCGTACACGATCTGCGCGGCTGCGTCGGAAAGCGCGTGTGCGCCGTGCCCGGGATTGCCGCCTGCGCGCGTCATGCAATCGTACATCGCGCGGTGTACGGCGGCGGGCTTGGGCCACGAGGTAGCCGCATGGTCAAGATACACAGGCGCGCTCACGTGCCGCTCTCCATATATTCCCGCACGGCAATGCCTGCGCGGTCAAGCACGTAAGCTGCGTTGGGCTTTTGCGCGCTTGGGAAAGCGACGCCGTATACACAGCCTGCATGCGTGGTGGAATAGCTGAGCTTGACTACCTCGGCACGCACGGCAGCGCGACCGAGCGCATCGCGCGCCTTGGCAGCGTAGGTGGCAGAGCCGATCACCGCAACCGTTTGCCCTCGGTTCAGGGAAGGATCTTGCTGCTTGGTTGTTTCGTTTCGTTTCATGGTGACCGCCTTTCATGAAGGGAAGATCCCTTCAATGTCAATATATGTCGGCGACCCGTGTTTTGCGATTGATTTGGTTACGTTATATCTTTATGGTAGGGTGGTGGCTTGCTCCCGCAGCAAATCATGATATCTTTATTGGTAGGGCGGGGGCTTGCTCCCGCAGCAAATTATGATATCTTTATTGGTAGGGCGGGGGCTTGCTCCCGCAGCAAATCATGATGACATATCGGTTTGTATAGTCGCATCGTAAATCTTCCCTGTGCTTGCGCGCTTGGCTTTCTTCCACATCATTGCCGCGCAGGCAATGACAAATGCAATGTTGGCAGTCTTGATGAACACTTGTGCCGTGCCCTCGGGTAAAAGCAGGCTTGCGTGCATATCCTCGGGCGGCAAAAGCGGGAGCAGATACCGCACGGCAAGCCCCGTCAATGCCGCGGCAGCCAATGCCTGCGCAGCTTTTGCAAGCAGGTAGGGCAAAAAGGCAAAGCCCCTGCCGTGGCAGACCGTCATGATCTGGCACATGACCGAAAGCCCCGACCAGCAGGAGAGTGCCGCGCACAGCATGGCGGCTTGTGCGGTGTTCGCAACCTCTGCTGCGCGTGCAATACCGCCCGACATTTCCACAATGCCGTATAACAGCGCGTTGACGGCAGGCGGCAGCGCAAGGTGTGCAAGAGCATTCTGCAAAGCCCCCAGCACAGCGGAGAAAAACAGCACGTAAGCGCACACGGCAAGCATGCTTTGTGCTGCCGTGCTCACAGCTCTCGTAAAGACCTCTGCACCCATGCGTACGGGCTGCGGCGCGGACGTCATACCCTCGCTGTCATCGGGCAGGAGCACGCGCGTGACCAGCGCCGTGCCGAGTGAGCAAAGCAGGCTGACGCCCCACAAAAGCAGCCCCAGCCTGCGGCTGCCCAGCAGCGATGCGCCCACCGCGCTGATCATATATGCCGAGCTTGGGTTGTTGATAAAGGTCAAAAGCCGCGTGCATTGACGCGCGGATAAAACGCCTGTGTCGTACAAGGCGGCAGCGGCGCGCGCCCCCGTGGGAAAGCCGCACAGCGCACCCAGCACCACGGGGCAGGCGGCAGCACCGGGCATGCCCAAGATTCGTTTTACGGGGCGGGAAAAGACGTTGCCTATCGCTGCAGCACCTCCGCATCCGACCAGTATTTCGGACGCGACCATAAATGGAAACAGCGCAGGGATGACCGTATCGCGGCATAAAAGCAGCCCTTGCCGCATCGCGGCAACTGCGCTGTCCGTATAAAACAGTAACAGTGTCATGCAGCACACACCGAGCATACCGAATCCTATGCCGCCAAGCCTTGTGCGGCATTTGCTTTTTTTCATACACTCACCCCGCATTTCATATAATAACGTAGCTGTTAAAATATAGAATCATCGGAGGACAAATATGCAAGGGCGCAAAAAAGGCAAGCGTATGGGAGCTGCTGAATGGCTGGAAAAAAGATTTGATATCACGCCCGATCTGTTGGACGGCGTGCGCATAGAGATACGCGGACAGAACAAGTTGCTGTTGCAGGGCTGCAGAAGGATACTCAAATACGGGGAGGAGGAAATGCTGCTGGATCTGGGGAAAACGCGATTGCGCGTGAGCGGTGAGCGGTTGTGGTGTACCTCGTTTATCTCGGGGGCGCTGGGTGTGGGAGGACATATTCGCGCGGTCAGCTTTGAAGGGGAGGAGCGCGCATGAATCCTTCGTACCATATCCTTGGGTATGCCGTTGTGCGCGTGGACCGCGCGCATGCCGAGCGGGTGCTCAATTTGTGCATGCACGGCGGCATTGTTTATCTTGACGGTGGAAGTGATGGGGAAGGTCTGCGTCTTTGCTTGCGCACGGGGTATGCACGCAGGCTTTGCGAAATGCTGGCACAAGCGGACGTGCCGTTTAGCATAGAAAAGCGCGGAGGATTGCCGCAGGTCCTGCGCAGACTTGCGCGCCGACCGGGGCTTGTGCTGGGAGCTTTGTGCGCTCTTGCCCTGATTGTTGCCTCCGAGTGCTTTGTGTTTGATATCCGCGTCAGCGGCAACAGCACGCTGACCGAGCGCGAGGTCAAGGAGCTGCTTGCCGCGCAAGGATTTGCCGAGGGGACTTTTATCCCGCGCCTGGATACCGATCAGCTTGAAAACCGCGTCATGCTGTCTACGGACAAGATAGGCTGGCTGTCGGTCAATATCCGGGGGAACGTGGCAAACGTGGAGCTGGTGGAGCAGCGTCTGCCCGATCCCGCGCCGCTGCGCAAGCCCGCGCACATCGTTGCCGCGCACAGCGGTGAGGTCGTGGCGGTTGAATTGTACCGCGGCAACGTGCTGGTCAGAGCAGGGCAGCAGGTGGGCAAAGGAGAGATATTGATCGCAGGGGTGTATGACAGCGCGGCAACGGGATTTCGCTTTACAAGGGCTTTTGGCAAGGTCTTGGCGCGTACCGTGCATACCTTTACGGTCGAGATTCCGTACGAATATGAGAAAAAGGTGTACACGGGTGAGGTTTTTGAGAAAAAATCGTTTAATTTTTTTAATTTTCCGATAAAACTTTGCGAAAGTACTGGAAATTGTGGTACGGTTTATGATACAATATATATTGTGGAGAACTGTAGCCCCGTGGCGGGTGCGGAGCTTCCGCTGGAGATATGCACCGAGCGATATCTGCCTTACCGGATGCAAACGGCGTACCGTGATCCCGAGGCGGCGTTGGTGCTTGCCTACAGGGAGCTTTCGGAGCAGATCGCAGACACCCTGTCGGACGGTGAGCTGCTGGAAAAGCGCATTTATACCGAGATCGGTGAGAGCGGCGTGGTGCTGCGTGCCGAGGTGATATGCATTGCGGACATTGCCGCGGTGCAGGAATTTGAGATCGATATCAAAAACAAAGGATAGATTTATGGAACAGAGAATTATCAAGGTAGCCTCCTCTGAGGATACCGCTGCCATTTTCGGCAGCTATGACGTCAACGTCAGAGCGGTGGAGCAGACCATGGGCGTCAGCATCCGCAACCGCGCGACCGACGACGGCGGCGACAGCATTATCGTGTCGGGCGAGGATCGCGAGCAGGTCAATAAGGGCGCTGCCGTGATCGAGTACCTTGCCGATATGATCAAATACAGCCAGCTTTCCGAGCAGAGCGTTCGTTACGTCATTGATATGGTGGACAGCGGCAAGGCGCGCGAGCTGGCAGAGCTTGGTGACGACTGCATCTGCGTCACCACCAAGGGCAAGCCCATCAAGGCAAAGACGGTGGGACAGAAGCAGTACGTGGAGGCGATCCGAAAGAATACGATCATTTTAGGCGTTGGCCCTGCGGGTACGGGTAAGACCTTCCTTGCGGTTGCCATGGCGGTCAAGGCTCTGCGTGACCGTCAGGTCTCGCGCATCATTCTGACCCGCCCTGCCATTGAAGCGGGTGAAAAGCTGGGCTTTTTGCCGGGTGATCTGCAAAGCAAGATCGACCCTTATCT
The DNA here is from genome assembly GCA_045587385.1 of Eubacteriales bacterium. GTDB lineage: Bacteria > Bacillota > Clostridia > Oscillospirales > CAG-272 > SVQP01. The sequence goes on from JAZNCE010000107.1 coordinate 17,197, forward strand.
GCGCCCCTTGTACGACGCGCTCTTTGAAATGCTGGGCCCCGAAAATTATCAGCGACAGGTAGAGAAGGGCATCATTGAGGTTGCTCCCTTGGCGTATATGCGCGGACGTACCTTGGATGATTCTTTCATCATTCTCGACGAGGCACAGAACGCCACGCCCGAGCAGATGAAAATGTTTTTGACGCGTCTTGGCTTCCGTTCCAAGATGGTGGTCACGGGTGACCTGACCCAGACCGACCTGCCCTCGGGGCAAAAGTCGGGACTTGCGGAGGTGGTCAGAATTCTGGACGGCATTGAGGATATTGCGCTGCACCGCTTTACCGAGAAGGACGTGGTACGTCACAGACTGGTACAAAAGATCATTCTTGCTTATGAAAAATACGACAGAGAAAAGCAGGAACACCGCACAAAGGATAAGAAATATCATTACAGCAGAAAAGAGGATACACACAAATGAGACGCAAGATGCTTTTGAAGATCTATTTTGAAAACGAGCAGGATATCATGCCCATTACCTACGGACTCAAGATCCTGATGCGCCGCGCTATTGAAGCGACCCTGGACTACGAGCAGTTCTGCAACGGCTGCGAGGTTTCGCTGACCTTTACCGACAATATGGGCATCCGTGAGCTTAACAACAAGTTCAGACACATCGACCGCGAGACCGACGTGCTCTCCTTCCCGCTGTTTGATTACGAGGGGGAGGCGGACGAGCCTGCCTTGGACGAGATCCGCAACAACCTTGGCGATATCGTCATTTCTCTTGAAAAGGCTTGGGGACAAGCAGAGGAGTACGGTCATTCCTATGAGCGCGAGGTCGCCTTCCTTTGCGTGCATTCCATGCTGCACCTTTTGGGCTATGACCACGAAAAGAGCGAGGAAGATGATAAAGATATGAGACAAAGACAATCCGATATCATGAAAATGCTTGGATTGGAGGTACATCAGGCATGATGAACGGACAAGAGCCCGAACATAGAGAGAACCCCTATAAAAAGCAAAACCCTTATAAGAAGCAGCCCAAGGCAGAAGAAGCAACCGCGGGGCAGACCGAAACCTTTGTCACGCGCAACGTCAAGCTGATCACGTTTCTCGTTTGCGTTGCCGTATTCTTAGTGTTTCTTGGCCCCTTGAGCGTTTGGCGCATTTCCGAAATGGTCAATGCCAAGCAGGAGCAAGAGGCGCTGGAGGCGCAAATGCCCATTGATGCGCTGCTTGCCATTGCCGATAAGGGCGCGGATGCCGGCTGGAGTGATTTCCGCCGCTTCGATAAGAGCGAGAGCATCAACGACAAGGACGGATACGTGGGCTGGACGCTACAGGTCAGAAACGAGCCGTTTTACGTGATCGTGGGCGGCTACGGCACTAAAGTTCCGCCCCAGACCATTCGTGTGTACAGCCTGATCACGGGCGAATCGGTGGATCTTTTCCGCGATGACGTACACGCATTTGTAGAGCAAAATCAGATCAACGGAGATTAAAACATGAGAAAAACAGGATTTATCGCAATCGTGGGCAGACCCAACGTGGGCAAGTCCACGCTGCTCAACGCAATTCTGGGCGAAAAGGTGGCAATCGTGTCCTCCAAGCCCCAAACCACACGTAACCGCATCACGGGTATTCATACCGTGGGTGAGGATCAGTACGTATTTATCGATACCCCCGGTATTCACCGTCCGCAGAACGAGCTGGGTGACTATATGGTCAAGGAAGCAAATAACACCATGTATGAGGCGGATGCCGTGATCATGGTGGTGGACACCGGCAAGGAGATCACCCGCGTGGAGGAGGATATCATTACCTATCTCAAGCGAAGCGGCGTGCCCTGCGTGCTGGCACTCAACAAGATCGATATGTATAATCGCGAGATCATTGCAAAAACCATTCAATCCTACGCGGACAAGCATACCTTCTCGGCTGTCGTGCCGATCTGCGCCAAGAACGGCAAGGGCGTCAAGGAAGTGCTGGATGAATGCAAGCCCTTCCTTTCGGAGTCGCCCTGGTATTTCCCCGAGGATATTGCCACCGACCAACCCGAGCGACAGGTCGCTGCAGAGCTGATCCGCGAAAAGCTGTTGCGCACGCTCAATAAGGAAGTGCCGCACGGCATTGCGGTCGTGATCGACAAGTTTGAGGATCAGCGCACACTGGTCAGCATTTATGCCACCATTTATTGTGAAAAGGCATCCCACAAGGGCATTATCATCGGCAAGAACGGAGAGGAGCTCAAGAGAGTCAGCACCTATGCGCGCGAGGATCTGGAAGCATTGCTCGGCACAAAGGTATATCTGAATCTGTGGGTCAAGGTCAAGGAAAACTGGCGCGAGAGCGCAGCAGCGGTTTCCAATTTCGGATATAAGCCGGAATAAGATTTGAAAGTTTTGATCAAACTTTTTCAAAAGTTTGCGCAGGTGGAGGGCTCGAAGCCCTCCTCGCCTCCGCAGAGGCGAAATTACCCAAACGCCGTTTTTTGGTTCTTTTTTGCGGCTCCTTGCTCAAAAAAGAACGGAGAAGATCATCTCAATGCGATTGGTATGCTGTTTTTAAAAGTAGGTGTTGAGAACTTTTTCGCAGGCGTTCACAGAACGCCCCTACGAGTATAATTGTTTATGGAAAGGAGAGCACTACTATGCAGATGAGTACCGACGGGCTTGTCACGCGCGTGGTCAACACGGGCGACCATGACAAGGTCCTGCAAATTCTGACCGCCGAGCACGGCAGAATATCGGTCATGGTCAAGGGCGGCAAATCGCTCAAAAATCCTGCCATGGCGTGCTCTCAGCTTTTTACGTACGGCAATTTTGAGCTGTACCGCAAGGGCGATTTTTACTGGCTGCGGCAGGGCAGCGTGCTCAATGCCTTTTATGAGCTTTCTGCAGACATTGTGCGCATGAGCCTTGGCGTGTATCTTTGCGACGTGGCAAACGAGCTTTCCGACCGCGACGAGCCTGCAGAGGATCTTTTGCGCATGCTGCTCAATTCGCTTTATCTGATCGGGCGCGAAAAAAAGCCGCAGGAGCTGGTCAAGGGCGTGTTTGAATTGCGCGCGGCTGCCATTTCGGGCTATTTTCCCGAGCTGGATGCCTGCTGCCACTGCGGCAGTATCGACGAGCGGCTCAATTATCTTGACGTGATGAACGGCAGACTGCTTTGCGCTGAATGTCTGTCGCGGCAGTCCAAATCCGTGCGCACGCCCATGGTGAGCGCAGACGCGGACGGAGACTATGAAAAGAGCGTGCTTTGCGCCATGACCCCTGCGGTCACGGCAGCGGTGCGGTACGTGCTGCACGCCTCGCCCGAGCGCATTTTTTCCTTTGAATTAGCCGATGCCGAGGACGTGACCGAGTTCTCGCGTACCGCGCAGACTTATCTGCTCAACCACTTGGGGCGCGGGTTTGATTCGCTGGAATTTTACGAATCGGTCAAGGGGAAGGGAGGCAGCCGTGGATAAAAATCAGATTTCCCAAATGCTGGACGGTCTTGACCGTTATCCCTTTCATATGCCGGGGCATAAGCGCAACCTTACGCTGATGGGCAACGGCTTTCCGTACGACCGCGACATCACCGAGATTGCGGGCAGTGACAATCTGCACGACATGTGCGGTGTGATCCTTGCCGAGTGCCGGCGTGCCGCGCACCTTTGGGGAGCTGCGGGCGCACACATTCTGGTAAACGGCTCGACCTGCGGTATTCTCGCAGCCATTCGCGCCTATGCGGGGCATGACCAGGGCGTGGTCGTAGCAAGAAATTCGCATAAATCGGTGTATAACGGCATAGAGCTTTGCCGTTTGCGCCCTGCTTATATTTATCCCAAAACCGAGAATGGCATTTGTGCAAGCATCACGCCCCAAGAAGTCGATCGCGCGCTTGCAGATACGCCCGACGCAAGGCTGGTCGTGATCACGAGCCCTACCTATGAGGGCGTAATCAGCGATATTGCGGGCATTGCGCAAGTCGTACACGCACGCGGCGCGAAACTGTTGGTTGACGCGGCACACGGTGCGCATCTCGGCATCGGGGAATTTTCCGCACACCCGATTGCGCTTGGCGCGGATATCGTCATTTGCTCCTTGCATAAGACCTTGCCCGCACCCACGCAGACCGCGCTTGCTTTGGTTGGCAAAGGATGCCCCGATCCGGGAGCGTTTGCATCCCAGCTTGCCGTGTTTGAGACCTCTAGCCCGTCCTATATTCTCATGGAGCAGGCTGCGCGCTGCATCCGCTTGACCGAGGAGCAGGGCAGCGCACTTGCCGCAGATTGGCTGCGTCGCTTGGCTGATTTTGACAAGCGCGTGTCGCATCTTACACATTTGCGCTTGCTTTTCAGGGGCGCATTGCCCGCAGGCGTGTTTGCCTATGATCCTTCCAAGCTGGTGATCAGTACGCGCGGCACAAGCATGAGCGGTCACGCGCTGGCGGAAACGTTGCGAAACGAGTATCAGATTGAAATCGAAATGGCAGCGAGTGATTACGTTATCGCCATGACCTCACTTGCCGACACCGATGCGGGCTTTGCCATGCTTGCCGATGCGCTTTGCGAGATCGACGTGCGGATAGAGGCAGACAAGTCCGCCTATACCCCCACCTTGCCGCAGACGCATACCGTATATGCGCCATGGCAGGTTGTCGATCTGCCGTGCATCAGCGTGCCGATTGCAAGTGCAGACGGCTACGTGAGTGCAGAGTACGTGTGGGCGTACCCTCCGGGAATCCCGTTGGTTGTGCCGGGTGAGCTTGTGACGGATGAGCTGCTTGCCGCGTTTGACGCCATGCAAGAGGCGGGCACCGAGCTGCACAGCACGCGCGGCGGCATGCCGAAAAGTTTGTACGTTGTGGAGGAAACAATATGAGCAACGCACTTCATTTTCACTACGACTTTATTCCAAGCGAGATCCTTGACCCCGCAACCTCGGAGTCGCGCATTGCGCACATGAAGTCCGTGGGCGTGGAAACCGTTTGGTTGGATACCTATGCATACGGCAACGTGCTTGCGTCGCGCGAAGAGACGCTGGCGGCAAAGAAGTTGCTGGAAAGCCACGGCTTTTGCGTGCAAGCCCTGACCGTGCCCGTCGGACACGGCGGCGGTGCGCTCAACGGTGGCGCGGGGGACCCCGGCATTCCTGCACATTGGCAGGGAAGAATCAATGCGCAGGGGCAGGTTGTGCCCTTTACCTCCTGCGTGCGCTGCGAAGCAATGATCAAGGAAAGCCGTGCCGTGGCAGAGGAGCTTGCGGACATGGGCTTTACGCAGCTTTTTTACGATGACGACTTGCGCGTCGGCCCTTGGGGACAGGCGCTGCAGGGCTGCTGCTGCGGGGCTTGCATGCAGGCGTTTTATGCAAAATATCCGCGCTATGCACATCTGACTGCGCCCGAGATTTTTGCAAACGCTACCGAGGGCGACGACCTTTGGAACGCCTGGAGCGACGTACAATGCGACGCGATTTTGCAATTCATCGAAAAGACCGTGCCCGCGGGCATGACGCCCGGTATCATGGTCATGCACAACGGTGACCCAAGACACGGCGTGGACATCGCGCGCCTCAAAGCCGCATTCCCGAACCTGCTTGTTCGCGTGGGTGAGGCACATTTTGAGGATGCGAGCTTTACGCAGGTGGGTGCCGAGCAGGCGATCACCAATTCCATCAAAACGCATCTTAGCCTTGTCGGCAACATCAGGGACGCGTTCAGCGAGTCCACGGTGTACCCCGAAAACGCGCTCTCTCCCGAAAATCTGGTGCAAAAGCTGCGCGTGGAAATTCGCGCGGGCTTGCGCAATCTCTACCTCATGAGCGGATTTTTCTTTTTAGCCGAGCCCTATTGGCAAGCCATTGCCGCAGCGCGCTCCGAGCTGGAAGAACTGACGCAGTACGCGCCGGACGATCAATCTGCGAAAGATTTTATCTGGCAAATTTAGCTTTGTATTATGATGGAGGACCGATATGAAACCGATCCGAAAGCTACATATATTATGTGCCATGATGGCACTTTGCATGCTGCTTGGCGCATGCTCCGGACAAGTACTTAGCGAGGAGCAGACAAGCGGTGAGGAAAGCACGACAGAAATTTACGTGCCCGACGAGCAATACCCCACGGCAGATGACCTTGACAAAAATGCCGATTTTTCCAAGCTGATCATTTCCTCGGTGTACGCGGGAGCAACGGGCAAAAACGCACCCGTGGCGTACAGCTACGTTTGCTTTTACAATACGGGCAGGGTAGACCTTGCATTAGAGGGGCTTTCCATCTTTGCTTGCGGCGGTGATTACGTCTGGCACGAATATCCGCTGCCCTACGGTGCAATCATCCCCGCGGGGGGCTACTACCTCGTGCAGGGGCAGGCAACCGAGAGCGAGCTTGCGCAGCCCGCCTTGCAGATCGATCAAGCCGACGCCATTCGTCCCAACATGCTGCTGACTACCACCGATTTGCGCCTTGTCGTAGCACCCGTGGGAACTGTTTTGCAAAATGACAGACCGATCGGGGGACAGAGCGGCGTGGTGGATTACCTTTCCGCGCATACCGTAGACAGCGGTGCGATCCGCAACTACGTCAGCGGAGCATCCAAGAGCACGCTGATCCGCCGCGACGCGGATTCGCCCTTTGCTCCCTTTGATACCGTTGATCTGACGCTGGCGTCCACCGCCATGCTGCGGCAGATCCGTCCGCATACCTCGCAGGGTGACGTCAATACCACCGTGCACACCATGGCGGCTGAGGTCGTGTTCTCGCATCAAAGCGGCTTTTACGATGAGGCATTTTCGCTTACCATGACTGCACCTGCGGGCTATACCGTGTTCTATACGATCAACGGTGCAGATCCGCGCACCGTGCTTGCCGAGCAGTATGCAGAACCCCTTTTGCTGACCGACACCACGCAAATGGCGTGGGGTGAGCTGACGCAGAACAATATTCTTGCCATGGGCAACACCTTCTCGCCCAACGTGCTCTCGCAAATGGGCGCGTGGACGGTGCGTGCCTATGCGACTAACGGCAAAAATACCACCCCCGTGACCACGCAGACCTACTTTGTGGGTAAGGATATCCGCGCAGATGAGCTGGACGTATTCTGTCTTGCCGTGCAGCCCGAGGATTTCATCAGCACCGACCCCACGGGCAAGAACATTTACATGAATTTCTCGGAGGGGCACGAGCGTATCGGTGCTTACCTGGAATACATTACCGACAACACCTGCGAGTTTTCCTCTTTCGTGGAGATCGCGCTCAACGGCAAAGGCTCTCTCGGTATGACCGAAAAATCCTTCCGTATTCTGTTCCGCGAGAACGCCAATCCCGAGGTTTCCGAAAACCTTAACGCATTTAATTACAACATCTTTGGTGAATACGCAACGCCTACCGCAACGGGGGACGATACCGTGTATTACCGCAGACTGCTGCTTCGCAACGGCGGCGGTGACAACTCGGGCTGCACCATTTCGCGCTCGCATATCGGTGACGCATATATTGCGCGCCTTGACTCCAAGCTGCATGCAGAGAGCATGGCGTATAAGCCGGTGTTCGTGTTCATCAACGGTGAGTTCTGGGGCATCTACAATGCGCGCGAACGCTTTGACGAAAAGTATTTTGAAACCATTTACGGTGTGCCCGAGGAAGATCTTGCCGTGTTGGAGTGCCCGTACCCCATTCCCGTGGTCAAGTTTGAGTATCTGCTGACACACGGAGAGCAGCGTGACGTGGACGAATTTAACCTCTTGTTCCGCTACGCGCAGGAGCACGATCTCTCCGACCCCGTGCATTACAAGTACGTTTGCGACCGCGTGGATACCGATAATTTGATCGACTATTTCTGCGCGCAGATCTATCTCAACTGCAGCGACTGGCCCAACAATAACGTCAAGGTCTGGCGCAACAGTAACCCCAACAGCATTTCGGGGCAGGATACCAAGTGGCGTTTCTGCGTGGTGGATACCGACCACGGCGTCGGGCTCAACTCCAACGTGGACACCAATCTGCACGGTGCGGTGAGTGACGGCTCGGTCATTGGTATTCTGATCAACGGGCTGATGGGCAATCCCGAATTCCGCGAGCGGTTTTTGATGCGCTACATCTGGCTGACCGAGGTGTATTACGCACCCGAGGCGTCGGGACCCATTCTGGAAGAGATCGTGGACACGGTCGCGCCCGTTATGCAGCTGCAGCTGGATCGCTGGAAGTGCACCGACGGCACGGCAACGCCCTACGACGGCGCAAGACCCTCGTGGATGTATTATATCAACGTCATCCGTGACTATATCGAAAAACGCCCCGCAGTTGCCAAAAAGCAGTTGATGGCACACTACCACCTCTCCGAGGACGAGTACGCGCGCCTGCTGACCAAGGCAATCGCAGAGTGGGGAGAGAAGAGCTTGCTGATAGAATAAAAAACAATCCCGTGACCGATTTGGGTCACGGGATTTTGCAATCGCAAAGGGATGTGTATCCCTCGAGTGTCATCCTGAGCGAAGGAGCAACGCGACTGAGTCGAAGTTTTGCGAAATGAAGTTGCAAGCAACGGAATGAAGCAAAACCGACGAGGAAGTGCGTTTTGCGCACGACCGAGGAAGGGATCTCTGAGCGGTTTGTATTATGCCGCCTGCACAAAGAAACATTTGAATGTGTGCGGTATGGGATATGAGAAAAATGTAACCAAGGCTGAGCAGACATTGCGCAAACTCATTAGAGATCCCGCTGTGCGCGTTTCGCGCTTGCGGTTTTGCTCCACTCCACTTTGTTACATTCCGCAAAACTTCGACTTCGTATGAAATCCCGAATGAAAGTATGAATAAAACAGCGCGATATCATCGGGCTTTCATACTCCGCTCAGGATGACACAGGACGGATACTATTTGGAAATTCCAGATTACCCATGTATAACCGCAGGCGCGAGAATTTCGTCTATGCCGAAATATGTGATCGCCCGCGTCCTTTGTCATACTTATTCTACACTTCACCATTTGCATTGTTTTTTCTCACAACCTATTGACAAAAACCGCGATCAATGCTATAATACATCTGTTAAGCTTATTTCTATAAGGAGAGAATTATCATGAAGAGAATTCAGACTATCCAGACCCGTGATCTCGCTAAGAGCGTAAACAACGGTGGTTGCGGCGAGTGCCAGACCTCCTGCCAGTCCGCTTGCAAGACCTCTTGCGGCGTTGCTAACCAGGAATGCGAGGCTAACAAGGACTAATTACATAGTCCAATGAACGGGGCTGAGGCAAATTGCCGTAGCCCCGTTACTTTTGAGAAAAGGGTATAATTAAAAATGATTCACCAGTATAAATTAAACGGATATAACATCGTGCTTGACGTGTACAGCGGTTCTGTGCACGCAGTAGACGAGATCGCATATGATATGATTGCCATGTATGAGGCGAACGATAAGCAGACTATTATCGACGCCATGATGGAAAAGTATGGTGAGCGCGAGGACGTGACCGAAGCAGAGCTTGCCGAGTGCTATGACGACATTACCGCACTTGCCGAGCAGGGCAAGCTGTTCGCGCCCGACGTTTACCGCGACAAGGCGTTTGATTTCAAGAACAGAAACACGGTCGTCAAGGCGCTTTGCCTGCACGTGGCGCACACCTGCAACCTCAACTGTGAATATTGCTTTGCAGCACAGGGCAAATATCACGGTGACAGAGCTGTGATGTCCTTAGAGGTCGGTAAGGCTTCCATCGATTTTCTGATCAAGCATTCCGGCACGCGCCGCAATTTGGAGGTAGACTTCTTTGGCGGCGAACCCTTGATGAACTTTGACGTGGTCAAGGAGATCGTGGCGTACGCACGCAGCATCGAGAAGGAGCATAACAAGAACTTCCGCTTTACGCTGACCACCAACGGCGTACTTGTTGATGACGAGGTCATCGATTGGGCAAATCGCGAGTGCCACAACGTCGTGCTTTCCTTGGACGGCAGGGAAGAGGTGCACGACAGACTGCGCAAAACGGTCAACGGCAAGGGCAGCTACGCGACCATTGTGCCCAAGTTCCGGCACTTTGTGGAAAAGCGCGAGGGCAACGGCTACTACCTGCGCGGTACGTATACCCGCAACAACCTTGACTTTACCAACGACATTTTCCATATGATCGATCTTGGCTTTGACCAGCTCTCCATGGAGCCCGTGGTCTGTGCACCCGAGGATCCTTACGCGCTTCGAGCAGAGGATCTGCCCGTGCTGTTTGAGCAGTACGAAATTCTTGCCAAGGCGCAGATCGAACGTCGCAGAGAGGGCAAGCCCTTTACCTTCTATCATTACATGCTCAACCTGGAGCACGGCCCCTGCGTCTACAAGCGCATCAGCGGCTGCGGCTCGGGCACCGAATATATGGCTGTTACCCCTTGGGGTGATCTCTACCCCTGCCACCAGTTTGTCGGTGAAGAGGCATACAAGCTGGGCGACCTTTGGACGGGCGTGACCAATACCGCGTTGCGCGATGAGTTCAAGCTGTGCAACGCATATGCAAGACCCGATTGCGCGGATTGCTGGGCAAGAATGTATTGCTCGGGCGGCTGCGCAGCAAACGCATACCATGCAACAGGCTCGATCAAGGGCGTGTACGAATACGGCTGCGAGCTGTTCCGCAAGCGTATTGAGTGCGCTGTGATGGTCAAGGTTGCAGAATATCAGGACGGCATTGCCGCATCGGAGAGCGATTGCTCCGATTGCGAGTCTTGCGAGCAGTAAAAACGCTACGCAAATGCCTTGTTCAATCGCCAAGAGGAATGAATGATGGCATTTTCAAGTAAAACCCTACAAACCTTAGAATTTGATAAGGTCTGCGCCATGCTTGCCGAGCACGCTCACACCGACGGTGCGCGCGCCATGGCAATCACGCTCTCGCCCTCGGACGATCCCGACGAGATCTTGCGCAGACAAAGAAGAACCACCGATGCAAAGCGACTGCTTGACGTCAAGGGCACGCCCTCGTTTGGGTACGTGCGCGACGTGGGCGAGATCTGCGAGCGCGCCGACAAGGGCGCGGTGCTCTCACCGCGCGAGCTTTTGGACGTTGCCAACGTGCTGCGCACCGCGCGCCTGTTGGTGGATTATTGCCACGGCAATCACATTTTTGATACCGTGCTGGACGAGATCTTCGACCGCCTGACCCCCGATCGCAAGTTGGAGGAGCGCATCACGCGCGCCATTGTGGCAGAGGATCTGATCGCGGACGAGGCGTCTCCCGCCTTGGCGGACATCCGCCGCAAGATCCGTTCGACCAACAGCCGTATCAAGGAAACGCTGCAAAAGTACGTGCAGGGCGGCACGCATGCCAAGTACCTGCAGGAAAATATCGTCACCAGCCGTAACGGCAGATACGTCATTCCCGTTAAGACCGAGTATAAAAACGAGGTCAAGGGCTTGGTACACGATACCTCGTCTTCGGGCGCTACTTTGTTTATCGAGCCTATGGCTGTGGTCGAGGCAAATAACGAGCTGCGCGTATTGCAGTCCAAGGAGCAGCACGAGATCGAGCGCATCCTTGCCGAGCTTTCCGAGGCGGTCAGCAACGCAACCGGAATTTTAACACTGAACTATTATAATATTGTAACTCTTTCGTATTGCTTCGCCTGCGCGGAGCTGTCTGCAGCCATGAACGCGTCCGCTCCCGCGCTTTCCGAGGACGGAACCTTCCGCCTGGTGCGTGCAAGACACCCTTTGATTGACCGCGACCGTGTCGTACCCATCAACGTCAGCCTTGGCGGTGAGTGCGGATACGATACCGTGATTATCACGGGCCCCAATACGGGCGGTAAGACCGTTACGCTTAAAACGCTTGGTCTGTTTGCGCTGATGGCACAGTCGGGATTGCATATCCCCGCAGATCAGGAGTCTGTCGTACCCGTGCTGCACGCAGTACTGGTAGACCTTGGTGACGAGCAGAGCATTGAGCAATCACTCTCCACCTTCTCCTCGCACATGGTCAATATCGTGGATATTATGAAACAGGTCGGGGAACACACGCTGGTGCTGTTCGATGAGCTTGGCGTGGGTACAGACCCCGTCGAGGGCGCGGCACTTGCCGTGTCCGTCATTGAGTCGGTGCGTGCCGCGGGTGCTATGTGCGCTGCCACCACCCACTATGCGGAGCTTAAGGCGTTCGCGCTCAATACCCCCGGCGTAAGAAACGCATCCTGCGAGTTTGACGTGGAAACCCTGCGTCCTACCTATAAGCTGATCATCGGTACGCCCGGTAAATCCAACGCGTTTGCCATTTCGGAAAAGCTGGGACTGTCCACCGATATTATCGGCAGAGCGCAGGAGTTGATCAGCGCGGATAACCGTCACTTTGAGGATGTCATCGGTCAGTTGGAGCAAAGCCGTATGGAAATGGAGCAGCACAGAGAAGAGGCTGCAAGATTGCGCACCGAATACGAGCAGTTCAAAAAGCAATCCGAAAAAAAGATCGCCGAGCAGGTCGCACGTGCCGATAAGGAGCTGGAGGCTGCCCGCGTTAAGGCAAATTCCATGGTGCAGAGTGCCAAGGCGTCTTATGATTTTATTCTGGATCAGATGGAAAAGATCCGCAAGTCCAAGGACAGCGCCAAGATGGGCGAGGAAATGGACGCGGCAAAGCGTGCCGTGCGCGAGCATCTGAAGCAGAATGGTGATAAATTCGATCCCGTGCAAAAGCAGGATGAGGATGATAAGAATTACGTGCTGCCCAGAGCGTTGCGCAAGGGCGACGAGGTCATCATTCGTTCGCTGGGGACCAAGGGCGTTGTGGTCGAGGTACCGGATAAGAGCGGCAACGCACAAATCAAGGCGGGCATTCTGACCACGCGCGTCAACGTCAAGGATCTTAAGCTTGTCGTAGAAGAGGCAACGCTGACCAAGGACGGCAAGAAGAATAAGGTGTCTACCTACAGCGTGCAGAAGAATCACGACTTCAAGGATGAGATCGATCTGCGCGGCATGAACGGAGATGAAGCCTGGTTTGCAGTTGACAAATATCTGGATAGCGCAATTCTGTACGGTTTCCGCACCGTGCGTATCATTCACGGTAAGGGAACGGGCGCTTTGCGTCAGGCAATGCAGAACTTTTTGCGCACGGATAAGAGAGTCGCATCCTTCCGCCGCGGACAATACGGCGAAGGGGATAGCGGCGTGACCGTCGTCGAACTCAAGTAAAGTATCATAGATTGAAAGTTTTTGCGTCGCTTTTTTCAAAAGGCGACCGGGGACTTGGGGCAGCGCCCCAAGTCGCGCCCGCAGGCGCGAAACAACTCCACGCCGTTTTTGCTTCTTTTTGCGGCTTCTTGCTCAAAAAGAAGGGAAGCGGTTTGCGCAGCGTATCCCATAACAATATACCCCAAGTAAAGCCCTCGGACATCCGAGGGCTATGTTACGGTATTTGTAAGTATTCGGCTAACTCACAAAAGTTTTGATCAAACTTTTTCAAAAGTTTGCGCAGGTCGAGGGCGCGAAGCCCTCGTCGCCTCCGCAGAGGCGAAACCTCTTTACGCCGTTTTTGCTTCTTTTTGCGGCTTCTTGCCCAAAAAGAAGGGGAACGGTTTGCGCAGCGTATCCCACAACAATATACCCCAAGTAAAGCCCTCGGACATCCGAGGGCTTTGTTTATCCACCCGGGACGCCGTCGTTTGTACATCCTGCACAAATCACATGTATAACAAATATACACTTTGTCGAAACTCACACTTGACAAAGCGGGGGGAAAGTGGTAGAATATTCAAGGTCGCGAGGGCGACCGAAAGATATCGAGAGTCTTGGAAGTCGGTAGAAAAAAGTTGAAAAAATCCAAAAAACTTTTGAAAAACCTATTGACAAACGAAAGACACTGTGATATAATAATCGAGCTGCCGCAAAAACGGCAAGCGAGTTACCGGAAACGGTAGCGGACATTGGTCCTTGACAATTGAATAACAGAGAGAAGTACAAAGC
>JAZNCE010000108.1:0-21604 GCA_045587385.1 Eubacteriales bacterium
GTCACACTCGCGTTCTGACATGCCACAGGCATGTCATTCATTACGCTCGTGCCGCTTCGCTACCCCGAGGGGACGGCTTTTCGGCGCGCATCCGTTCCGCTTTCTTGTCTGCAGTGGGTTTTTCTTAACTTAATGACATTGGTTGATGACTCAGCTCCTTTTTTGTATCTTAAAGTACGTCATGCGCATCGTGTGTTCTTTGCACAAACTAACTTTTTTTCAAAATCGTATTGATATTGCTTTGATTTTGTGGTATAATGTATGTGCTCAACAAAACTAAATATTGGGAATGAGGTATTTTCTCCCAAGGGGATATTATGCCTTTTTTTCGCCATAACTATTTTTGGGTTTGGTAAAACCGCAAACTCCGCTAAATGGTTATGGCTGAAAGGCTTCATTCCAATTTAGTTTTGTTGAGCGACAATCGGAGTTTGCGATTTTCAGTGCGTCGGCTTCGGTTGGCGCACTTTTTTATTTGGAGGAAACGCGTATGATTGACGTCAACGCAACGATTTATCCGCAAGGCTGTACAATCGAGGAAAAATGCAAGCTTTGGATTGAGGTGGGCTTAGCATCCGAGCAGGAGTACGACCTTTTGAAGGCGCTTATGGAAAAATACAACCCGACAACCGGCAAAGAGAACAAATTGGTGCTTGTCAATTTGCTGTACCATGCAGGAGAATACTCCGATGAGGAATACAAACAGATCCTACAACGTATAGAACAAGGCTGAACCGAGGTTCAGCCCTGTTTTCTTATCATAATGCCATCATAACCGCATTTCTTGCGGGGATGGTGATCTCGCGTCCGTCCACGGAAACGGTTTCGGGAGCATCGCCGGGGTTGACGAAAATTTGTGCCTTTGTGCCGTCATCGGCAAGCCACGCGGTCGTGTAGACCGACGGGATGATGCAATCGCGTCCGTACCACTCCATAAAGAACGCCTTTTGTCCACACTCCATGGGCAGAGTGGGGATCATTCTGCCGTTATGCAGATACTTGCCCGCACCCTCGCGGTAAAAGCGGCAAAGGTTTGCCACAAGGTCAAGCGCCTTTTCTCTGTCGGGCAGGCGCGAGAAATCGTGGTTACCCCAGTTGGTCATGAGCTGACCGTCGGGCGTGAGCACCAGCGTCATCAGATCGCCCGCAGCAAAGGAATAGCCCACGCGGTAGCAGAGCGTATCCTGATCGTTCCCAAACGGGCAGGATACCTGGTTGCCCATGAAATTGCGCAGATATTCGTGATAGAGATACGCATACAGCGGCACGGGTGCACCGATGTGGTAATTGAGCTCAAAGCGATTATCGCTCATGAGCAGATTGCCCATAAACGGCTCGGCAGCAGCACTCTCGCAGCCAAGCAGCATGTTCCCCGCCTTGCCGTTCCACTCTGTCAGCATGCTTTGCATATTCTCGGTCATCCAAGCACCCGGCACGGGGGGATGCCCATGCTCTCTGCTATAGCAGAAATACTGCCCGCCGCCGTGGTTCTGGTCAAGGATCTGCGCGTAGTCAATACCGCTTTCAAACAGCGGCTCGTACGCCCCCGCAAGAATATCGTGCCCCACCTCGGACGCGGGGCAAATATCGTAGCCCTTGCGCTGTCCCGTGCAGATGCGGCTGATTGCCACCTTGCCGTCGGGCCCTGCGCACATGCCTGCAGTCAAGCCCTCGCGCTCGCAGATCTCGCTGCAATCGTAATCGTCCACCAAATTACTCGAGAGGGTATAGCCAAAGCCCGAGCAATACACGCCAAGCAGATCCCCCTGTGCGTGCAAGGCGTCCTTGAACGCGGTAAAGTTATCAACGCCACCGTAGGGCGGCCAAACGTAAGGCGGTGCCCAGGGGGCTGTGCCCTCCCAATGCATGAGCAGCACCATGAGCTTGGTTTGTGCCTGCGACTTGATGCGCTCCAAAAGCGGCAGCGCGTTGGTATAGGGAAACAGCGCGTTAGGTGCCATTTCGTCCATATCGTGCACGCCGCGCACGCAGTACGTTACCACCAAGGGGCTCTCGGCATACCACGCAGGCAACGCGTCATTCTCCTTGATCTTTTTGACGCGGGGCGGCAGCGCGGTTTCAAACCACTCTCTGTAAATTTCTGCGGCTGACTCCCAGCGCGCATCGGTCGCGCGCCAAACGATATCGTAGTCCATGACAAAATCCTGCCCGAACTCCACACCGCAGAACAGGCGCATTTGCATGGTGATGCCACCGTTTTCGGCATAGAAATCAATGCCCTTGACACCGCGCGACGGGTCATGCGCGCCGAAGTACAAGCCCGCGTCCTCCCACAGATACGCCTGCATTTGTGAGCAGATCATATTGGGGAACACGCCGTAGCAGCCAAGGCTGGGATATTCGGGCTCCCAATGGCGGAAATCGGTCATATTGCGGTGGTCGTTATTGGAGATCAGCGCACCCTCATTGTAGGGGTACAGAATCGTGCCGCCGTTGCCCTCCCGGTTATTTTCCTTGAGCGCAGGCAGGCTCACAAGCGGAAAGTCCAGCCACTCGACAACGTGGCTTTGGTCAATTCCGCGCACCTCGGCACGCCACGCAGCACTTCCCTGCTTTTCGGCAAGGTGCACCTGCACGCAAAGCCCTGCAAGCGCAAAGCCTGCATAGATCGCACCGTCCTCGGTGGGGGTGATAGCGGTTGCATCGTACGCCGTAAAAACCGTTGCATTCCCTGCCTCATCGCGCAATCTCAGCCGCCAGAGTGCGGTGGGCGCACATACGCGCTCAACGCCGCCAAGCAAAAGCGATGCGATCTGCCCTTTGGCAAAGTCCACTGCCAAGGTCATATTCTCAAGGTTTAATGTATACACGGTACACCTCCAAAGCCTGATATCATACGTATTATATCACATTCGCATTTACAATGCAACCCCTCTTGCTTTTTTTGACCCTTCGTGATATAATGAAAGTACATTAAAAAACGGAAGGCGCATTTATGAATAACGTAGAACGAAGAGATGCAGAAATGCTTTATATGTTTGATCGGGATACCGCTGCGCAAATGAAGCAGGCACGCCTGCTTTTGAACACGCTCAACAAGGCGGATTACACCGATTACGATACCATTCGCCAAACGGTTGCGCAGCTGCTTGGCGGCTCGGATGAAACGACCATGATCAACCCGCCCTTTTACTGCGATTACGGCAAGAACATTTTCGTGGGCAAAAACTTTTTTGCCAATTTCAACTGCACCATCCTGGACGTTGCCAAGGTCACCATCGGAAACAACTGCTTCCTTGCCCCCGGCGTGGGTATTTACACCGCCGGTCACCCCATTCATCCCGAGATCCGTAACACGGGCTACGAATACGGCGTTGGCATCACCATTGGTGATGACGTATGGATCGGCGCGCAAAGCGTCATCTGCCCCGGCGTGCATATCGGCTCGGGTGTGGTCATCGGTGCGGGCAGCGTGGTCACGCACGATATTCCCGATATGGTGGTGGCAGCGGGCAATCCCTGCCGCGTCATTCGCCCCGTCACCGAGCAGGACAAGCTGTATTATTTCAAAGAAAGAAGGATCGACCCCGAAATTCAAGCGATCCTGCAAGCAAACGAATAAAGCGCAAGACCGAGCACGCAGGCTCGGTCTTGCGCTTTTATCTGTTACTTTTTCAAGTTTTTGGGTCTGCGGATTCTGTTAAGCTGCTTGTTAAGCTTGAGCAGCTCTTCCTTGGTGAAGTTGACGTTCGCCATACCGATCATGGAAGACAGACGCAGCACGGTAAATCCGCCCATCATCTGCATCATGCCCTTGAGAGCCTTGCGATCCAGCTTAATGGTAAATCCGCCGCTCTTCTTCTCTTCCGTCCCGCCGTTCTTCTTGCTTGCCTTCTTGCCTGCATCCATCTTTTTCTTGATGAACAAGCCCATACGCAACAGCCAGAGCTTGCCGCGCAGGCAGGAGGTAATGTCGCTGATCTTATCATTGAGCGAGAAGCGACCGGGCTTTTCCACAACGTCAAACCAGTTGAGCACCGCGCCAACCTCGCGCAGCACGTAGTCCATGTTCATTTCGTCTACCTTGCGGATCTTGCCCTCATCGCAAAGATCGCCCGCCTTGGCAACGATGGTGCTCTCGCCTGCGTTGTTGACGTCAAAATAGAAGAAATGATCCTCTGCCGTCTTCTTGCCGATGCTTTGTCCGTTTACGAACAGCTCGACCTCGGGCAGGTTGGAGTATACCGTAACCTTGGTTACGTCCTCCACGCGGTCAATATATCTCTTGCCGCACAGGTGCACGAAGGGATCGACCTCGGGAGAAACCAGCCATGCCTTATATGCATAGAAGGAATCCTTCTTGTACTTTCTGTCCATGGTGACAAGACCCTTGTGGTTCTGTCCGTTCTCGCCGCCCTCTGCTCTTGCATCTGCGCCGAAATCGAACATATTCCACACGTGGGTTGCCCAGATGTACTTGCGCGAGAACAGCTGCTTGATCAGCTCCTCATGATAGAAAGCCTGATATTCCTCGGTGTAGTCACCCTGCTTGGGGTCGCTTGTATGCCAGTTGAGTGCCTCGCAGCCGTACTCGGAGCAGCCGATCGGAATGGTGGGGTGCTTTGCGTGGAACTCGTCAAACCAAGGGCCGTTCATGCTCGTGTCGCCGCCGTACCAGCCGAAATAGTGGTTATAGGAAACCACGTCGGGAATCTTGATATAGGGATCGTCCATGGAGCACATGGAAACCGCTGCAATGGTGGTCAGTCTGGTCTTGTCCATTTCGTGCACCATATCGTTGAGGATGCGGTGGTTCTCCAGCAGATCCTCGTCCGCGCCCGCGATAGAGATCTCGTTGGAAAGTCCCCATACCACAATGGATGCGTGGTTATAATTCTGCGTGACCAGCTCCTTCATCTGCGAGATGGTATTCTCTCTGCCGCCGGGCATATGTCTGGAAATGTAAGGAATTTCCGCCCAGATGACAAGACCCTTTTCGTCACACAGATCGTAGAAATACTGATCGTGCTGATAGTGCGCCAGTCTGATGGTGGTCGCACCCACCTCGCAGATCAGATCAATATCCTCTCTGTGGTGCTCGGGCAGCAGCGCGTTACCAACGCCCCATCTGTCCTGATGACGGGAAACACCGCGCAGGGGGTATTCCTCGCCGTTGAGGATAAAGCCGTTATCGGGATCGATCTTAAAGGTGCGTACACCAAAGCGTGCGCTGACGGTATCCAGCACCGCGTCTCCGTCCAAAAGCTCGGCTGTTGCGGTGTACAGGTAAGGATTCTTTCTGCCGTTCCACAAGGTCACGTCCGCAATATCCAGCGTGATCTCATCCGCGCCCGTACCCTGTGCCACGGTCGTTCCCTCGGCATCGGTCAGCGTATAGCGTACTTGCTTGCCCTCGGCATTCTTGGTCCACGTCTGCACCTTGACGTGTGCATCCTTGCCATCCACCTCGGGAGTGACTGCAATACCGGGACCTCCGTAGAAATCCAGATCGAAGTGCGCCTTATTGACCGCGATCAGATTGACGTCACGGTACAAGCCGCCGTAGAAGGTAAAGTCCGCCATCTGGGGATAGACCTCTTCGTTGGGGGAGTTGTCTACCACGATTGCGATCTCGGTGGTATCGGTCAGCTTTTGAGTCAGGTCTACTCTCCAGGTGGAGTAACCGCCGTCATGGTGCGCCAGCTTCTCACCGCCCACGTACACGTCGGCAGAGGAGTTTGCACCGCGGATCTCCAGATAATAGCAATCCGCTGCGGGCAGCTCGCTCTGTGTAAGCGTCTTGACGTACAGGCAAGCACCGCGGAAATAATCGTTGCCGCCGTCCTGACCGTCAATGGCGTTCCAGGAGTGAGGCAGGTTGACCTGCTCGCCCTCTCTTACGGTAATATCGGCTGTGTTTTTGCAAAACAGCCAGTTTTGATTCAAATTGATTACGTTTCTCATGTTTTTCTCCTTAACGTAGCATAAATCGCCATATGTCCCTGACGCACACGTAATTATCGGGGACTATTGCACCCAAAGCCATTTGGGCGCGGATTACTCCTGTACCTGCTTATTTTTTTCTTTTCTTGCTGCAAGTTCGCTCGTCATGGTTTCCAGCGTCTTCTTATCTACGTTGTAAATAATTGCAACGCCGACAAACTGACAGATCGCGCTGAACATATACAGACCTGCCACCAGCCAGCAAAGTCTGCCAGCGGTTTCCGCAGACTGACCAATCGTGCCAAGCGCGGAATCATAACCGATCAAGGAAGTACCCATGATGGCAATGACCGCTGCGGGGCCCACGCCCTGCGCCAGCTTACGGAAGAAGGAATGCAGCGCATACACAACACTCTCTTCTCTTTTGCCCGTCTTCCACTCTGCATAGTCGATGGCATCGCCCATCATAGCCCAGGATACACAGTTATAGAAGCCCAAGCCAAGACCGAAGAATACAAGACCCACCATATATACGACCAGCTGAATTTCCTTGGGGAACAGCGGGAATACGCAAAGGATCGCACCGCCGACCAATCCTGCAATAGAGCCCAGACCTGCAACCTCTTTCTTACCGTACTTTCTTACAAGCTTGGTAGCAATGGGCATAAAGATAAACATGGGCAAAAAGCCGACCATCATCACAAGACCGGACAAGGATGCCTGACCGAAGTGCGTTGCAAACATGATGGTATTTGCGGTGGTAGCAGACTGCATGCCAAGGAACATACCCATAGCAGCAATGGTGCAACCAACTGCGGGACGGTTCTTGACAAATGCACCGAAGGACTTGAAAAGATTGACCTTTGCGCCATCCTCTTGGTTGAGCATAGCATACTCGTTGCCGCGAATGGTAATATTCTTAAGCATAAACAGGAAACACAAAAAGCCCAGAACGCCCATGATCAATGCCGCAAAGAACACCTTTTCACCAATCAGGACCTCAAGCTGGTTACCCGTTAAGGGGCTGAGTACCGCATCGCCGATCTCGTAAGCCTCACCGGTCAGCGGATTCGCATGGAAGTTTTCGGGAGCAAATGCGCTTTCTGCGCCCTCGGGAATTTCGATTTTATTCAAAAAGTCGGTGCTGCCGTCATAAGTCACCTTTCTCCAGATCAGCATGGGAAGAATGATACCGGGAATGACGTTACCAACCGCGCCGCCGATGGATCTGAATACGGAAAGCTGTGCTCTCTCGCCTGCATCCTCGGTCACAATGTTCAGCATCGTACCGTAAGGAACGTTTGCCATAGTATACGCAGCATCCCAGATCACATAGCCGAGAATAAACAGGACTGCTTTGACAACAGTGCCCGAATTGGGGAACGGGAGGAATACGGCTGCGCCGCCTACGAGCAGACCAAGCGCGCCAATCAAAATATAGGTCTTATACTTGCCAATCTTATATTTTCTCTTGTCGCTGTCGATCAGCGAGCCGATCATGGGGTCATTGATCGCATCCCATGCCTGTACAAGCAAAAGCAAGATGGAGAACAGACCGGTTTCCATCGTCATGAATACCAGCCAAAAGGTCTGTACGGTGGACTTCAACGCAAAGCTCATATTACAGCCAAAATCACCGGCTGCGTAAGCAAGCTTATCTCTGATACCAAATTTGCGCTTGCCGTTTGCGTCAAGTTGTGGTTGTTTTTTCATAGCGGATTCCTCTTTCTTTGTTTTATTTGAACAATGCGGGGATAGATACGCTACTATTAAGTATAACGGATTTTGCCCTTTTTCCGTGAGTATTTTTTTCATGTTCCATTGCATTATTTTCATATTGTTTACGATATTTATATATTTTCTGCACAAAATTGATGGTATAATTGGCAATAGATTATATAATTTTATCAAACTAAAGTGAGGTGAGATGCATGCCGCCAATTGACGGACTGATGCTTTTATGCAATACCTTTGCCAAAAGCCGCGTACAGGCACGCTTGGTGAATGAGCAGGGACTTTGCGACGAGATCGCACAATACAGCCGCGAGCTTGGCGCCGAGCACCATCCCGCACTTTCCTTGCCCGTGCTTGGCGTGCGCTATCGCTATACCTGCACACTCGGGCTGCACTACACCTACCTGCGCCTGATCCATGAAGGGGACGCACAGATCCTTTTGATAGGTCCGTATTTGCAAGCGCGCCCAAGCATACAGCAGGCACTTGAGCTTGGGGAGCGCATCGGTGCACCTCCCACCGCACAGCATCAGCTTGAAGAGCTGCTGCTGGCGCTGCCGATACTGGAAATCTCAAACCCGCTGCTGACCATGCTGGACACCTTTTACGAGCATACGCTGCACGCGTCCGCCGTGACCATCATAGACGTCAACGCCGTGCAAGCCCCTCCCGCCTCGCCCATTCATCAGCCCTTACACAACGACTGCTTTGACGACGTGCTTTTGAATATGAAGGCAATGGAACAACGGTATGCCTTTGAAAACGAATTGATCGAGGCGGTCAAGCTCGGTCACGCGCACAAGCAGGCGCAATTCTTCTCCGCCGTTACCAATACGAATTATTACGAAAAACGCGTAGCCGATCCCGTTCGCAACACCAAAAACTACTGTATTATTATGAACACGCTGTGCCGCAAAGCCGCAGAGCAAGGCGGCGTGCACCCTTTATATATTGACCGTGTTTCCTCCGAGTACGCCCAAAAGATCGAGCAGCTTTCCCGCACGGAACAAAGTGCCGAGCTGATGCGTGAAATTTTTGTGGGCTACTGTTCCTTAGTGCAGCAACACACTCTGAAAAATTATTCCCGTACCGTGCAGACCGCCGTGCTGCTGATCGATTCCGACCTTTCCGCCAATCTGACACTGCATTCGCTCGCTGCCAATCTGGGCGTCAGCGCGGGATATCTTTCCGCTGTGTTCAAGCAAGAGACAGGACAGAC
Organism: Eubacteriales bacterium; assembly: GCA_045587385.1. Lineage (GTDB taxonomy): Bacteria > Bacillota > Clostridia > Oscillospirales > CAG-272 > SVQP01. The sequence goes on from JAZNCE010000108.1 coordinate 8,858, forward strand.
GCTGACCGCCTATATCCGCTCTCGACGCATGCAGCACGCAAGGCATCTGCTTTGCACCACCGAGTTGCAGATCGGCACCATCGCGCTGCATTGCGGCATTCCCGATCTGCACTACTTTTCCAAGCTTTTCAAAAAAGAGACAGGCATGACCCCCGGACAATACCGTGAGCAAGGTATTTGACGAATTTCGAAAAAACATCCGAAAACGATACGGCACGTACGCAGAAAACACTCAAGGAGGCTTTTATGAAGCGTTTTCACAAAAACAAGATGACTTCTTTGCTTTGCTTTTTATTGCTCTGTCCGCTGCTTTTGCAAGCTGCAGGCTGCAAGGACAAGTCCACTCCCGAAGCTCCCGGTGAGCAAAGCACGCAGCAAGAAATTCAAACCGAACCGCAGACCGAGCCCACTCCCGAGCCCGTATGCGCGCTGACGTTGCGTGCCACCGAATTGACGCCGGACGGCTGCAAGTTCAAGCTGACGCTGCTTTGCGCGATTGACGGCGATGCCGAGGGAGAAATCGAATGCTGCTTGATGAGTGATGCCGGCATGATCACCAATCAAACGATCAAAGCGCAGCAAGGCGAACTGACGGTCACGCTGGATTGCCCCGAGGAGCAGATAAACGATGCGCTGCTGTTGGTGGTAAACGCCACCGACGCTGCAGGCGTTGCCGCAGATGCGCTGGAGATCCCGATCAAAAACGGGCTTGTACAGCTGAGCCCCGACTCGATTGACTGCGTGGTTGCCGCCATGACGCTTGACGAAAAGGCGCACATGGTCACGGGCACGCAAAACGTAGTGCTTCCGGGAGCGTCGGGCGGCACGTACGCCATCGAGCGTCTGGGCGTTCCCTCGGTCACGGTCAACGACGGTCCTGCAGGCTTGCGCTACGATACGACGGTATGGTACCCCTCCGTGATCAACCTTTCCTCTTCCTGGGATGCTTCCTTAGCCTCACAGATCGGTGTGGCAATGGGCAAGGATTGCCTTGTCAAGAGCATGGACGTCATCTTAGCCCCCGGCATGAATATCCAAAAGAACGTGCTGGGCGGCAGAAACTTTGAATACTGCTCCGAGGATCCCTTGCTGACCGCATATATCGCGACAGCTTATACAAGCGGTATTCAGTCCACGGGCGTGGGCGTATCTCTCAAGCATTTTGCTGCCAACAATCAGGAGACCGCACGCGGCTCGATCAGCGCAAACGTGACAGAGCGTGCATTGCGTGAGATCTACCTAAAGGCGTTCGGCATGACCGTGCGCGATGCCGATCCTTATACCATCATGTCCAGCTATAACCTGATCAACGGCACGCGCGTTGCATGCTCCTACGATCTTCTGTCCACGTATCTGCGAGAGGAATGCGGCTTTGACGGCATGGTCATGTCCGACTGGGGATCGGGCGGCACGGTCGCAGAGAAGGTCAACGCGGGCAACGATATCAACATGCCCGGCAGCGCAGAAGATCCCGCACTGATCATTGCTGCTGCAAACAACGGCACGCTCAATATGCAAATGCTGGACAGAGCCTGCGCCAACGTGCTGGGACTTGTGGTCAAGTGCCCCGCTTTCACAGAGACAGAGCGTGGTGGACGCATTGACTACACCGCTCACGGTGATCTTGCAGCAGAAGTTGCTGCGCAGACCATGGTGCTGCTGCAAAATAACGATAACGCACTCCCCTTGACCGAGCAGAAAACGCTTGCCGTATTCGGCAACGGCGCGTTTGCCACCGTATACGGCGGCGCGGGTTCGGGATCGGTCAGCGCAAAAAAGCCTGTCAATATTGCCGAGGGGCTCAATAAATCCGAGGTGTTTGACGTATATCAGATGTCGAAGCATCCCTTCAAAAACGCCAAGGCGCACGATGCAATGGATGCATCCAAGGATATTCCCGTTTCCGCAGAGTACGCTGCCGAATGTGCCGACAATGCGGATGCTGCCGTGATCGTCATCTCGCGCGGCTCGACCGAAGGTGCGGATCGCGTGGATATGGCAGGCGACTTCTCTTTGAACCAAACCGAGACAGAAATGATCGAGCGCGTCAGCCAAGCCTTCCGCGCCAAGGGCAAGCGCGTGATCGTGCTGCTCAACACAGGCTCCCCCATCGAAATGCTTTCCTGGCAGGACATGGCGGACGCGGTGCTCTGGACGGGATATGCGGGTGAAAAGACAGGCACGGCGGTTGCCGAGGTGCTTTGCGGCAACGTCAACCCGAGTGCCAAGACCACCATTACGTGGCCGACAAGCTGCTTCTCGACTCCTGCAGGCAAATATTTCCCCGGCACCTCCACCGATACCGTTTACTATGAAGATATTTACGTGGGCTACCGCTACTATGCCACCTTTGGCGTGGACGTGGCGTATCCCTTTGGTTACGGACTATCCTACACTTCCTTTACCTACTCCGATTTTGACGTACAAAAGCAGGCTGACGGCACACTTCTTGCCACCTGCACCGTAACCAACAGCGGCGCTGTCTCGGGCAGTGAGATCGTACAAGTCTACCTCACCAAGCCCGAAACGCGCATGGAGCACGCGACCTTGGAGCTTGCGGGCTTTGCCAAGACCGCCATGCTTGTGCCCGGTCAGAGCGAAACGGTCAGCATCGTCATCACGGCAGACGCTTTGGAAAGCTACGACGAGGGCGACAGCCGCTATATCATTGACGGCGGTGACTACACCTTCTCGCTTGCCGCATCCGCAGCCGACATCAAAGAAACCAGGACGCTGACGCTGGATGCTGCCGTACTGCGTGACGTGACCAATATTGCCACTCCCGACACGGATTTTGATTACATCCAAAAGGCAACCTACGAAATTCCCGAATGGCAAGCGCCCAAGGAAAACCTTGCTTTGGGCAAGCCCACCACCGACAACGGACACGAAAGCGATGCGCTTGCCTCACAATACGCCGTGGACGGCAATCCCTCAACGCGCTGGAGCGGCCTTGGATGTACCGCCTCTGCACACACGTTTACGGTAGATCTGCAGGCAGTTTACGAGATTGGCGAGATCGACATTCGCTGGGAATCCCTTTCCGTACCCTTTACGCTCTCAGCCTCCGAGGACGGAAAGACCTATAAGCAGATGGGCGTTTACACGCGCGACGAAAGCACGGGCGCGTGCATCGTCAATCTGTACGGTCAAACGGCACGATACCTCAAGCTGAGCATTCCCAAGGGCAACTTCGTTTCCATCTACGAGCTTTTGGTGCATCCCGCAACAGAGGAGGATAAAGCAAACCGCCCCGCAGAGGAACACAAGGTCAATCTTGCCTTAAACAAGACAGTCACCGCCACCAATCACGAGGGCTCGTATCTTGCCTCCTATGCAGTGGACGGCAACGTGGACACCCGCTGGGGCTCGCTGCCTACGGGGCAGGCTTGGCTGCAGGTCGATCTTGGCAAGACCATGCATTTTACGGAGCTGACGCTGCTGCTGGAATCGGCTTGGGCGCCCTATCGCATTGAAATCTCGAGCGACGGTGAGAGCTATCAGACCATTTTCCAAGGCAAAAAGGACGAGCTGTTTGTCAGCTTGACCGACCTTGACCTGCACGCCCAATACGTCAGACTGTGGCGCGAGGGTGAAAATTGGTTCAGCATTATCGAACTGGGAATTTACGAATAAAAAGCGCATGTAAAGTCATGTTGCGTAAATGTAAAGTACATGCGGTGGTGTTTTCATCCGATTTGTGATAAGATAAAAGCACTACGAGCACAAGGAGGCTTACATGAACATAGCTGAGAAGATCATTCAATTAAGAAAGGCAAACGGATGGTCACAAGAAGAGTTTGCGGAAAAACTGGATGTTTCCCGACAAGCGATCAGTCGTTGGGAAAACGGCACCGCCTTACCTGATGCGCAAAATGTCTTGCAGATCAGCAAGTTGTTTGGCGTTACAACCGACTATCTACTCAACGATACGTACAACAGCGACCGTGACATTCCTATTGTACAGACCGCGGAACAAACCAATGTCAGTCTGCGGGCAAAGAAGAGAGGGTTGCATTTGTTTGCAGCGATTTGTTTTACGGTATCGGTTATGGCATCGATCATTGGCGTTATAAGCAGCACCAATGACCTGCAAACGGGTCTTTCCTGCTTCATGTTAGGGCTTTGTGCGGTCAATGCCACGATTCAATACGTCTTGTATTTCAAAAATCATTAACGCAATCCCCCTGACGGATGCCCGTCAGGGGGATTTACTGTAACTGATATAGGAAAACGTGAAAGGGCGTCCGCACGATGAACCTCATCCACCGCAACCGCGTCGAGGATTCTCGGTTTGAACACCTCGAACTCTCTCCGCTGCGGTCCCCCTTCCCCAGCGTGGAAGGCTTGTTTGGCGCATCCGTCTTGATTGATCGTCTGTTTTTGGGGTACCTTGATGAGCCTTGCCCCGCTGTGGGAAGATATTTGCAAACAAACTGGTCCGCAGCGGAGCACATTTCGCAGAGCGAAACAGCGACGCGGTTGCGGTGGATGAGGTGCCCACGCGGGCGCGCCTTCACCACATACGGACGCGCTACATAAAAAGCGGTGTCAAGCCTTGGCTTGACACCGCGATTTTATTGAGTTTTATGTCAGGAATCAGTCTTGCTTCTTCTTTGCAACAAACGCAACTGCCAGGAGTGCAACGACTGCAAATGCGCCGCCGACCATGCCCTTGCAGCCCTTGGACTGCTCTGCACCGGTGGTAACTTCCTCGGTCACGGGAGCCTCGGTGGTAACTTCCTCGGTGGTTGCAACAGTAGGCTCTTCGGTGGTTTCCTCGGTCGTGGGAGCGGTAGCCTTTCTGTCCGCCTCGTACTCGGGAATATCCCAAGGATCTTCGTGATAGAACTTGATCCATGCAATATCAATGGATTCACCTGCAATACCCTCGGTCGCTACGAAAGGAACGATACCCAGAGATACGATCCAGTCCTGCCAATTCTCTTCACCGTTCATGTCAATGTACAAGTAGTGCCACTGACCGTCCGCCTTGATCTCTTCGTATGCAGTAGCTTCCAGATCATACGTCTTGAGCGTTGTGGATTTATAAATGATACCGGTATTGCTTGCCTTGGTGGAGGAGGTGCGGTACTTGATCACAACGTATTTGGTCTCGCTGCTTACGCTGACAGGATACTTGTTACCGTAAACGTATGCCTCGTCACCGGTAGCGGTAATTCTCATGAAGGTCTCGCCGTCCTCGGTGATCTTCTCAACGGTTGCGTTGTTGCCGGAGAAGGTGCCGATGGCATCGTCCTGAGACAGTACGACAAAGTCGCGCAGATCGTATTCCTGGTCGATCTCGCTGATCTCTACACGTTCCTCGATCGGGATCTCCTTATCGGCAGGCAGACCGTCAAAGGTAATGGTTGCAAAATACTGTGCAGCCTTGTTGGACTGCGTACCGCCGATACCGTGGCAGAAGGAAACCTGCTTACATCTGAGGTTGTCACCGTCGCCGCCGACGCTGAGCAGCCAGCACATCTTAGCCTGATCACCGTTCTTGACGGTTTCATCCATATCCAGCGCAAGCTGGAGGTTAACTCTGAACTCAATGGTCAGTCTCTTGGTGGTTTCGTTGTATTCGCCCGCAACGTCCTGCGTGTCGTTGGGAATGTAGTTACCCAGCCACTTGGTGGTCACGCCGGTGTTACCGTCGGGGTTGATACCAAAGCCGGTCTCGCTGAACTGTCTGTATGCAGCATCCGCACGGCCAAGACCAAACTGTACTGCGGTGCATGCGTACAGGTAAGAAGCACCGTGCACGCTGGGGTCACAGAAGTAACCGTCAAAGCAGTCCATGTTGAATGCCATGTACAAATACTGGCCGTCCCAGCCCCAATATGCATCAAAGAAACCGGGCTTGGCAGCGTCCAAGAATGCATAGAACTCATCAACGGAGTTCTGACCGCCGTTTGTACGCATAGCGTAGAACAGATAGTCCTCGTAATTTTCAAATCTCTCGTACTCGCCAACGCTGATCTTGCCGTCCATAGCAGGGGTTACGGGCAGATAAGGGACCTTCCAGGTCTGAGAAGCGATACCTGCTTGCTCGTCGTAAACCTCGTCTCTCTTTACTGCCTCGTGCTCGTAGTAGTCTGCCTGATTGACGTAATCGTACTCTTCGGCAGACGCAGCGATTGCCAGAGCGGACAGCAGCATTGCAGCCAGCACCAGCACGGAAAGGATTTTTTTCATAGATGTCGTACCTCGTTTTTCATGATTCGGATTGCTCCGTCCCAACCATTATACACAAAACCATTACTATTGTCAACCAGGCGCGACCCTTTTCAGCACCTTTACCAAATTCTACCGCGCCGTTTTGTGACTAAAGCATGAGCAAAAAAACAATAAGAGGTCAAGCACTTGGCTCAACCTCTTAATTGCTATAATTACTTATACTTTCTCTTGCGCGCTGCTTCAGATTTCTTCTTGCGCTTTACGCTGGGCTTCTCGTAGCATTCTCTCTTACGGAGCTCGGCAAGAACGTTGGAGCGAGCCATCTGACGCTTGAAACGTCTCAGGGCGCTGTCCAGAGTTTCGCCTTCCTTGAGTCTTACTTCTGCCATTATCTATTTCCCTCCCCTCGCGTCTGCCAAGAGTGAATTAAACATAACTTCCGTTATATCCTTTGGTATTATACACCAAAGAATCCGGAATGTCAAGTATTTGCACAAAAGTTTTTTGTTTTTTATTCAGCAGCAATAATTACAGCGATCATCATCCGTCACAGTTTTATTATTTGTTTAATAATTCTCAGCCATCAAGAGAACACAACATCGTTGTCATCAATAGATTGCGCGACAACAACGATATTGAAAACAACTGAATACAGTATAGAAAACGTAAGAACCGCAGCTAATAAACGACTGATTTTCATGATTTTCCTACTAAATCTGTATCAATAAAGATTACTGAATTGACATCAATTCTTTTCATTTTAATTAGCACATAGCGTTGAAACGGGCGAGCAGCATTGGTTAGCTCCTCTCCGGAGACAATTTCGGATTTCAAGTGATACTGCACATACAGCGCTTGATCAGATACAGTTGCGGAATCTATTATAAATTCATTATGGTACAAAGTTGTAAAAGTATATAAAACATATAATTCCGAATCAAAATCAGGAGTTAGCTGTACAAATTCATCATCAATAATAGCATCAAAATCTTTTTGGGTGCTAATGATAAATACTCGTTCTTTAGGATACGAAAGATCGGTCAATCTGTCTCCACCGTAATAAGCACCGTATGTGCGGTTCTCAATGGAAAACGACTCTTTGACGTATTCGGATACATTATTAACCACAATCGCGTCATTTCCCAGATTATTGATGTTATCTATTGTATTGGCGCACGCAGACATCCCGAGCAAGACTGATAATAACATAATTAACAGAATCCGTTTCATAAAAAACCTCCAAATCATTTATAAGTTAAAACGGTCAAATCTATGGTGATATATTGGTTAATCACTCGTTCTGCACAACCATTGAGGATATTATACCATAAACCCTGTACTTTGTCAAGATTTTTTGCTCATTGTGCGTATCATGGGCTTTGTTAAGCGCAAAAATCCCAAAGCAACCTCCGTTTTGAAGATCGCTTTGGGATTCTTATAAACTTATTTTATGATTTATTATCTGACCACGATATTGACGATCTTACCGGGCACGGAGATCTCCTTGACGATGGTCTTGCCCTCGATCTGCTCTGCGATCTTGGGATCAGCCTTTGCAGCGGCGATGGCGTCCTCCTTGGAGCAGCCTACGGGCAGCATGACGGTGGCGCGCAGCTTGCCGTTGATCTGTACGGCAACCTCTACGGTGTCGTCAGCGGTCTTTGCCTCGTCGTAAGTGGGCCAAGGCTCGTACGCGATAGTGTTGTCGTGACCAAGGATCTGCCAGATCTCCTCGCCGATATGCGGGCAGATGCAGGACAGCATCTTGACGAGACCTTCAGCGTACGCGCGAGGGCACTTGCCTTCCTTATATACAGCGTTGACAAAGATCATCATCTGCGAGATCGCGGTGTTGAACGCCAGCTTCTCAAAATCCTCGGTAATCTTCTTAACGCTCTTGTGGTAAACCTTTTCCAGCGCGGGAACTTCACCGTCCACAATATTCTCTGCCTCGGTAAAGAATGCCCATACGCGGTTGAGGAATCTGCGTGCGCCGTCAACGCCTGCGTCGCTCCAGGGCTTGGAAACCTCCAGCGGTCCCATGAACATTTCATACAGACGCAGAGTGTCTGCGCCGTAATCTCTGACGACGTCGCTGGGATTGACCACGAACTCGGGGAAACGCTTACCCATCTTGATGCCGTTTGCGCCAAGGATCATGCCCTGGTGCACCAGCTTCTGGAAAGGCTCCTTGGTGGGCGCAAGACCTTTATCATAGAGGTATCTGTTCCAGATTCTGGAATACATCAGGTGACCGACCGCATGCTCGGGGCCGCCGATGTAAAGGTCAACGGGCATCCAGTGCTTGAGCAGCTCCTGATTTGCAAATTCATCGTTGTTGTGGGGATCGATATAGCGCAGGAAATACCAGCTCGAGCCTGCAGAGCCGGGCATGGTAGAGGTCTCTCTCTTACCCTTGATGCCGTTCTGATCGTACTGCTTCCACTCGGTTGCATTTTCCAAAGGTGCCTTACCGCCCTCGCCCTTGTAGTTGTCCAGCTCAGGGAGGATCAGCGGCAGCTCCTCATCGGGCAGCACGTGTACCTCGCCATCCTCACCGTGTACCACGGGAACGGGCTCGCCCCAGTAACGCTGACGCGCAAAGATCCACTCTCTGAAGTGATAGTTGACGGTTCTCTTGGCAACACCCATGCCCTCGAGCTTAGCGGTGATAGCTTCCTTTGCCTGTTCCACGGTCAAGCCCGTGAATTCCTCGGAATTGATCAGGCGGTAGCCCTTGCCCAGGTAATCCTGCTTTTCAAATGCCTTTTCGGACACGTCTGCATGTCCCAGCTTTTCGTCGCCGTCGATAACCTGGATCATATCGATATTGTGCGCGATCGCGTACTCAAAGTCACGCTGGTCGTGCGAAGGAACAGCCATAACCGCACCCGTACCGTAGTTTGCCAGCACGAAGTCACCGATGAACATACGCACTTCCTTACCGTTGACGGGGTTGATGCAGGTCACGCCCTTCAGCTCACAGCCCGACTTGGTCTTGTTGAGCTCGGTACGGTCCATATCATTCTTTTTGAGCGTTTCGTCAATATACGCCTGTACCTCTTCTCTGTTCTGCACTCTGTCAAGCAGACTCTTGGTCACCTCGCCGTCGGGCGCAAGTACCATAAAGGTGATACCGTAGATGGTTTCAATGCAGGTGGTGAAAATGGAGAATTCACCGCCGCCCACGATTTGGAACTTGACCTCCACACCGGTGGATTTGCCGATCCAGTTCTTCTGCATGAGCTTGGTGGATTCGGGCCAATCGATCTCGTCAAGACCCTCCAGCAGCTTTTCCGCAAATGCGGGCTGATTGATGACCCACTGCTTCATGTTCTTTCTGATAACGGGATAGCCGCCTCTTTCGGACTTGCCGTCGATGACCTCATCGTTGGAAAGCACGGTACCCAGCTCCTCACACCAGTTAACAGGCATGTCGATATACTGTGCATAGCCGTCCAGATACAGCTGCTTGAAGATCCACTGCGTCCACTTATAGAAATCGGGATCGCTGGTGGCAATCATCTTGGACCAGTCATAGTCAAAACCCAGCTCGCGCAGCTGACCCGAGAAGGTCTTGATGTTCTCCTGGGTAAAACCGTTGGGGTGGTTACCCGTGGTAACCGCATACTGCTCTGCGGGCAGACCAAAGGAGTCGTAGCCCATGGGGTGCAGCACGTTGTAGCCCTGCATTCTCTTCATTCTGGAGATAATGTCGGTAGCGGTATAGCCCTCGGGGTGACCTGCGTGCAGACCTACACCGGAGGGGTACGGGAACATATCAAGTGCGTAGAACTTAGGCTTGGAGAAATCCCACACGTCGGTCTTAAAGGTCTGGTGCTCTGCCCAATATTCCTGCCACTTTTTTTCAACTTGTAAATGCTCGTATTTCATGGATAAATCCTTTCATTGTAACGTAATAACAACACTCCTTTCATTATATATTTTATTTCCTCTTTTGTCAATAGTTTTTGCGCAAAAACGGTGAGGCTTAAGTTTATGACGCCTCTTTCATAAAAGTTTTTGATCGACCTTTTTCCAAAAAGGTCGCAGGGTCTTGGGGCAGAGCCCCAAGTCGCGCCCGCAGGCGCGAAACACTCCCACACCGTTTTAATTTGCGTAGCAAATATGTTCTTCTTTTTGCGGCTACTTGCTCAAAAAAAGAACGGAAACGATTTGCTCACATAACATCTCAACGGTCAAATGAAATCCGCCTGCGGCGGGTGAAATCCCCCCACCCAAAGGCAATTTTTGCACCCTGAAAATTACTTTTCCCCACCTTATTGACAAGGCTTTTTCTGTGTGATATAGTGACAGTATCACACCGCTTTGGAGGAAAAAAATGAGAAAGACCGTTAAAATTCTGCTGTACGTTTTCTTTGTGATCTATTGCCTTGCTTTGGTAAAATTTCTGCTGCTGGACGGCAGGCACATTCATACCGAAGCCACGGTCGGCGAGTTTTTCAGCCGCTCGAATTTTATTCCCTTCAAAACCGTTTACGACTATATCGTAAGGCTGAAAAACGATACCATCAATGCGGACATCGTGGTCAAAAACCTGGTGGGCAATCTGATCGTGCTCTTCCCTATGGGCTGCTTTTTGCCCTGCATGTTCGCTTGGTTCAGAAAATTTTGGAAGGTCTTAGCCCTTTGCTTTGGTATCGTGCTTTTCGTGGAGCTGGCAGAGCCGCTTCTTCGCATGGGCAGCCTTGACGTGGACGATTTTATTTTCAATCTTTCGGGTGCCTGCCTTGGCTATGCGTTTGTGCATATTCCCATTCTCCAAAAGCTGCTTGGAAAAACCTATATTTACACCGCCCCCAATACATAAAACACAAACACTACCGGACGAATTTGTGAGGATTTATGAAAAAAATTATAGCCTTTTTGCTCTGTTTGGCCATGCTTTTTGCGTTATGCTCGTGCGAATGCGAGTTTTCCGATTTTTTGGAGCTTTTCGAAATACAACAAACGCATCAAACCCCATCCGCCCACGTCAATTACGATGAGATGATCGACGTATACCGCGACATCATTCGCATCTGCCAGCGATATGACAACGGAAAAGACGAAGACCATGACTACGCCGCTGAGCTGGGAATCTACGATCGTTTTGACAAGGAACTTTACGAGAAACTGTTCGCTTCCGCCTATCTCTTATACGCTGGCAGAGGGCAGGATGATTGGTTATCTCCGCGCTACAAGCAAACCTGTGGCTACGCGATCAAGGACATCAACCGCGATGGATTGGACGAGCTGATTTTCCTTAACGAGGATTATACCATTGTTGCAATCTTATCCATGGCAAATGACACGCCTACGCTGCTTGGCAGCTACAAGCCACGCAAGACCTGCAGAATCGATGCGCAGGGCTGTCTGCACGAGCTGGGCAGCAATGGAGCTGACAGCCATTCGCACGCCGTTTATCGCATTGTCCCCGGCAGTACCGAAACTGAGCTTGTGGTGGAATTTGGAACGCTCGGTCACGTTTGGGTGGACGACGTTGCGGTACAGCAGTATTACAAGCTGGAGGGCGAGCTGGCGACCGAAATTACCGAGCAAGAATACAAGGAATTAAATCAGGCTTGGAAATGCTGCGACGCCTACACGGATGCGGAGGAAAACGAAAAATGCGCGGGGCTTGTGTTTACTCCCCTGTTTACCGAGGAGGAAATCGCAGCAGAAATGTATCAAGCAGCGTTTGAGGGCTCGTGCGTAATATATAACACCGATTTGGAGCAGTTCGCCTTACTGGGGCATTGCAAAACGCCCTATGCAGGCATTCCGCTCTATCAAGTCAATAATGGACAGTATGCCTATGAAGATTTGGATGCCGATGGGATCAGCGAGCTGATGCTTGAGTACGGTGATGGCATTCTGATTCTTCGCTATTACCAAAAAACCGTCTACCTGTATTCATACACGTTCCATAGTATGTACGATCTGAATGCCGATGGCACTTATGCTTGGAATCACACGGGCGACGACTTTACGTACGGGCAAAACAGGCTGCACTTTGACGGTGCACAGATCATCCACGAGCCGCTTTGGAAAATCGTGAATGACGGCGAGCCGCATGCAGCGTATTACATTGGCGATCAGCAGGTTACGCAAAAGGAGCTTGCGCAGTACGTAGCCAATCACCCGAACACCCCAATCGAATTTTCCCCTATAAACTATTTGATCGGTAAGTGATCGCGAAACTTTCATGGCTGTGGCATTAGCGGTAAGGAGTCGCGCGCGTAACGGGTGGACGGAGCATTGTTACGCCGCCGGGCGTGCAAGCCCAACGCAAAAACCGAACTTGCGGTGTAACAAGAGCCTGTCCTCCGTTTCGCACAAGACGATAAAACGCTTATACTAAAAGAGATTTCAATGTAACAGAGAGAACCGTCCCTTCTTACACTTGTTACACATATCCATAAATAAATATCCCCCCGTATAACGGGGGGTATTTCAGTTTCGGGCATAGCCCTAATAATACTGGCTGCGCACAAGTGCGCCTTCAATTGGCCTGCCAGCCATGCAACTGTTACTTACTACCCATAAATGGGTCCCGTGGGT
>JAZNCE010000109.1:0-8112 GCA_045587385.1 Eubacteriales bacterium
CCCCCCCATGTGAGCTGCCGAGCCGGGGCCTGCGTGGACAGTTGGTACCACCGTATGACCGGTCAGCGATGCTTCCACCGCCGAGTAACATTCCACGTCTCGCATTTCGCCGACACATACGATGTCGGGGTTGAAACGAAGGGATGCTACCACAAGGTCTTCTTGTGTGATGTCATAGGCGGGGTTATCCGAAGGTCGGGAGAGCGTATGCACCGCATTGTTGACGATGTGTCCATCCTCACCTCTGCGGACGAGAGACAGCTCTCGGGAACCCGATTCAATGGTGAATACACGCTTGTTGTCGGGAATAGAGGTCATGATGGCGTTCAGCAAGGTGGTCTTACCGCTTGAGGTGGCACCTGCCACAACGAAGGGTACTCCGTAGCGGATGCACATACAGAGAAAGTCCACCATTTCCTGTGTGGCAAAGCCTGTTTCCACAAGATTTTCAAGGGTGACTCTCTGTGGATGAAGCAGTCGGATGGAGACTGCCACACCGCGCTCTTCGTCCACGATCGGCTCTTTCAGTGCTGTGATTCGGGTATTGCCGGGCAGGTGTCCCTGGCTCATAGGCGTTGCGTTGTCGATGATCATGCCCGAGTGGTGGAGCAGACGCTTGATGATGTCCACAGCGTGCTGTGGTGAATGGAAGTGCTCCTTCAGCTTGACGATGGTACCGTCAAGGAGTGTCAAGGCAATATCGTCCCAGCCGTTGACGTTGATCTCTTCAAGGTCGGGAGAGCCGAGGAACGGAGTCAGGATGCTGTATTCTGCCATCTCGCAGTAGAGCTTATCGATCAGCTCCTTGGTGGTCATGCCTTCCACCTTGAAGTCGTTATCTCGCAGGTACTTATCCACGTAAGCCTTGAGCTGAGAGAGCTTTGCTTTATCGGTCAGAACGGCGGCATAATGGGAGGACACGTACTCCTGAGTCATCCTCAGAAGAGTCCAGAAGTCGATCTGTCTTGCCATAGATTACACCACCTTTTCCACAATTGCTTTGAACTTATCGTTGAATTTCTTGTCGTTGACCACCGCATAGAGATTGCCGTCAAGCATCTGCTGTTTGACGGCTCTGCTGTACGGGATGGTAAAGCGAACATCATGGAGCTGTGCCTTTGCTTCGTCGATGGGCATATACAGGTCTGCATCGGTTACGCAGATCCCTTGGATATGCTCTTCAAGGCGGAACATAGGATCGATATACAACGGGAGCTGTGAGGCAAGGTAGCTGACAGATTTGAGATTCGGTGCGGACAGACGAATAACCTCGTCCGCTTCTCGTACTGCCACCTTGGACAGCGGGTTTTTAAGGGAGCTTGTGCAGTCGATGATGACGTAATCTGCAAGAGACGCCAGCACCGAATAAAGGGATCTGACCTTGGTGGCATCGAATGCGGGATAGGTGTATTTGTTTTCACCGTCCGTAAAGCCAAGGAAGCAGAAGTTCTGCTTATCCTTTACGGTTACCATCTGCTTGACCACCTCATGACGGTCGATGTCGGTCTTGGACAGAGCCACCCCTACCGAGCAGAGATCCTCTTTCTTATAGTTCGGGAAGATGATGGGGAGTGTCGGGGTTTCGTTATCTGCATAGACCACAATCACCGTTGCCTGATACTCATCGTAGATGGATCGTGCAAGCTTTGTGGCAAAGGTCGTTTTACCCGAGTTAGGCGCTCCCCAAATTGCAATAACCTTCGACATTAATCCTCACCGCCTTCTTCGTTATAGGTCGAATTGTTACCTCCGTGATTGGTACCCCAGATGATGTCGCCCACATCCTGAATGATGTTGTTACCACCCGAGGGGTTGTTCTCGTCGGGTTCTGTGGTTTCTTCATCCTCCTTCTCGGCGAGCATTTCAAAGTACAGATCCTGTGCATCGAGGAACTTCTGTGCAGTTTTGCTGTCGCCACGGTACACAAGGTCTGCATGGATCACACCACGGTTTTCGTATTCGACAAGCATCTTCGCCTGAGCGGGATTGACGAGTAGTGTGAGTGTGGTGGGAAGCTCATAGGTTCCGTCTTCATTGGGAGTCAGCTCGTCCTTGTCAAAGCCTTCGGCTGTGGTGGTCGTGATGACCTTCACATAAGTCAGCCCGCCGGGAATGGTGGCTTCATTGGTTTCATTTTCAAAGATCACAAGGCTGACAATATCGCCGTTTTCCAGCTTGCCCGACAGACCTCCCGCGAAGGAGCTGATGGTGATACTGATGGCCTGCTTCTTACCGTCCAAGGTATGGAATACGTCATCCGCGTTGTCCGATTTGTCTGAGATCATAGACTGGAGCAGATCGGTATTGGCTTTGAGGTCGCAGGCTGCGAACTTGCCGACTACGGTTTCTTTCTTTGTGATGATATTGGTGGGCAGTCCTGTACTGCCTACGGGTACAACTTCAATATCGCTCTCTTGGATCATGTGTCCCTGAACGATATCGTTTTTGAGTCTTACGATATCGGTGCGGCTGTCCGACAGTTTATTGACCAACGGTGCGACCGCAAAGGTCACGACGAGGGCAAGGACGATACACACGATACCGATAATGGTTCTGTTTTTCAAAGTATTTCTACCTCCTGATTAGATGATATAGGCAAGCATGGCTCCGACCGAAAGGAACGGAACGAGGGGAAATGCTTCTTTTGGGTCTTTTGCGTTCACCTTGTTATAGATTGCCATGACGATGACCGCAAGAAGCATACCGACGATCAAGGCGAATACGCCTTTTCCGGCACCGAGCATAAATGCGAGGGCTGTGGAGATCTTCAGATCCGCACCTCCGCACGCTCGGCTCGGTCTGATAATGGCGAGAGCAAACTGAGGAATGAATACGATCATCGCTCCGATCAGCATGGAGGGCAGATTTGCCGCTTCAAAGCCGACAAAAGATAGAATAAAAAGCATTATGGATATGCTGTCAGAAACTCTCCTTGTTTTCAAATCCGAAAGCGAGGCGGAAAGCAAAATGCAAAATAACAGCATTCCCTTTATCTGCTCAAGCAACGTTCCGCAACACACAATAATTCCGATACCAAATACAAAAGCTGCCGACAATACGGGGAGCAGTTTTTTGGGTGAAGCGTGAAAGTTTTGAGCCGCTGAAATGAAGAAAACAATAAGAAGAAAAACCGATAGTAATATTAAAGGTTGGATTAAATCTGTAAACGAACCGGATAATAGGTCGTTTGAATAATAAATGGCAGGTAATGTTTCAGGTCTGATCATAATAGCAGTCACCTCAAATATTTAGTTTGGGCGGTGTGTTAAAACACCGCCCGTATGTTATATTTAGCCCTTGAACTCAAATAAATCTTTGATTTTCTGAGTAACTGTGGGCATTATCGTGGTGTTGAACAGAGCGTAAAGTCCGCCGAGAAGCAGAGCACCGATGACAACTGCTATGAGGATCTTTACGCCGGAATCCACATAGCCTTCGCCTCGGACGTTCTCCAAAGCAGTTTTTGCACGAATTGCAAATGCGTTGAATTTTTCGGAAACTTTATTAATAAACTTTTTCATATAATTACCCCTTTCTTATCCCTTGTAATTGAACAGATCCTGAATTTTTCTTGTAACCGTAGGCATTATGGTGCCGTTAAAGAGCGTATAAAGGCCTGCAAGGAGCAGAGCGCCGATAACAACTGCTATAAGGATCTTTACGCCGGAGTCCACATAGCCTTCGCCGCGTGTGTTCTCTATTGCGGTTTTAGCGCGTATTGCAAAACCGTTAAGCTTTTCGGAAATTTTGTTGATAAATTTTTTCATAGATAATACCTCTTTTTCTTTCTTTAATTTGTTTTAATGGTGTTTTCGTTTTCGCTTATGTTCTTCAGATGATTTTCATAAGCATCTTCAATTGCGGCAAAAAGCGCCGCTCTGGCTTTGGCGTTAAGAGGATGAGCGATATCCATACGCCGTACTCTGCCTTGTTCACCGCTCCATTTTTCGCTGGGCATAGAAACAAATCTGCCTTTTTGTCCTTCGATTAGTTTCACTTCATGAATGACGAACTCGTCTTCCAACGTTACATCGAAGACTGCTTTGAGTTTGCCGGTGTCAAAGGTTTTCTTTACTTTTGCGTTAAAATTCATTGTGAGCCTCCTTTCCAAAAGATTTTCTATATATAAAAAGCGGAGCTACGTATTATCACGCAACTCCGCTTGTGGCTTAATTGAAGCCATAAATCATATATTTTATACTGTTTGCAACTTCGGCATCCGAAATAACTTCGGGCACCGCAAATTCATGTGTGTATTTCTGCATTTGATCATCGGTAAGGTCAGTAGTACCGCCATACCCATCATCCGCGGCAATCAGAATAGGTCCTGCGTATATCTGTCCATTGATAGTTCGATTTCCCTCCATTCCAATAAGTTTTGCTTCTTCGTTACCAATAACGAAAGCATTGTCATCGAAAGGATAAGTACATTCAATATATCCTTTTACTGCTTGCTGTAACGGCTCAAGACCGTCGGGAATTATCATTTCATAAGGTACTTTTTGAGGCTCTATAACTAACATTCGATGTCCTGTAATAGGAGGAATTCTGGAAACATCAAACGTTTCAAGTCTTTTGAACCCAAAAGTATCGCAATAATAGCATCCCGCAGAGATACAATCTTCGTTTTTTTGGATATATACTATGTCGCTTACAGAAAGGGAATGTCCGTTGTATCCAATCGGATGCTCGGAATTCAGTTGATCATAAATATCTTCGAGTGTCCCTGCACGAACGTATCCGTCGTACACACATTTGTAAACGGATTCGTCTATAGATCCAACTGTTTTTACTGCATCGTCATAACCTCGGAACATCAGATCCCTATGGTCTTTATTTGCATCAATTTGATATACTCGTATCTTCATATTTCACCCCCGATTTTTCTGTGAGGGACAAGTGAGTTCTTGGCGAATTCTATCCCAATTTGCCAAAAGATGAAAAAGCGTAGCTTTTTGCTTTTCTGCGGGTAATGAATCGATGAAATCGCATATTGCATCTTCATCCGGTCTTATCGGAGCAATACTCGTATTATTACAGCAGTTATCGCAAAGTTTTTCTTTTCGGACTATAACCCCTCTGTCGGTTTCTTCAAATGAAATGATATCGTTGTATGAAAGTCCCATTTTTGAGCGTATATCATACGGAATCGTAATGCGTCCCTGCACTCCAAGTGTCTTAAATCTCTTCATATGTTGTCTCCTTTTTACACTTGTTAAATTGAGCGAAACTCGGGACGTCTTCGGGCTTCGCATAAATCGGTCAGCGAATCATCATATGGGAATCCGGAAGTTGCATCGTAAAACCCGCAAAGATAGCCGTGAGAATATCCGCTCAACCTCCCTTCTGCGTATCCGTCTTCGTATGTTTCTTCTTCAAAAAGCAAATCGCCGGAGTCTGAAATGTCAGATTCCGGCAAAGTTTCCACAACAAGCATACCATTGTGAAAATACACGCAAAGTGCAGTATTATCATCTATACCATATTGCACCAGTGTTTCTTTGGGAAGTTTAATTGAAAGTTTTTTGTTGCTCATAAAATTTACCTCTTTTTATTTAGATTCATTATTAGTGTCAAACATAGTCAATTGGCGTAATGAATTAAGCCTTTCAGATGTATCGTAGTTGGAAATAATCAGTTCGGCATATTGTTTACCCGATTCATATCGTTGAGCAATGTTTGAAAGTCTTGTGGTTTCTTCAATATAAATGCCGCATCGGGAATATATGTCTCTTATCTCGCGGCAATCGTTATATGAGAGAAGGAATTTCCCCTGAATATTACACAATGCATTTGCCAATCGCTCGTGGTCATTTTGGGTAAATTCCACGTCTTCGTAGTAGTTTTCGGTTTCGTAATAGGGCGGATCGCAATAGAAAAACGTTTCGGGTCTGTCGTACTGTTTGATCAATTTTTCAAAATCTTTGTTTTCTATTATTACTTTTTGCAACCGTGCACAAGCTTGATTGATCAGCGGAAAGTTGTTCCACATAGAATGAGGCTGCGCTCCAAACGAATCCAATCCGGACGCATAGCTGTATCGTATCAACTGATAAAAATAAGCTGCCCGAGTAATATCGGGCAGCTCTGTTTTTGTATGAAGTGTTTTTCTGATACTATCAAATTCAAGACGAGAATTCAAAGCATATGTCAGTTCCTCTATTAATTCGGTTGGATGATCGCGTACGCATCGATAAAGATTCGCGAGGTTGGGATTGAAATCGTTATACACTTCGAAATCCTGTCCGGGAAGCTTATGAAACAATACCCATCCCCCACCGCCGAAAACCTCTACGTATCTTTTATAGTTGAGAGGAAAACGCGCAAGTATTTCGTCTCTCAAGGCCTTTTTACCGCCGATCCAACTCATAAAACTATTCACGAAACAAACACCTCAAATCGCCGTTATGGTCTTCTGTTTCGCAAATAAACCCGCCAAGACGGTTGTCAACATAGTCTGTTAACCAAGTACCACCGAAAGCTTCGTGAGATGCAAGACGCCAGATAGCAAGCTTACCTATATTCAGCTTAACATCATCTGTAAATTTGAAAAGAATATTCGTCAAGTCTTCATGCTTAAACACCGTAAGCTCCGAAAACTGCGTACCTTCAAGCAATATTCCTTCTTTCGTGAGAATATCGTTAATACCGTTGAGCCACTCATCCAGACTCCCGCCACACCCCTGAAGCACCAAACCTTCAATATCTTTCATACGCCGAAGATCGTCGGTTAACGCAATAATTATTTTACTCAATATCGATTGCCTCCTTTGTTTCGAGGTTTCCTGATGTGTCAAGGGTTAATCCGTAATCTTCAAGCGTGTGTCCCCATATAGAAGCAGCGGTTTCGAGATGCTCCTTTTCGGTTTCGGGATAATCGTAGTCGATCATCTCACCACCAAGGTAGGTTTGACTGCCGCATCCTTGCCATAGATCCTCGTTTGCCCATCTGTGTTTGATGGTAACATCGGGATACATGGAGGAAAGCTTTTCGATGATAGGGTGCGGAGCAGACCAGGCGGTTTGGAAGCAGATCTCGTTGCCTCCGTTGTAATCGTATGCGTTATACGAATTCCACTTGGTATTCCACGTATCTCCACGGGTACGCCAATCGTACCATGTGGTCGCGCCGTACTGCATGAGGTTTTCGACGGCTGTTTTCCCCAGTTGCAGAAGCTCGTCTTCGCTGTGGTACAACGTGGCGTTCTGAATCTCTTCCGGTGTCAAAGCGGCATTATGGCGAAGGAAGGATCGGGAACCGTTGAGACGCTCTGTCAAAGACGTGAACGCTACGGGATCCATCTTTTCCTTGCCGTAATATCTGACGCTTGGGTTCACCGATGTGAGATACAGATTGATTCCTCGGTCGGTACTGCTTCCGCTTTCGATATCCAAGCTCGGAGGCATGGGCGTTATCTTATTGAAGTCGATCGTGCCGATGCCGGTTTGCTCTGCCTCGGAGCTGTCATCATAACAGATGGCATAAAGGATTTCTTTCAGTCTTTCCTCGGGACATTCGAATTCCAGACGATTTATTACGTGATTGGGCATTTATTTCCTCCTTGTTTTTTTATTTAACGTTGACCGCGCACAATCAATAAAACGACTCAGCTTTTGTAAAAATGTAACGTTACAGATAGATTCATATATGGATTTGACTTTTCTATAGAAACGAAGCTTTCTATCTTCTCTTTCAAGCTTACGCACTTCTTTCGCTAACTTCCGTCCGATAGCGGTCACTACGTTTGTTGTTACAGAGTTACCCGCCATCTTATATAGCTGTGCTTCGGGAATTCCGATCTTAACGAGCTTGTTAAACTGCTTGTCCTTATAACCTTGCAGTCGGAAGCATTCCTTAGGCATCAGCCTTCGCACACGTCCGTTGTATTCCACGCCGTGTCTGTCCATTGCCGTCAGAGTAAACATTGGCTCATCGGAATCCTTTATCCGCCTTCCTTGCTGTCTTACGTTCTCTCTTTCGGGAGTCAGCACGGCTCTTGCGCCTGTGATTATGACGCCTGAATGCTCGCCTTTCCGATTGCTTATACCCGAATCCTGCCTTGCGGTGATACATCGGGCTTCGTGCGTAACCTTGGGATCGGCATTCATATC
>JAZNCE010000110.1:0-113875 GCA_045587385.1 Eubacteriales bacterium
ACCTCGAATGAGGTGCCTGTTCTTTTTCTGTCGCCCCATACGAGGAATCTCACCCGGCGAGTCGAGCCGCAGGCTCGCCTCGTTGGGTTCGCATTTGCCGCTCGGAGATCGGAGAGCGGCTTGCGCAGCAAGACATTCTCCAGGCGGAGAGCGAGCAAATATTCGCGCCTCGCGCGAAATTCCCGTCTTTTATCAACATTCCGTAGGGGAGCATTCCATATGCTCCCACGGATTGGGGCGGGCGATTCGTGAATCGCCCTACGGGTTAGGCAAGCGATTCGTGAATTGCCCCTACGGGGGTGCGGGCAAAACGGTGCGGTTGACCGCTCGGGTATAACGCTCTTAATCTTCAGTATTCGCGTTCCCCTTCAGTCGCTGCGCGCCAGCTTCCCCCCGGGGGACGCCTTTATAACGCGCAGCCATCATATGCCCCCCTACCATTCAAACACGCAACCCCAATCTCCCCGAACGACTTGACAAAAACATGCGTGCGCAGTATAATGAAAGCACCGTACCTCTGTACGGAACGCGCTACGCAAAGGAGCCCATCATGAAAATCATCATCAGAAAAGTTGTCCTGTTTACCGCCTTGTTGGCAATCCTTACATCCACCGTTCTTTGCACGATCTCTGCGGCAGGTGCATCTATGCCCAAATCCATGCTTGCTTTGGGTGACTCCCTGACCACGGGCTATGCCCTGCCCGATTACGTGGACGAAAACGACCCTTACGCATGCAAATCCTATGCAAATCTCATCGCGGCTGCCATGGGGTTGGAGGGAGGCAGCACCTATATCAACCGTGCGGTCAACGGAGACACCAGCAGCAATCTGGCAAGTCGCCTGCCTGCCATGAAGGGTGACGTGCAAAAGGCAGAGCTGATCGTTATCTCCATCGGCGGCAACGATATGGACAGACTCATTCCCCTGATTTTGTATAAGGTGACAGGCAAGCAGATCACCGAATATTCTCAAATGGCGCAGGCACTGCAGGGCGTTGCCCCCGAAGCCTACGCAAGCCTTGAAAACGATGCCGAGGTGCAAGGCGCGATTGCAGATGCGGTCGCCAAGCTCAAGAATAATCTCAAAACCGTATCCGACATGATCAAGGAAAACGCACCCGATGCAAGAGTCATTTTCCTGCAGCAGTACAATCCCCTGCACGTGCAGGGCTTTAGCGATTTTGCAGCCTTTTCTCAAAAATCCTTGGATGCAGCTAACGCTGCCGTTGCAGAGAACGCGCAAAATTACGGCTTTGAGGTGCTGGACGTGCCCTCGATCATCAACAGCCGCGCCGCAGAGCTGACCAATATTCAAAAATTCGACATTCACCCCAACGAGCAGGGGCACTTGGAAATTGCAAAGCTGCTGGCTGCGCATCTCGGTATCTCTCTTGATCCCTCGGAAAACACAACGGCAGAACCCACGGAAGAACCCACGACAGCCCCCGAAGAAACAACAGCGCAGCCTGCGGTGACAACCGATGCGCCCGAAACCCAGGCGCCCACCGAAACCGATGCCGTCACTGAACCCGCCACATCGCAAACCTCCGCTCCCGAACAGAATGGCGGCTGTCAGTCCGCTCTGCTCGGCGCTTCCCTGTTATCGATACTGCTGTGCGCAGCATTTGTCCTGAAAAAAAGCAAATAAACGGCAATCACCCGACAAGCCTTTGCTTATCGGGTGATTCTTTTTATTCCTTGATCTCAATGCCGTACATACCGGCATACCTGCGCGCCTCTTCAAGGTGCGACGCGAAATACCAGCTCTGCTTGAAATACAGCTGCCCTTGTCTGTCTGCAAATGCATCCACGGGCGTGCCGTCGGGCTTGGACGCATGGCTGATGACCTTTTTCCCCGCATCCAGAATGCGGCAAAGCAGCTCCTCGTGGTTGTTATTTATGTTACCGGGACTGGGCACCCATTGAATGCCCTTGATGCCCTCCATGCCGAGGATGGTGTCAAGATGCACCAGCTCTCCCTCACCGTCCAGATGATACACCGCGTTATACAGTCTGTCTGCCGAGGAGGACAGCTCGGGTGCAACGAAGGTCTTGAACATATCGGGACCGATCATAAAGGAAAAATCCGATTGCAGAATGTAACCCGGACGCTCATGATACATGCCGTACCAATGCGAATATCCCTGTGCCTCGCCCTCCATGATGGCGTTGAATTTATCAAAGTACATAAACCACAGCTGCTGCAGCTCACCGACACAGCGCAGCACCTCCTCGGGCGCGTCATAGAGATCCATAAGCAGATTTTCCGCACCGCGAAAGCTTTGCAAAACGTCCATGATACCGCCAAGATCGGTCATACCCATCACGACGCTGCCGTGCCATTTTTCCATAGCTGCCTCGTAAAGGTTGGCGATACGGCGGTAGTAGGGATTATTATCGTCAAATTCAAAGTGCAACTCTTCAATGGGAATATCCTTGCGGGGCGGCTCAAACCAAATCGTTTGGGGGGTAGCGCGAGGCGTACAGCCCAAAAAAGCAGCAAGCACACCGGGACCAAACCGTTGCGTATAGAACATGGGAAAGGCTTCCCCATGCCAACGATGCGTATCAGATGCCTTATCAAAGGCATCGATAAAATCCCCGGGATTAATGCTCGTATCCCATGCAGTCGTAAACCCGAGCGGAAGCTCATTTGCCTGTGCTTCGCCACCGTGCCCGACGGTCAGAATGGGCACGATGGGGCGGTCAAGCTCCCCTGCCCACCATTTTCTGTAAGTCTGTCGCAAAGTCTCGTATTGTCCTTTATCAAAATGGATCGCCATACAAAGCCTCACTTTCTGTCGATTGTATCTATTATAGCATACACTTCGCAAGCTGTATATAGCTTTGCGAAAAATAACCAGTCCTTTTTGCCAAGTTTTTTTGATTTTCTATTGAATTTTTTATGCAGAACCATTATAATAAAGACAGCACGATTCCCCTCATTCTATAAACAACAGGAGAACGATATGATCTACGAAAAAAACACAAAGCAACCAAAGCTTGACCGTGAGCTTTTCAAAAATCCGACAGCAGAGTACCGCGGCACTCCCTTCTGGGCTTGGAACTGCGAATTGGAAAAGGAGGAGCTGCTCCGCCAGATCGACATTTTTAAAGAGATGGGTCTGGGCGGCTTCCATATGCATTGCCGTGCAGGCATGTCCACCACCTATCTTTCCGATGATTTTATGGATTTGGTCAAGGCATGCACAGACCACGCAGAACAAAACGATATGCTCTCCTGGCTGTACGACGAGGACAAGTGGCCCTCGGGCTTTGCGGGCGGCTACGTAACCAAGGATCCCGCGTTCCGCCAAAGATACCTGACCTTCACTACCTCCGCAGCCGCACCGGCAACCCAAGATCCCGTCCTGATCGCCAAATTCGACGTGGTGCTGGGCGAGGATAAGTGCCTTAAATCCTACCGCAAGGTACAGGACGGGGACGAAATTCAAGGTACGCTTTGGTATATCTGGCGCGAGATTGCCGGCAATTCCCCTTGGTATAATAACCAATCCTACGTAGATACGCTCAATAAAGCAGCCATTGATAAATTCATCGAGATCACACACGAGCGTTACAAAGAGGCTGTCGGCGACCGATTTGGCACAGTCGTGCCCGCCATTTTCACCGACGAGCCGCAGTTTACGCGCAAGGGCACTTTACAGTTTGCAGAAAGCAAGCACAACGTGCACCTGCCTTGGACCGACGACTTGGAGGACACCTTCAAGGCAACCTACGGTGACTCCTTGATCGACCATTTGCCCGAGCTCTTGTGGGATCTGCCCGCAGGCGAAATCTCTCTGACCCGTTATCACTACCACGACCACGTTTCCGAACGCTTTGCCAAGGCTTTTGCCGACACCTGCGGTGACTGGTGCGATAAAAACGGCATTGCGCTGACGGGTCACATGATGGAAGAGCCCACCCTGCACTCGCAAACCGCTGCAATTGGTGACTGCATGCGCTCCTATCGCGCATTCGGCATTCCCGGCATTGATATGCTGTGCGCATCCTTTGAGTTCACCACGGCAAAGCAGTGCCAATCCGCAGTACACCAATATGGCAAGCCCGGTATGCTCAGCGAGCTTTACGGCGTGACGGGCTGGGATTTCGACTTCCGCGGTCATAAGCTGCACGGTGACTGGCAGGCAGCACTTGGCGTAACCGTGCGCGTGCATCACCTTTCCTGGGTTTCCATGAAGGGCACGGCAAAGCGCGACTATCCCGCATCCATGTCCTATCAATCTCCTTGGTACACGCAGTACGCCTACGTGGAGGATCACTTCGGGCGCGTCAACACCGCGCTGACACGCGGCACTCCCATGGTCAAGGTGGGTGTGGTGCATCCCGTGGAAAGCTACTGGCTGCATTGGGGTCCCAACGAACAGACCCAGCTGGTACGCGATAAGCTGGACGGCAACTTCCAGAGCGTGACCGATTGGCTGCTGCGCGGCAATATTGACTTTGACTATATCTGCGAATCCACCCTCCCCGATCTTTGCCCCGAGGCGGGAGCACCCCTGCAGGTAGGCAAGATGGCTTACGACGTCATCATCGTGCCCGAATGCGAAACGCTGCGCTCCACCACCCTGGCACGTCTGGAGGCATTCTTAGCTGCAGGCGGCAAGCTGGTATTCATGGGCGACGCCCCCAAATACGAGGACGCCAAGCCCTCCGCGCGCGGAAAGGCACTCTTTGACGCATCCAAGCGCATCGCATTCTCACGCGGTGCACTGCTTGAAGAGCTGTACGAAGACCGCACGGTGGAAATTCGTACCGCAGCAGGTGGCTACACCACCGATCTCATTCACCAGATCCGCCGTGACACAGACGGCTGCTGGCTGTTTATCTCGCACGCCAACGAGCCCTACAACAAGCAGGTCTCCTTCGGTGCGGCACTCGTGCACGTATACGTCAAGGGCAAATACAAGGCACAGCTTTGGGATACCCAGACCGGTGAGATCAAGCCCGTACGCTACAGCAACCGCACGGGCGGCAAGACGCATATCATTCTGAACCTCAACGCATACGACTCT
Organism: Eubacteriales bacterium; assembly: GCA_045587385.1. Classification (GTDB taxonomy): domain Bacteria; phylum Bacillota; class Clostridia; order Oscillospirales; family CAG-272; genus SVQP01. The sequence goes on from JAZNCE010000110.1 coordinate 5,040, forward strand.
GCGCTGCTTTACTTGGAGGACACCGACGAGAACGACGGCTACGAGCCCGTAGCCGAAGCCGCTCCCACGCCCATCAGCATTCAGCGCGCAACGGTTGGCTACGACGCATGGGCAAGTGCACCCACAGCCCCCGAGGCAAGCATTCCCGCAACGGTTCCCTTTACCTTGTCCGAGCCCAACGTGCTGCTGCTTGACACGGTAAGATACGCGCTGGACGACGCGCCCCTCTCTGCACCCGAGGAAATTCTGCGCGCGGATGCCGCTATCCGCCGTCAGCTGGGCTACCCCGCAGGCAAGGCGCAGCCCTGGGTCATTCCCGACAAGCCCGCAGAGCATACCGTCACGCTGGAATACACCGTTCAGAGCGACATCGATTACCAAAACCCCTTCCTCGCACTTGAGGACGCAGATATTGCCACGATCATCTGGAACGGTGAGCCGGTCACCGCAAAGCCCGACGGCTATTACGTGGACAAATCCATCAGCAAGATCGCACTTCCCGCACTGCGCAAGGGCGAGAACGTGCTGCGCGTGACCATTCCGTTTGCAGAGCGCTCCAACTGCGAGGCAATGTACCTGCTTGGCAGCTTCGGCGTGCAGATCATGGGCAGACTTGCCAAGATCGTGCCGCTGCCCGAAACACTGGGCTTTTCCGACCTGACCTATCAGGGGCTGCCCTTCTACGGCGGCGAGGTCACCTATAAGATCCCCGTGAGCTGCGAGACCGCTTGGAATGCCGTGATCAAGGTGCAGCACTTTGACGCCGTTGTGACCACGGTCAGCGTGGACGGCGAGCAACGCGCCGTGATCGCATACCCGCCTTACACAGCAGGACTTGGAACGCTGTCCGCAGGTGCGCACACCATCGGTGTGACGGCATTCATTTCGCGCCGCAACTGCTTTGGCGACGTACATAACGCAGACGAAAAGCACCGCTGGCAGGGTCCTCCCGCATGGGTCACCTCGGGCGACGCTTGGACCTACGAATACCGCCTGCGCCGTACGGGTATTCTGACCACACCCGAGATCTTCAAGAAATAAGCCCATGGGCGGGAAATCTTAATTTTTATTAAGATTTGCCGCCCTCTCTTGACCCACGCGTGAAAATTCATATATAATGAGCGTAGCAATTCGAGCGGAGGTCACGGTATGGATACACTCATATACACGCTGCAAAATTACTTTACGCACAAGGATTTTTTGGTGCGCGACAATCTTGTCGGCATGCTGTTCTCTCCTCTGCATTTAGCCCTCTCTGCGCTGCTGCTTGCGCTGATCATTTTCTTGGCGATCAAGCTGCGCAGGTGCAGTCACAAGACTGTACGCAATCTGATGGCGGTGCTTTGGGCGATCATGACGGTCTGGGAGGTGGTCAAGATCACCTGGGAGACCGTGGGCGGCAACGAGATCTCGTTTGAATGGGGCGGCATTCTCCCCTTGTACCCCTGCAGTATTTTTATGTATGCCATGCCCTTAGCGCTTTGGGGCAACCAATATATGAAAAAAGCGGGCTGCGGCTATCTTTGCACGCTGGGGCTGATTGGTGCCGCTATCAACTTCTTTTATCCCGTCAACGTGCTTTCCAATTATTCCTGCCTATCCTTTGCGGGCGCGCACACCATGCTGTTCCACGGCGTGATGATGTTCTGCTTTATGCTCATGCAGACCACGGGCTACCACCGCTACACGCACCTTACAAAGCCGTGGGAGCTGATTTTGCCCGCCATTCCTACGCTGATCGTGTCTATCCCCGCCAACATCGTCAACTACTCCCCCATAGGCTCGGATTACATGTTCTTCAAGTGCAATTCCTTCTTCCTGCCCGCCCTGTTCGGTTGGCTTGCGGATTGGCAATCCACCGCCATTCTGTACGTGCTGTACCTGCTTTTGCCTCTGCCCTTTTACCTACCCGGCATGCTGTACGCACGAAATAAACAAAAAAACGGATGATCAAGGCAGCCCTCTTGCCAAAATAAGAGGGCTGTTTTTTTATTGCATTTGTACCAAAACAGCGTTTGGCTTTGGTACACAGTGCCGAAAAAAGCACGTCACACTTGACGCAGATACAATTATATGGTAAAATAAGGAGCTAATCTAATTATGAGAGCGAGGTTTTTTTATGAAGAAAACGCTTTTAAGTGCGCTTGCACTCATGCTGCTTTTTTCCATGCTGTTAGGCGCCTTTGCAGCATGCAAGGATAAGCCTACCCCCGACGAGCCCAAAGATCCCACCGAGGACTCTACACAGGTGGAGGAAAAAGAGCCCGTACGCGAATCCATCCTGCAGGGCGAATACGCTGCGCTGGTTGAAAACGCAAAGTGGCTGGAAAACGGCGTGAACGCTTACTTTGCCACCCCCACGCGTGACGCGTACACGATTGAAAACCAAAAAATGAAGCTCAACTACAGCTTTGACGTCGCTAAGCCCCAGCTGGTCACTTCTCTGACCACGCCCGGCGGCAAGCCCTATCTGACCGATACCATGGACGTGTACGTCAAAATGGAAAACGGCAAGACCTTCCTTGCATCGGGTAGCACCACGGCGGGCACTGCCAACATTTACCGCCTTGGCTATTACTACTACGACGTGCACCTCGCTGATCAGAACTTTATTGAGAATCTGGTGATTTCCAACGAAAAGACAATCAATCTCTCAGCTCTGAACAAGAGTCACGATATGACCCGCCCCGAGGTTGTGGACGGTATTTTGACTACCACCGCAACCAGCACGGTTGACCCCTACATCTACGGCAACGTCAAGTTCCGCACCTCGGATGTCAACATGATGCAGGTCACCATGCGCACCACCAACGTCTCCGAGCTCCAGCTCTATCTGGAGATCGACAAGGTAAGTTTCAATAGCGATAGATGGGTCAGAGTTCCCGTGATCAATGACGGCGACTGGCACACCTATACCTTTATGCTCAACGAAGGAACCGTTAAGGATTACTCCGGCATGGTTACCGCTTGCCGTCTGGACTTTATTGCTACCTCGGGCGACAAGGTCGAGATCAAGGATATCAAGACCTATAAGATCGATGACGGCGGTGCTCCCGAGCTCTACTTGGACAGAACCCTGCACGTATATTCCGACAAGATGAACCACGTCGTGCGCGTTTGCGCAGCCAAGGACACCACCGGCATTGCCGAGATCGGTCAGATTACCGAGATTGCCGCCAATACCGTTGATAAGCTGATCGTCAAGGACGCAAATGGCGAGCACACCTCCTTGGAAGGTGTGGATTGGGCAAGTGCCGAATACATCGCCTTTGATATCAAGGGCGTAGGTATTCTTGGCTACATTCTGCTCAAGGATGCCTCCAGCGGCAGTATGCAGGTTACCTTAGCGGACGGTAAGTACACCATCGTACAAAGCCGTACCCCTGAAGGCGGCACGATCCTTGCTCCCGTAAACAGCACCGAGAACGACTTCTACATGGGGCAGCGCATCTACACCGACCTGGGTCACGACTTTGACGCATTCCGCAAGGCAGCAAACGAGGAGCGCAATCCCCTTTCTGCCGAGAATATCAAGGTAGACACCAAAAAAGCCCCCTACGCTTCTTTTATTGGCTACAACGCCATTCGCGGTGCTTACCAGTTTGAAATGGAACCCCAGAGCAACTTCAACACTCCCTACTATGAGTCCTGGAATAAGCACTACAACTTAGTCTTTGACATTACGGGTGACGACGTTGACCGCAACATCTACGTGATGACCTACGCGCACGGCACTTGCCTTGAAAACGGCGTGCTGCTTGGCAAGGGCGACATGCTGCTGCCTGTTTCCCTGGAGGTCTGCAAGAACTTTACCCACGAAAAGGAAGAGCCCTTGTTCGACTGCGGCGACGATGCATTCAGCGAGACCTACTTCCCCGTAGCCCTCAAGTCCGGTAAAACTGAGCACTTCACCGTGCTCAATCTCTACCAGAACTGGGGCAACTACCCGCTCAAGCAGATCTCCTCCATTCAGTTCTTCTCCCCCTACTATCACCTTTCCACGGGCGTCAGCGAATCCAACTGCATTGCCCCCTACTACGTTTATCACAAGGATCTGTTCACTCTGCCCGACCACCGCGCAATGTCCGCGCCTCTTTGGAGTGAAATGGAAGATCCCGAAAGCGGCATTCAGCCTCAGCACACCAACGGTGGTCAGCACGCATTTTTACAGTACTATACCGAGGACGGCAAGCACTATGCATCCGATAACACGCTCAACATCATCAATTCCTACGGTCCTACCTATGCGGATATTGATATGAGCTACATTTCGGATGACGGCAAGATCAAGGTGACCTACAATCACATGGAAATGCCGCAGACCGACGAAAACCGCACCTATTACCAGATGACCTACGAGGTACTGGAGGACGTTACGTTCCAGAACTTCAAGCGTGATTTCTCCTTCTACTCCGTGCGCGGACTGAGCGGCGACTACGAGAAGCTTGGTTATCTGGATGCTTCCAATCAGCCCAAAATGGTAACCAACACGGAGGAGAGCAACCCCGTTTACTACACGCTGGGCGATCAGTTCCCCTACTTTGATATGTGCAAGATCTACACGGGCAACACCGTAGACTACGTAAACGTAGCCTTCCTGGTTGCAAGCTCGGAATTCATCATCGGCGGTCAGAAGTGCACTGCTCCCTTCGTTGTCAAGAACGTCAGCCTTGCTTCTTACCTGACGCTGGATCTGGAGCAGGTTACCTTGAAGAAGGGCGACACCTTTACCATCAATGCCATCATCATGCCCTGGGGCTCGCAGCTGACCGATTACAGAGCTGAGCACCCCGATCAGAACGTACTGGACGTTCGTCAGAACTCGATCATCGATCCCTTGAAGGTTGACGTGGCGGTTGGTGAAAACGTCAGCTCCGTCTTCCTGCCCGGAATCAAGGCAGCAAACGACACCGCTGAATTTACCTTAAGCGGCGGTGAGAACAACATCTCCCTGCGCGTTTACGGCTTCTCTGCCCTGTCCGTTCCCAAGATCTACGAAAAGGTAGACGGCAAATGGGTAGAATATAAGGTCAATTCGCTGGATAATCCCGACACCAAGGGCTTCCACCACTATTACGACGGCTACATGGTACACTACGACGGTGACGGCACCTTCTCTTACTCCTTCGTTGTCACCATGTCCGACAAGGCACGCACCTTTAAGATAGAGCTTGACAAGGAATTTGCAGGCTGGCCCGAGGATCCCGATCCCGAGCAGAGCAAGCCCGATACCCCCGACGTTCCCAAGACGCCCATGAACCTTTACTTCACGCCCGCACAGCTGGAGGCACAAAAGGTATCCGCTTCAGGCTTTGGCAAATTTGAGCTTGCATCCGACGGCTCTTACCTGCGCTTGTACGGCGATAATGCATCGGGCGAAGCTTACTTCACGATATTCACCGATAACAGAGATGAAAGCGGCAAGTACGCGGTCATCCGCTACCGCACCTCCACCTCTGTACAGCAGCAGTTTACCACCATTGAGTTCTTCTCCGGCACAACCACCACAGGACCCACCGGTAACAAGGACTACGCACACACCCCCGGTATTTTGGAGGACGGTGAGTGGCACGTCATGGTCTTTGACCTTGAGGCATTTGGTCTTGCCTCCTTCACACCTGCCGATGACGGCACGTTTGCCGCAAGGTTCCTGCGCTTGGATGCATTCGGCACCGTTACCCCCGAGACCTCCTACATGGATATTGCTTACGTGGCAATGAACGACTCCTTGGACGAGATCAAGGAATTCTGTGCAGATATTGAAAACATCCAGCTGGCTACCGGCTACGGCGTTGTGGAGAATATCCCCACCAAATAACAAATTTGAGAGAGCCTTTCGGGGCTCTCTCTTTTTGTGCTTGACTCTTTTGCGATTTTATGGTACACTTTTAGCAGTAATACTTTTGAAAGGCGGTCACCCTATGTCACATCAATTCCAAGGCAAATGGATCTCCTGCGCAGAGCTTGCCGCGCTCACTGGGCGCAACGTATTTCACCGCCAGCTGGAGCCGCTGACCTTAGATTGCTCCGAGCACAAAAACAGACACGTGCTTTTCCGCAAGCGTTTGCTTTTGGATAACGTGCCCCAAAGTGCGCGCATTTTCATCACGGCGGATGACTACTATATGCTGTACGTAAACGGCAACTTTGTCGCGCAGGGGCCTGCGCCCTCGTATCATTTTCAATACAATTACAATGAGATAGATCTGACGCCTTATCTGATCAAGGGCGAAAATGTCATAGCGGTGCACACGCTGTATCAAGGACTGATCAATCGCGTCTGGCAGAGTGGGGATCACCGCCACGGTCTGCTTTGCGACGTGGAGGTTGACGAAAAAATCATTCTTTCAAGCGATGAAAGCTTCTTGGTCGCGCTGCACACGGGATATACCGAGAGCGGCACGTGCGGCTATCAGACGCAGTTTCTCGAAACCTACGATTGCCGCGCCCGCGAGGTAGGCTTTGCGCGTCCCGATTTTGACGATAGCGATTGGGCAAATGCAAGCATCTGTGCGTATGACGATCACACAGTCACCGCACAAAAGAGTGCCATGCTGGTTTTTGAGCATATCGCTCCCGTGCAGATCAAGGTCGAGGACAACCGTGTCTTGCTCGATTTCGGTGCGACGTATGTCGGCTATCTGGATGCCGTGGCGTGCGGAAATGCGGGCGATGAGATCGTGGTTCGTTGCGGGCAGGAGCTTGGCGAAGACGGCACGGTGCGCTACGCTTTGCGCGCCAACTGCGTTTACGAGGAAAAATGGATTCTCGGCACGGGCGAGAGCCGCCTTTCGTGGTTTGACTACAAGGCGTTCCGCTATGCTGAGCTGATCTTGCCTGAGGGGGCGACACTCGTGGGGGCAACCTTGCGCGCAAGGCACTATCCCTTCGAGTTAAAAGCCGCATTGAAGCCCGCTTATGCGCAGAACGAGCAGCTGCGCCGCATCTGGGAGCTTTGCGTCAATACGCAAAAATACGGCGTGCAGGAGGTTATTCAGGACTGCATGGAACGCGAAAAGGGATTTTATCTGGGTGACGGCTGCTACACCGCGCTGACGCACATGGTGCTGACGGGTGACGACTCCATGGTGCGCAAGCTGATTGACGATGCCTTTGCCACGCGCTTTATCACCCCCACTTTGGTGACCTGCATGGATTGCTCTTTCATGCAGGAGATTGCCGAATACCCTCTGATGCTGGTCTTTTTGGTATTGTGGCATTACCGCTTGACGGGTGACAAGGCGTATCTGTCACAGAGCTTTGCCAAGGTAGTGGATCTTTTGGACGCTTACCGCGCAGAGTACGAGCACGACCATTTAATCAAAGAGCTGAACAAATGGTGCGTGGTGGAGTGGCCCGCTAACTTCCGACATGGCTACGACGTGGACATCCGCGAGGGACAGGTATGCCACCAGGCGCACGTTTCCATCAATGCCTACTACGTAGCCGCCGTGCGCTTTGCCAACAAGATGGCGCGTGAGCTTGGTTTGCCGCAGTATCGTGACGAATCCACCTTACTTGATGCCTTTTACAATGCGTTTTACGACCGGGAGCGCAAGGTATTCAAGGACGGTGAGAGCACCGGGCACGTAAGCCTTGTGGGCAACGTATTTGCCTATGGGCTTGATCTGTGCCCCGATGCCGAAACCAAGCAAAACGTTCTTGCCATGCTGGACGAGCACACCATGTCCTCGCTTTCCATGTTCTGCACCTTCCCCATGATGTGGGGACTTGTACGCGACGGTGAGGAGAGCCGCATCCTTGACGCGCTGTTGCACGACGGCACGTGGAGCCGCATTTTGCGCGAGGGCGGCACCACCACCTTTGAGGGCTGGGGCAAGGACACCAAGTGGAATACTTCCCTGTTCCACCTCACCATGAGCTACGGCGCGCTGTTTATGGCGGATATTGATCTGCAAAAGATTCTGGATTAACAAATCGTGGAGCGGCGGCTTGCTGCCGCAGAAAGAAAAAGGGAGTCGCCTTGTAAAGGTGACTCCCTTGATTGTTTATGTGAGAAAACCGTTTCCGTTCTTTTTGAGCAAGGAGCTGCAAAAAGAACCAAAAACAGCGTTTTTGGAGTTTCGCCCGTTGCGACGGGCGACGAGGACTTCGCGTCCTCGACCTGCGCAAACTTTTGAAAAAGTTTGATCAAAACTTTCAAACGCGGTCGGTGCAAACTGATCAGTATCTCGCCTTGATCTGCACGCGGTACATGCCTGCGATGGCTTCGTCCACAAGCTCGTCAAAGGGCAGCTTCTGCTCCTCGCGCTCGACCTTATGCAGCTCGGGTCTGGTTCTGGGATGCTTGGGTGTGAACACCGTGCAGCAATCCTCAAACGGCAAAATCGAGGTTTCAAACGTGCCGATCTTGTGCGCGATCTGTACGATCTCTTCCTTATCCATGCCGATGCAAGGACGGAACACGGGCAGCGTGGTCATGGTATTGGTCACGTTGATAGCTTCCATGGTCTGCGATGCTACCTGACCAAGGCTTTCACCCGTGATCAGCGCGCCGCAGTTAAACTTATGCGCCAATTTATCCGCAATTGCCATCATATATCTGCGCAACAGCAGCGTAAAGTAATCCTCCTCGCAATTCTTGACTAACTCCTCCTGAATATGCGTCAGCGATACCACGTGTACGTTGATATCCCCTGCATAAGAGGAAACCAAGCCAGCCAGCTCCAGCACCTTTTCTCTGGCGCGCTCGCTGGTATAGGGGAAGGACTCAAAGTGCACAGCCTCGATCTTGACGCCGCGCTTTGCCATCATGTAGCCTGCAACGGGAGAATCGATACCGCCCGACAACAGCAGCATGCCCTTGCCGTTAGAGCCTACGGGCATACCGCCCGCGCCCTTGAACTGACCTGCATGCACGTAAGCAGCGTACTCGCGCACCTCGACCTTAACGACGATCTCGGGATTGTGCACGTCCACGCGAATGGGCTGGCAGCAAGAAAGCAGCACGCCGCCGATCTCCATGGCGATCTCCATAGAGTTCTTGCAAAACGCCTTATCCGACCTCTTGCCCTCTACCTTGAAGGTGCGCTTGCCTGCCAAGAACTGGGGGATATACTCGCGTGCGGTCTGCATGATACTTTCCATATTCTTCTCGCACACCGCAGCTCTGCCGATGGCAACGATGCCAAAGGTTTTGCGGGCGGATTCGAACATGCCGTCCATATCGCAGAACTCGTCCTTGGGCTCAATATAGATGGTGCTCTGTGCACGGTAGATATTAAAATCACCGTAGTTTGCAGCGCGGTGACGCAGCTCACGGCACAGCATATCCTCAAAGTAACGCTTATTTGCGCCCTTGAGCACGATCTCGCCGTATTTACAAAGCAATACTTCCTTCATGCTTTATTCTCCTTCGCCGTCCTCAATAAATTCAACCTCTTCGCCAAGCAGAGCGGCAATGGCGTCGGTAGCCTCCTCCAGCTTGCTTGCAGGCACGTAAACGTCCGAGCCGAACGAGGAAACGCCCATGACGATCTTAACGGCACTTCCGCTGCCGCGTTCTCTTACCATGTAAGGGATGCTTTCTGCCTCCAGAAGGCTGCGCACCATGGAAAGCTGCACGTTATCGTAAACCGTGGTCAAAAGCTCGGTTCCTTCCTCTGCGGGCTTTGCTTTATCGAGTCCAAACAACTTATCAAACATTATCTTTTCCCTTTCTTACGCTTATTCGCCTTGATAATAGTGGGGGAACAGCGCGTCCCAGACCTTCTGGCACGCAATGGTATCTGCGATAGATGTGTGGGGGATGCCGTCCCATGCAATGCCCATGGTGTCCATGGCATCCACCAGGGATGCGTGTACCACGTCGGGACGGTGCTCGTGAATGTATCTGACAAACTCGTTGGCGCAGCAACGGGTCTTGTCATGCAGAGCCTCGCGCTCTGCTTGCGTTTCGTAAATGTACTTGATGTGGCTGTAGTCGGTGGAAACGCCGTATGCAATCAGATTATCGCACTCGGCAAAGATCTCCTTGATACGGGGCGTCAGCTCCTCCAGGGTGGGAGAATCCTGCACCATCTCAGGGGTAATGCCGTGGATCTTTTCGGTTCTCTTCCACTTTTTGTTGCGCACGGGCTTGACCAAGGTGTCCATAATGACCTCGCCAAGCGCGTTTGTGATCGAGATCGAAATGATCTCATCGTGATCGTACACACCGGTCAGCTCCAAATCAAAGAACAGCACGCGCTCACGGCTATAGCCGTAGGATGCGTTTCTGTGCTCGTCGCCCTCAGCGCGGCGAACCTCCATCTCTTCCTCGTAGCAAGCTTGGCACAGCTTTCTCTTGTAGCGCACGTCCTTGCCGCACTTGACGCAGCTCAGCGGCATGCGCACGGCGGTCTTTTTGTCGTAGAAGTACATGTAGGACTTATCGTTACGAATGGTGTAGGCAACGGGCTCCTCAATGACCTCGTAGTGCATCTGGAAAAGTCTTTCCTTGGTGTAGTAACCGTAGGTCGCAGCGCGCTTGATGCTCATGCGCTCAATGACCGTGCCGCTCTCCAAGGTAATGGGGTCGGTCTTTGCGGTGGGGTAATACCAAAGCTCGGGGGGAGCTTCTACCACACGCGCGGGGTCGAAATAGTAGATGATGCTGCCGTCTTCGTTCTGCTCGTATGCACAAGGATCGCCCGAGGGCATCAGGTGCATCTGCGTCAGCACGTTACGGGTCAAATAATTCTTTGCGTCGGCTTCCTTGCGCGTCACCTCACGGATGACCGCACCCGAGCGCAGCTTCATGGTGTTTCTCAAAACCATTCCTCCATATATTCAAGTCCGCGGGAGCGTCCCGGGACGAAAGTTACACAATCATATCATTATAACATATATTTTCAATATAATCAATAGGAAAATGGCAAAATGTTGACCAAAAGAAGCGTGATTGCGTAAAAATTGATTGAATACTATTCCCTGTCCACAAAAAACGCCCGCCGAACGCTTTGCGCAATTCGGCGGGCGGGCATTTGTCCTTAATTCTGTTTTTGTCCTAAATATTGCTCGGCATAAAGCTCAAACCGCGATGTCCCCACGTAATCGGCGATGGTATAGTACATGGACTCTTCTCTCCCCGATTCCGTACGGTAGGTGACCTTGATGCAAGGCGCGGGACGCAATCTGAAAATCGGTGTATACGTCTGCGTCACGCTGATCACGTCATCCCATTTGTAGAAGAACGAGCGCCCGTTGACGGCGGTGATCGTAATACCGTTTTCATCATAGGTCAGCGGCACCTTGGGTCCAGCACTGATCGGACTGACCACAGCAAGCAATAGCATCGGAATTCCAATCATATAGCTGCTTGGCACACACAGAAGCATGACGACAGCGATCACACAGCGAATCCCCATCCAGAGCGGCACGTCACGGTAGCGAAGCTCCACCGTGTCGCGTCCCCAATCCGCATCCTGCTTGTAGCGGCTCTTCCCCAAAGCACGGATCAGATTGGTCAGATACGTAGCGACAAACAGCATGGTAAATATCATCATGCCGATTGCGGGATTGATCAGAGGCTGCATGGTCGGCTGCTTTGCGGGCGGTGTGATCTGCTGACCGCTCGGCTCCCCGATACTCAGCACCACGCCGCTTTTTGGCAGATACCGCACCTCTATCTCGTCTCCCTTATCAAACTCCCCCACGTTTGCGCAATACAGCTGCAGCTCACCAAGGCTGACGTACTGCGCGCGAATTGCGTTGCCTTGCGCGTCGTGGATGACTCTTGAAAGATCGTCCTCTTTCATTTCGGTGATTTTTCCCACCGCCACCAAAGCATCTTCCGGCTTTTCGGTGAGCAGCGGCATACCCATTTTCAGCTGCATGGTCGTGAGCAAAACAACCGCCAATGCGGTCGGAATTCCAAATGCAAACGGCAAACTTTTCAGCATCAGCACCCACGGCTTTTGTCGCGCCTTTTGCTTGGTGCGTTGCATGAATCCAATCAATAACAGAATTGATCCGATCAAAACCAACATCCCAAGCAACCACGTATAAAACGGCACGGTAAACAGCTTTGTTACGTATTCGGAATACGTCATTATCCTCACCCGCTTTCTGAATTTCATTATACCAAAAATTTCACTGTCTGTCAAGAAAAGCAGTCATTTCCGCTTCTCTTCACCTATATAGATGCTGTTTTTTTAAAAAAGTCCACGGTTTTGATAAAAAACGCCCGCCGAATATGCTGTGCATACCTCGGCGGGCGTTGCTTTCAGATTATCTGTTTTCCATGGAAATGTATTCCTTGCTCTTGGAGATGCAGCGGTATGCGGGACGGATGATCTTATTGGCGGTGATGTACTCCTCCATGCGGTGTGCGCACCAGCCCGAGGCGCGGGCGATGGCAAACAGAGGCGTGTACATTTCCACGGGGATATCCAGCATGCGATATACAAGACCCGAATACAGATCAAGGTTTGCGCACATGGGACGGTCAACGCCCTTATACTCACAAAAGATCTTGGGCGTCAGGCGTTCAATGCTTTCCAGCAGCTCGAAATCCTTACCAAAGCCCTTATCGTACGCCAGCTGTCTTGCGCAGCTCTTGAGAATGACGGCTCTGGGGTCGGACAAGGTATAGACCGCGTGTCCCATACCGTAGATCAAGCCGGAGTGATCGTAGACCTCTTTGTTAAGAGCCTTCACCAAAAAGTCGGTCAGCTGACAGTCATCCCACGGATTTGCCACGGTCTCCTTAATGCAATCAAACATTTCCTGCACCTTGATGTTTGCACCACCGTGACGGGGACCCTTGAGCGCGCCGATGCCGCTTGCAATGGCGGAATAGCTATCCGTACCCGAGGAGGCAAGCACGCGCGTTGCAAAGGTGGAGTTATTACCGCCGCCGTGCTCTGCGTGCACGACAAGCGCAACGTCCAAAAGTCTTGCTTCACGCTCGGTATACGAGGAGTCGGGGCGCAGCACGCGCAAAAAGTTTTCTGCGGTGGAAAGACCGTCCACGGGGTTATGGATATTCAAGCTCTCGTCATGGAACGCGCTGCGGTAGACCGCATAGGACTGCGCTGCGATCACAGGCAATCTTGCCGTGATCTCCATGCTCTGGCGCATCATGTTATCAAGCGAAGTATCGTCGGGATTGGGGTCGTAGGCATACAGCGACAGCACTGCGGTCGCCATCTTGTTCATGATGGAGGGGCTGGGTGCTTTGAGCAGAATATCCTCGGTAAAGCGGGGCGGCAGGCGGCGGTATGCAGAAATGACGTCGTTGAACTCGGCAAGCTCCGACTCGGTAGGCAGGTGACCGAAAAACAAAAGGAAAATACATTCCTCAAAGCCGTAGCGTCCCTCCGCGGTAAAGTGCGTGATCAAGTCGTTGACGTCAAAGCCGCGGTAGCGCAGCACGCCCTCTGCGGCTTCCTTTTCGCCCTCGTTGACCACGTAACCGTGCGCGTTACCGATTTTGGTGACACCCGCGGTGACACCCGTACCGTCAAATTCGCGCAAGCCGCGCTTGACGCGGTGGTTGTCAAAGGCTTCCTTGGGAATCTTATATGCGGAGCGTGCGTTTTCCAGCAGCTCGTTCATTTCGCCCTGAATGCGGGCTTCGTTATCGGGATTGATGTATGCCATACAAACACCCCTTTCGTACAAATCAAAGAATAAAGCAGGGATAGTATACCATACTTCCCTGCTTTTTGCAATAGGCTTTGCAATATTTTATTTGTAAACTTTCATATTTGACCGTTTTTTGATGGTTTTGTGTCGTATTTTGCAAGAATATTTTTCGCTCATGCAAACAAGGCGGCGCTTTTACTGCCTATCCACATTGAGCACGGCAAAGTAGACCGCATCGGTGTGGGCTTTGAGTGCCGACGCAACCGCATCCTTGATCTCGGCATCGGTCAGCTTGCACTCAAAGGGAGCTTCCACGTCAAAGATCAGGTTGGTATGCGAGGGTCCTGCCACCACGCGGAAATCGTGCATGGAGAGTCGCTCGTCGATGCCCGTAAGGATTTCTGCCGTCATTTCGCGCAGCGCGTTGACGGTCTCGTCGTTGGTCACAACGGGATCCATATGAATGGTGGCAATGATGCCAAGCTCATCGTGCAGTCGCTTTTCGATGTTATCAATGACGTCGTGCATGTGGTACACGTTTGCCTCACCGTCCACCTCCACGTGCAAGGACGCGATATGGTGCCCCGGGCCGTAGCTGTGCACCATCATATCATGAATGCCCAGTGCCTCGGGATGACTTGCAACGAGTGCCTTGATATCTGCCACCACCTGCTCGTCGGGAGCTTCCCCAAGGATGGAATTTTTGGTTTCCCCCAGCACGCGGATACCCGCGATAATGATCAGCACCGAAATGGCAATGCCCACCGCGCTGTCCAGCCAAGGCAGATGCAGATAGTATGCCACGATCTGCGCTGCAAGCACGCCCAGCGTTGCGCCTGCGTCGGAAATGCAGTCGGTAGCCGTCGCACGCATGACTGCGGAGTCGATCTTCTTAGCAACCTTGCGGTTGAAAAGGAACATCCACAGCTTGACGAGAATGGAAACGGCAAGCACGATGATAGTCAACAGCTCCACACGTGCCGCCTCGGCAGTGATTTCACCGTTGAGCAGGGGGATAAGCGTACCGAAGGAATCGGTAAACAGCGTCCAGCCCACGATGATAATGATCACTGCAACCAGGAGAGATGCCACGTACTCAATGCGGGCGTGCCCGAAGGGGTGTTCCCTATCCGCAGGCTTCGCCGCCATGCGGAAGCTGACCAGCGAAACGAGAGACGAGCCTGCGTCGGAGAGGTTATTCATACCGTCAGCGGTAATAGAGATTGCACCGAGCAGCGAGCCGACGGTGATCTTACCGGCAGCGACCATGAGATTGAGCACGATGCAAACGATGCTGACCATAGTACCGTAAGCCGAGCGCACGCGCACGTCGCCAACGGCATCGGGATTTTTGATAAAGAGCTTGGTAAGTAAGGTAGTCAAAATATGACCTCCGAAAGAAACGTAATGGTTTTTATGTTGCCCACACCATACGGGCAACTGAGTCGATGGAAGTTTGGGTCGAGCCTTTTCGGAAAGGCATAGTGGCGTGTGAATGTTGTCATACTTTCGAGTGTTTCCGACGCCACCCTGATGCTGGACTTCTGCGAAGTCCAACATCTAAAACTCAACCGGCAGCGTCCCAAGTCGCCATCCGCAGAGGCGAAACTCCAAAAACGCCGTTTCATTTCGCGCAGCGAAATATGTTCTTCTTTGCGGCAACTCCGTCAAAAAGAACGGAGAGGATTTATTCAGCGTAACAAGCGATCCGCTGTTGAGATATTATGTGAGAAAACCGTTTCCGTTCTTTTTGAGCAAAGAGGCCCAAAAAGAACCAAAAAGGCCGTTGGGGAAAGTTTGGCGCCTGCGGGCGCGACTTGGGACGCTGTCCCAAGTCCCTGCAAACTTTTGAAAAAGTTTGATCAAAACTTTTGAAAAAGTAAGGTTGAGTGGATTGTTTACGCGCCCCAGTATTTTTTGTCAAGGCTGCGAAGCTGGATCGCTTCCGCAACGTGCATATCCTTGATGACCTCGCTGCCGTCAAGGTCTGCAATCGTGCGCGCAACGCGCATTACGCGGTCATAACCGCGTGCCGAAAGTCCCATGCTCTCATACGCCATGCGCAGCAGCTGCGACGCGCTTTCGTCAATTTTGCAATACTTGCGAATGCCTGCGGCATCAAGCTGCGCGTTGCACAGAACCTTATCATCCTGCATGCGGTTCTTGGCAAACTCGCGCGCACGGATCACACGCTCGCGCACCTCTGCCGAGGTCTCGGTAGGCGTCGTATCCATTGCAAGCTCGTCATAAGACAGCGAGGGCAGCTCGATCTGAATGTCCATTCTGTCAAGCATCGGTCCGCTGATGCGCGAAATATACCGCTGCACGTCCCCCGCTTTGCAAGTGCATGGTCTTGTCGGGTGCCCGAAATAGCCGCAGCGGCAAGGATTCATTGCACCTACCAGCATAAAGGAGCACGGGAAGGTCACGCGCCCGCTGGCACGCGAAATGGTTACGCGTCTGTCCTCCAGCGGCTGACGCAAAGCGTCGGTGACCTGCTTGGGAAACTCGGGAAATTCATCGAGGAAAAGCACACCGTGGTTGGCAAGCGATACCTCGCCCGGGCGCGGATTTGCACCGCCGCCCACCAACGCCACCGCCGACATGGTGTGGTGCGGTGCGCGGAAGGGTCTTGTAGATAAAAGCGACGTGCCGTCCGGCAGCGTGCCCGTCACCGAATGTACCTTAGTCGTTTCGATTGCCTCCTCAAAGGTCAAGGGAGGCAGAATGGTGGCAAGACGCTTGGCAAGCATGCTCTTGCCCGTGCCGGGAGGTCCGATCAAGAGAATGTTGTGTCCGCCCGCTGCCGCAATCTCCATGGCACGCTTGGCAAGGGCTTGTCCTTTCACGTCCGAAAAATCAATACCGTAATCCACCACCGCTTCCCCAAACGCTCCCTCATCGGGCAGGACAGGCTGCAGCAGCTTTGTACCGTTCAAGTGATCGATGAATTCGCGCATGGTATGCACACCGTACACCGTAATACCGCGCACGGCAGCAGCCTCGCGGGCGTTCTGCACGGGCACGTAAAACTCTGTAAAGCCCGCATCCCTTGCCGCTACGCACATGCTCAGCACACCGCGTACCGCACGCCATGCACCCGAAAGCGAAAGCTCGCCCACAATGCACTTATTCTTCATATTCGCATCGCGGTTGATCACACCCGCGCAGCGCAAAATGCCCGTCAGAATGGCAACGTCAAACTGCGAGCCCTCTTTTTTGCGGTCTGCAGGTGCCAGATTGACCATGTATGCCAGGCTCGGGAATCGGTAGCCGCTGTTCTCGCAAGCGGTGCGCACGCGCTCCTTTGCTTCCTTGACGGCAAGATCGGGCAAGCCGACCAGTTCAAAATTCGCCATTCTGGGCTGACCGTCCGCCTCTACCGTGACGATAAAGCCGTCAATGCCGTAAAGCCCTGCGCTATATATTTCGGATAACATATCTTGCGCCTCCAAACGTTTGATTACGTTTAGTGTACCACGAATTGATAAAAAAGTCAAGATTTGCTTTACAAAACGCCGCAAATATGCTATAATGAAGGATATCATTCAATTATGGAGGCTTATATGAAGCAAGCCGGCATTCTTCTCCCCCTTTCCTCTCTCCCATCCCCCTACGGCATTGGTACGATGGGGCGCGAGGCATACAGATTTATTGATTTTTTGGCTGACAGCAACCAAAAGATCTGGCAGCTTTTGCCCATTCATCAAACCAGCTACGGAGATTCTCCCTATCAATCTCCCTCCGCCTTTGCGGGTAACCCCTATTTCATTGATATTGATGAGCTGATCGAGCAAGGGCTTTTGACCAAAAAAGAGGTCAAGGATCAGCCCCCCACAACCGCATACGTGGATTACGCGCACGTGTATTATGCGCGCTATCCCCTCTTGCGCAAGGCGTTTGCGCGTTTTGATGCGACAAAGTACGCTGACTACGAGGATTTCTGCCTGCAAAACGCATTTTGGCTGGATGACTACGCTGCCTTTATGGCGATCAAGAGCACCTACGATTTTCAGGGGCGCAACACCTGGGCACTTGCCGACCGCCGCAAGGATACGCTGCCTGCAGACAAGGTCATCGACGAGAGCGAATGCAACTTCTGGAAGTTCCTGCAGTACCTGTTCTTTACGCAGTGGGAGCAGATGCACGCATACGCCAAGCAAAAGGGCGTTGCCTTGGTAGGTGACATGCCCATTTACGTTGCGGACGACAGCGCGGACGTGTGGGCAAATCCCACCATGTTTTGTCTGAATGCCAAGGGCATGACCAAAACGGTTGCGGGTGTGCCGCCCGACTACTTCTCCGAAACAGGGCAGCTGTGGGGCAATCCCCTTTACGACTGGAAGGCGATGAAAGCGGACAACTACAACTGGTGGTACGAGCGTCTGCGCGTGGCGTTCTCGCTCTTTGATATCGTGCGCATCGACCACTTCCGCGGCTTTTGCAACTACTGGTCGATCCCCGCAGGTGAGCAGACCGCCATCAACGGCAAATGGAAGAACGGCCCCGGTGCCGAAATGTTTATCACGCTGGAGCAGCGATTCGGCTATCGCCTGCCGCTGATTGCAGAGGACCTTGGCGACCTGGACGCAAAGGTGCATAAAATGCTTAAGAAGCTCGGATATCCCGGCATGAAGGTGCTGCAATTCGCCTTTGATAGCGACGACAGCGACTATCTGCCCCCGCACTATACCGATAATTGCGTGGTCTACACCGGCACGCACGATAACCGCACCACGCTTGGATGGCTCTGCGACCGCACCTATGACCCGCGCCTGCGCTTTGAGCGCGCCGTGCCGGGCTACAGAGGTGCCAAGGACCTTGACCGACTCATCCGCTATGCCCTTGACAGCCGCGCTGACTTGTGCATCATTCCCATGCAGGACTACCTTGGACTGGATGACGTCGCAC
The DNA here is from genome assembly GCA_045587385.1 of Eubacteriales bacterium. Lineage (GTDB taxonomy): Bacteria > Bacillota > Clostridia > Oscillospirales > CAG-272 > SVQP01. The sequence goes on from JAZNCE010000110.1 coordinate 23,541, forward strand.
GCATCAATACCCCCGGCACGCTGGGAGACAACTGGAAGTGGCGTCTTGCCAAGAATTACGACAAGGCTGCGCTCAAAAATCACATCCGCAAGCTGACCGACGCAAGCGGAAGAAACCAAGCATAACAAAAGAGAGTGGCTTTGCCACTCTCTTTTATGTTGATTTGGAAATTAATAATCCAGCTCAGCCAGGAAATCGTTGATCTTGCCAAGAGCCTTGTTGGTGCTCTTTTCCCACTTTGCAAGGGTGGAACCCAGCTTAGTGGACTTACCGGAGAACAGAGGACGGAGCTGGTCACGGATGGACTGACCGCCGTTGTTCATGATGATGTTGGAGCAAGCACCCGAGAAGTCAAAGGTCAAGGAATCGTAGATCAGATCCAGCATTTCCTTGGACTCGGGGTTCTGCAGATACTGGTAGGAAAGTGCGGTGGAGTAGTATGCATCCACAACGGTTGCATAGCTCTCGGATGCCATGCACTCCAGCACTGCGCCCATCATAGCCAGCGTATCCTCATCGGAGATCGAGCTGGAAACGCCAATACCGGTTACCTGGTCCTGTACGTAGGTTGCGTACTTTTCCTGGTTCTCATCAAACTTAGGCATGGGAACGATACCGTAGTCAAATTCTGCCAGGTCGCCGACGTTGGTCTCCAGCGCGAATACCTGCACGGTTGCCATCATGCTCTTGCTTGCTGCAAAAGCTTCTACGATATCGGTCTTACCGGTATCGTCATAGGTTGCAGTCTTGAATACGTGGGTAGAGGAATTGTTATAGAGCGCCTGAATCTTTTCGCAAAGGTCGACCGTTCTTGCAAACTGCTCGGTATTGTAGAACCACTCGCCTTCCTCATTCTTGCTGACCAGCTGAATGTTTGCTGCTACGCAGTAGGGGTCAACGGATACGGTGTCACCGGTGATCAGACCGTACATGTCTCTGTCGTCCTTCTTATTGACGACTGTGCCGCTGTCCTGATATCTGTCTGCAATGATCTGATTCTGGTAATCCAGCGTCCACTCACCGTTTTTAACAACCTCGTAAAGGTCGGTCTCGCCCAGGTCCTCAAATACCTCGCGATTGTAAACGGTTACGAACATGTAACGGAACATGGAAATTGCCAGTGCGCCCGATGCCAAATACTGCTTGCTGTTCTCGCCAAACGATACGATGTCGTTATAGCCCTGCGTCCAGTAATACTTATCCAGATCCATGTACTGCATATCGCGCAGATTGACAAATTCACCCTTGAGCACTGCCTGAATGATCACGTAAGTAGAGTCTGCGACGATATCATAGTCCGAAGAACCACTCTTGACAGCGGTGCTGTGCTTTGCGGTGGGGTCGGTATCATCCATCAGCATTTCCAACTTAACGTCCAATCTGTCCTCGATCGCCATATTTCTGGTATATACAGCGTACGCTACGACGTCACTCTGTGTGTCAGAGCTGGACTCTGCATAGAACTCGTCGTTCACACCGAACTTATCTCTGGACAGAATAGTCACGGTTTCATCACCGAACGAAAGATCGGGAACATTATCCGTGTAGTTGGGGTCTCCGGTCTCCTGCTCGCTCTGCTCACCTTTGGTACCGTCTTCCGTTCCTTGATCGTTTGCACACGCAACCAAGAAAGACGCCAGCATCATAAGAGCCAGCAGCATGCAAAGAAGCTTTTTCATATTGCATTACCTCCAAAAATCTAATATGGGCATACCTTGCCCATCTTGTACGTTTCATTGTACACTATTTTTTTCCATCTGTCAATAGAAAATGCGAATTGGCATTCTTTTTTGTGCAATATGCAATACGACCGTGCACGCAATTTGTGCACGGTCGCAACGGTGTATTTTACTTGCTCAGAATATACGAAATAACCTGCCAGAAGCGCGCGCAGGATGCAAGATCCAATCTCTCGTCGGGCGAATGGATATTGCGCATGTTGGGACCTACCGAGATCATATCCATCTCGGGCAGTCGGGAGCGAATGATACCGCACTCCAAGCCTGCGTGGATCACGCTGACCTCGGGCGTTTTGCCAAACAGCGCGGCATACGCCGCCAGGTACTCATCCCTGATGGGAGACTCCTTTGCATAGCTCCAACCGGGATAGCGCGAATGATGGCGCGCGCTGCCCGCACAAAGCGTTGCAAGGGCGTCCAGCTCGTTGATGGACGCATCCAGCTGGCTCTCAATGGCGGAACGGGAAGAAAGCGTGAGATGCACGCTGCCCTGTTCGGTGCGGATGATGCCGAGATTGCGGGAATATTCCACAAGTCCTTCAATATTATTGCTCATGGCGAGCACACCGCTTGCCACGGTTGCAACGGTGCAAATGACGCGCGCGGTGCTCTCTTTATCAAGGCAGACCGCAGGCAGCTCAACCGCCGCGCACTGCACACCAAAGCCTGCATCCTCTGCGCACATCTCTGCTGCCAGCTCAGCCGACAGCTTGGCAAGCTTGGCAGGCACCACATCCAGCTCCTGACCGCAGACCACAGCCACACACTCGCGCGGAATGGCATTATCCTTGCTGCCGCCCTCGATCGAGCACAGCTTGAAATCACATTCCTTGGAAAGAGCGAGCAGCATTCTGCCCATCAGTTTATTGGCGTTGGCGCGTCCGCGGTGTACGTCCGCACCCGAGTGACCGCCTGCAAGACCGCCAATGCTGATCTTGAGCGCAGTTCCCTTTGCCTCGGTATAGCCCACGGGGATGGCAAGATCGGTGCGCAAGCCGCCTGCGCAGCCTGCGGTCACGCAAGCCTCGTCCTCGCTGTCCATATTGATCATGCGAGATGCGCTGACCAGGGAGTAGTCAAAGCTTTCTGCGCCCAACAGTCCCACTTCCTCTTCCACCGTAAACAAGCATTCCACGGCAGGATGAGGGGTCTGACCGTCCAGAATCGCCATCATCATGGCAACTGCAATACCGTCATCACCGCCAAGCGTAGTGCCCTTTGCACCCAGCCAGCCGTCCTCGACAAACAGCTTGAGTCCGTCCTTGGTAAAATCGTGTGCGGTGTCGTTGTTCTTCTCGCACACCATATCGGTATGTCCCTGCAAAAGAATTGCGGGACGATCCTCAAGTCCCTTTGTTGCGGGTGCCTTGATAAACACGTTATTGACCGCGTCACGGTAGCATGCAAGACCGCGCGCCTTGGCAAAATCAACCAGATATTGCGCAATGGCAGCCTCGTTGCCGGAGCCGTGCGGAATGGCGCAGATCTCCTCGAAAAATTCAAATAACTTTTTGGGCTCGTAGCCCTGTACGATATATTCCATAATTGTTTCCTACTTTTATTTTTTGGTGTTTTGCTTGGAATCGGAGTCGCGCGTCAAAGCACCGATGCTGTCGCGGAACTGCCCGATGGTGGAAAGGTACTTGCCCGTACCTACGGCAACGCAGGAAATGGGGTTCTTGGCAACCGTGGTCTTGATACCGGTCACGCGCGTGATCAGCTTGTCAAGTCCGTAAAGTAAGCTGCCTCCGCCTGCCATATAAATGCCGTTTTTGAGAATATCACCCAGCAGATCGGGAGGCGTGCGCTCGATGATGGCACAAACCGAGTCCAGAATAGCAGTCACGGGCTCGATCATAGCCTCCATCATTTCCTTGGAGGAAAGCGTGATGACGCGGGGCATGCCCGTGCCAAGGTCGCGACCCTTGACCTGGATGGTCTTGGCTTCACCGTGATCGTAGACCGCGCCGATCTGAATCTTGATCGCCTCGGCGGTGCGTTCCCCGATCAGTAAATTATACTGGCGGCGCACGTACTGCATGACCGCCTGGTCAAACTTATCGCCTGCAATCTTCACAGACTCGGAAACCACGATACCGCCCATGGCAACCACGGCAATATCGGTCGTGCCGCCGCCCACGTCGATGATCATATTACCAACGGGCGAATTGATATCCACACCTGCACCCATAAGTGCCGCCTTGGGCTCCTCGATGAGGAAGGTTCTGCGTGCACCCGCCTCGGCAGCGGCATCCAGCACGGCTCTCTCCTCGACCTCGGTAATGCCCGTGGGCACGCCGATCATGACGCGCGGACGGAAGATGGTATTACCGCAGGCACGGCGAATGAAATACTGCAGCATATGAAGGGTGACGTCATACTGACTGATCACACCGTTTTTCAGAGGTCGCATGGTGGTGATATGGTCGGGCGTTCTGCCGATCATGGCAAGGGCTTCCTTACCCACCTTGACGACTTTATCGGTAGTGGTATCCATAGCGACAACGCTGGGCTCGTTTAGCACGATACCCTTGCCGTCCACGTGCACGAGCACCGAGCACGTACCAAGGTCGATACCGATATCACGGCTGAGATTGAGGTTTAATTTATCAAGCACTTTATATGTCCTCCGATAGGTGTATATAAACATCCAAGTTAATTATACTACAAAGACAAGATAAAGTCAAGCCACACGGACGACTTTAACAGGACAAAAGTTTTGATCGAGCTTTTTCAAAAGCTCGCAGGGTCTTGGGACAGCGTCCCAAGTCGTGCTCCGCAGAGCACGAAACATCCCCTATCGTTCAAAAGCGCCCGAAAGAGGGTGAATTTTTTGCCCAAGGCAAAAAAGAGGGAGAAAACCACAAGTGGGGTTTTCTCCTTTTTTTGTTATGGGTTTATGTGAGTAAACCGTTCCCGTTCTTTTTGAGCAAGGACAATGTAGGGGCGACCATTGGTCGTCCCATCTGTTAGCAAGGGACGTGCAATGCACGCCCCTACGATTGTTGTTTGTTTATGTGAGTAGACCGTTTCCGTTCTTTTTTGTGCAAGTAGCCGCAAAAGAAGAACGTATTTGCTTCGCAAATTAAAACGGCGTTTGGAGAGTTTCGCGCCTGCGGGCGCGACGAGGGCTACGCGCCGGTTGAGTTTTAGATGTTGGACTTCGCAGAAGTCCAACATCAGGGTGGCGTCAGAAACACTCGAAAGCATGACAACATTCACACGCCACCATGCCTTTCTGAAAAAGGCGGGCGAAAACTTTTCATCGTAGGCGCGCCTGCGCGCCTATGATTAGTGCATATAATCCGGTCCGAAGCCGTAAGGCAGCAGCTGGGCAAGCGTCACGGTCTTGTACGCGCCGCCCTTTTCGATCAGGTACACCTTGAACTCATCGGGATTGCAGAACTCACGCAGCACCTGTCTGCACACACCGCAAGGCGGGAAGCCGCCCTCTATCTCCTCTTTGTTGCCGCCGCAGACCGCAATAGCCTCGAATTCCTTTTCGCCCTCGCTGACCGCCTTGAAGACCGCCACGCGCTCACCGCACACGGTGGGCGTATAGGATGCGTTTTCAATATTGCAGCCAAGGTACACCTTGCCCGATTTGCCAAGCAGCGCTGCGCCCACGCGGTAGCCCGAATAGGGTGCATATGCCGATTTTCTGGCTTCGATCGCCATTTCTATGAGCTTTTCGGGTGTCATATCAAAATCCCTCCAGCACAGTACCGCTCACGCCGTCGATACCAAACTCGGCAGCAACCGTTGCCGCCACGGCATCAAAGCCCAAAACAGTACCGAAATTCTTGCTTTCCATGCCCTTTTTATACATCAAAAGCGGCACGTATTCTCTTGTATGGTCGGTGGTCTTGGTATATCCCGGGTCGCAGCCGTGGTCTGCCGTGATCATCAAAAGATCGTCCTCGCGCATATTCGCCATAAAATCGCCAAGGAACGCGTCAAACTCGTTCAGCGCGCGCGCATATCCAACCGCGTCGCGGCGGTGACCGTACACCATATCAAAATCCACAAGATTGATAAAGCAAAGTCCGTCAAAGTCCTCGCCCTGCAGCTCGGCACTCTTGACAAGTCCCTTTTGATTGGGTCCCGTATAATACACGGCGGTCGCGCCCTTGCCCGCAAAGATATCGTTGATCTTGCCCACGGCAATGACGTCCTTGCCAGCTGCCTTCATTTTGTCCATCAAGGTAGGCTTGGGCGGCTCGAGAGAATAGTCGTGTCTGCCGCTTGAGCGCGTGAAATTCGGATATTCGCCCACGAACGGACGCGCAATGACTCTGCCCACGCCGTGCTTGCCCACAAGCAGCTCGCGCGCGATATGGCAGTATTCATAAAGCGTTTCAAGAGGCACAACGTCCTCGTGCGCCGCGATCTGGAACACGCTGTCCGCAGAGGTGTACACGATCAGATCACCGCTCTCGATATGCTGCTGTCCGTAGTCACGAATGACGTCCGTGCCCGAATAGGGCTTGTTGCACAGCACTCCCCTGCCCGTTTTGGCGCGAAAAGGGTCAAGCAGCTCCTCGGGAAAGCCCTCGGGATAGGTCGGCAGCGGATTTTCGGACACCAAGCCCATCAGCTCCCAATGTCCGATGGTGGTATCCTTGCCCATGGACTTCTCACGCAGTCTTGCATAAGAGCCGACGGGTGCGGGATTTGCAGCAAGGCATTCCACGCCGTCAATATTGCCAAGACCCAGCTTTTGCATATTGGGCAGGTGCAGCTCGCCGGTTTTGAACACAGACTCCAGCGTGTTGACGCCAAAGTCGCCAAACGACTCGCTGTCGGGGCATGCACCAATGCCAAAGCTGTCCAGTACGATCAAAAATACTCTCTTGCTCATTTTTTCGCCATCTCCACAGCGGTGTCAAGGGCGATCTCCATCATCTGCGTAAAGGTGTTCTGTCTTTCCTCAGCCGTGGTGACCTCGTGCGTGACAAGGCTATCCGAAATGGTGCAGATGCAAAGACCTCTCTTGCCTGCGCGTGCTGCGTTCATGTAAAGCGCAGCAGCTTCCATTTCCACAGCCATCACGCCCATCTTTGCCCACTTCATGGTATCGGTGGGGTCGTCGTTATAGAACATATCGGAAGAAAGGATGTTACCCACGTGGTAATTCACGCCCTGCTTTTCTGCCTGCGCGATCGCAGTCTTGAGCAAGGTATAATCCGCAATGGGTGCAATCTCGCCCGGCAGGTGATACTGCTGCGCAAAACCGCCCTGGAAGCAAGCGCCCTGACCGAACACAACGTCACGCACGTGAATGTGGGGCTGCAGAGAGCCTGCAGAGCCAACACGAATGATATTGTCCACGTCAAAGAAGTTGAACAGCTCATAGGAGTAAATACCGATCGCAGGCATACCCATGCCGCTTGCCATGACCGATACGGGCGTGCCCTTGTAAGTACCGGTGTAGCCGTGCACGCCGCGCACGTCGTTGACCAGTACGGGGTTATCAAGGAAATTCTTTGCAATAAATTCGCTTCTCTTGGGGTCACCGGGCATCAGCACGGTCTTTGCAAAGTCCTCGGGCTTTGCGTTTATATGGGGGGTAGGATAGGGTTTGTTAGACATAATCGTTCTCCTTTATCGTTATATTTATATATTAATTCTTCTCGGGGCTGCCTTCCATGAAATACGCAGCCTCCATGTCAGCCATGCAAAGTGCATACGCAAGCGGGAACATTTCAAGTGCCTTGCCTACGTTGCCCGGGTCCTCGTTGCCGGAAAAGCCCATGTGATAGCGAATGGCAAACGCCTCGTCGCGGGTCAGACGCATGTAGCCCGACACGATATACACCGACTTTTCGCCGTGACCGTAGGGCAGATTGTCTTCAATGGTATAATACGGCACGCTCTCCCACTTGCCAAACTCGTTTTTGACGTTCCTGAATGAGGTCTTATAGAAGTTGACCTTGCAGACGTCGTGCAACAAAGCCGCAATGGCAATGCTCTCCTCCGAGTAAGAAATGCCGTACACGTCCTTCATACGGGGGCGGTTCAGAATATCATGCAGACACTCGTACACGTTGAGGCTATGGCGCAAAAGTCCTCCCTCAAAGTTGCCGTGATAGCGCGTGCTCGCGGGAGCGGTGAAAAAGTCGCTGCCCTCCGAGTCCAGAAAAGCCAGCAGCTTGTCTGCACCCTCTCTCTTGATATACTTGTTGTAGATCTCTAAAAATTTCTGTTTATCTTCGTGCAGTTGCATAGCGACCTCCGTTTTGCATTGTATTCCATATTCATTTTAGCATATTTTTTTGAAAAAGTAAAGGGGTTTTTGCGAGTGTATCAAAAAAGCAAAAGCAGAAGCTTCAAAACTTCTGCTCTTGTTTGTTAATGAGATTGCTCTATCACAATTTCTTCACCTGTAACCTCATCGCGAAAACGGAATCTGCGCAGATCCCCCATACTCTTTCCTTTTCCGATATAGGTACAGGGCTTGCCCTCTTGATCCATCGGCCATTCGGACGCTTGCGGCCAGCAAGGATATCCCTTCTCGCTTTTGAACGCTTCCTTGATCTTGGCTTTGATCGCCTTTATGCGCTCTGTCTTTTTCATGGTTTCGGGGAAAAGAGGAATGATGTGCTTTTGAATATACTTTTCGGAATTTCCTCCTTCCAAATATTCGGGAATCACATCTAATGCAAAAACAAAAGCATCACTGTACTTGTAAAAGTAAGGAACAGACTGATCGATTTGATGATATATTTCGTAAACTTCACTGTAGAAAACAGATGCTCCTTCTGCGGTTTCAACGTCATGCGTATGCATACGAAATTCATACGTCAGCATCTGACGGACCGACTCGTATTTAGGAGGACAATATTGCAGGCCCGGGTCAGTTTCAGGCGCAAGCAAATAAGGAATAACCGCACAAGAATGATATTCCTTTCCGTTAATCACAATGATATGCGGAATAGGCTTTCTGCTACCGTCCTTTTTCAAATCATCAATAATATTTTGTAAAAAGGCGTCTATCTCGGGCTTCTCATCATAAAGACGGCGAAATTCTACGATGTCCAACTTACCGCTCAAAAAATCCACGATAGTTTGCTGTGCATATTCCATATTGGTACCTCCTCCGTTTTGCATTGTATTCCATATTCATTTTAGCATATTTTAATAAAAAAGTAAAGGGGTTTTTGTGAGTGTGTAAGAAAACGCAATCAAGATAACATCCAAGCCCCGCCCAAAATCCTTCGCGGCGCATTACAATTCGTTCACCATACAAAAACGCACCTGCAATGCAAGTGCGTTTTTGCGCAATTATCATTCACCTCGCTCAAAGGCTTGTGCAGCAGCAAACAATGCTTTGAACCGTTCAGTTTCACGAATCGGGTCAAAGAGTTGCCAGGAAAGTGTAGGCAACAGCAAATTAGTTCTGTCATAAACATTCGCAGTATACCGGAATTCGAGATCGGGCAAAAACGGCAAGGCGCTCTTGGTGATCACATTGTAATTTCTCACAACAAACTGTTGGTGAGCAATCATTTTTTCCAGCCAGTCCATTGCTTCATCATATCGCTCCAATCGCATGCACATCTCTGCACAATCGTCATAATTTACATTCAGACAAAACGGCAGTTCCTCTTGCACACCACTCATCATACAATCATAAAAATCACAGTACAACTTAAAACAGGAGTACGCCTGTTCAAACTTTCCGTCGGAGCTCCATGAATACCCCAGCATTGCCAGCTGATGATGCAGATAGTCCAACGCCTTATTGATATTATCCGCATACTGCTTGCGGCTCTGCTCTTTTTTTCCAAGGCTGTTATACACTTCGGCTAACAACGCGCCTCCCTCCTGATATTGATCAAATATACCAGTCTTTTTTGCGTGCTCCTCTGCCTTTTCCAAATTACCCATTTTCTTGTACAGCACTGTCAGCCACTTGTTAGCCGCATTCAAGTAACGGCTTTCATTACAATGCGCAAGTATCACGTTTGCTTGGCGAATGCATTCATTTTCCCAAAATTGTCGCTCAGCCTTCTTGTCTTCCGCATCCGGATCATGGTAATACTGATCCAACAAACAACAGATATTCCCAATCGAATAAGCCAAAAGCTCATAATTGTTGGGATAAGTTTTCAGTACGCCAAGTACATCCTCGCAACATTCTATGTAATTTTCAAGAACGCTGAGATGGTCGGGCGGATTGCACAACCTATCTTCTGCTCGTTCCATACACTCGTCGATCTCATTTTGATGATCAGTATTCTTTTGACCAAACAAAACATCGGTAGACACTCCGAAAACATTTGCCAACGGCACTATCTGCGAAATATCCGGCATACCTACATCATTTTCCCATCTGCTAACCGCTTGATAGGTAACGTTCAGCTGCTCTGCAAGCTCTTCCTGTGTCAGTTTGCGCTCTTTACGAAGTTCTCGAATGATCTGACCCATTGATTTTGTGCCCATAATATTCTCCTTTAATTACAATTTCGGTACCGTTGACATCATTATAGCAGATAAAAGCAGCTGTGTAAAGCGAAATAAATATGAGTAAAACTCAAGGCGGAATTGAGAAAAAAACGGCTGCGTCAATAACTACTGTATAAAAATGAAACCGTACAGTATCAAATCAAGAAAACGTACGCAATAAAACACGCATAGACTGTTTGTATTCGCGCTCTCCCCCCTGCGCTTGGAACAAGCCTGCGCCTGCATTCCCCCCTCCCGGAGGGGGGCTTTGATAGTAGTATCGCGCCCTTCCAAACCGACACGCAACCGTCAACGGTAACTTGATTAACCGAAATCTGCGTGAAAACCGATATTTCAGCGGTCAACTTAAAAAGAATGAGCAGACCACCTACATAGCCCCCCTCCGGGAGGGGGGAATGCAGGCGCAGGCTTGTTCCAAGCGCAGGGGGGAGAACGCGAATAGAATGGGTTTATGACACAAATGCGGTAACTAAATTTGCGACAATACATGATCGTTATATAAAAAAGCAGGAATCTGCTCAAAATTGAACAAATTCCTGCTATTTTTCTGCTCCCACATAGGGTAGATTATGCCTGCGCCGCCTCTTTGGCAGGCTCGGGCAATGCCTCGTTTACTGCCTGCTCGCGCTTTAATTTGCGCACGCGGTAGATCCAAGTCACAGCGCAGCAGATCAGATGCACGCCTGCGGTCAGGATCCAGGAGATCGGATACGACCAATACAGCGTTTCGATAGGCGCGGGGAAGCCGGGACAAAGCAGCATGATCCACACGATACGGAACACGCAAGAGCCGATCAGCGAGACCATCATAGGCAAGAACGACTTACCCATACCGCGCATGATACCGCTGCCCACGTCCATAATGCCGCACAGGAAGTATGTCACGCAAATGACCGACAGTCTGACCATGCCCGCTGCCACAACGTCGGGCTGACCGGGACGGTAGATCGAGATCAGTGCCGCACCGTTAAGATAGATCAACGTGGACATGCCAAGACCTACAACAGTCACAAGGCCCAAACAAATCAAGGACGCACGCAGCACGCGGTTATACTTTTTCGCGCCCGTATTCTGCCCAACAAAGGTCAGCGCGGCGTGATAGCAAGCGTTCATGGAAATGTAGACAAAGCCCTCGATGTTGCCTGCCGTGGTGTTACCCGTCTGCACAACGGTGGGGTAAGTATTGACCGTGCTCTGAATGAGCGCGTTGGAAAGCGAGAAAAACGTTGCCTGCAGACCCGCGGGCAGACCAATGCGCATCATCTTTTTCAGCGCAGCCTTATCAATCGCCAGTTTTTTGAAGTCCAGCTTGCAATCATCGTCAAGGTTTACCATATGGTAAAGCACCATGGTCATGGCAATATACTGTGCAACGGCGGTTGCGATACCAACGCCGACAGCACCCATGTGGAACACGCTGACAAAGATCAGATTGAGGAATACGTTTGCAAGACCCGAAAGCGTCAAAAAGATCAAAGGATTTTTAGAGTCGCCCTTGGAGCGCAGAATGCTTGCTGCGTAGTTATATACCATACATGCGGGAATGCCCACGAAGTACGCGCGCATATAGGGGGCTGCTTCCACAAGAATTTCTTCTTGCGTGCCCATGAGAACAAGCAACGGCTTTGCCATAACGAAGCCGAAAATGCCGACTGCGATACCCGTAAAGACCGAGGTCAGAATGGCGGTATGTACTACCTTTTGCACGCCGTCGTGGTCACCTGCACCGATCTTTTGCGCCACGGCAACACCCGCACCGACCGAAAGACCCATAAACAGGTTGACGATCAAATTGATCAGCGCACCGCACGCACCCACCGCAGCCACGGCTGCGTCCGCGTTATCCGCCCAGTTGCCCACGACCACCATATCGGCAGCGTTGTACAACAGCTGGATGATACCCGTAAACATGACCGGCAGCATAAACCAAATGATTTTACCAAACATTGGCCCCTGCGTGTAGTCTTTTTTCTTTTCATGACCGTACACGCGGAACTTTCGCATGTTTCCGCCCGATTTCTGCATTTTTCCTCACTCCTTTGACGCGATTTTGCAAAACGCACATACGAATTTATTATATAACAAATAAACGGTTGCGTCAAGAGGTAAGGGAGAGAAAGTTGTGGAAAAGAGATGAATGAACCGTAGGGGCACATGCCATATGCGCCCGCAAGACGAGCGCCATGATACCGGGGACTGTCCCCTGTGACGTGCCCGAAGGGCATGTTACTGCGGGACTGTCCCCCGTGTCGTGGCGCGGCGGGATCGGCGAATCGCCCTCCATCCGTTGGGATTTTATGTGAGAAAACCCTCTCCGTTCTTTTTGAGCAAAGAGGCACAAAAAGAACCAAAAATGCCGTTATAGGAAGTTTCGCGCCTGCGGGCGCGACCAAGGGCGCTGCCCTTGGAGCCTGCAAACTTTTGAAAAAGTTTGATCAAAACTTTTCATGAAGGAAGTTTGTCCTTCCTTATGAAATTCCCCGCTTTTCGTTGACATTTCTCAATTATTTTGGTATAATAATGATGTATGCAAATTTGACTGTTCGGAGGGTTTTATGGCAAATACCAACCCGATTTATGAAAAAATAGACGCTTTGCGCCGCGAAGTGGCGCACCACGCAAAGCTTTACTACGTGGACGACGCGCCCGTGATCTCGGACTACGAATACGACCGCATGTTTTACGAGCTGCTCGCCCTTGAAGAGGCGCATCCCGAATACTTTGATCCCGCTTCGCCGACGCAGCGCGTGGGCGGCAAGCCGCTGGACAAGTTTGCCAAGGTCACGCACCGCGTGCGCATGGACTCGCTCTCGGACGTATTTTCCTACGACGAGCTGACCGAATTTGTCTCGCGCGTTCACGCAGAGCTGCCCGAGGCGGTATTTTCGGTTGAACCCAAGATCGACGGCTTGTCCTGCTCGCTGATTTACGAAAACGGCGTGCTTGTGACCGGTGCGACGCGCGGTGACGGGGTAACGGGCGAGGATATTACGCAAAACGTGCGCACCATTTTCTCCATTCCGCTTACGCTCCCCGAGCCCTTGACGCTGACCGTGCGCGGTGAGGTTTATATGCCCCGTGCCGTGTTCGAGCGCATCAATCAAAAGCGCGAGGCAAACGGCCAGGCGCTGATGGCAAACCCCAGAAACGCTGCAGCGGGCTCTTTACGCCAGCTTGACCCGCAGGTCACCGCATCCCGTGCGCTCGATATTTTCATTTTCAACTACCAGGAGGGTGACCTCTATACCGACGGACACTCCCCCGAAACCCACAAGGAAACGCTTGACCGCCTTGCAGCTCTTGGCTTCCCTGCCATCTCCCTGCGCACCGTGGTGCACACGGCAGACGAGATCATTGCTCACATCGAAAAGATCGGCGCTATGCGCGACGATCTTGCTTACGATATTGACGGCGTGGTGGTCAAGGTTAACTCGCTTGCCGAGCGCATCGTGCTCGGACAGGGCGTCAGCACCCCCAAGTGGGCGGTAGCGTACAAATTCCCGCCCGAGCAAAAGCAAACCAAGCTCAATGAGATCACGATTCAGGTTGGACGCACGGGTGTGCTGACCCCCACCGCAGAGCTTTCCCCCGTGAGATTGGCAGGCACGACGGTTTCCCGCGCGACGCTGCACAACGTTGACTTTATCCGCGAGCGCGGCATTATGCTGGGCGATATTGTTTCGGTGCAAAAGAGCGGTGACATTATTCCCGAGGTGGTATGCGCGCATCCCGAAAAGCGTGACGGCACGCAGATGCCCTTCCACATGCCCACGCATTGCCCCTCGTGCGGACACGAGGTGGTGCAAGCCGAGGGCGAGGTGGCGGTACGCTGCATCAACCCCTCTTGCCCCGCACAGCTTTCGCGCGGCATTGAGCATTTTGCCTCCAAGGACGCCATGGACATTGACGGGCTGGGCCCGCAGATCGTAGACGCGCTGATTGAGGCAGATCTCATTCACGATACTGCCGATCTCTATGCGCTGACCGCAGAGCAAATCTCTGCTCTTGACCGCATGGGCGACAAATCCGCTGCCAACTTGATCTCCGCCATTGAAAAATCCAAATCGGCAGGACTTGAAAGATTGATTTTCGCACTCGGCATCCGCAATATCGGACAGGTTGCCGCAACGGCACTTGCGCGCCGCTTCGGTACGCTTGCCGCGTGCATGGACGCAACAGCCGAGGAGCTGTGTGCGCTGGACGATTTTGGACAGATCACCGCAGATTGCGTGGTCGAATATTTCTCCCGCCCCGAGAGCCGCGCCCTTTGCGCGCGTCTTGAAGCCGCAGGCGTGCTGACGACCTCCACCGCCGCCCCCGTGGGTGACAAGCTGGCAGGACTGACATTCGTGCTGACCGGTACGCTGCCCACTATGGGCAGAAGCGAAGCCGAAAAGCTGATCGCAGCAGCGGGCGGTAAGACCTCTTCCTCGGTTTCCAAGAAGACCTCCTACGTGGTTGCAGGCGAGGCTGCAGGCAGCAAGCTGACCAAGGCGCAAAGCCTTGGCGTGACCGTGATTGACGAGGCGGAATTATTGAAAATGTTGTCATAAGCTCGCAGGGACAACTCTTGGGATATCATGTGAGAAAACCCTCTCCGTTCTTTTTGGCAAAATTGCCGCAAAAAGAACCAAAAACGGCGAGTTGGCATTTCGCGCCTGCGGGCGCGACTCGGGGCGCTGCCCCAAGCCCCCGCAAACTTTTGAAAAAGTTTGATCAAAACTTTTCATTAGAAATTTTGACAATCATCGAATTTCACTCCCCCGTATAATTTCTGATCCCCTGATACACCCCTTGGGCGAACAGCCTCGGATTTTGGTTCATGAGTGCAGCGTCGCCCGGATTGGTGATAAATCCAAGCTCGACAAGCACCGCAGGCATCGCAGTCTTGCGCAGCACGTAAAGTCCCGAACGCACAATCGTGCCGCGATCGGGCAGTCCCGTGATATCGGTCACACTCGTCACAATGCTCTCGGCAAGCGGGAACGCCTGCCCCGTGCGGGAATACACGTACGCCTCGGTACCCGATGCCGAAGTGATCTCGGACGCATTGTTATGCAGGCTGATAAAATAATCCGCGCCCCACGCGTTGGCATCCTGCACGCGTGCTTGCAGGCTGGAATTCAGTGAAGTGCCAAGCTGTGTGTCCGCCGTCGGGCGCGAAAGGCGCACCTCATAATTCGGATCTGCTCGCAAAAGTGCGGCTAACTCCTGCCCTATACGGTAAGTAATATCCTGCTCGCGCAGTCCGTTTCCCTCCGCGCCCGCGTTGGGATTGACGGGATTGTGCCCCTGATCCACGTATATTTTGATCGCCATAAATGCCCCCTTAAAAAAGTTCTATTTTCATTCTATGAAAGGAATTTGCCATGAGTTCCATCAAAAATCACGACTTTTTCCAAGAAAAAAACGCCATTGTAGGCGGTACTTTATATTTGGTTGCCACGCCCATCGGCAATCTTGCCGATCTTTCCGAGCGCGCGATCAAGGTGCTTTCCGAGGTGGATTTTATTGCCGCCGAGGATACGCGCAACTCTCAAAAGCTGCTTTCGGTGCTGGGCATTTCCAAGCCCATGGTGTCCTATTTTGAGCACAACAAGCGCGAGCGAGGCGAGCAGATCATCGAGCGACTGCAGGCGGGCGAATCCTGCGCGCTTGTGACCGACGCGGGCACGCCTGCCGTGTCCGACCCCGGTGCAGACTTGGTGGTGCTGTGCGCCGAGCGCGGCGTGACCGTGACAAGCATTCCCGGCTGCTGCGCTGCCATTACCGCGCTGACCCTCTCTGCCCTGCCCACGGGTCGCTTTACCTTTGAAGGCTTTCTTTCCACAAACAAAGCCGAGCGCAGAGCGCACCTGGACAGCCTCAAGAATGAAAAGCGCACCATGATCTTGCACGAGGCACCGCACAAGCTGCGTACCACACTCTCGGATCTTGCCGAAGCCTTTGGCGGCAGCCGCCGCATCTCGCTTTGTCGTGAGCTTACCAAGCTCAACGAGCAGGTAGAGCGCACGACTCTTGCGGGCGCGATTGAGATCTATACCGCAAAAGAGCCGCGCGGCGAGTACGTACTGGTCATTGAAGGCGCGAGCGAGAGCGCAGAATCGGGCGCATTCTGGCAGGAAATGAGCATTCCCGCGCACGTACAATATTACGTTGACACGGGCATGTCCGAGAAGGATGCCATCAAGGCAGCCGCCAAGGATCGCGGCGTACATAAAAATGAGGTGTACAGCGTGGTCGTGGAACAAAAGAATGCACAAAAGTGACGGATTTTCTCGTTTTATTGCACAATAAACACGATTTATCCGCAATACATCCGCACTTTTTGCACAATTTTGCATGATCGCAAAAAAATCTTGCAAAAAACAGTTGCGCGATGGGCGCATCTGTGCTATGATATTAATAACTATTTATCCCTTTGTATGAGGAGAATTACCATGGAAAAATGTAAAGTCGGCGTCATTGGCGCAACGGGTATGGTCGGTCAGCGTTTTCTGACCCTCTTGGAAGATCACCCCTATTTTGAAGTCACCGCTCTGGTCGCATCGCCCCGTAACGCGGGCAAGACCTACGAACAGGCACTTGACGGCAGATGGAAGATGACCACTCCCCTGCCCGAGAAATACAAGAATATGATCGTGATCAGCTCCGAGGACATCGCAGCTGTCAAGGAGCTTGTTTCCTTTGTGTTCTGCGCGGTCAACATGAAGAAGGACGAGATCAAGGCGCTGGAGGAGGCGTATGCCAAGGCTGAGATCCCCGTGGTTTCCAACAACAGCGCACACCGTTGGACGCCCGACGTGCCCATGGTCATTCCGGAGGTCAACGCAGACCACTACGAGGTCATTGAAGCGCAGAAAAAGCGTCTTGGCACCAAGCGTGGTTTTATCGCTGTCAAGCCCAACTGCTCCATTCAGGGTTACGTGCCCGCGCTGACCGCAGTCAAGGATTTCGGCATCAAGGAAATGGTGGTCACCACCTACCAGGCAATCTCCGGCGCAGGCAAGACCTTCAACGAGTGGCCCGAAATGATTGACAACATCATCCCCTTTATCGGTGGCGAAGAAGAAAAGTCCGAGCAGGAACCCCTGCGCATTTGGGGTAAGGTTGTAGACGGTCAGATCGTCAAGGCTGACGGCCCCGCCATCACCTCGCAGTGCATTCGCGTGCCCGTGACCGACGGTCACATGGCGGCTGTGTTTGTCAAGTTTGAGAACAAGCCCACCAAGGAGCAGATCCTTGCGCGTTGGAAGACCTTTAGCGGCAAGCCCCAGGAGCTCGGTCTGCCCAGCGCCCCCGAGCAGTTCATCACCTACATGGAAGAGGATAACCGCCCCCAGACCAAGCTGGACCGTGACATTTACGGCGGCATGGGTGTGACGGTTGGCAGACTGCGCGAGGACACCATTTACGACTACAAGTTCGTAGCCCTTGCACACAACACCCTGCGCGGTGCGGCAGGCGGCGCGCTCTTGTGCGCAGAGCTGCTTTACAAGCTGGGTTATTTTGATTGATAAAAGCAAAGGACAGAGGTAACAAGCCTCTGTCCTTTTGTTATGCGCGCCCCTACGAGATGTTATTTATGTAAGCAGAGGAGGAGCAAGCCCATGCATAAACTAACTCACAAATACTCCTCAATCAACGCCGCCACACTTTTTGTGGTGCGCTCGACCCGATCGAGCACCACGGGCATGGCACTTTGCATGGCGTGTCCGCAAAAATCGGGCGCCTCGAGCATGGAGAGATCGTTTTCGCCGTCGCCCACGGTCAAAATCACCTCGGGCGCAAGTCCGCGGCAGGTGGACAGCTTGCGAATACCGCTCGCCTTATCCGTACCCACGCACACGAAATCAATGCTTTGCACGGTGGGCATCAGCCCCTTGATCTGTCCCGGGAACATGGCTTCGCACTTCTCACGCACAGCCAACGCGTGCTCGGGGCAGGTAAACCAGCATGATACCTGCAGCACGCGGTCCAGTCGCACCTCGTCAAGCATCAGACACGCATCGTCCGCGCGCAGATCGGTGCTCGCCTGCACGCCCACGCTGCCCCAATCGTACGATGCAGATACCCAATCCACCTCGTATTTGAAAAATTCCTCAAACAACGCCTTTGCCACGCGCGCAGGAATACAGTTATGCCCCGTAGCGTTCCCCTCTGCATCGGTAATGACCGAGCCGTTACAGCCTACCATAAAATCATAAGGCACGTTGTCCTTATCCAAAAACTTTTTGATCGAGCCCAAATTTCTGCCGCTGACAAGCCCGAACAGGTTACCTGCTGCGCGCCACGCGCGGATCGCCTCGATATTTTCCCTGCTGACCTCGCCCAATACGTTGAGCGTGCCGTCGTAGTCACTTGCCAAGATCTTCATGCAATAACCAGCTTTCCAAAGTATTCGGGGCGGTGAAAATCGGGCGTCTTGGTCTTCACGCGGCTCCACGAACCGTAATGCACCACGGCCGTTTGGTCTCCGCACTTATAAAAATTGCCCTTGAAGGCATAACCGCTCACAAAGCTCTCCTTACGGATGCCGTAGACCGCATCCAAAATTGAGAATGGGATCTCTGCAACAATGCCCCACTCCTCATCCGTAGCAAAGGGGGTAACGACAGGCAGCTGTCCGCCCGTCAGATTGATCAGCGGCGTGCGGTTGTCCCTGCCCACACCGCAAAAGGATAGCAGCGTACCCTTCGCATTCATTTCCATGTTGATATATCTGCCCGATTCATTGTCCCAGATCGCAAAAAATTCCAAGCAGGAATCGGTATAAACGGGCTGATTGTATTCCTCATAAACGGCACGGGGATTGGTTTCCTTGCAGGTCATGCGCAAAACAAAACCAAAGGACTCGATCATGATCAACTGTCCGTAAGTGATGGGCATATATGTCTGACTCCAGGCATACTGATCGATCAAGGCCTTGGGTACCCCTGACCAATCCTCGGGGATTTCGGTATAAGTACGAATACGGTATTCCTGCATATTGAACCTCCAAAAGGGATTTCTTTACGCTTATTATAGCAGAAAGGCGATGGATTGTCAATTCCCAATGAATTGCTCCTTGAGATATTATGTGAGGAAATTGTTTCCGTTCTTTTTTGAGCAAGAAGCCGCAAAAAAGAACCAAAAAACGGCGGTAGGAGAGTTTCGCGCCTGCGGGCGCGACAAGGGCTACGCGCCCTTGACCTGCGCCGCCTTTTGAAAAAGGCGGGCGAAAACTTTTCATCGTGGAGAGCGTCCGTACGGTGAGAAAAAGACGGCATTTCTGCCGTCTTTTTCGCGTTAAATATGATAGTTTCCGTCAGCATCCAAGGTGATCGCGGTTTCAAAGAACGCGCGGGATGCGTTAACCAGATACTCGTTATCCACACAAGCCGCAGTTTCATAGGACGAGTGCATAGCCAGCTGCGCCATACCGATATCCACGGTATTGACCGGCAGCAAGGTGTCTGCAATGCTGCCCAGCGTGGAGCCGCCTGCGCTGTCCGAACGGTTTGCAAAGGGCTGCGTGGGCACGCCCGCCTTCTTGCACATCTCTAAGAAGAGTGCGCAGGAAATGCCGTCGGTTGCATAGCTCTGCGATGCGTTTGCCTTGATGACCACGCCGCCGCCCATGCGCGGTGCGTTCTGCGCATCCGAAAGCTCTGGATGGTTGGGATGCTTTGCGTGTGCGTTGTCCGCAGACAGCATCATGGACGTGGGCAATACGCGGCGCAGATCCACGCCCTGCGTCTGGCATACGCGCTCCAGTACGTCACGCAGCCAAAGTGCACCCGCGCCCTGCTTGGTGCGGCTGCCCGTTTCCTCATTATCAAAGCAAGACCATACCTGCAAGGTGTTCTCTGCCGTTGTCGACTGAATAAAGCCGATCAGCGTGCCGTATGCACACATGAGGTTATCAATGCGCGGTGCGGAGAAAAATGCGTCATCCGCGCCCCATACGGTTGCGGGGGTACGGTTATAGAGATAGAGATCCGCGCTTACCACGTCCTCTGCCCCCACGCCTGCCGCCTCTGCGACCTGTGCTGTCAGCGTGCCCTTGGCACTCGACATACCAAAGAGCGGCATCATATCTGTTTGCGCGTTGAATACAAAGCCGTCGTTATGCTTTCTGTTCTGGTGAATTGCCACGTTGGGGATCAGCAACAGATCCTTGTCCACCTTGACGTTAACCGATCTGATGGCGTCACCGTCCTTGACGACGAGTCTGCCCGCCAAGGAAAGGGGCTTATCCAGCCAAGTGGACATGATCATGCCGCCGTAACGCTCGGTGTTGAGCTTGATATACTCGCCCGTATCCGCCTCGCAATTTGCCTTGAGCTTAAAGGTAGGGCTGTCGCTGTGGCTTGCCGCCAGCATGATGCCCTCAATGCGCTTTGCGGGCATGCAGAGCGCAATGATGGACGTGCCGTTCTGCACCGTGTAATAGCCCTTACCGCTCTCAAGGTTCCATGCATCCTGCGCGCCAAGGCGCACAAAGCCCTGCGCATCCAGGATCTTGGCAGCAGCCTCCACCGCCTGATATGCCGTAGGGCTGTTTTCTATATAATGCAAAAGCTCTTTTGTGTACATACTAAAACTCCTTTCAGTTGACCGAATCCGCGCCAACCGCCGTGGTAAAGCGCGTACGGAAATCGGCATCGTGCTCACTGTTGGCAAGTGCCCACATAGTCTTGGCATAGGCTGCCTCGGTGGTCATATCGTAAGCCTCCAAGAGGTTAAATCTCTGCTTGATGGTAAAGCCGACGCGGTAGACCTCCATATCGCTGCCCTCGTGCGCGACCTGCGTTTTGATGATGACCTTAACGCCGCGCGCGGTCAGCATGGCGATCTTATCGGCAAACGCCTCGCTGTCATATACGGGAATGCCGCCCACACCAAAGCTTTCAATGATCACGGCGCGGTAATTGTCCGCAAGGTAATCGAAAATGCCGGGCTGAATACCGGGCGTCAGCTTGAGCACAAACACGCGGGGATCCAGCGTATCGTAAAACACGGGCGTTTGTGGCTTGGGACTGCGCACGTAATGCAGTACCCTACCGCCGCGCACAACCGCCACCTCGGGATAATCCATACTGGAAAAAGCGGAATAGCTCTTGGTGCGCGTCTTGGTGGCACGCGTGCCCTCAATGACCTTGCAGTCAAACACGATGTGCACGCCCTGCGCACCCGAATCGGCTGCGTAGATGGCAGCGTTGAGCAAATTCTCTCTTGCATCGGTATCGCGCTGAGAAATGGAACGCTGCGCGCCCGTCAGCACCACGGGCTTGGGACTTTGCTGCACGAGATAGGACAGCACCGCAGCGGCATACGCCATGGTATCCGTGCCGTGCGTGATAAGAAATCCATCGTAATCCTCGTATTTCTCGCGGATGGTACGCGCAATAGCCAGCCATTGCACGTGGCACATATTGGTACTGTCAAGGTTAAAGAGCTGCAGGGTATCGATCTCGCAAACGTTTTGCAGCTCGGGAACAGTTTCCAAAAGCTCCCGGGACGTAAGCCCGGGAGCAAGACCCTGTTCGGTTGGAGTGGAGGCAATAGTACCTCCCGTTGCGATCAGAAGGATCTTTTTCATAACTTTACTTTTCCTTTTTTACCGCCCGCTACGGGTTCGCAAGTCACGTTAATGCCAAGACGCTTGTAGGTGCGCTCGTCAACGGGTGAAAGAATGACCGAGAAGTGTGCGTCACAGCAGCGCAGCTTGTCCAATTGGGCAAGTGCCAATGCAGCATTTGCATGCGTGCGCGAGCTGATGGAAAGCGCGATGAGCACTTCATCCGAATGTAAGCGGGGGTTGCTTTGACGCAAATACTCGGTTTTGAGCTTGCAGATCGGCTCAAGCGCATCCGCACTGATGATCTCCTCTTCCTTAGAGATGCCTGCCAAACGCTTGAGTGCATTGAGTAGCAGAGCTGCAGAGGGCCCGAGCAGCGAGGAGGTCTTACCCGTGACGACCGTGCCGTCGGGCAGCACCATTGCACCTGCGGGGTTATTGGTGTGCTCTGCACGTGCAAGCGACGCGGCAACGGCAGGATTGCAATCAGCGCTCACGCCTGCCTGCTCCATCAAGATCTTCATTTTGGCGGTCAGCGAGCCGTCGCTTCCCTTTTGCTTTTCGGAAACGGCGGTCTGATAGTATCTGCGCAAGATCTCCTTGCGGGCAGCCTCGCACACTACCTCGTCGTCTTCAATGCAGAAACCAACCATATTGACGCCCATATCGGTGGGCGATTGATAGGGAGACGTGCCCTGAATGCGCGTCATAATGGCACGCAGCACGGGGAAAATCTCCACGTCACGGTTATAGTTTACGGTAGTTTTGCCGTATGCCTCCAGGTGGAAGGGGTCGATCATATTGACGTCGTCCAGATCCACAGTCGCTGCCTCGTAGGCAAGGTTGACGGGATGACGCAGGGGCAGATTCCAGATGGGGAAGGTCTCAAACTTGGCATATCCCGCACGCACGCCGTTCTGATGCTCGTGATAGAGCTGCGAAAGGCAGGTTGCCATTTTGCCGCTGCCGGGGCCGGGCGCGGTGATGACCGCAAGCGGCTTGGTGGTTTTGACAAATTCATTTTTGCCAAAGCCCGCAGGGCTGACGATGTGCTCCACGTCCGAGGGATAGCCCTCAATTTTATAGTGCAGATAGCTGTTGACACCAATGTCGGCAAGCTTGCGGCGGAAATCGTCTGCCGCCTTTTGCCCTGCGTAGCAGGTGATGACCACGCTATCCACGGTAAAGGCGAGGTCGCGGAAAATGTCGATCAGGCGCAGCGCATCCTGGTCGTAGGTGATGCCGAGATCGGCACGCATCTTATTCTTGGCAATATCCGCCGCGTTGACCACCAGAATGATCTCTGCCTGGTCGCGCAGACTCAGCAGCATGCGCAGCTTACTGTCGGGCGCAAAGCCGGGCAGCACGCGTGCAGCATGAAAGTCGTCAAACAACTTGCCGCCAAACTCCAAATAGAGCTTGCCGCCAAATTCGTTGATACGCTTTCTGATCTGCTGTGATTGCAGCTGCAGATATTTATCGTTATTAAAGCCGATCCTCATGTCTTCACCCCTTGGAAACAACATTACATTTTATTGTATCACAAATTGCACCGAATGTAAATAGGCGGTGCGAATTTTCACGAAATTATCCGATCAAAATTCCTGCTGCGCGTGCAAGTGCCTCGTATGCTGCGGTAAAGTCGGCATAGCTGCGCATCTTCTCGCGATTCCACGTGTTCTCGGCAAGTGCCGCCATACGCTCTGCAACCAATCTGCGCTCCTCGGCGATGCCCTCGGCAACCGTGGGGAAGCTACCGGCAATGGTGTCGCCCCAAGCGAGCAGCTGACCACCAAGCACGTTGTCATTCGCGGGGATCTCAATCGTCACACCGCGGTAAGGAGAATCGGGGTGCACGGGCGTCCAGCGATAGATCGTCCAGTCATACACCTCTTTTTGCGACCAATATGCCGCAGGCGTGACCACGTACATGGGTCGCCAGGAGCTGTTGATGATCTTAAAGCCACCCTCTAAGAGCTGCGGGGTGGTCTGATAGTAGTTTTCCCAGCTGTGCATGATGATATCCTTGGAAACAAACTCGTTGACGGCGGGTGCAAAGCCCTCCCAAGCCATGACCTTCTTGCCCTTTGCCATGACGGCATCCGCCATTTTCTGCACGAAATTTGCAAGCATGCGCTCGGCAAGGTATCTCTTATCGGGGTGATCAAAGTCAATGCCGCAGGACTCTGCATAAGCGCGGCAAGATTCGTTGGTCGTCCACTTGTCAATGGCAGCCTCGTCACCGCCCACGTGCACGTACTCGGCATTCGGGAACATGTCGCAAAGCTCCGCGAACAATGCCTGCATAGCGCTCATGGCAGCCTCGGTCTGCGGAATGATATTATCCGTACCAAAGATCTCGGGATAGTTCTTACAAAGCTGCGTGCAATGTCCGGGCACGTCGATCTCGGGGATGAGCGAAATACCGCGCTCGGCAGCATATTTATTCAAGTATGCAATATCCTCGTTGGTATAACTTCTGCCCTCGGTAGCAAGCTTGGGGTAGATCGCACTCTGCAAAGTATAGCTCTGATCGTCTGTAAAGTGCAGGTGCAGGCGGCTGACCTTATAGAACCAGCACAGATCCACGTAGGAAAGCAGGTAATCAAAGGGATGCCAGTTGCGCGCAAGGTCGATCATCACGCAACGGTGCTCGCAATCGGGCAGGTCACGCACCTCGCATACGGGGACGCTGACGCGACCGTCCACCACGCGCATCAGCTGACCCAAGGTTGCCAGCGCATACTGCATACCCTGCGCATCGGCTGCGCAAAGGACCACGCGCGCGGTCTGCACGCGCAGGGAGTATTCCCCGCTCTGCATATCGGGATCCACACGCAGCACGACCGACGCACCGCGTCCCTCGGTAAATCTGACGCCGACAAGTCTCTGCGCATATCCCGCAAACGCCTTTGCAGGGCGTGCAAACATGGGATCGCAGATCTCCATGATAGGCATGATGGCAAGCATTTCCTGTCTGCAGGTAATATATTTGGGATAAGGGATCAGGGCAAGTGCTACGTTTTCCATAATGTGTCCTTTCTCTCCGCGCGGGAGCTCTTATATGAATCCATTGTATCATAAAGTGTAGAAAATTGCAATAAAAAGAGAAAATTTTGACATAAAAACACAGGGGCGATTTGAAAAATCGCCCCTTTCGGTTTATAAGTTGTTTGCAATCTCTGCAGCCTTATCTGCCAGAATCTCCAGCGCGCCGTCCTTGAAGGGAGACGCAAGGCCCGCATCCTCGATCAGCTGCTCAAACGCCTTGGTACCGCCGCACTTTGCAAACTCCAGATAACGGGAGAGTGCGGAATCGTAGTCCTCGGTCGACGCGACAAGGAAGCCGATAGCAACCGTCTGCGCCAGGCAGTAGTCGATGTAATAGAAGGGGCTTTCGTAGATGTGCATCTGATACTGCCATCTCGTTCCCTCTTCAAGGTAAGGAATGCCCGTCAGCGTCATGTAAGGACGGTACTTTGCCTCCAGCTCCAGGTAAGTCTGCTTACGCTGCGCAGGCGTCATATCGGGATTTGCATACATCAGGTGCTGGAACTCGTCCACGATGACACCGTAAGGAATAAAGCTCAGCGCGTCAAGCAAATGACGCTTTCTGTACTTGGGTGCCATATCGCCAAAGAATTTGTCCATATACTTCCAGCAAAGGAACTCCATACTCATGGAGTGGCACTCTGCGGTTTCCATGCCGCCCACGTCCAGCTCAAAGTTATCCTGCTCGCAAGCAAAGTTTGCTGCCAGCGCGTGACCGAACTCATGCGTCATAACGTCCACGTCACCGCAGGAGCCGTTGAAGTTTGCAAGGATGAAGGGCTGCTTGTATCTGGGGAAGCAGGTGCAATAGCCGCCTCCGAACTTGCCGTCGCGTGCCTCTACGTCAAACGCCTCAGCCTCCTGCATTGCGCGCATGAAGTTGCCCACGATGGGATTCATATCGTCGTACATTTCCTGCGCCGCCTTGAAGATGCCGTCCTTATCCAGCATGGGTCTGGGCTGCTCGCCTGCCATCCAGATCGCATCATCGTAGAACATGAACGTGCCGTAGTCCATTTCCTCGGCAAGCTTTTCTTTCAGAGCCTTGACGCGAGGAACAAGAGAGGTTTTGACGTTATCACGGAACTTGCGCACCATTTCGGCATCGTAGTCCATTCTGCCCATGCGGTAGTAGCCAAGCTCAATAAAGTTTTCATAGCCCAGCTTGGTGGCAATTCTGTGGCGGATCTTAACCAGCTTATCGTAAAATTCGTCCAGCTGTGCGGCGTTTGCCTGCAAGCCGCGACCGATCGCCTCTGCGCACTCGCGTCTGGTTTCGCGGTCACCGTCCTCCAGGTTGCCGCGCAGCGCGGAGAGCGGCATAGTTTCACCGCGGAACTCAAACTGCATCTCGGACATGAACTTGGAATACTCGGTCGTGACCGCATTCTCCTCCTGCATATCCTCAATGATGCAGGGATCGAAGCACTTAAGCTGAACCTCTATCGCCTTGAAGATACGGGGATTGAGCAGCTTTTCCAGCTCCGCGCGGTAGGGCGAGGACAAAAGCAGCTTGCCGTACTCTGCCTGCATGCCCGAAATGTGCGGGCCGACCTCGTCGTAATACGCGACCTCTGCACCGTAGAACTCGTCTCTGGTATCCAGCGTGAAGCGGCAGTTTGCCAAGGAAGCCTGCGTATAATAATCGATCATGCACTCCATAACGGCGTTCTTTGCAGCAACTACGTCCTCTACGCACGTAGCGGCAGCGTTTGCCTTGCAAAACGCCTCAAAGGCAGCCTGTGCCTCTTCCAGCGTAAATCTCTTATAAGGAATTTGTGAAACCTTCATATTGGTTCTCCCTTCTCTATGGTATTGGGTTTATTATAGCACACAGCGATGCGTTTGTCTACCTTTATGACAAAAAAAGGTGTTGCAAGCACCGAAGTGCTTGCAACACGAAATATTTCTATAAATTAGTCCTTCTTCTTCAGCACTACTGCACAGCCGAATACCGCAACAACTGCCAGAACGCCTGTGCCGACTACGCCCTTGCAGCCCTTCTTCTCGGTTGCGGGAGCAGTGGTCTGCTCGCCGCCCTGCTCGGGAGCATCGGTGGTAACGTCGCCCTCGGTGGTCTCATCGGTGGGCTCAGCGGTGGTCTCTTCGGTGGTGGGCATGTACTGCTCGTACAGATCGTAGGGATCCTGGTTGTAGCACTTGATCCAAGCGATATCAAAGGTCTCGCCTGCAACGCCTTCCTCATCGTAGAAAGGAACAAGACCCAGGGTCTGGATGTAGTCGATCCACTTAGCGTCACCGTTCATATCAGCTATCAGATAGTTCCAGTTACCGTCGCCGGTGGTAAAGTCAAAGTAGCACTCGTCAACGCGGAAGTCGAGCTCCTGTCTGGTCTGCCAGATAATGCCGCACTCCTCAGCCTTTGCGGAGCTGGTGCGGTACTTGATAACAAGGTATCTTGCATCGGACAGCAGGTTTCTGGGGTATGCGGTGCTGTATGCATAGCAGCCGTCTTCCTCTGCGGTAATGCGCAGGAAGGTCTCCTCACCCTCGGTGATCTGCGCAACGGATGCGCCGGAGCCTACCATGGTGTTGAATACGTTAGTGTCGGAGAAGTTGATGATCTCACGCAGCTCGTACTCCATGTCTTCGGGAGATACCTGGGGAATTTCGCCGGGCTTGATAACAACGTCTTCAGGCTTGCCTTCGAAGGTGATGCGTGCGAAATACTGGCAAAGCTTGGGAGAGAACTGACCGCCGATACCGTGGCAGAACAGAACCTGTGCATTCTTGTTCTCATCCTTCTCGCCCTGAACTTCCATAACGAATGCGAAGTTGCACTGGTCGCCGTTCTCGGGGTACTTTTCCCAACCCAGCGCCTGCTGCAGGTCGATTCTCAGCTCGTAAGTGATGCGCTTGGAAGCGTCATCGTACTTACCGGTGAAATCGTCTGCACCGGACAGGTACTGACCGTTCCAGGTAAAGGTGATGTCTTCCTGCTTTTCCTGGTTATAACCAAAGCCAAGCTCGGTGTAAGAGGGGTCTCTGCCCTCTGCATCAACGTCTGCAAGACCGATCTGCAGGCAGTTGTAAGCGAACAGCATAACGTCCTGAGTGGGAGTGCAGTCGTAACCGTCGATTGCGTCAATGTCGAATGCCATGTACAGGTACTGACCGTCCCAGCACCAGTAAGCGTCAAAGAAACCGCCCTTTACCTTCTCGTACAGAGCATCGGTAGCCTCTTTGCCGTAGCTGGAGGTAGCGGAAACGCCAATGTAGTCTTCAAAGTTTTCGAAACGAGCGTACTCGTCCTTCTTGATCTCACCGTCCAGAACGGGGGTGATTGCCTGGTAAGGAACGTTCCACTTAATGGAAGCCTCACCTGCTTCGCCTGCCAGGATCTCGTCGTACTTCTCAGCAGTGTACTCAAGCAGCGTGCCGAGGTCGAGGAAATCAGCAGATGCGGGGATTGCGCAGATTGCTGCTACCATAAGCAAAGCAATTGCCAAAGCCATCAGTTTTTTCATGTTGCACCTCTTATAAAATAAATTTTCATAAGTGACATGACGCCATCTTATTAACCATATTATACTCATTTTTACACAATGTGTCAATAGGGATTTGCAAAAAACACACAAAACGCACAAAAAGGAACGCCCTTTGATGAGCGTTCCCCTAATTATGTCATTTTTTTCTGAACACAATGCCTGCGGCAAGCAGACAAAAAACAAGCAAGCCGCCCGTGACTGCATTACAGCCACCGCCTTTACAGCCAAGTGACTCACCTTGACAGCCTGCAAGCGCATCGTCGCCGAACACCTCAAAGAACAAGCCGCCAAAATTATTATCGGGCTTTTCCTGCTCGTGGAACGTCTCCCAAGCTGTCTCTTCTTCATCCGGCGCGATTGACTCGGGCGGTGCGATCGTATCGGGCGCAAACGTAGGCTCTCCCTCTCCCGTTTCGGGCATGGGGGTGGTTTCAAAGAGCGGGCGGTACAGCTCGTACGGGTCTAAACTATATGCCTTGATCCAAGCAACGTCCATGATTTCGCCTGCCACGTTCTCCGTTCCGTAAAAGGGCACGATTCCAAGATTCATAATATAATCTCGCCATGCATACTCACCACTCATGTCCAGAATGTCATATCTCCACTCCCCATCGATTCCGATATAGGTCGTATAGCACTGCACCGTATCATATTCAGGAGCTTGCCTTGTTTTCCAGATCACACCGCATTCCCCCGCCTTGGGAGAATTCGTGCGGTACTTGATCACAAGATATTTGGTATCCGAAAGCAAATTGCGGGGATATGCGGTACTGTAGACGTAGCAGCCATCCTCTTTTGCAGTAATGCGCAGAAAGGTGTCCTCACCTTCGGTGACCTGCTCAAGCGCCGCGCCCTCGCCGATCATGGTGCCAAAAACATCTGCATCGGAAAAATCCATCATCTCGCGCAGCTCGTACTCCATCTCTCCCGTCGTAATATTTGGAGGAGGAACTCCGGGCGAGATGACGACTTGACCTGGGTGTCCCTCGAAGGTAATACGCGCAAAATATTCGGTAAGCTTCATGGAATACTGCCCCGCTATACCGTGGCAAAACATGAGCTGTGCGCTGTTCGTGATATCATTATCACCCGAAATCTCAAGTGAAAATGCAAAATTGCATTGATCACCGTTGTCGGGGGGACGGTCCATGCCGAGTGCTTGCTGCAAATCAATACGCAGCTCGTACGTTACGCGCCCGGCTTCTTGGTCGTATTTCCCCGCAAGGTCTTCCTGATCTGACTGATAAGTGCCGTTCCAGGTAAAGGTGATATTTCTGTCCTGCTCCGCGTCGTACCCAAAGCCAAGCTCGGTAAAAGAGGGATCTCTGCCCTCGGCATCCACGTCGGCAAGACCTACCTGCAGACAGTTGTAAGCAAACAGCAGCACGTCCTGCTCGGGAGAGCAGTTGTAGCCGTTCACACAATCCACGTCAAATGCCAGGTATAAATACCTGTCATCCCAGCCCCAATAGGCGTCCAAAATGCCGTTTTGCACCTTTTGGTACAGTTCGTCTGCCTTGTCGGCATCCAAGCCTTGGGAAACCGCCAAGGTCATATAGTCCTCAAAGCCGTCAAAAGGTGCATATTCATTCGGGTTGATCACGCCGTCCAGCGTAGGGGTGATAATTTGAAACGGTACGCTCCACCGAACAGAAGCTTCACCCGCCTCGCCTGCAAGGATCTCGTCTGTTTTCTCGGCAGGATACTCGTAATAACCGCCTGCTTCCTCGCGTTCGGCAGCAATAGGCATGATACAAACAGAAATCAGCAGTAAGACAGCAACAGCCAAAGAAATCAGTTTTCTCATATTCCCTCTCCTTTCGCTTTTTTTCATTATAACACATACGCGCCCCATTGTCAACGCAGGCAAAATTTTGCAAACTCGTTGCATTTGCGCCACATGTGTGCTATAATGGATTTAATAACCGGAAAGGAAGTACATAAATATGAAGCATTTTACTCTCTGCCCCTTCCCCGAATACCCCGATTGTACGCTGACTGCATATCTGCACGACCAAAGCCCCGAGCTGCAGATTGGAGCGCGCCGCACCGTCATTGTGTGCCCAGGCGGCGGATATGCATTTCTCTCCGCTCGTGAGGCTGAGCCGATCGCGCTTTCCTTCCTCTCGCAAGGCTTTAACGTGTTCATTCTGCGCTACTCCATTTGCGAAAACGCCGCAAACCGCCGCCCCTTGATCCAGGCTTGCAAGACGGTCAAGTTCTTGCGCGAGCATGCCGAGGAGTACGACGTTGACCCGAAATACATCTTTATCAACGGCTACAGCGCAGGCGGTCACCTTTCCGCATCCTGCGGCACCATGTTTGATCTGCCCGAGATCCGCGCGGCGGTTGGCTGCGAGGATAACGACGCGCACCGCCCCACCGGCACGGTGCTGGGCTATCCCGTCATTGCCAGCAACCATTACGGACACGCAGGCTCATTCAACCTGCTTTGCGGCTCACCCGACGCAACTGCCGAGGATCGCGCGTACTATTCCGTAGATAAGCACGTCAATGCCAAGACCGCGCCCGCCTTTATCTGGCACACCGCCGAGGATGGGCTGGTACCCGTGCAGAACTCGTTGGTTTACGCGCACGCACTTGCCGATAACGGCATTTCCTTTGAGCTGCACGTCTACCCCTACGGCCCGCACGGCTTGGCTCTTTGCAACAAGGAGACCTCATACTCTCAGCCTGTTCTCGAACGCCCCGAGTGCGAGAGATGGATCCTGGACGCAGGAAGATGGATGATGAATATGTAAATACGAAAAAGACCTGCCGCGCGGCAGGTCTTTTTCAATTCATGGAGCACGTCGTGCTCCATGAATTGGCTTATGCCATAAAAGCAACTACGGTGCATTTTATCTGCGCTCAGGCGGCACGTCCACCGCGATACAGACACCGATGACGTGCCCCGGCTTATACGGCTTGATCTTTGCCGAAACCGCCGAGAGCGTCGAGCCCGTGGTAACCACGTCGTCCACCAAAATGACGCACTTGCCTTTCAAGTCCACACAATGCTTGGGCACGGCTTCAAATGCGGCAAAGGCATTTTTGGTGCGCTGCTCCTGCCCCAGCATCTTTTGCACGCTGCCGCCCGTGCGGCGCACCATTTGGACAGGCTTCCCTATCCCAAGCTCGCGTGCAAGCGCTGTGCACAGCCCTTTGGATTGGTCAAATCCGCGCTCACGCAAGGATTTTTTGGAGCGCGGTGCCCATACGAGCACGCTGTTTTCGCGCGTCTGCCCCAAGCGCAGCAGCTGCTCTTCTATTTTGGGCGCAAGCTCACGGGCAAGAAATGCATGCAGCTCTGCGCTTTCCTTATCCTTGAGCTTGAAAATGACGCGGCTTGCCACGCTCTGCGGCTTTTGCGGGTCATATTCGGTCAGCTTGAGCAAGGTATCTACACCGTGGCGCGCCAGCATGGGCACGGATCGCGTGCAATCCGCCACGGGATAGCCGCAGCACCGGCACAGCGCATTTTTGTGCGCATCCCACTTGACCTCACACGCGCGGCACAAGGCAAACGGTGCATTCTTGTCCGCTCCGCCCAGCAAAGCACCGCAAGACGCGCAGCGCGGCGGGAATAACAGGCGGCGCAGCATCACGCCCGCGCTCATTTCTCCACCTCGGTGCGCAGTCTTTGCGCAAGCCCCGTGTAGCGCATGGACTGGCGGTTGTTCCCCACCATTTGCGCCACGACCTCTTGCCTGCCCACGAAAATCACCATATTCTGCGCACGCGTCACCGCCGTATAAAGCAGATTACGCGTCAGCAGCATGGGGGGCGCGGAGTACATGGGCACAATGACGATGGGGTACTCGCTGCCCTGGCTTTTATGCACCGTGATGGCATACGCGTGCTCCAAGTCCTCCAAGGAGGAAAAATCATACTCGACCATACGGTCGTCAAACTCAATATCCATGACGCGATCGGCTGCGTGAATGCGGCGAATGACGCCCATATCCCCATTGAAAATACCGCTGCCCTGCTGTCCGTCGGTGCGCTCCCACACCACGTCGTAATTGTTGCGCACCTGCATGACACGGTCGCCCTCGCGGAATACGGTATCGCGGAAGGTATATTCGCGCTTGCCCTTATCGGGCGGGTTCATGCGGCTTTGCAGCAAGAGATTTAAGTGATCCGTACCACCTTCACCGCGGCGCGAGGGCGTGATGATCTGCGTACCCGTCCGCGCCATTTCCCCATAGGTACGGGGCAGGCGGTTTTGGTACAGATCCGCAATCGTGGCGGCAATCTCCGCGTCGCTCTGGCGTGGCAGGAAGAAAAAGTCGTTATTTTTGACGCTAAGATCCGGCATTTGCCCCTTATTGATGGCGTGCGCGTTGGTCACGATCAGCGACTCTTGCGCTTGGCGGAAAATCTCATCCAGGCACACGGTGGAAAAGCGTCCGCTCTCGATCAGGTCGTGCAGCACGTAGCCCGAACCGACGCTGGGCAGCTGATCCGCGTCGCCGATCAGAATAAAGCGCGCGCCCGGCTTGACCGCCTTGAGCAAATGGCACATCAAGGCATTGTCTACCATGGACGCCTCGTCCACAATGATGACGTTCTCCTCCAGCAGATCCTGCTGATTCTTGCGGAATTTGCCGCCTGTTTCATCGTCACCCGAAAATTCCATTTCCAAAAGTCTGTGAATGGTCTTTGCCTCGGTTTGCGTGGACTCGGAAAGTCTTTTTGCCGCTCTGCCCGTGGGTGCTGCAAGCGCGACCTTGTGCCCCATGCCCTTGAAAATATCGATCAACGCGCGCACAACGGTGGTTTTGCCCGTACCGGGTCCGCCCGTCAAGATCATGACACCGCTCTCAAGCGCGGCGTAGATCGCCTTTTTCTGCATGGTAGCATACTGCATGCCACTCTTTCTTTCCTCATTTTTGATAAACGCGTGCACGTCGCCCGCATCGACCGACGCGCAAAGCTTGTCAAGCAGCACCAGCTTCTCGGCAATATACACCTCCTGGGCGTACACGCGGCTGTCGTAAAGGTACTGCGTGCCGTCAAACATACTGTAGCACACGCGATTGTCGCCAAGCAAACGGCTGACTGCCGCATCCGCCGCGCTCTCCTCTACACCAAGCAGCTTTGCCGCCCCTGCAACCAGTTTATCGCGCGGCAGGCACACGTGCCCGTTTTGCGCGCTGTTGGCGCGTAGCATATAGAGAATACCGCTTTTGATGCGTTCCTCATTGTCACATGCCATGCCAAGGCTTTGCGCCATGGCGTCCGCGCGCTCAAAGCCGATGCCCTCTACCTCATTGCACAGTCTGTACGGGTTGGCGCGCGCGATATCCACCGCCGAGCCGCCCCATTTTTTATAGATCCGCACGGTCATTGCTGCACCGAAATAATCACGGAAGAACATCATAGCCGAGCGAATACCCGCCTTTTCATTGAAGTCCTTACCGATCTCCTTGGCTTTTTTCATGGTAATGCCCGAAATCTCGGCAAGCCACTCGGGGTGGTTTTCCATGACGTCCAAGGTATCCTCCCCAAAGCGTTGCACGATCTTTTGCGCGGTTTTGGGACCTACGCCCTTGATCGCACCCGATGCCAGATAGCGCAGCACGCTTGACGCATCCGCAGGCATTTCGCGCTCGTAGGATTCCACGCGGAACTGCGTGCCGTATTTGGGATTGTGCACCCATTTGCCCCAGGCGTTGATACGGTCGCCCTCGGCAACGTACGGCATCGTGCCTACAATGGTGATCAGTTCGTCGTCATCCGTGCCGAAATCACAGATGGCATAGCCGTTGTCCTCGTTGGCATAAATGACGTGCTCAATACTGCCCGAAAGCTTGACCAGCCCGCGCTCGTCCTGCTCTTGCATATACTCTTGATTGTCCTGCATTTTGCCGTGCACTCCCTTCCTTGTTTTTATCCGATGACTCTGTAATCCGCACCGTAATACGCAAGCAGCTCCAGGACCTGCTCGTTTGGCACGCCTTCCTTGCCGATCACGCCATCCAAAAGCGAGGCATCGATCAGCACCACGATGCGGCGCATGCCCTTACGAAAAAATGCGGAACGCGCCTCATGCAACAGCACGTCAAGCAGTTCCGCATCTTTTTGGTTTCTCAGCTCGATGGCAGCCACCACTCTTCCCGATGAGAAAAACGCCTCCATCGGAAATTTGACAGCGCACCACAGCCCAAACACCGCCAGCATGGACACAGCCAAAGCAAGCAGCGTATCAACAGTTTCCATTTTATCACCCCCGCACAGTATATGCGGGGAAATATGTATGTGTCAGATTAAAGCAGCTCTGCAGCCAGTACGGGTGCAAGATCCTTTGCCTCCCAAGGTGCATCCACGTCTTCTCTACCCATGTGACCGTAAGCGGCAACTGCAGAGTAAATGGGTCTGCGCAGATCAAAACGCTTGATGATGGCTGCGGGACGCAGGTCTACGTGGCGCAGTACAGCCTCGGAGATCTTGTCCTCGTCTACCTTTGCAGTACCAAAAGTGTCTATCATAACGGATACGGGCTTTGCAACGCCGATTGCGTAAGCGACCTGTACCTCGCACTGGTCAGCAAGACCTGCAGCAACCACGTTCTTTGCAATGTATCTTGCAGCGTAGGATGCAGAACGGTCTACCTTTGTGGGGTCCTTACCCGAAAATGCGCCGCCGCCGTGACGAGCGTAACCGCCGTAGGTATCAACGATGATCTTTCTGCCGGTCAAACCGGTATCGCCTGCAGGGCCGCCGATGACGAATCTGCCGGTGGGGTTGACGTAGATCTTGGTATCAGCATCGATCAGATGTGCGGGCACGATGGGCTCAATGACGTGCTTGATCATGTCTGCACGGATCTGCTCCACCTCTACCTCAGGGCTATGCTGGGTGGAAATAACCAGCGCGTCCACGCGAACGGGCTTGCCGTCGTGGTATTCTACGGTCACCTGGGTCTTGCCGTCGGGACGCAGATAGGTCAGCATACCGTTCTTACGTACCTCAGTCAGACGAAGTGCCATCTTATGTGCCAAGGAAATGGGCAGGGGCATCAGCTCCTCGGTTTCATTGCAAGCATAACCGAACATCAAGCCCTGGTCACCGGCACCGGTGTCCAGACCGTCGGTATCCACGCCAGCCTTTGCCTCCAAGGACTTATCAACACCCATAGCAATGTCGGGGCTCTGCTCGTGAATGGAGTTGATGACAGCGCAGCTGTCGCAGTCAAAGCCGTACTTTGCGCGGTCGTAGCCGATCTCGCGGACGGTCTCTCTTACGATGCTCTGAATGTCAACGTACGCGGAGGTGGTGATCTCACCCATGACGCATACAAGGCCGGTGGTCACAAAGGTCTCGCAAGCTACGCGAGCCATGGGGTCAGCAGCCAGCATGTTATCCAATACGGCATCAGAGATCTTATCACAAATTTTATCGGGATGTCCTTCGGTTACACTTTCACTTGTGAACAATACTTTTTTCATTATCTTTCCCTCTTTTTATGTCAATATTTTATTATAATCAAATCAAAAAGCCCAGCCACTCGATACCGCTTGACACGCCCAAGCAAATGAGTGTGACGATCACGCCCGCGATCATCACGCCAAGCAACGCAGAAAGCATGGCTCTCCAGAAATTCATGCGAATGGTAGCGGCAACCAGCGAGCCTGTCCAAGCTCCCGTTACGGGCAGCGGAATGGCGATAAAGAAGCAAAGTCCCCAAAATCCAAAGCGTTGGATCTTATCGGTATTCTTTTCTGCCTTGCGGCGCAGCCATGCGGCAAACGCACGCACGAATTTGATAGGCATCTTTTCCATGACGGTCAACACCTGCCGGATCAGCAGCAGAATAAAGGGTACGGGCAGCATATTGCCTGCAACGGCTAACAGATAGGTCAGCCACCAAGGCGTTTGCGGCTCCAAAAACCAGCCCAGCGGGATTGCGCCACGCAGCTCGATGACGGGCACCATGGAGCACAGAAAAACACCCAGCTCCTTGCCGCCGCTCATCAAAAAATCAATTAAAGCTTGCTTGATAGCATCCATGTTTAACTCCAAACGGATATTTCCCTGTTTCCGCGCGTCAGACAAACCACTCGATCTTGCCGCCAAGCAGCACAAAGAACAAGATCAACGATGCAGCAATCAGCAACACGCCTGCAAGCGTGATCAGCAGATTGGTCTTCCAAGTGCCCTTATGCGGCGTGCTGTCGGATTTTTGCCCGGGCAGCTTGACGCGCGCATAGCGCAGCGCGGTGGAAACGGGTTTATATAGGATCAGCACCAGAGCGGCATTCATGACCGCCTTGGTCAGATTAAAAGGCAAAATTAAGGTGGGAAGCATGGCGGCAACGGTTGCCGTATCTACTCCCGGGGTATACAGCGGTACGACCAGCAAATTCATGCCCATCATGATCGCTGTTAAACAGAAAACAGAAGACACCAGACCGATGACGGCACCAAGCAGGTCACGGCGGTAGCGGTAGATCAGCGATGCGACCACCGAAAAGGACGCCGACGATACGAAATTCATCACAAATCCGTAAAAGCCGGTCTCACTGACCGTGATCAGCTCCAGCAAAGCCGTCACAGCGGAAATCGTGACAGCTGCCACGGGGCCGAACAAAAGTCCGCCGATCGTGATCAGACAATCCTTGATATCAAAGGTCAAAAAAGTGACCTTGATGTGAAACAGCGAGGTCGCTGCATAGGCGAGCGCGCAAAACAGCGCGGTCATGACCATGAGCAAAATCTGCTCCTTGGTCGTTAGTTTTTGCGTTTTTTTCATAAAAAATCCCCCTGCAGACAGACTTGGGGGAAAGGACAATTTGCCCGCGCACGGGCTTTCTTATTCTTTCCCATCCGGACTGTACCGTCGGTCAGGGAATCTCACCCTGTCGGCTCTGCATATGATGCAGAGTTTGTAGACTATGTGCATGCACGTTCACTACCGGTATGGAATTTCACCAATTCTCAAAAATAAAATGTGGGGGATGGGATGAAACTCATCCCATCCCCCGAATATACGTTCAAATATTTATGATCGTAAATTACTCGATGATAGCGGAAACGACGCCGGAACCAACGGTTCTACCACCCTCACGGATAGCGAAACGCAGACCCTCTTCGCAAGCGATGGGGGTGATCAGCTCAACGGTCATGTCAACGTTGTCACCGGGGCGGCACATCTCAACGCCTGCAGGCAGGGAGATAACGCCGGTAACGTCGGTGGTTCTGAAGTAGAACTGAGGTCTGTAACCAGCCAGGAAGGGCTTCTTACGGCCGCCTTCCTTCTCAGTCAGAACGTATACGTGGCCAACGAACTTGGTGTGGGGGTTAACGGTACCGGGCTTAGCCAGAACCTGACCTCTTTCGATGCCGTCCTTAGCAACGCCGCGGAGCAGAGCACCGATGTTGTCACCAGCCTCTGCCTGGGGCAGCAGCTTGTGGAACATCTCGACACCGGTAACGGTGGTGGAAGTTCTCTCGTCGGACAGACCAACGATCTCAACAACGTCACCAACCTTGATGGTACCTCTCTCAACTCTACCGGTAGCAACAGTACCACGGCCGGAGATGGAGAATACGTCCTCGACGGGCATCAGGAAGGGCTTGTCAGACTGACGCTCGGGAGTAGGAATATACTCGTCAACGTTCTGCATCAGCTCGAGAATGCAAGCATACTCAGGAGCGGAGTTGTCCATGTTGGTGGACTCAAGAGCCTCACGAGCGGAACCGCGGATGATCGGGATATCGTCACCGGGGAACTCGTACTGAGACAGCAGATCACGGATCTCCATCTCTACCAGGTCGAGCAGCTCATCGTCGTCAACCAGGTCGGTCTTGTTCATGAATACTACGATTGCGGGAACGCCTACCTGACGAGCAAGCAGAACGTGCTCTCTGGTCTGCTGGAGAGGACCGTCAGTACCTGCAACAACCAGGATAGCGCCGTCCATCTGTGCAGCACCGGTGATCATGTTCTTAACGTAGTCGGCGTGGCCGGGGCAGTCAACGTGAGCGTAGTGACGGTTCTCAGTCTCGTACTCAACGTGTCTGGTGTTGATTGTGATACCTCTTGCTCTTTCCTCGGGAGCGTTGTCGATCTGGTCGTATGCCATGAACTCAACGTTGCCCTGGCCCAGAGACAGAGTCTTGGTGATAGCAGCGGTCAGAGTGGTCTTACCGTGGTCAACGTGACCGATGGTACCAATGTTAACGTGGGGCTTGGTTCTTTCAAATGTTTGCTTTGCCATTTTGAAAATCCTCCGTAATTATTCTTTCTTAAAATTTTTGTTTGTTTTTTACGTCAATCAGTCGTTCTTAGCACGGCTCTTGACAATGGTTTCCTGAATGGACTTGGGTACCTCAGCGAAGTGGCTGGGTTCCATGGAGTAGATGCCACGGCCCTGGGTCTTGGAACGCAGGTCGGTAGCATAGCCGAACATCTCGGACAGCGGCACGTGCGCGATGATTTCCTCAACGCCACCGGTGCGTGCTTCCATAGTGCTGATCTGACCACGACGGGAGTTGAAGTCACCAATAACTTCACCCATGTAGTCCTCGGGAACAATGGTAACGACCTTCATCATAGGCTCGGTGAGCACGGGGTCTGCCTTACGCATAGCTTCCTTGAATGCCATAGAACCGGCAATCTTGAACGCCATTTCGGAAGAGTCGACTTCGTGGTAAGAACCGTCGTAAAGAGTTACCTTAACGTCAACTACGCTGTAGCCTGCGAGTACACCGCTCTGCATTGCGCCCTGAATACCGGCGTCAACTGCGGGGATGTATTCCTTGGGGATAGAACCGCCAACGGTAGCGTTAACGAATTCATAACCCTTACCGGGCTCGTTGGGCTCAACGATGATCTTGACGTGACCGTACTGACCGGAACCACCGGACTGACGCTTGTACTTGCACTCATGGTCAACCTTCTTGCGGATGGTTTCCTTGTATGCAACCTGGGGCTTACCATTGTTAGCCTCAACCTTGAACTCGCGCAGAAGTCTGTCAACGATGATCTCAAGGTGGAGCTCACCCATACCAGCGATAATGGTCTGGCCGGTTTCTTCATCAGTGTAGGTCTTAAAGGTGGGGTCTTCCTCAGCCAGCTTGGACAGAGCAATACCCATCTTTTCCTGACCCGCTCTGGTCTTAGGCTCGATAGCCTGACGGATAACGGGCTCGGGGAATTCCATGTTTTCAAGGATAATGGGGTTCTTCTCATCGCAGAAGGTATCACCCGTGGTGGAGTAACGGATACCGATTGCAGCTGCAATGTCACCGCTGAAGCATGCGTCGATGTCCTTACGGTCATTTGCATGCATCTGCAGGATTCTACCCAGACGCTCGCGCTTACCCTTGGTAGAGTTGTACACGGTGTCGCCTGCGTTGATTACGCCCGAGTATACGCGGAAATAGCAAAGCTTTCCTACGAAGGGGTCGGTCATAATCTTGAATGCCAGTGCGGACATGGGAGCTTCATCGGATGCTTCTCTGCTGTCTTCCTCGTCGGTATCGGGGTTTACACCGGTTACGGGAGGAATATCCAGAGGAGAAGGCATATAGTCGATAACTGCGTCAAGCAGCTTCTGAACGCCCTTGTTACGGTAAGAGGTACCGCAAACAACGGGAACGATTCTGTTGTCGATGCACGCCTTGCGGAGTGCGCCCTTGATTTCCTCTTCGGTGAGCTCTTCATCGCAGAGGAACTTTTCCATCAGCTCATCATCCTGCTCTG
Organism: Eubacteriales bacterium; assembly: GCA_045587385.1. Classification (GTDB taxonomy): domain Bacteria; phylum Bacillota; class Clostridia; order Oscillospirales; family CAG-272; genus SVQP01. The sequence goes on from JAZNCE010000110.1 coordinate 63,585, forward strand.
CAGCTGCCTCTACCATCTTTGCACGGTATTCCTGAGCAAGCTCCAGCATATCTTCGGGGATGGGCTCGATTCTGATGTCCTTACCAAGGTCGTCATAGTAAACAACTGCTTCCATCTTGACCAAGTCAATGATGCCGCGGAAGGTCATCTCCTTGCCGATAGGCAGCTGGATCGGGATTGCATTGGTATGCAGTCTCTCTTCCATCATGCCAAGCACGCGGTAGAAGTCCGCGCCGGTGATGTCCATCTTGTTTACATATGCCATTCTCGGTACACGGTATTTGTCTGCCTGTCTCCAGACAGTTTCGGACTGGGGTTCAACGCCACCCTTAGCGCAGAATACGGTTACTGCGCCGTCAAGCACGCGCAGAGATCTCTCAACCTCTACGGTAAAGTCAACGTGGCCGGGGGTGTCGATCAGGTTCAGACGGTGACCCTTCCACACGCAAGTAGTTGCTGCGGAAGTAATGGTAATACCTCTCTCCTGCTCTTCTTCCATCCAGTCCATCGTTGCTGCGCCCTGGTGTACCTCACCCAGCTTATGAGTCTTACCTGTGTAGAACAGGATTCTCTCGGATGTGGTGGTCTTACCGGCATCGATGTGCGCCATGATACCGATATTTCGCGTATTTAAAAGCGAATATTCCCTAGGCATATTCTAACGGTCTCCTTGATAAAATTAGTATCTGTAGTGTGCGAAAGCCTTGTTGGCTTCTGCCATTCTGTGTGTTTCTTCCTTCTTCTTGAATGCGCCACCGGCATTGTTGATAGCGTCCATCATCTCACCTGCGAGACGCTCTGCCATGGTAGCCTCTCCGCGCTTTCTTGCATATGCAACCAGCCAGCGGAGTCCAAGGGTCTGCTTGCGGTCAGCTCTGACTTCCATCGGTACCTGGTAAGTGGAACCACCTACACGGCGAGCCTTTACTTCCAGCTCGGGCATGATGTTGTCAAGAGCAGCCTGGAACACCTCAAGGGGATTCTTGCCCTGCTTTGCTTCGATGATCTCAAATGCATCGTAAACAATCTTCTGAGCAACTCCCTTCTTGCCGTCATACATCACGTTGTTGATCAGCTTGGTAACAAGCTTGGAATTGTACAACGGATCCGGCAATACATCTCTTTTGGATATACGACCTCTTCTCGGCACTGTACTTCCCTCCTTCATCAAATTTTTAAAATGAGATCATTGGTACTCAAAAGCAATCTTCTGTTAGCACGCGTCGGTCGTTTTATATAAACATTAAATTTACTAAAACTTCAGACGGTCCAAAAATGCTTTATACCTGTTGTTTTGTCCCCCGAATTACTTCTTCTTGGGAACCTTAGCGCCGTACTTGGAACGGCTCTGTGCACGGTTTGCAACACCCTGAGCATCCAGAGTACCGCGGATAATGTGGTAACGTACACCGGGCAGGTCTCTTACTCTACCGCCTCTGATGAGGACAACGGAGTGCTCCTGCAGGTTGTGGCCGATACCGGGGATATAAACGGTTGCCTCGAGGCCGTTGGTCAGTCTGACTCTTGCGATCTTACGCATAGCGGAGTTAGGCTTCTTAGGGCTGGTCGTGGAAACCTTGGTGCAAACACCTCTCTTCTGGGGAGATGCCTGATCGGTGGGAACGTTGTTCAAAGTGTTGAAGCCCTTCTGCAGCACGGGTGCCTTGGACTTGTACACCTTATCGCTACGACCCTGTCTGACGAGCTGGTTAAAGGTTGGCATACTTCCTTGTCTTCCTCCTTCTTCAGAAATTTAATGTTTATATACAGACGCAGCATGCTGCGAAACTGTCAATTTGACTGAAATGCGTCGTTTTGGGCACACTCCACCCATAGCGCAGATACAACTTATTATAGCATTTCACTCTTTTTTTGTCAAGATGCAAAAACAGAGTGCTTAATTTTCTACGTTTTGCACAAATATGTTTTCTCTCATTTGTGCCCATTTTGACTTATTGCATGGGACCGGGGGCATTTTTTGCCTTTCCCATACGTTACTTTGGGGAAACGCGGCACATTGCCGCGTTTCCCCTTTGTAATATTACATAGTTTTGCTATCTCAGATAGCCTGCTCGGAGCCATTCTCCTCTTCGGGTTCAACGTGCTTGACGTCCACGTCGTGATAGCAACGCATACCCGTACCTGCGGGAATCAGCTTACCGATGATGACGTTTTCCTTCAGACCAAGCAGGTGGTCAACCTTACCGCGGATTGCAGCCTCGGTCAGCACCTTGGTGGTCTCCTGGAAGGATGCAGCGGACAGGAAGGACTCGGTCTGCAGCGATGCCTTGGTGATACCAAGCAGCACGGGAGAGCCTTCAGCCAGCTTGAGCCAGGTCTCGCCTGCATTGATACGCTCGGTAACCTTGTTGTTCTCTTCCTCGAAGGTGTTCACGTCTACCAGTGCACCGGTCAGCAGCTCGGAGTCACCGTTATCCTCGATACGGATCTTTCTGGTCATCTGACGAGCAATGATCTCGATATGCTTATCGTTGACGTTACACGACTGAGAACGGTAAACCTTCTGTACTTCCTTAATGATATATTCGTATACGGCGTCAAGACCCAGGATTCTCATGATATCGCCGGGAGCCTTGGAGCCCTCGGTCAGAGCCTGACCGCGCTCAACGTGCGCACCGTCAACAACAGCAAGACGCATACCGTAAGGAATGGTGTACTTGTGGAACCCATTGGTTTCGTCCGCGGTAATGGACACGTCGTGCATACCGGGGATCTCACCGACCTGTACGTGAACCGTACCGGTCTGCTCTGCCATGATGGCAGCCTTCTTGGGCTGACGAGCCTCAAACAGTTCCTCAACACGAGGCAGACCCTGGGTAATGTCGCTACCTGCAACACCGCCCGAGTGGAAGGTTCTCATGGTCAGCTGGGTACCGGGCTCACCGATCGACTGTGCAGCGATGATACCGACTGCTTCACCGATCTGAACGGGCTTGCCCGATGCAAGGTCAGCACCGTAGCAGTGTGCGCACACACCGTACTTGGAGTGACACTGAATAACCGTTCTGATATATACCTGCTGGATGCCCGCAGCGGTGATTGCCTTTGCGTGCTCCTCGGTGATCATGGTGTCGTCCTCGACGATAACCTCACCGGTGGTGGGGTTAACCACGGGGCCGATGGTGTATCTGCCCACGATTCTGTCAGCCAGAGGCTCAAGAACGTTCTTATCCTTATCATCAATAATATCGCTGACCCATGCGCCCTTGGTGGTATCGCACTTGTCCTCGCGAATGATCATTTCCTGAGAAACGTCAACCAGACGGCGAGTCAGGTAACCGGAGTCTGCGGTACGCAGTGCGGTATCCGACAGAGACTTACGGGAGGAACGTGCACCCATGAAGTACTCCATGATGTTCAGACCTTCACGGAAGTTGGACTTGATAGGCAGCTCCACGGTCTTACCGTTGGTTGCAAACATCAGACCACGCATACCTGCCAGCTGACGCATCTGGGTCATAGAACCTCTCGCGCCGGAGTCTGCCATGATCTTGATAGGATTGTAGGTGCTGAAGCTGTTCTGCAGCGCCTTGGTAACGTCGTCGGTGGTCTTGTTCCAGATCTTGATAACGCCGTTGTAGCGCTCCTCGTTGGAAAGCTCACCGCGCAGATAGTGCTTGGTCAGAACGTCAACGTCCTTCTGTGCACTCTCCAGCATGCCCTTCTTCTCTGCGGGAATGGTCATATCGTAAACCGAGATCGAGAAGGAAGCTCTGGTGGAGTACTTATAGCCCATAGCCTTGATGTTATCCAGCATCTCAGCACAGATTGCGGGAGTGTGGACGCGGATACAGTTATCAATGATTTGACCCAGCTGCTTCTTCTTGACGACCTGATCGATCTCAAGCTTGAACTCGTTGCCGGGAATGCTTCTGTCAATGAAGCCAAGGTCCTGAGGAATGGGCTGGTTGAAGATCAGACGACCCAGAGTTGCATCGATGATAGCGGTACGCATCTCACCGTTGATCTCCTTGTTGATTCTGACCTTGATCCTTGCATGCAGGCCGAGCTGACCGTTTGCATACGCCATCATAGCCTCGTTGATATCGCGGTATACGCTGCCCTCACCGGGCTCGCCTGCCTTTTCCATGGTCAGATAGTAGGAGCCGAGGATCATATCCTGCGTAGGAATGGTCACGGCCTTACCGTCCATGGGCTTGAGCAGGTTGTTTGCGGAAAGCATCAGGAAGCGCGCCTCTGCCTGCGCTTCTGCAGACAGCGGAACGTGTACAGGCATCTGGTCACCGTCAAAGTCTGCGTTAAACGCGGTACATACCAGCGGGTGCAGCTTGATGGCTCTACCCTCAACCAGCACAGGCTCGAACGCCTGAATGGACAGACGGTGCAGAGTAGGTGCACGGTTAAGCAGTACGGGATGCTCCTTGATGACGTTTTCGAGTGCGTCCCAGACCTCGGGGAAGATTCTCTCGATCTTCTTCTGAGCGTCCTTGACGTTGGTAGCCTTACCCATTTCAACCAGTCTCTTGACCACGAAGGGCTTGAACAGCTCAAGCGCAATTTCTCTGGGCAGACCGCACTGGTAGATCTTCAGGGTAGGACCTACGACGATAACCGAACGTCCGGAATAGTCAACGCGCTTGCCCAGCAGATTCTGACGGAAGCGGCCCTGCTTACCACGAAGCATTTCGGAGAGCGACTTGAGCGCTCTGTTGGAGGGACCCGTGACGGGCTTGCCGCGTCTGCCGTTGTCGATCAGCGCGTCTACTGCCTCCTGCAGCATTCTCTTTTCGTTACGAATCACGATCTCGGGGGTACGGATCTCCATGAGCTTCTTCAGACGGTTGTTACGGCTGATGACGCGACGATAGAGCTCGTTGAGGTCGGAGGAAGCAAATCTGCCGCCGTCCAACTGTACCATGGGTCGGATATCGGGAGGAATGACGGGAACTGCATCCAGCACCATCCACTCCAGCTTGTTACCGGACTTGCGGAATGCCTCCACAACTTCCAGTCTCTTGATAATTCTTGTTTTCTTCTGTCCGGAAGCGGTCAGCAGCTCCTGCTTGAGCTGTACCGAGAGAGCCTCGACGTCAACGCCCTGCAAGAGCTCCTTGACTGCCTCAGCACCCATACCGACGCGGAAGTCGTTACCGTACATTTCGCGGTTGTCGTAGTATGCCTTCTCGGAAAGCACCATGCCCTTCTCCAGGGGGGTGCTGCCGGGATCCAGCACGACGTTCTCAGCGAAATACAGCACCTGCTCCAGCTGCTTGGGGGAAATGTCCAGCACCAGCGCCATTCTGGAGGGGATCGCCTTAAAGTACCAAATGTGGGATACGGGAGCGGCCAGCTCAATGTGACCCATTCTCTCACGTCTTACCTTCTTGGTAGTAACGTCAACACCGCACTTCTCGCAGCGGATGATCTCCTTGCTGTGAGAATTCTTATATTTGCCGCACATACAAGCGCCGTCCTTGGTAGGACCAAAGATACGCTCGCAGAACAGACCGCCTACTTCCGCCTTGAGAGTTCTGTAGTTGATAGTCTCGGGCTTGTTAACCTCACCGTAAGACCACTCTCTGATCATTTCCGGAGATGCCAGACCAATCTTGATCGAAGAAAATTCACTATGCTCCACAGCTGTTCTCCTAACTTAACAATAATTTATATTCAGGGAAATTATTCTTCCCCGTCGTAGTAGTCGTCGCTCTCGGACTCAAATCCGTCGAAGTATTCCTCTTCATCCTCAAGCGCTTCTCCATCCTCGTCCTCCAGAGTGAACGCGTCACGCAGATCGCCCATCTGCAGCTTATCGTCGCCAAGAGCTTCCTCAATGGCAGCACGGTCAGCCTTGTTGGTGAATGCGGGTCCGTCGTCGTCCTGGCACAGAGTGGAGAGCTGGATCTCCTCACCGTTCTGGTCAAGCACGCGAATATCCAGAGCCAGAGCCTGCAGCTCCTTAACCAGCACCTTGAAGGATTCGGGCACACCCGGAGTGGGAATGTTCTGACCCTTGATGATGGCTTCGTAAGCCTTGCGTCTGCCTGCGATATCGTCCGACTTGACAGTCAGGATCTCCTGCAGGGTGTAAGCGGCACCGTATGCCTCCAGTGCCCAAACCTCCATCTCACCGAATCTCTGACCGCCGAACTGAGCCTTACCGCCCAAAGGCTGCTGAGTAACCAGCGAGTAAGGACCGTTGGAACGTGCGTGGATCTTATCGTCGACCAGGTGGTGCAGCTTGAGGTAGTACATAATACCTACGGTTACGGGGTTATCGAAGGGCTCGCCGGTTCTACCGTCGTACAGAACCGTCTTACCGTCGAACAGCTTGAGTCTTCTTGCAAGGCGCATCTGCTCAATATATTCGGGATCGCTTCTCTGCTCGGGAGTCAGCAATCTGTAATCCTTGGTGCCGTCCTCGTTGACGATCTCCTCAAAGAGCTCCTTACCCTCGGGGTTCTCGCCTGCGAACAGATCACGGGAAAGTCCTGCCATACGCAGGCACTCGCTGATGTCGCGCTCGTTAGCACCGTCGAATACGGGGGTCATGATCTTCCAGCCCAGCTTTCTGGACGCAATACCCAAGTGAACCTCAAGCACCTGACCGATGTTCATACGGGAAGGCACGCCCAGGGGGTTCAGGACGATATCCAGAGGAGTACCGTCGGGCAGGAAGGGCATATCTTCGGGGGGCAGAATGCGGGATACGACACCCTTGTTACCGTGTCTACCTGCCATCTTGTCGCCCACGGAGATCTTTCTCTTCTGTGCGATATAAACCTTAACTACCTTGTTGACGCCTGCGGGAAGCTCGTCGCCCTGCTCGTGAGAGAAGACGCGAACGTCCACGACTACGCCGCTCTCACCGTGAGGCAGACGCAGAGAGGTATCTCTGACTTCTCTTGCCTTCTCACCGAAGATAGCGCGCAGCAGTCTTTCTTCTGCGGTCAGCTCGGTCTCGCCCTTGGGCGTGATCTTACCAACCAAAATATCACCTGCTCTGACCTCGGTACCCTTCTTTACGATACCTTCAGCGTTCAGATCCTTGAGTGCGTCGTCACCGACGTTGGGGATCTCGCGGGTGATCTCCTCCGGGCCGAGCTTGGTGTCTCTTGCCTCGTGGGAGTATTCCTCGATATGCAGCGAGGTATAAACGTCGTCACGTACCAGTCTCTCATTCAGCAGAACTGCGTCCTCGTAGTTATAACCTTCCCAGGTCATAAAGCCGATCAGCGCGTTCTTACCAAGCGAGATCTCACCGTTGCTGGTTGCAGGGCCGTCTGCAATGACCTGGCCTGCTTCCACGTACTGGTCCTTGTTAACCAGAGGTCTCTGGTTGAAGCAAGTGCCCTGGTTGGTACGCTTGAACTTGGAAAGCGTGTATACGTCCTTGATGCCGTTATCGGTCACAATGGTGATCTTATCAGCCTCAACGCGCTCTACGCGACCTGCGTTCTTAGCTACGACAACGACACCGGAGTCAACCGCTGCCTTGTACTCCATACCGGTACCAACGATGGGGCTGTCGGTTACCATCAGCGGAACCGCCTGCTTCTGCATGTTGGAGCCCATGAGTGCACGGGAGTTGTCGTCGTTCTCAAGGAAGGGGATCATTGCGGTTGCAACGGATACCACCATCTTAGGAGAAACGTCCATATAGTCGATCTTGGAAACGTCAATTTCCAAAATCTCGGTCTTGTCACGCGCGGTGACCTTCTTATTAATAAAGTGGCTGCCCTCATCCAGCGGCTCGTTTGCCTGCGCGATGATGTAATTATCCTCAACGTCTGCGGTCATGTACTCCACTTCGTCGGTGACGATGTGCTCCATGGTGCCGTCTTCTTTCTGAAGGTGTACAACCTTGCGGTAAGGAGCTTCAATAAAGCCGTAGTTGCTGATGCGAGCGTAGGTGGTCAGATAGGAAATCAGACCGATGTTAGGACCTTCGGGGGTCTCAATGGGGCACATACGACCGTAGTGGGTGTAGTGTACGTCACGGACGTCGAAGGATGCGCGGTCACGGGACAGACCGCCGGGGCCGAGAGCGGACAGACGGCGCTTGTGGGTCAGCTCTGCCAGGGGGTTATTCTGGTCCATGAACTGAGAAAGCTGAGAAGAGCCGAAGAACTCACGGATTACGGTTGCCACGGGACGGATATTGATCAGCGCCTGAGGAGTCAGCTTTTCGTTATCCTGCGTGGTCATTCTCTCCTTGATGATCTTATCCATTCTGGAGAAGCCGATACGCAGCTGGTTCTGCAGCTGTTCACCGACGGAACGGATACGACGGTTGCCAAGGTGGTCGATATCGTCCACGGTACCAACGTCGTTTGCAAGGGTGAGAATATAATTAATGGAAGCAAAGATATCATCCTTGGTGATGTGCTTGGGTGCAAGCTCACCAATTCTTTCCTTTGCTGCTTCCTTGATAGCGTCTACGTCGCCACCGCAAGCCTCTGCGATCTCGCAAAGCACGGGAATGCTTACCTTGCCGGTAATGCCGCAGTCCTCGAGGTCATAGCCCAGAATGCACTTAGGCTCAATGGTGTTGTTGGACAGGATCTTGATCACCTTGCCGTTATCCAGCTCGATCCAAGCCTCGTTAACACCTGCGTTCTCTGCCTCGATAGCCATGTCGCGGGTCAGCACGCTGCCCTTTTCAAACAGAACCTCACCGGTCAGGGGGCTGACAAGGTCAGCAGCCAGCTTGCGGTTCTTAAGTCTGGAGTGCAGAGCTACCTTCTTATTATACTTATAGCGACCTACGGGCGCGATATCGTATCTTCTGGGATCAAAGAAGTAGTTATTGATCAGCTGCTGAGCAGATTCAACCAGCGGGGGCTCACCGGGACGCAGCTTCTTGTAGATCTCCTTGAGTGCTTCCACGTAAGGAGTGGTGTGGTTACGGACAGCCAGATCCTCACTCTCGTCCTTTTCAAAGGTTGCAGCAAGTCTCTCGTCTTCACCGAACAGCGCGTAGATATCCTCTCTGGACTCTACACCCAGAGCGCGGATAAACATCGTCATGGGAACCTTACGGTTCTTATCGATTCTGACGTACATAACGCCGTTGGCATCAGTCTCATACTCCAGCCATGCGCCACGGTAAGGAATAACGGTAGCAGCGTAGGTGCGCTTACCGGTCTTATCAATATCAAAGGAGTAGTACATACCGGGAGAACGGATAATCTGAGAAACGATAACACGTTCTGCACCGTTGATGACGAACGTACCGGTTTCGGTCATCAAGGGGAAGTCGCCCATATAGATATCGGTCTGCTTGACCTCGCCCGTCTGCTTATTGGTCAGACGAACGTTGACCTTCAAGGGTGCGGCGTAGTTAACGTCACGCTCCTTGCACTCTTCTACGGGATACTTGGGCTTGGAATCCAGCGAGAAGGAAACGAACTCAATGGAAAGGTTGCCGGAGTAGTCGGTGATGGGGGATACGTCACGCAGTACCTCCATCAGACCCTCGTCCAAGAACCACTGGAACGACTTGGTCTGAACTTCGACCAGATTGGGGAGCTCGAGATTGAAGCGGGTGTTACGCGAGAAAGATTTTCTTACGTTTGTTCCGAGCTTTTGATCTTTCAAATTGACCATGTAATTTTCACTCCATTCAAAGTAGTTGGCAGCCCTTTCGGGCTTCCACGTCTTTTTTGTTATCTTTTTTGCATAAATCGCGCCAAAAATAACTGTGTATTTTGTCGCATTGACAGTAAAACCCCATACTGCAAGCGATTATAATGCAGTTTAATATTATAGCAAGGTTTTTTCCCTTTGTCAAGGGTTTTTCGATATTTTTTTCAAAAATTTTCTTATATATAGATATATCGTCACTATTGCGCAGAAAGTGCACAAAAGAAAACAAAAATCTGTTGAAATTTTTAGCAAAATAATTTTGCAAAACCTATTGCATTTTAGAAAAGTTTGTGGTATGATATTGGAGTATATGGGGTACCTTGCGAGTGCACCCTCTCAGGCACGAGAGCACGGAGCACCACATATTTGAAATTTTATATGGAGGTATACGAACTTGCCGAACATTAAGTCTGCAAAGAAGAGAGTAAAGGTTATCGAGACCAAGACTCTGAAGAACAAGGCATTCCGCTCTGCACTCAAGACCGATATCAAGAAGTACGAGGCTGCTCTTGCATCCGGTGACGCTGAGCTGGCACAGGCTACCTACAAGGCAGCTGTTAAGAAGATCGACGTAGCAGCTTCCAAGGGCATCATTCACAAGAATGCTGCTGCTCACAAGAAGAGCCAGTTCACCAAGGCACTCAACAATCTGTAATGCACAGCTTTTTTCGGAATAACCCACCGAGAAAGCAAAAATAAATGACCGCGTATGGCTTTGCCCTGCGCGGTCATTTATTTTGTTGTCTGTGACAAACGATGTTGCGCCGTTGGCGCAAATGATGTGGGCTTGCGCCCAATGATGTTGCCTTCGGCAAACGAGGTTCGCCTGCGGCGAAACGGATTTGATCAAAGCGAAAGAAAAGACGGGAAAGTTTCCCGCCCTTTTCCGTTTGCGCCAACGGCGCAACATCATTTACGGCGCAGCCGTAACATCATTTGTTCGCAGCAATACGCTGCGCACAACGATCGCCGCGCACGGTCCTAACACCAGCCCCGCCGCACCGAACAGCTCAAGCCCTGCGTACATGGCAAACAAGGCAACAAGCGGATGCAGCCCAAGGCTCTTTCCTACGATCTTGGGCTCTGCGATCTGTCGCGTCAGCGTAACCACCCCCGCAAGGATCAAAAGTCCCGTGCCCACGCGCACCTGACCCGAGGCAAACGCCAAGGCACTCCACGGCGCCAACACCGCGATCGCACCCAGCGCAGGCAGCAGATCGAGCAGCGAAATGATAAACGCCACCAAAAAAGCGTACCGTACGCCGATGAACCAAAAACCTATCAGCAGCTGCACCATGGTCAGCGCAAACAACAGCCCGTACGCGCGCAGATAGCAGCGCAGGGCGTTTGCCGTGGTATCAAACAGCTCACGCACGCGCTGCCGCGCAGCGGGCGCAAAGAACTGCAGCGCCGCTTCGTACAATTTCTCACCGTCAAGGGCAAGATACACGCAGGACAGCAAAAACACCAATACGGCAAGCACGCCCGAGGGCAGCGATGCCGCCATATGAATTGCCGCCCCCGTCAAGGCTTCCCCAAGCCGCGTAAGCAGCGTGCCCGTCAGCTTTTGTGCCAAAACGTCCAGCCCACCGAAAAAGTCCGAGATCAACGGCAGCTCCAAAAACTTTTGCAAAAACGCAGGCAGCGCGCCTCCCTGCTCTTTTGTGGCAAACAGACCGCCCAGTGCCTCCAGCAAAGAATCGGCATTCTCATACAGCCAAGCGTAAAAGGAAGATGCCTCGCGCCACAGAAAATAGCCCCCGAAATACACCGCCGCGCCCAAAGCCCCCACCAAAAGAAGCAGCACGAACACGCAGCAGACCTCCTGCCGCACCGCGATCACGGCAGACAGCCGCTTGCCCGCAGGACGCACAAACATGACCACGATTCCCGAAAGCAAAAACGGCATAAGCACGGGCACACCGTACTTTCCGAGCACAAACGCCAGCGCAAGCACGCACACGATCACGATCAGGCGCGACGCCCACGTGTGAACGTCCGTTTTTTCCATATGCTCACCTTCCTTTTTCCTATATATGTACAAAATGCAAATTCCGCAAACGCACTCTTGACAGAACTCACCCTTTCTGTTACAATACTATGGTACAAAAGAAACGAGGTATGCATCAATGAGCAAAAAATACAGCAACAAGGGCTATGCGGCGCGCAATGCCGTTCAGCCCCAAAAGGACAACACCAACACCATCATCACAATCGTCACCGTGGCACTTTGCCTTACGGTAGTTGCCGCAATCGTGATTGCCATCATGGCAGGATCGGGCGCATTCAGCCCCAAGGTAGAAGAGGTCGCGGTAGACATGACCGAGGTAAAGAGCGAGATCAATGCATTCAAGGCAGAGGATTTCGCAGAATCCGCAGAGGTCACCGATTACGTCAAGATCACTGTCAAGGGCTACGGTGATATCGTCGTGCGTCTGCGCGGCGACGTCGCACCCAAGACGGTTGCAAACTTCCAGAAGCTGGTGGGGGACGGCCACTACTCCGGCAAGGTCTTCCACCGCGTCATTCAGGATTTCATGATCCAGGGCGGCGGCTTTGACGGCACGGGCGCACGCCACGACGTCAGCGCGATCAAGGGCGAGTTTACCACCAACGGTCACCCCAACAACTTAAAGCACGTGCGCGGTGTCCTTTCCATGGCAAGAACCAACGTGCCCGACAGCGCATCCAACCAGTTCTTCATCTGCGACGCAGATTCCTCTCACCTTGACGGCGACTACGCAGCATTCGGCTACGTGCTGGCAGGTATGGAGGTTGTGGACAAGATCGCAGCTGTTGATACCGACGGCAACGATAAGCCCTACGATAACGTCATCATTGAAAAGGCGGTTTTCGTCAATCCTTTGAAGTAAAAAACACAAGAGCGAAACGGAATTTCCGTTTCGCTCTCTTTTTATTTATTTCGCATTTTCTTGATCTTTTCCTCATCCGGCGTGACGTACGCCGTCCAGTTGGTGTGATAGATCACAAGACCGGGCTTTGCCGCAGGCGGCTTTTTGACGTGGCGCACCTGAATATAGTCCACCGCAATGTGCTCGCCCTGCGCCTTGGAATAATACGCCGCGATCTCGGCTGCATCGGTAAAGTCCTCTGCAGGCGGCTCTTCCCCGTCACACAGCATGACCACGTGCGAGCCGGGCATACCCTTGACGTGAAACCACCAGTCGTTGCGATCCGCCACCTTGTGCGTGATATACTCGTTTTGCACGTTGTTCTTGCCGCACAGCACGCGATATCCGTTGGTGGTCGTAAACTGCATGACCACGGGATTCTTATTTTTCTTGGGCGCGGCATACCCCTTCATGCGCGAGGCATAGCCAAAGCGGTAAAGCTCCTCGCGGATCTCGTCAAGGTCCGCCTGCGTCTCGGCTCTGGTCAGCGCATCAAACACGGTATAAAGATACGCCAGCTCATTCTCGCCAAGCTCGATCTGCTTGGTCAGCTCCACCTTGGCGTTGCGCAGCTTGGTGTATTTTTTATAATACCTCTGCCCGTTTGCCACGGGAGTCAAACGCTCGTCCAGCTCGACAATGCAAGAGCCGTACTTACCTTCGTCCTCGTTCCAATCCTCGTAATCCACCAGCTCCGCACGCTTTGCCCCCTTTTCGATGCAATAGAGGTTGCCCATGATCAGATCACCGTACTTTTTGTACGTTTCCGCCTGCTCGCACTCGGCAAGCTCGCCCCTTTGCGCCTCCAATTTCTTGGTAATGCGGCTCTCTCCGTGGGTCAAAAGCGACAGAATATCCGACGCGCGCTGTCTGATGCGGCTTTCCTTGTCGCGCGAAGCGAAGAAATCGTCCAGCAGCTGCCCTGCACTCTCGTACGCGCGCTGCGGCACGTCCGCACCGTAGTGCGTCAAGGGCACGAACGCATACTCCACGGGCTTTGTGCCGTCGGTCACCATGGTAGGCGCATACGCACCGTTACGGATCGAGCCCATGATCGCGTCAAACGCGCCCCAAAGCTCTGCCCCCGTGCAATATTTCACGGGCGTGTCGGTATGGCGCGTGGCGCGGTATGCCATCTCTCTTGCCACCGCAGCGGAAATGCCCATGTATCTCTCCAAGATCCAGCGGTCGGTGCGCTGCTCGGGGTCAGCCCCTGCATACGCCTGCGCAAAGCCCTCTGCCGTTTCCACGGTCGGGTCCATCTTATCCTGCGCGGGCGGCAGCTCATACGTCATGCCCGGCAGCACCTGCCTTTTGCTTGAGGTGGTAAAATCAATGGTCTTGAGCACCGCCATGATCTTGCGATCGCCGTCGGTAAAGATCAGATTACTGTACTTACCCATGACCTCCGCGATCAGATACCGCGTGCAACTAAAGCCCATTTCATCGCGCGTTTCAAATTCCAGCTCACAAACGCGCTCAAAGCCAAGCTGCCTTGCCGCACACAGCTTTGCGCCCGACAAATACTTGCGCAAAAGCATGCAGAACATGGGCGGCTGCTGCGGATTCTCCTTTTGCAGCTCGGTAAAACCGATACGCGGATTGTTCGAGCCCGCGTTGATCAAAAGACGCTTGCCGCCCAGCGTGGTGCGCATTTGCAGCACGATCTCATCGCGCTCAGGCTGCAGCACCCTCTCGATTCTGCCCCCCTGCCCTACGCTGCAGATCTCGTGCAGCGTGCAGGCGAGCATACCAGCATCAAATGCCATAAAACTATCCTTTCAAAGTTAAATCAAACTGTTCAGGTTATCCGACTGCGAGGAATCGGGCATGGGCACAACGTACTTGTAATACTCAATGCCGTACTTCTCGCAAAGCTCGTAAACCTTTTTCAAATATTCCTTGCGCTGTGACGTACCGCCGCTCAGACTGCAATAGTAATAGATCTGAATCGAGGACTTCTCCACGTGATCTCTTTGTGCATCGGTCTGTGCCTCGGCATACGCCTGCGCCCACGTATCCAAAAATCCGCGAGCAAAGCGGGTGTCCTTCTTGCCGTCGTCGTTTTTGAACGGGAGCATCTTCTCACCCTTATCAAAAATACCCACGTGCGGATTGTGCTTGATGGCGTGTGCGGTCATCTGCTCCATGTAGGACTTGATATGCGTCCAACCGGGGCCGTAATAATACTGCATGAACTCATCCATATACGCGTAGTACTGTTCCTCGGTCATATCGGGATCCCACAAAAGCTTGGCAAGCAGGTAGGAACGCAGCTCGGCAAACTCACCCGAAACAGACACCTGCTGTCCCTCCAGGAACACGCCCTTGACGTTGTGCGCCTTGTAGAACTGTACGTTGGCGTGCAGCACGTCAAAATTGGGGAAGAAGGTAAAGTAGGTTTCTGCATTATAGGTGTAATCCCAGATGTAAAGCTTATCGCAGATCGCACTCCAAGCCTCGATATCCTTACAGAATTCCTTATTGCGGCTGCAGGTCGCGTCATCCAAAGTGTGCGTAAAGCAGCACTCGATGGAACACAGACGAATGATGACGTTCTCAGCGGGGCGCACGGTCTTGGGAGGCTTACGGGTATAGCGGTACGCCAGCGTATCGACGTACACTCCGGGGTAATCTTCCTTTATATCGTTTGCAATGCGGTTGACAAAGGTCAGAAGCGAGCCCATTTCCGAGCCCTCACGATCATTGATCGCCTTGCAGTTCTCGCAATTGCAGCCGCCCTTACCGGGGTCGGAGTCGTTTTGCGAGACCGAAATGATGGTTGCCTGCGGATTGGCATCCAGCCATGCGCGCACGTTGGCAAGCACGGTCTGATAGACCTCCTCGTCGGTCAGGCAAGGCTGCACGTTGCCCGTATGCGTCGTGCCGCCCGTCAGCAAACTGAAGGTATGCACGAATCTGCCCGCGTATCCCACACCGCCGCCGATCTCCTCTACGGGCGTGGAGGAATCGTAAAAGCTGTTGTCCTTGGAATGGTTGGCAAAATCCTGCTTGTAGCGCATATCGTACCAGTAGGTATCGCGCATTTCAAAGCTGGGATTGTGCAGCTTATAGTGATTTGCGGGAATCTCGGCAGATGCTTGATTGATAATCACCGTGGTATCGGCAGCAAGGAAACGTACGCCCACGTAGTCCTCCAAAAAGCAATATACACCGTACATCGTGCCGCGGTCGCAGCTACCCGTAATGTACAGCTTGCCGTCCTCTTCCAGCATGGTGTAGCCGTCCAGCTCAACCTTGGCGCGTGCCTCGGTCACAGCGGGCGTGTCGCGGTCGGTCACACCGATGACGATCTCATGCTCACTTGCCTTTTCCTCAATACGGAAGCCGCCGGTTGCCTGCTCCAGATACTGCACAAGCTCATCCGCGCTGTTACGCACGCAAGCAGCACCGCCTTCTTGTACGACCAAGGTAAACTCGGTAATGCTCACGCCGCCGATGGTAAAGCTATCCAGCGGAATGCCGTCGTCGGGCTCGGTTTCGGTTTCGGGTTCGGTGTCGGTTTCCGCGGTCGATTCGCAAGTCGACCCTACCGCTTCGCTCTCGGTTTCGGGAGCGGCAGTCGTCTGCTCATCGGTTGGCGCATCGGGGTTTTCCGGTGACGTTTGCGGCTGACAAGCGGCAAACGAAAGCGTCAGAATGGCTGCAAGCAAGCAAAGCAGCAGGCGCATCCATACGTTGTTCGTTCTCATGTTTTTCTCCTCCAATAATAACGGTTTTATCAGTCAAACATCAAAGAGTCTACCTCTGCCAAGGAGGCAAAGGTCATATCGGGTCGCTGTGCAGGTGCGGCAGCCTCCACGTCTTGGGGCTGCGTTTCACCCGTCAGCACCAAGATCGCGGTCACGCCGTGCTTTTTGCCAAGAGCAATGTCGGTGTAAAGTCTGTCACCGAAAATGCAGATATCATTCTTCTCTATGCCCGTTGCCTCGCAGATCATTTGCACGGTCTCAGCATAGGGCTTACCGAAGTAGGTCGGCGTTTTGCCCGTGGAGGCGGTCACGAACGCCGCGATCGCGCCGCTATCGGGGATAAAGCCCGTTTCGGTGGGGCAATTAAAATCGGGATGGGTGGAGAGGTACTCCGCACCACCGCGCACAAGTCTGCAGGCGTTATCCAGCTTTTCGTAGGTCAGCGTGGTATCAAAGCTTGTCACCACGATATCGGCAGCATCTTCCTTGCCCGTCAGCATGGGAATGCCCGATGCACAGAAGTGCTCTACCAGCTCGGGCGTACCCACAAGATACACGCTCTTGCCCGCGCGGTGGCGCTTCAAAAATTCCACCGTGACGTCGCCCGAGGTCACGATCTCGTCCTCGCGGGGAGAAAATCCCAAGCGAGAAAGCTTGCCCATATAAAACTCGGTGGTGTGAGAGGCATTATTGGTAAAGAACAGCACGCGGTAGCCGTTCTCGCGCAGGTGCTCAATAAAGCGAATGGCAAAATCAAACACCCTGTTGCCAAGGTAGATCGTACCGTCCATATCAAAAACGAACAGCTTTTTATTCTTGAGGATCTGCTTTTGATCTGTCATTTTGATGCTCCTTATAGGGTCGTTGCAGTGTTTTTTCAATATATTATAACATATACTTGATTTTTTTGCAAGATGATGCTATACTGTAATAAAGATTATTTGCACGTGACGAAAGGAAATTTCATCATGCAACAAAACAAAGAGCAAAATAAGGTCGTTGTAGGCATTGACGTAGGCGGTTCTACCACCAAAATCGTGGGATTTCGCCGCGGTGAGCACGGCACGGAAACGCTGATCGCGCCGCTGTTCGTGCAGGCAACCGACCCCATTACTTCGATTTACGGCGCGTTTGGACGCTTTACCATGGAAAACGAACTCGCTCTGACCGATATTGACAAGGTCATGATGACGGGCGGCGGTTCTTCCTTCCGCTCTCAGCCCATCTATACCCTGCCCTGCAGCAACGTATCCGAATTTGAATGCATCGGCTTGGGCGGCTTGTACCTCTCGGGCTTGGATGAGGCAATCGTGGTCAGCATGGGCACGGGTACGGCACTCATTCACTCCAAGAAGGTGGGAGATGCCACCGAAATCAAATACCTGGGCGGTACGGGCGTTGGCGGCGGCACGCTGCTGGGTCTGACGCAAAAGCTGACGGGTGTTGGCACGGTGGAGCATATTGAAAAGCTTTGTGCCGAGGGTGACATTGCCAAGATCGATTTGCGCATCAGCGACATTTCCAAGAACCGCACTTATGAGAACATGAAGGACAATCTGACCGTTGCAAACTTCGGCAAGGTCAGCGACATTGCCACCCCCGAGGATCTGGCGCTGGGTGTTGCCAACATGGTAGCCGAGACCATTGCCATGGTGGCGGTATTTGCCGCAAGAGGCTGCGGCGTCAAGGACGTGGTGCTGACGGGCAATCTGTCAACCATTGAGCCCATCCGCAAAACCTTTGAGGGGCTTGACCAGTTTGGCGTCAACTTCATCATTCCCGAGAACGCGCAGTTCGGCACGGTCATCGGTGCAGCGTTGCACGAAAGCCACAAATGCATCTAAATCAGTAAATACGCAGAAAAGCCGCGGCGCACGCCGCGGCTTTTCACGTCTTGGGCAACCGCCACCGCACGGACACGCGCTGTCACGATGAAAAGTTTTTGCGTCGCTTTTTTCAAAAAGCGACCGGGGTTCGGGGCAGAGCCTCGAAAAAACGCCATTTCAATTCGCGCAGCGAATTACTGGTTCATTTCTTTGTGGCTACTTGCTCAAAGAAAGAACGGAAACGGTTTACTCACATAACATCCCAACAGCCGTTCGTTTTATACATTGAATTTACTCTCTCCGTTCTTTTTTGACGGAGCAGCCGCAAAGAAGAACATATTTCGCTGCGCGAAATCAAACGGCGTTGGAGTGATTTCGCGCCTGCGGGCGCGACTTGGGGCGCTGCCCCAAGTCCCCGCGACCTTTTTTGAAAAAAGGTCGATCAAAAACTTTCAATCGTGGTATCATAATCTTTTGCGTGACCTCTTGACATTTATATTTTCCTCATGCTATAATAAATAGTTGATAATATGATTTCATCCCGAAAGGAATTTTTACACTATGCAATGGACATCCTTAAATGAACTGCGCGAGAAGTACCTTGCTTTCTTTGAATCCAAGGGTCACCTCCGCCTTCCCTCTTATCCCCTCGTCCCCATTAACGACAAGTCCCTGCTCTTGATCAACTCGGGCATGGCTCCTATGAAGAAGTTCTTTACCAGTGAGGAAATTCCTCCCCGTAATCGCGTCACCACCTGCCAGAAGTGCATTCGTACCCCCGACCTGGAGCGCGTTGGTCATACCGCTCGTCACGGCACTTTCTTTGAAATGCTGGGTAACTTCTCCTTTGGTGACTACTTCAAGAACGAAGCAATTCCGTGGGCTTGGGAGTTTTTGACCTCCCCCGAATGGCTGGATATTCCCGAAGAGCTGCTGTGGCCCTCCGTTTACGAGCATGACGAGGAGGCTTATGAGCTTTGGAACAAGGTCATCGGCGTTCCCGCTGAGCGCATTACCCGCCTTGGCAAGGCTGATAACTTCTGGGAGCACGGCTCCGGTCCCTGCGGCCCTTGCTCCGAGATCTACTTTGACCGTGGCATTGAGCACGGCTGCGGCGACCCCAACTGCCGCCCCGGTTGCGATTGCGACCGCTTCATGGAGATCTGGAACAACGTATTCTCCCAGTTTGACAACGACGGTCACGGCAATTACACCGAGCTCAAGTCCAAGAACATCGATACCGGTATGGGTCTGGAGCGTCTAGCTTGCGTCATGCAGGGCGCAGACAACATGTTCCTTGTAGACACCAACCGCCGCATTCTCGATACCGTTTGCACCATCGCAGGCAAGACCTACGGCGCGGACGCAAAGGACGATATCTCCATCCGCGTCTGCACCGACCACATCAAGAGCGCAATGTTCATGATCTGCGACGGTGTTATCCCCTCCAACGAGGGCCGCGGCTACGTTCTGCGCCGCATCATTCGCCGCGCTTGCCGTCACGGTAAGCTGCTGGGCATCAACCGCCCCTTCCTTACCGAGCTTTGCGTTGTGGCAATGGAAGAAAACTGCGGTGCTTACCCCGAGCTGACCACCAAGCACGACTACATTCTCAAGGTTCTCTCCATCGAGGAAAAGCGTTTTGACGCAACCATCGATGCAGGCCTTTCCATCCTCTCCGACCTGTTGCGCGGCGCGATCGCACAGAACGCTGACACCATTTCGGGCGAAGAGGTATTCAAGCTGTACGATACCTTCGGCTTCCCCATCGACCTGACCCGCGAGATCGTTGCAGAATCCGGCCTCAAGATCGACGAGGACACCTTCAAGGCTCTGATGAACGATCAGAAGACCCGCGCACGCGCAGCGCGCGGCAATATCAGCGGTTGGAGCGATGCTTCCAAGTCCGCGCTGGGTGACATGCCCAAGACAGAGTTCGTTGGTTACACCCAGTACAGAACCGAGGCAAAGGTTATCGCAATCCTTGCCGAGGACAACCTTGTTGACACCGTTTCCGAGGGCGACTGCACCGTCATCCTCGACAAGACCTCCTTCTACGGCGAGGGCGGCGGTCAGGTTGGCGACGTTGGTACCATCTACAAGGATGGCGTACTGCTCAGCGTTACCGACACCAAGAAGACCGACGGCATTTACCTGCACCTGTGCACCGTAAGCGAAGGCGTTCTCAGCGTTGGTGACGTTGTCACCGCCGACATTGCGGACATGCGCCGCGATGCCATCAAGCGCAACCACTCCGCTTGCCACCTCTTGCAGGCAGCTCTGCGCGCGGTGCTTGGCACGCACGTTGAGCAGGCAGGCTCTTACGTTGACGAGTTCCGTTGCCGCTTCGACTTCTCTCACTTTGCTGCCATGACCGAGGAAGAGATCCTCAAGGTTGAAACCTTAGTCAACCTGCATATTCTGGAAGCTAACGCGATTGAAAGCGTTGAAACCGACATCGACACCGCACGCGCTGCAGGTGCTATGGCTCTGTTTGGCGAAAAGTACGGCAAGATCGTTCGCATGGTCAAGATGGGTGATTTCTCCACCGAGCTTTGCGGTGGAACGCACTGCGACAACACCGGCAAGATCGGTCTGTTCAAGATCATTTCCGAGTCCAGCGTTGCAGCAGGTGTGCGCAGAATTGAAGCAACCACCGGCTTTGGCGTGCTGGAGCTGATGGCACAGAAGGATGCCATGATCCTTGGCGTTGCAAAGGAACTCAAGGTACAGAATCCTGCAGACAGCGCAAAGAGAGTTGCACAGCTGCACGGTGAGCTGGCGGCTGCAAAGAAGGAGATTGAATCTCTGAATGCAAAGATCGCAGGCTCCAAGCTGGATGCCCTGCTTGGCAGCGCAAAGGCAGTTGGCAGCGTAAAGCTGATTGCCGCACACCTTGACGGCATGCAGATTGACGCAGCGCGCGCACTGGCAGACCAGATCAAGGCAGACCACACTGACGTGGCAGCAGTGCTTGCAGTCAATGCAGGCGGCAAGCTCAACTTTATCGCAGTTGCAGGCAAGGATGCCGTTGCAGCAGGCGCACACGCAGGCAAGCTGGTTGGCGCAGTTGCAGCAGTCACCGGCGGTAAGGGCGGCGGACGTCCCGACAACGCAATGGCAGGCGGTAACGACGCAAGCAAGATTGCAGACGCACTCGCAGCTGCAGAAGCGACTCTTGCAGGTCAGCTCAAGTAATCAAATAATTACAGCCCCTCGGACGTTGTCCGAGGGGCTTTTCTCACGTCTTGCGCAACCGCCACCCTTGGACGCCCCCACTCTCGAAAAGTTTTCGCCCGCCTTTTTTAAAAGGCGGCGGGCTCCAAGGGCAGAGCCCTTGGTCGCCTCCGCAGAGGCGAAACTTCTTCAACGCCGTTTTTTGGTTCTTTTTTGCGGCTACTCCGTCAAAAAAGAACGGAGAGAATTTTTACAATGTAACCCGAGGGATATTATGTGAGAAAATCGTTTCCGTTCTTTTTGAGCAAAGAGGCCCAAAAAGAACCAAAAAGGCCGTAGAATATTTCGCGCCTGCGGGCGCGACCAAGGGCGCTGCCCTTGGAGCCCGCGACCTTTTTGAAAAAAGGTCGATCAAAAACTTTCATGAGGAGTTGTCCTAATTTGTTCACGTAACAACAAGGGCTGTCGCCTTGGCGACAGCCCCTTTTTCGTTGTGATTATTCTGCGGTCAGACCCGAACGCTCGATACCTTCTACAAGATATCTCTGTCCGAACAGGTACAGAATGACCAGCGGTGCAATAATGCAAAGACCGCAGGTGTTTCTGATCGCTGCGTAATACAGGCTCTGGCCTGCATAGTCGGTCTTGAGCGACTTGGGAATATCAATAATGTCAGGCATCAGTACCGTCTTGGTGGTCGTGAAGAACAGCTCCGTGTAGAAGTTGTCAGTCCACTGCCAGCAGAACGAGAACAGGAATACCGTGATCAGCATAGGTACGGACATGGGCAGAACGATCTGAATGAAGGTTCTGAAGTTGCTCGCACCGTCGATGTATGCGGATTCTTCCAGAGAGTCCGGAATACCGCGGAAGAACTGTCTGAGCATGAAGACGTACAGACCGTTCTTGAACGCCAGACCCGTTGCCGACAGAACCAGCAAGGGGGCGTACGTGTTACACATGTTAATGCCGTTGGGCCAAGGCAGGATCTTGATCATGCCCAGAATGTTGTCGATCGCTTCAATACCAACCGATGCACCGCCGCTGAAGAAGGACAGAATTCCGAACAGGTCGAAATAACGGAACTTCATGAACAGGGACAGCTCAAGAGTCTGGTGAGGCACGATCATGGTCAGCATTACCAGAAGGAAGATCAGTCCGTTAGCCTTGAACTTGTACTTAGCAAAACCGTAACCAATGGTTGCACAGACGAAGGTCTGCAGCAGTGCGCAGCTGCCCGAAAGCAGAAGCGTGTTGCCGAATGCTTCCCAATAGTTCAGCTCGGTCAGAACGCCTTTGTAAATGTCCAGCGTCCAGTTCTTGGGGATCAGACGTACGGTAACGTCTACGAAATCCTCAGGAGCCATGAAAGAGCCTGCGACCTTGGAAATAAACGGGAACAGAACTACGTAGGAAATACCTACCAGCAGTACCAGTCTGAATACGAACCAGACTACCTTAGTGAGGAAGAAGAAGCTGATGTACTTTTCCTTGAAACGAGTCTTGGCATCAGTTCTTTCGAAATCAACCTTGATCTTGTTCTTGCTTTCTTTTAAAACCTTAGGCTTATTTTGCAAGTTTTGTGCATTCATTCTTTCCTCACCTCCTTAATCTCTTCTTTGATAGAATACGTACGACGAGAAGATCAGTGCAACCAAGGATACGATTGCAATGACGATCAGGAAGTACATCCAGGACATCGAGCTGGCGATAACGTCACCGTCAGCAGCCGAGCTCTTGACCGACTTGATGAACGACATTACCGAGTTGGACTGCGTGGTCAGCGCGTCAACGATGGTGTAAACGCCGTTTACAAGAATCATCGGGCTGAGCATGGGGAAGGTAATCTTCCAGAAGGTTTCCCAAGCGGTTGCACCGTCAATACGGCACGCCTCGTAGATCGCGGGAGAAATGGACTGCAGTGCGGACAGGAAGATCAGCATCTGTACGCCGGAACGGTTTACGATATCGTAAATGTTGTTGATCCAGCCGACAGCCATTTCCATCAGCTCCGTACCGACCTTCATGTTCCGGAACAATCGCTCAATATCCATGACGGATACGATGTCGCCCGCGGCACTTGATCCGGAACCGTCGTCGATACCATTTGCGTTATCCATGTAAGAGCCCAGAATGTTCTGTGCTTCAACGGTCTGCATCAGACCGGTTGCAAGAATAACGGGAATGAAGAAGATTGCACGGAATGCAGCTCTACCAATCATCTTCTGGTTGAGCAGCACCGCCATGAACAGCGAGAAAATGATAATTGCGGGGATATCAAACGCGAGCTCTTTCATACCCGAGATCAAAACCTGAACGAAATCGGGGTCTTCAAAGAGTGCGTACTGATAGTTCTCAAACCCTACAGGGGTCAGCGAGTAACCGCCGCCCTGCAGGATGTTGATCTTGAAAAAGCTGAGTTTTACGGAGTCGAAAATAACGGGCAGATAGATCAGTGCGAAACCGATCAGGAAAGGTAATACGAAATACCAACCGATGCGCGACTTACGCTTATCCAAGGAGGCGATTTTTCTCTTCTTGGGCGCGGACTTCTTGGTCATGGTATTCTGAAGCTTTGCGTCATTCGTCATATTCTACACCTCCCTTTCTTACTGCATCACAACAACGTAACCGTATGCAGGCAGAGTGTAGATCATACCCTCGTATTCTACGTTAACGGAGAAGTTGTTGTAATTGAGAATGATAGACTTATATGCATCGGAGTCAACACCATTCTTGCCGCCGTAGGTAACGACAACGATGGAGCCTGCCTCTACTGCATACTTGTCAAATACTTCCTGCTCATCTTCCTCGGTTGTACCGCCGGAAGGACCAACAGGAGTGATACGCTTATCGATCTCAGCCTTGGTAATGTAACCGCCGCTGATTACGATGTTGGATACGTCTTCAAACAGAGCATACGCGCTGGATGCTGAAGTGTTGAAGGAATCCTGTGCGAAATCAAGCTCGGGCTTAACAAGCTGCTCAGTCAGAGAGTTCTTGTAATCCTCGCTGTAGTCACACAGCTTGACCATTGCATAGTACTTAACCAGGTTTGCAAGGTCGGTCTTGTAAAGCTTGGCGTAATCGTAAACGAAGTGAGCCAGCTTTTCAACCTCTGCGTTCTGGTCAACGGTAGTTGCCGCTTCACCCTCAACGTCGGATTCAACGGTAACAGTCTTGAGTGCGCAAGCAGCGAGCAGATCGTTGCAAGCGGTAGTCTTTGCGGTTGCCAGCTTGGTAGCTGCTTCAGCAAGCTTTGCTTCTGCTGCTGCGATCTTTTCTGCATCGCCTGCAGCCTCAGCAATTGCCTCATCATAAGCTGCTTCTGCTGCTGCGTAAACAGCCTCCGCCTTTGCAACAGCCTCGTCGAATGCTGCAACGCCTGCGTCAAAGTTTTCTGCAACGTACTGCTGAATCAGAGCTTCCATAGCAGCGACGTCAGCTTCAACGGTGTAGGAATCCTTATTGGGATCCTTTGCGTATCTGTCCTTCAGAATTGAAAAGTCAGCACCGTTGAGGTACTTATCGGTCAGATCTCTGTAAGCTTCAGCCTCCAGGATCAGCTCGGGCAGCATGCCTTCGGTTGCCTTGATCAGCTCAACAGCCACCTTAGCATTTTCAAGGTGCTTCTGAACGTCCAGAAGAGCCTTCTGTGCCTTTGCATAGTAGTTGTAAATGTTGACGATGTCGTTCAGACGTCTGTTTCTGGTAGTATTGTATCTACTCTTCGCGCTTCTGTAGTTCAGGTATTCCTGATACAGATCGTATTCCTCAGTGCCTTCTGCTGCGTTTGCATAGTCGGCATAAGACTCATACTCTGCCTCAGACTTGAGAGCAAGAACTGCATCATAGCCTGCCTTGTACTCTTCCAGGGCTGCTACGTCAGTCAGGAAAGGAACGTACATATCGTTTGCCTGCTTGAATGCAACTGCTGCATCGTCCAGGGACGCGATTGCTGCTTCTGCCGCTTCTCTTGCCTGCTTTCTTGCAATGCTGACTGCCTGCTTATCCTTCAGAGCGAGGACTTCGCCTGCGTTCTCTTCATCATAAATGAAGCCATCAAGCACGTTCTTGATATCGTCGAGCAGCTCGTCGCTGTCAGGTACACGGGTACCGGTCCAGAATTCGTGATCAATGATCAGCTTATCCTGAACGTCGCCGAGCACGCTGTTGAGCTCGCCGTACAGATCAACTACGTCATCCTTCCAGATATCGTAACGTACGGAGTAGTAGTGGCTGAGCAGCTCATATTCCTTAAGGTTCTGGGTGTTCTGGTAGGACAGAATGTAATAAGGAGCAGCGCCGTTTTCAATTGCCTTGAGCATTGCGTACTGAATATTACCTTCCATGTTCAGAGGAGCACCTGTGAAGCTTACGTAACCGTGCAGTACAACGCCTACGAAAGGAACTGCATGCGCTGCATCGTTGTTACGGCTGGAGTCAAGAGAAACGTCCAGCAGGTGGTCCAGGAACTTCCAGGTGAATGCGTTACCACCTTCGCTCATCAGTTCGATTTCCTGACCCTGATTGTTCTTCAAGCCGGACAGGTAATCAAGAGCGGTTGCAACGAATTCCTTGGAGTCCTCGCGGTTGTAAGGATCATCCTCGTCAAAGTCGGAGTTCAGGGTGTTACCCAAAGTGCTGACGGAAATACCGTTTACGTTATCGTACTTGAGGTAGTTTGCGGTCAGCTTTTCATAGAACTTGCTGAATCTCGAGGGGGAGATAGCCAGCTGGAAGTGGCTTTCGTGTCTCTGCTTGGTTGCAGAATACTCACGGTAGCTTGCATAACGGTCGTCGATGGTCTTGACTGCATCCTTATCTCTGCTTACGCCGTCAAAGGTATCGGTGTAGCTGATGTAAGAGAAGTCAAAGTCCGGGAAAATACCCATGTTGCTGCCATCGCCCTTAGCGTTGACTTGTGCTGCGTAGTCAACCAGAGCCTGGAAGCCGTCCTTACCGCCGACTGCCTTTTCCCACTTAAGCTTGGAAGGCACGGTGGAGAACATACCGCCGTTTGCATAACCGGTCAGCTTGAAGTTGATATTGGTCACGCCCTCAGCTGCCAGCTCGTCGTACATGGTCTTAACGTCCTCAAAGGTGGTCAGAGGAGTCATAACGTCCACAGGAATGGACATAATTCTCTGGGTGGTTTCCAAAGCGCCGAACGTTTCGATATACAGAGGAATGTTCTTACCAACCTGCTCTGCGGTCAGTCTGGTCAGATAGCCGCCGCGGTCCAGGTAATCTCTGTATGCCAGTGCCATGCCCATCCAAGAGGTTTCGTAGTAGTCGGTAATACCCTTTTCGGCTGCCAGATCATCATCGCCCAGCATGACGTAACGGATCTTATAGTTACCAACGTACTTTCTTTCACTTACAACCGTCCAGGTAGCGTCCGAACCTACGGAAATGGAGTCCTGCAGGTTATAGGAGTCGCTGGGTCTGGGGTTGAATACCATCTTAACGGTATTGTAGTCACTCAAAGAGCCTGCGTGGTAGGTCATGATGTCGGTCAGAGCGTCGCCCTCTTCCATGATGGCAACGTAACCGCGATCCTGCTCGCGCTTTACGGACTCAATAGCAGTGTTACTGATGAGCGCGCCGTACTTGGTTACCAGTGCGGGAGGAGTATCCGCACTCGTTGCGGTTTCGTAGTATCTGTTGATCTGATCTACGAGTGCGCCGGACAGCGTGGTGATTTCCTTGATCTCCTCACCGGACTCTTCGTCAACGGTGGTCTCAATGTAATCGTAGTAAACGGTGTTTTCAACAACGCCGAATACGGGGAATCTGATAGCCTGCTGATAGGTACCGGTAATGCTGTGGTAAGCAAAGTCGGTGCCGTAGACCTTACCTCTTACGGTTCTGGTCTTGGTGTCCGCGATGTCGTCAAACTCGTAAAGCGAGCCTGCGCCGTCGGGATAGAAGGTATAGCCCTCATATGCGCTGTTACCTGCGCCCATGTAAGGCAGAACCTGCAAGGATTCCAGCTGATACATCTGCTCGTTGAAACGGATACCGTTAGCGGGAAGTCTGACGGTCATGCCGCTTTCATCCAGCGTGTATTCCAGAGACAGCTTGAACAGAGGCGGGTTCTTATCCTGTGCCTCGTATTCGGTCTCAGCGTGGTCAGCATCCAGTTCTTCGTAAGTGTACTCGGGGCAGTAGGTCTTGATCATGCCCTCGATTCTGTTCTTCTCGACCTCGGAAGCCTTATCGTCGAATACGTAAACCTCCATCTTTTCTACGATGGGGAATACTTCGATCAACTCGGCACGTGCTCTCTCAGACAGACCCTCAAGAGACTTCTTGAGGTAGTAAGCGGTCAGCTTGCTGTAGTCGAATTCGGAGATACCGTTTTCCAGAGCGGGAGCGCAGATGACTTCCTCAAAACGCTCAACGCTGATCATACCGGGAACCAGCTTTCTTGCCTGTTCTCTACCCAGCGTATACTGTACGCGGATACCGTTCTTGATCTGCTTGACTGTGATCTGATCCTTCAGAGCTGCCATTTCGTAGCTCACGAAGGTGGGAGACTGGTTGTTATCGGTATACTGAATCACGATCTGCGAGAGCAGCTCGTTCTTGGTGTTGGTGGAACCAAGAGTGGAGGTACCGATATCATAGGGGTTGGTGAACAAAATCTCACCGGTCTTGGTGTTGCGATATGCAACTTCACCCGAGAAGGAGTCTACGTAAAGCTCATAGTCTCCCTTGGTCAGCCAGGGACCGGGCTTGCCATTTCTGTCAAGCATGGATGCCAGCTTTTCTTCGGGGTTGGTAAATACCAGAGTGGTATAGTCGATGGTCTCTTCGACCTCTTCCTTCTTGTCGGTGGTCGTCTCCTTGTCGGTTTCCTCCTCAGCAGCGGATGCGCTGAAGATGGAAAGCACGCTCAGAGAGCCCAGCATCAACATTACAGCTAAGAGCAAAGAGATAAATTTGATTTGATTTTTCATATAAATTACCTTTCCCTCCTATCTGTAGCGTTACATGCGGTACTGCAGCTCGGTGACGATGTTGGTACCCAGGGATACCAGCTTACCAACGAGCGTGGTAAACAGGATTGCAATGAACATGATAAATACCATGCCAAGCACTGTTCCAAGAATCGTGATCAGATTCTTTACGATGGAGTAGTCGTGAGTTACCTGCGTGCCGAAGAAGATCAGGACGCCCATCCACAAGAATGCGAGGGTGGTGACCAGAGCGATCAGCTCGACTTCAGTCTGAATTGCGAAGTTGGAGTAAATGGTTGCGGGGATAACCAAGAGCGGGATAGGCATCATACTGTAAGAGCATGCGATGTAGATATCCTTGAAGCTGCCTTCACCTTCAAACAGGGTGGTCAAGCACCAGTTTGCGGTAACGAACAGAAGCAGAGGTACCAGCACCGAAATTGCCTGTGCCCAGATGGTGGAATAAGTATTGTAGGGATTCATCAGGTAGCCCTGACCGATAGACTGGTAGAAGAAGGTCAGAATTACGATGAGGTTAATGACAACCGCACCGCGCAGCGAACCGCGACGCTCGTGCTTGAGGTCCCAGAAGCCGTCGAAGGGATGCAGCATGACGTAGAACGCATACAGCAGCTCCTCCCAGAAGGTTCGTCTCTGGTCAGCCTTCTTGATTCTCTTGTTGACCTTGCCAATATACTTAGCAGCCAGAAGAATGACAACGATCAGCGCAACAATACCGATCAGAAGGAACAGGAAGTACTTGGACATGAATTCCTTTCTGATGTCCTTGTAGGAGTTGGACCAGTTGGCAGTATCATAAGCAGCCTCGAAGTATTCAAGGGATTCCTCGAAATCACCTTTGCGGTACATTGCCTGACCGATACCGATGTATGCTGCGTCGAAGTTGGAGTTTCTCTTAAGAACGTCAGTCCAGAGGTTGATCGCCTCGTTGTAGTCCTGACGGTTCTCTGCTGCGATCGCATCCAGCAGCACGTCGCCGTACTCTGTACGCTCGAATACCGTAATGGTATCCTTATCCTTATCCAGGATCAGCATGGTGTCGCCCTGGTAGCAGATTGCCTCAATGCTGGAGACGTTACCCAGCATGTTACCTTCCTTATCACCGAAAGCGAACAGGAGGTTACCGTCAAAGTCGTAGGTGTAGATCTTACTACGCTTTTCGTCGATGATAGACCAGGTCTGCTCAGGACCGCTTGCTACGTCGATCAGCGTGGAAACACCGGTAGGAACACCCTTGGAGGCGTCGGTGGATCTTGCACCGAAGATATCGATTTCACCGGAAGGCGGATAGAAGCCGTTACGACGCATGATCTCGTCACCTGCCTGGTTGAGCAGCTTAACGGGTGCGTACTTACCGGTCTTGTCCTTACCGGTGATGGTGCCCGATACGGAGCCCTCATCGATAGTGGAAGTGGTTACGTAAATGAAGTCGCCGTTGAGTGCGATGTTGTTGTACTCGGTTGCAACGTAGGTCTCGGAGTTCTCTCTCTGCTCTTCGGTCTGGAATCTTCTCCAGAGGATCTCCCAAGCGGAGATGGTAACTGCCTGTGCACCGATAAAGCCGGTAAACTCACCGCTACTGGTCATCACGATGATACCCTGGTAGGTGGTGGAGGATACGACGTACAGCTTTTCGTACTTATCTACTGCGATAGCAACCGGCTTATAAACCGAGTTGTCATCAAACAGAGGAGATTCGGGCTCTTCAATCACGCGGCTGAACGAACCGTCGCGGTTGAACACGACGATACGGTTTGCACCGGTGTCACATACCCAGATGTATCTCTCGGATACGAACACACCCTGAGGTGCGCTCAGGCTGTCCATAACACCCTGTCCGTTACGGAAGGTGGAGATGGTGAACTTGAGCTTGTAGTAACGGTCAAGCACAACGATACGGCTGTTTGCGGTATCCGCAATGTAAACGTTGCCCTTGTCGTCACAGATCAGGTCGCCGGGGTTATCGATCGGAACCTCGAGACCCATGTAATTGGAATCAACTACCTTATCGGCAGTATAAGCATCGGGCGAATACAGCGCGTATCCGTCGATGGAGTATGTGTAGGTCTGATATGCGGAGCTTGCCGTAGCGGGAAGGACCAGGCAGGAAGCAACCATTATGATCGAGAACAGTACACTTAATATAATTGTAAGCTTTTTCACAATTTCTTCCTCCTGTCTTAGTCTTTCATACCGGACGAGCCCATGGTCTCAATGATGTTGGACTGCGATACCACGAATACCGTGATAGGAACCATCATCATAATAACCGTAGAAGCTGCGGCTGCACCTGCACGCGCGATACCGCCTGCGGTGATCTGGCCAATTGCGTAGTTAAAGGATTTGAGCTGCTCGGAGTGGATGTACATCGAAGCACCTGCGTTCCAAAGGCCCTGGAACGAATAGATGATCAGCGTCAGCCATGCAGGCTTAACCATGGGCATTGCGATGACCCAGTAGGTCTTAAGCTCACCTGCACCGTCAAGTCTTGCGGACTCCAGCACCGAGTCGTTAACGTTGGTGTCCATGAACTGCTTCATCAGGTAAAGACCTAACGAGCCGCACCATGCGGGCACGATGATTGCCCAGTATGTATCAACGAAGCGCAACAGAGACATCAGCATGAAGGATGCGATTGCGGTAACGGTTGCGTTGAACATCAGGGACAGCTGTACAGCCTGGAACATCCAGCCTCTGCCCGGGAACTTGATCTTTGCAAGCGCATATGCTGCAAGAGAAGCCAGGAACAGGTGTCCGAAGGTACCCGCTACAGAAGTAAACACAGTGTTGAAAATGTAACGAGAGAACGGAACCCAAGAGGTGTTCATCAGGTTGAACAGGTCAATAAAGTTGTCGAGTGTGGGGGACATAACGTAAAATCTGGGGGGATACATCCAAAGCTCATCCAAAGGCTTTACGGACTGCATCAGCACGTAGAGCATGGGAAGGAACATGAATGCACCGAGAATAACGAGTACAAACGTGATACCCGCGTCGCCTCCCGCAGAACGGGCAAGTACGACTTTATGTTTTCTTGTTCTAAGCTTTGCCATATTACGTACCTACCTTCGAAAGCATTCTCTTGACCATGGAGTTTGCGCCTACCATGATGCAGAACAGGATTACGGCGATTGCCGAGGAGTAACCCATTTCAAAACGCATACCACCGTAGTCATTGAGGTGGTGCATGATAGTGTGTGCTGCGTAGTTTACGGACGGGAATCCGCACAGTGCGTCAACGACGCCACCGAAACCGAACGCACCGGTGATTGCCATGACTGCACCGAACATCAGCTGCGGCTTCATGTTGGGCAGCGTGATGTAGTAGAGCTCCTGCCAACGGTTCTTGATACCGTCAACCGCGCCCGCCTCAAACTGGGCTCTGTCGATACCCTGCAAACCTGCGATGAATGCAAGGAACGAAGTACCAAGCGAGATCCAGAGTGCAACTACGATACAAAGGGGCATAACCCACTTTTCATTCTGGAAGAACGCGATTTCTTTTGTGATAATACCGAATTTGATCAGGGTTGCGTTTGCCCAACCGTAGGAGTCTGCCGAGAAAAGCGTACCCCAAATCAAGTAAACGTTACCACCGATGGAGGGAGCGTAGAATACCAGAGTAACAAGTGCTCTGATTCTGGGCGGCAGCTCGTTGATGAACCACGCGACCAGGAAGGACATGAGGTAGGACACAGGTCCTACGACAACTGCGAAGATCAACGTATTCTTGACTGCGATGAGGAAGATATCGTCATCGAAGAACAACGAAACGTAGTTGTCCAGGAATACGAAGTTGGGCCATTCAAGCAAGTTAAAGTCTGTGAAGCTGACGACGATAGACAGTACGACAGGCATAACAGTGAACATTGCAAAGAGAATCATATAAGGTGCAATCATGAAGTATGCAACCTTATTGCGTACCACCTCTTTCAAGATCCACTGAGTCTTGGTAAGGTCTTTACGAGTACCAGCTTTTTTGGTTGCTGTGTTCTTAGACATTTACACTAATCTCCTTTTCTTGATCTGAAATAATGGTACTTAATTATTGATAGGATTCCAGAGCGGCTGCAGCGTCACCAAGGAAATCTGCCAGGCAGTATGCAACAAGCTCGGGAGTTTCTGCCTTCTGGTATACCTGGTATGCATAGCAAGGATTCTGCTCGTCGTTCTTGATTGCCTCGAACTGAGCCTTGATATTCTCTTCGGTAGCGATCTCATAAGCCACCTTGAACATCATCTCGGAAGCAGTTGCGATATCCGCCATGTTTTCACGCTTGAGTGCATCCTTTGCGTGTGCGATCTGTTCAGCGTACTTACCTGCGGTATCAAGCTGCTCGAACTTTTCCAGAAGACCCATGCTCTGCTCCATACGCTTGGAAGCCAGAGTCTCGTCTACCTCAAGAGTTTCCAGACCGAATTCCTTACGCTTTCTGGTAATCTCTTTATTAATGGTAGTAATGTAGCTCATCAGAGACTCGGAGGGGTTCGCGTTGTCGTTGTAAGCAGACAGGAATGCGAACTGGGTGTATCTGCCCAGAATGTAAGAACCGGGGTAGTTGGGCACGGATGCGAGGTTCTCGAACTGTGCCTTGATCTGCTTAAGCTCTGCGGTGGTCCAGGGCAGCTCCTCGAGTGCCTCTCTGTTAGCGGTGTTGTACTTCGCTGCAGGACCGATGATAGCAACCATCTCGTTGGAGTATTCCTGCTGGCAATTTGCACCGGTGAACCATCTGATGTAGTTCCAAGCGCCGGTTTCGTTCTGGCAGCCCTTTACGATAACGCTTGCGTTAACCGAGGATACGGTCTGGTTGTTGATCTTGGTCTCACCGTTTTCGTCAACGTACAGCGTACCGGGCATGGGACGGAATTCCCACAGACCCTCGATTTCGGTTGCGAATACCTTGAGCTGGTTGTACATACCAACGTAGTCCGCAATCAGAATGGGCATTTCACCGGTTCTGAAACGGTTTGCTGCGTCGTAGATGTAGGGGAAGTTGTACTGTGTAAACATGTTACACATCTTTTCGAATGCGGTCAGACCCTTCTTGGAGTCGAGGTTGATTCTCATACCGCCGTCTGCATAAAGGTCACCGTTGTCCTGATACAGGAAGACGCTGTAGTCGGTGGAAAGACCGATCATCATGTTCTTTGCCTGCAGGTCGGGAATTGCAGCCAGGATATCGTCCCAGGTCTCGGGAACGGGGATATCGTTCTCTGCCAGGACGTCGATACGAACGAACATCATGGAAAAGCCCTGTGCCTCGGGCAGACCGTAGTAGTGCATATCACCGTCGGGGTTCTCAACACCAAGAACGAGCATAGCAGCATCGTTGAAGTTGCTGATGGTATCATCCCACTCGGTGTTGGAGGTCAGATAGCCGTCCTTGACCTTCTGCTCACCAACGTTGTTTGCGATGGTATCCACCTCAAGCAGCGCGGAACGGATCGCGTAGTTGATAACGTCACCCTGACCAAGGCCGAGGTATACGTCAGGACCCTTGCCTGCAAGGATGGAGGGCAGCAGCGTGCCGCCTGCGACCAGCTTCAGGTCAACGGCAGTACCGCCGATGTATTCGCCCTTTTCATTCAGACCGGTATAGGGGCTGAACTCGTTGTTGACCAGGTTTCTGATAACCTGTGCCTGGTCACGGCCGGTTGCGATCCAGACCTCAAGGGATTCATCCTCGTCTACAACGGACATGGAGCCCATGCTGTTGTAGTCACGGAAGAAGGACATGATAAAGGACTTGATCTCGTGCCATGCAGCCTGGAACACGTTTGCCTTTGCCTTTACCTTATAATTATAATCGGAAGCATCTGCGCCATACTGCTCGCTGCCGCGGATGACCATGTAGTCAATTTCCAGAGGCTGCGTCTTTGCGCTGGACAGGAACGTACCCAGCGTACCGATGTAGGACTTCAAGCTTTCCAGGTTCTTAGCGATCTCATCCTCGTCGGTACCCATATCGTGCAGCAGCTTTGCGATCTTCTGCAGCGTACCTACGTTGGAGGACTTCTGACCAGCCATGTTGGTCAGACGCTCGGCAATGGAAACACCGTACTTCTCGGGGTTATCGTTGTCAAGCTTTCTGGAGTTAACGACCATGTCGACCAGAACGTCGGGCATCACGCGGGAGAAGCTGTAATCGCTGTACTCGTCGGGGGTGGTACCGGTCAGCTGGATGATCTGCAGATAGTCGTCGTTGATGACCTCAAGGATCTCCTCAACCTCACGGACGATATCGCCCATGGTACCGAGGGTTACTTCAAGTCTGAGAGTATAGGTGGTGTTAGCTGCGAGGTAGATCGCGTACTCCTTGGCGTTACCGTTTGCATCGAGCTGGTCGGATGCAAGCTGGGTGGTCTGCCATGCGGAGTCGTAATTGTACTGCAGCTTCTGAGCCTCTGCGAAGGGAGAGCCGTTGTAGTAGCCCGCATCGCCTTCGTTCAGGCCTTCACTGTAGAGCAGCAGCGAACGGCAGACGAACATACCGTCCAGCACCTTCTGTCTGAAGCGGGTCACGATATCGTACATACCCGCACCGTTTTCGGTGGTGGTGAAGGTAAACTCGATCCACTGACCTGCGCCCTGCCACTTCTCACCGCCCACGGTGTTGAGCATAACGCGGGTGGTATCGGAGGGAGAGGTAACCGCATTGGTTCTGTCCTCAATCGCATAGATGGTCTTGGAGGACATGTTGTTCATGTGCTCAGCCTCCAGCTTGATCTCGTCCTTACCGGCGGTAAGGTTGCCAAGCTTTGCGGTCAGATCCGCGATGTAATCCTCATAAGTAACAACTTCCTCTGCGGGATACAGCGTAATGGACTTGATGACCATAGGCTCGTTCTGACCCTGAATGGTCAGCTTGTTCTCACCTGCTTGCAGGTAGAACTCGTACTCACCGGAGTAGTAGCCGGTGGTGTCGCGCAGACTGAACTCGATCCACTCGGGAGTCTGCACAGCGGTGGGACGCAGCTCGTTGTTCTCAATATCGTTTCTGAAGAAACGGATCTCGTGAGAATCCACGAACTCGGTATTTGCTACCGTCCACGTCTCAGGGAACTCAACCGTTGCGTACACGTTGTACTCGGTCTTGTTCTTGCCGAAGATGTTCTGCTTGATCTCTTCCTTGACTACAAAGCCTGCAACCAGACCTGCAGCCTCTGCCTCTGCCTTGAATTCCTTCAGAGCGGAAGCAACGTCTGCGGGAAGATCACTTTCGGTGATTGCAGATACGTCTGCAACGCCATCCAGAGAACCAACCCGGTAAAGACCCAGCTGGTACTCGCTGCTCCAGTTCTTGGAGAGCGTCAGATAACGCGCCTCACCGAAAGGCACCTTATCATTGATCTTGAATACGCGCTCGATAGCAGCTGCCTTACCGACAACGGGATAGTACTCAATCTTGATTGCGTACTTCGCGCTTTCGGGCACGTTGACGAGCCAGGATACTTCACCCTCAGAAGAGGTGAACAAACCCTCGGCTACGCCGTCCTTATCTTTGTCCGCAAGACGGATATCACCGGCTGCCGCATCCGCATCGGATACGATAAAGCCCGTAGCAGCGTCAATCGTAATGGTCTGCGTGGCCTTCTTATAGTCCTCGCCCGAATACTTCGCAGAGTATTCGCCATACGAAATTGCGTTCAAAAGCTCTTTGATCTCAGCCAACGCATCCTGCGTTTCCGAAGATGTAGACGATTCCTGACTGTCACTAGCTGCAAAAGTCGCAACGGTTCCGCCACCAACCAGGAAGGTCAAAGCCAAAATCAAAGACAGAAGCTTAATAAATTTCGCTTTTCCCATAAAATTTCCTCCTACCAAGATTTTTGAAGACCTTCTTGCAAGGTCCTCCGTGAGTGCCGATATGAGAATTCGGCTCACATTAGGGGTACGGTGCTTGCCAATAATACCATGCACTGCGGGCAGAATCCGCACTCGCGGGACTCCGCTTGCGCGGAAATTGCCTGCTGCTCTCAAGCGTCGTGTGACGTGGCGTGATCACGCGCGCGCATGGGAACCGACCAAGCATCCGTTCGGAGCGACCAAATTTCACTCCCGACTTATCCGCAGAGACCGCGCGCCCAAGTCAGACGCGAAAGCCCCTTGCAAACAGCCCGTGGCATCAGCATTATTGCTATGCAATTGTCTTCGGCGGAGCATGCCGCCGTTTTAGATTTTCACGCCGACAATTCTTTCATCAAATATATCAGCGGTCAAAAATAAGGCCATTGCAAGCAACCCGGAACGGTCCGCAAATGCCCTAATATTGATGCGATTATTATATAACAAAGTGCCTTTTCTGTCAAGCGACCTTCTCGGTCAAAACCGTGCTTTCGACCGCGTTTCAGAGGCAAAATCAGCGTTCACTGTTTGTTCAAATATTCATATTTTCTGTTTTTTGCAGCATGCAATCTTGGTTGCATAACCTTGCAATTTGTCATTTGTAAATGTTATTTACTCATTTTTCACTAATATTGAGCCAATGCCACGCCTTTGTCGCCCGTTTTTGTGCATTATTTGGCGTTTTGCAGGTCGCACTTCACAATCATGTAATTTTTATTTACCCTTTCTCAAAACTCGTTTATTCATTTTTTATGCATTTTCGAGCGTTTTTATTTGTAACTGTTGCACAATTTCAAGGGTCATTTTTTTACGTATTGACATTTTGCACAAATTTGACGACAATCCCCCTCGGCGTCTCCTCCTGACGCTCGATTTTCACCCTTAATTTCCATATTACTTGCAGTTTTCCCATTAATTCCCTTTTATTTTATTTGGACGCGTGCGGATGTTTGTGCGCAATCCTTGCACATATCAGCACCTATTTCGCCTTCCCCTCTTGCATATTTCGCGGCTTTGTGGTATACTGATACCAGTACGTAACCGGAGGTTTTTATGCTATCTGAACTCTCTAAAATCACGATCACAGAAAAAGGCGAGAAAATGCTGCGCGGCGGGCACGTTTGGGTGTTTGCCGACGAGGTGATCTCGATCGACAAACCCATAGAGGACGGCGCAATCGCGTACGTTTACTCCGCCAAGGGAAGATATCTGGGCGCAGGCTTTTATAACAGTGCATCCAAGATCCGCGTGCGCATCCTTTCGCGCAACGCAAACGATACCTTTGACCAAAAATTCTGGCAAAGACGACTGGAATATGCACTTTCCTACCGTCGCAGCGTCATGAAGGGCAACGATTTCAAGTGCTGCAGACTCATCTTCGGCGAAGCGGACTCCTTCCCCGGGCTGACCGTGGACAGATTTGACAATCTCCTTGTAGTACAAGCACTTTCGCTGGGCATTGACCGCATCAAGCACGTGCTGATCCCCACGCTTGCGGACATTCTGCGCGGCATGGGTGAGCAGATCGACGGCGTATATGAGAGAAACGACGTTGCCATTCGTCAAAAGGAAGGCATGGAGGAATACACGGGCTGGTTCGAGGGATTTTGCCCGGAAAACGACGCATCCGGCTTGACCAAAATCACGGAAAACGGCATCGTTTACGACGTGGACGTCATAAACGGACAGAAAACAGGCTTTTTCCTGGACCAGAAATACAATCGCGCCTCCATTCACGCGGTTGCCAAAGGCAAAAAGGTGCTGGATTGCTTTACTCACACGGGCTCTTTTGCGCTCAACGCCGCCATCGCGGGTGCTGCACACGTCACCGCCGTGGATATTTCCGAGGAAGCAATCAATATGGCACGTAAAAACGCGCAAAACAACGGTCTTGCGGACAGAATGGACTTTGTCTGCACCGATGTTTTCGATCTGTTGACAGCCATGGCTGACAAAAAGATCCCCTGCGATTACGATTTCATTATCCTTGACCCGCCCGCGTTTACCAAGAGCCGCGACACACTCAAGAACGCCATCCGCGGCTACCGCGAGATCAATTCCAAGGCAATGAAGCTGCTGCCCCGCGGCGGCTATCTTGCCACCTGCTCCTGCTCGCACTTCATGACCGACACCTATTTCAAGCAGATGCTGCACAACGCAGCCGAGGATGCAGGTGTTTCCCTGCGCCAGATCGAGGCGCGCCAGCAGTCCCCCGACCACCCGATCTTGTGGAACGTACCCGAGACAGACTACTTAAAATTCTACATTTTCCAGATCGT
This sequence comes from Eubacteriales bacterium, assembly GCA_045587385.1. Lineage (GTDB taxonomy): Bacteria > Bacillota > Clostridia > Oscillospirales > CAG-272 > SVQP01. The sequence goes on from JAZNCE010000110.1 coordinate 101,957, forward strand.
ATAACGCTTTATTGTTTAGTATTTAATCAATTGTTTAGTAATACGGCATAAAACAGCAGGCTCGTGCGAGCCTGCTGTTTTATGTATAGGTGTATTACAGTCCCAGTACCGCTGCGCCAACGATGCCTGCATCGTTGCCGAGCTTTGCGATACGAATGTCGGTCAGCGGAACAAGACCGCCGCCGTACTGCTCTGCTCTGACCTTGGGAATCAGCATATCCAAGAGGTACTTGCCCTCACCCGACACACCGCCACCCAGAGAGAGCACCTCGGGCTGGAATATATTGATAACGTTACCAAGGCCCGTTGCCAGATAGTCCACGTACGTATCCACAACCTCTTTTGCAGCCTCGTCGCCTGCGCGCAGCGCGTCAAACGCGGTTCTGCCCGAGACCTTGCCCTTCTCCTCTGCGAGCTTGCTCATCAGCGTCTCTCTGCCGCTCTTTGCGCATTCCTCGATCTTCTCGCGAGTCATGCGAATCAGCGCAGTTGCCGAGCTGTAAGCCTCCCAGCAGCCCTTGCGTCCGCAGGAGCACTGCACACCGTCCTTGACGATGACGATGTGACCCAGCTCCGCACCTGCATAGTTAAAGCCGGAGAACACCTTATTATCGATAATAATACCGCCGCCAACGCCCGTGCCCAGCGTGATCATGACCGAGGTCTTGCTGCCCTTTGCAGCACCTGCGATCGCCTCGCCCCAAGCGGCAGCGTTTGCATCGTTTTCAATATAGAAAGCCTTTGCGGGAAAATCCTTTTTGATCAGATCGCAAATCTCGAACTGATGGAAGGGCAGATTATTGGTATATACAACCACACCGGTGTCATGGTCGCAAATACCGGGAGAAGCGATACCGACAGAATCGATATCCTCGACGCCAATACCATACTCCTTGCAAATTTGGTGGCAAAGAGCAGCCATGCTTGCCGCGATCTGCTCTGCGGGGCGCTGTGCCTCGGTCGGCACGCTTGCCTTGTGAACAATACGATACTCACTGTCAACAATTCCTGCGGCGATATTGGTTCCGCCAAGGTCAATTCCGATACGGTACATAAGATTTCCTCCCAAAGTTTCCGCGGTGCACGCATGCGTGCCGCTCTTTCGTTCTTTATTATACTAAAATATTTTCTTTTTGTCAATCAAAATTTCATATTTTATTACGCAACCATGCCAAGCGCAAACTTGGGCACGTAATAATACACCACCACGCGAGAAGCGGGTGCAGCCTCGCCCGTGACAAAGTCACGGCGTGCCACCGGCACGTAGGGGGTGGGGTTGCAGTTGTACTTATCCGAGATCTTACCGCCGCCGGTAATATTGCCAAAGATCTCTCCCCAGCCGCCGTAGTAGTTCAGATACTCCTGAAAATCGTTATAGTGGTTGTAGGTATAGAACACGTAACGCTCGTTGATATCAATGATCTTATCCCCGTTGACATCAAAACGCGCGTACACGATGCGTGCCGCACCGCGCGTGATGCTGTGACCGTTGTTATAGATCTCAGCACGGTAAGAGGGATCGCAATCCGTTCCCGTGGTACCGATGTCGATCTCATAATATTCCAGTCTGCCGCCGCAGCCGCTGATATCGGGCAACTCCGGCTCATAGGGGTACTTGGTCGTGCTGCCCGAGAACTTGGTGTGGTTGACGCGCAGATATTCGCCCCAGATGCTGTCGTCGGGATCGGTCTTTTTGGAGCTTGTGTAGTTGGCAGGAATGTTGCCAAAGGCAAACACGTAGGCTGCCACCTCCTCCAAGGACACGTACGCCGCGCCCTTGTGTACTTGGCTGACCACCTGACCGCTATAGTCGACAATATAATAGGTATTGCCGTCCGCGGAGAAGGATGCGTGCGTGTTTCGCACCAGCATGCCGTTCTCGGTGGGCTGCTGCTCTGCGATGGTAGGCTTTTGATCCTGCGGCTCAATCGAGCCGGACATAAAACCGTGCTGCGTGCGCCAGTAAGCATCCCAGTATTCCTCGGCAGGCTCGTAGTCACTGTAGAATTCCGCTGCCGACATATTGACGTAAGGATCAACGTCGGGGCTGAAAAGCGATTCCGTCACCGCTTCGGTGGTGATCTCTTCGGTGGTAGGCTCTTCGGTAGTTTCCTCGGTAGTGGGAGCGTCCGTCTCGGGCTCCTTGGTGGGTTGTTCGGTGGGCTGCTCGGTAGGCTGTTCGGTCGTGGGCTCGGTGGGAGCATCGGTTTCAGGCGCAGTCGTCTCGATCTGCGTTGTGTCGACAGGCTCGGGCGCGGGAAGATCGCAGCCCAGCAGCAACGCGCAGATCAAGAGCAACGCACCGATTAAAGTTACTGTTTTTTTCATGCTTTCTCCTTAAATCTCGGTTCGTCCGCCATATTTCATATCGGGTCCGTGCGCGTACAAGTGAGAGGTGTCGGAGTAGCAAAGCATGCGCGGTACGGTAAAGCCCGTTTTTTGATTTTTGAATTCGATCACGGTCACACCCGTGTGGTTGTAATGAAATCCCGCCCAAACAAGATGCAGCGGAATGTGCAACAGATAAGATATCAAGATCCTGCCCGTCCCCGCATGGCAGAACAGCGCGACCTTGTCGTCACAGGGATTTGTGATGCGGTAGACGCCGTCCTCTTCCGCGTAGCCAAGACGGGAAAGAAAATCCCTGCAGCCTGCGCTGATCTTTTCCAGCGCATCCGGCATGCCCGACGTGGAAAAGCCGGGGCACTCGAAGGTGTGGTCAAAGTCAAGGTCGATCGCACCGTCGCGGCGCAGATCCACACGATCCACCAGCGAGACCGATTTGAGCTTGCCGTCGGGATAGGGCGTCAGCCTATGCTCGTCGCCGATCTCGTGCGACCACTCTTCTATGGTATAATCAAGCCCCAGCAGTCTGCAGGTAGGCTCGGCAGTCTGCTTTGCCCTGCCCATGGGTGAGCAAAATACGCGGTTGACACCCGACGCGGCAAGTCTTTTACCCACCGCCTCTGCCTGCGCGATCCCACGCTCGGTCAAGGAGTCGGTTGCGTAATCGGGGTCCCCGTGGCGAATGATATAAAGCAGCATAAATGTGCCTTAATCGACCACGCGGTCGATCACCTCGCAAAGATGCGCTGCATCGGCTGCCTGCAGATTCAGAGAAGCCACGTTGATAGGCAAATTGCCCACCAGCTTTTTATAAAGCGCAAGGGCTGCCACGCAGCTGCCCGCGTAAGAGGGGTGCGAGAGATCGGGATCGTACAATTCGATCTCGGGATACGCCTTGCGGATCTCAAAGAAGCTCTTACCCACGTGCGCGCACGTGCCGCCCACCTTGCGGGCTGCCGCGTCGTAAGATGCTGCCAAGCCCTCGGTCATACTCTGATTGGTCCAGCCGAATTCATCCAGCAGATCACAGCCCTCCTTGCGTCCCCAGGTCGCGTACAGCACGGTGCGTGCGGGCTTGACAAGGTCAACGCAACCGCAAACGCCATGCAGAAATTCACGGTAATATTCCATAGCGTTGGAGCTCTGCTCCTGCAGAATCAGCGCGTCGTAAGCAGTATTTTTGCACTTTTCAACGACCTCTGCGTGCAAAGCGTCGTTCTCGTCCAGATTCTGCCAAAGCACTCTGCCGCCTGCAGTGATCGAATCCACCTGCGCATCCACGCCGTTTGCATCAAACAAGCCCTGCAGAATCTTGGGCATATCAAAAAAGTAAGTATAGCTGTTTCCGAGCATCAAAATTTTCATGGTCATTCTCCTGTTCCTTGGTAGTCTTATTTTGTGGGTAGCCAAACCGAAATGCGCGCGTGCTGCTCATTCCAATGCTTGCCGCACCATGCGTAGTCGGTCAGCAAAATTTGTCCCTCGTCGCTCTCTAGCACAAAGCGTACCATCTCACCGGGCGCGGGCTCGATTTGGTCAAGCACCAATCTGTCCTCGCACACAACAGGCGTAAAGGGTGCGTTGATGTCCGCATTTTCCTTGCGCTCGTCACGTGCCAGCACGATGCAGCCGTACACGTACGCCTGCTTGCCGCCAAGAGATACGCGCTTGACCTCGGGATGCAGCGAAAGCGTGATCACGTCGCCGTCCTGCCAGGTGTTGCCCAGCTGATTGTAACCCTTGACTGCCTCCAGCGCCTCGCCGTTTAAGGTCAGCGCGGGATCGTTGCTCCAATCGGGCACACGCAGCTTGATGGCGAATGCCTCGGGAGCGTCCAGACCGATCCTGATCTGTACCTCGCCTTCGCTCTCAAAGTCGCCCATGATTTCAAAGCACACGGGGTTGCCTGCGGGCGTAGTCGCCTGCACCTTGCCACCGTGATAGCCGTTGAACACAAAGCCCTTGTCATAAGAAAGCACACCGATCAAGGGGAACAGCGCAGTACCTGCCGCACCGATGCAGGCGCAGCAGCAGTAATAGCCGCCCGAGGAGAACTTCTTAAAACCGCCGATGCCGATGCCGCGGGGCTGGTACACCAAGGGGCTGTAGCTGTCAAACGCCAAGCCGGGATACAGCTTGTTCTCCTCGCGGCTGAGCTGATCCAGACCGAATGCATTCAGGCTGCCGTACAGCGCATTGTACGCGGATTTTTCAATCTGCGCAGCATACCATTCCTTGCCCGTCAAGCGCAGCAGGCGGTCAAGCAGGCGCATCCACGTTACGGTCACGCAGGTTTCCTGCATGATGGCGTTGTCCTCCACCTGCACCGTCTGCATGATGCCGGAGTGGTCAAACAGCTCGTGCGTGCATCCCGCACAGCCGATAATGGTAATATCGCTCGCCTCGACAGCGCGGATAAACTTTTCTACAATATGTAAGTAACGCTCCTCGCCCGTGACCTCGTAATACGCAAGCGCGCCCTCAAAATAGGACATCATTTCGTAAGCCTTGACCTGCGGATACTGGTAGGGATAGATCTCGTCCGCCTCGGCAAGCTCCAAGAGGTTTCCGCCGTGGCAGCCGCCCTGATCGAGAACGTACTTGCCAAAGTCCAGGAATTTCTGCTTGCCCGTCAGCTTGTAAAGCTCGATCACGGGCTCAAGAATGGTGCTGGAGTTGAGTCCGCCCCAAGCGGCAGAGGTGTCAAGAATCGACTTTTGCCCCTCGCCGTTGCCGATCTTGGCGATCAGATAGTCCACGTGCTTTTCCATGCAGTCGAGAATGCGCGCGCGGAACGCTTCATCACGGCAGATACCATAGAAATACAAGCTGCCCACAATGACGTATTTGCGCGCCCAGATATCCCAACCGCCAAACTCGTGCGATACGGGATAGGAGGCAATTCTGCCCAGCTCGTCCTGCGTGTCCAAGAGATCGGATACGGTCTTGTACAGGATGTCATACAGCTGCTCGTCGGGCGCATAGCGGTAGGTCAGACACGCGCCGCGCATCATCTTGCCGTAGTATTCGCCTCTCCAGCCCCAGTCGCAAAAGTCGGGACGTTCGACAAACACCTGCACAAACTTCTCCCAGCTCTCCTTGTTTTTGAGCTGCTTTTCCATGACAAATCGCGCGTGCGCATCGGCAATACCCGTATAGCGTGCCGCACCCGCGGGGAGATAGTGATAAGCGTAATTCATAGTGGGCTCCTTTCATTTTAAGGCGATATGATTTGTACGTAACGTAAATGTTTTCCGAAATCCAAAGTGTTTGTGATTGTAGGGGCGATCAGTGATCGCCCGCATATAACCGTCGGAACTTACTTTCCAAATTTCTGTGCCAGAAGAGCGATCACCAGCACAAGGATGCCAAACCCGACGATACTGCACACCTTGGTGATCATATCCCGTTTGTCCTGTGCCGCGTTTGCCCACGGCTTGTGTTCCTTGATTTCCTCGTCGATCAGCACGCGTCTGCCAAGCTTTTTTTGAATAAGCTTGTACACGCATTGCGTATTGTAATCGATTTCGTGATCACAAAACGGGCACTTGAAATTGTATTCGGTCAGCTCCACACTGCCACCGTAATACGTGTTTCCTGATTTGCTTGCCCTGTGCCAACCGGGATCCCCCGGATGCAGCGTGCGCGTAATGGGATTGTTTTTGTATTTGTTCCCGCATTTATGGCAATAGAATTTGCCGAAAACCATACCCATGGGGATAGAATGTGTTTTTCTCATATATTTCCTTTTGGGGAATTGGAATTAGGTATTTTCCGTCCAACCCTTATAATAATGCATAAAATCTTCGATCAATCGCGTTCTTGACGGGCTATCGGTTATCCGTTCGGGGGATACTCATTCGAGTACCTTGACGATCTCAATTTTTCCAATAATGTGGTCATTAAAATCTTCAAGCACTTCCGCAGGGATCCAAAGCTCCTGATGATAAGAGGCTCCAACCGTTTGTACGGGAAAAGCAGATATGTAGTGATCCTCAACTTCAAATCGAGTCACGTATCCTTTATAACCCGAATCGGCGTCCTTGGTATTCCACTTGCCGGCAATCTCCTCGGCGTACCGCTGATTGAGAACGGGATAAAAAATCGGTTGCCAATCAAGCCTGGGCGGAAATTTTGCAAATCCGCTTTGCTCGATCAGCTCTTTTTCTTTTTCGCCGACAGGTCTATATAAAATCATAAAAAATCCTTTCTCGTCAGACAAACGACACTCTCGACATGGTTGGAGATTCCAAAATGTCCCCAAAATGTGGTTTTGACTCCAAAAAAACTCAAATCTTCCTGCAGAACATTTTATTTATCATAAAATCAAAAAGATTTTGTTCTTCTCTTGAGAGTTCTCTTTTTCCTTTGTTTTTGATAAGCAAAAACAGTTCGTAAAATCCTAAAATCAGAAAAATTAAAATAATAACAGGCGACATAATAATACCACCAAGGATGTAACCAATCACTTCCATCACTTTTCGGAATTTTGTTTTGTTTTTGGCTTCATTCCAGGGTTTGGTAATTATCTCCCCTTCTATGCAAGAACCGCCGTGATCGTCCGCGGATATGCGAGCCTGATAGAAAACTTGACCTCCGTGATTGCCGTCAATACGCAACTTGAATGTATTTTCAGATTGCTCAATGAATAAACCCGCTTGTTTGGCTTCTTCTTGTATCCTTACACGAAAATAGTCGGGGGCAGAACTGCTATGAAAGGCAAATGTTCGCTTATTTTTCATGACATACTTTTCTTTGCCGTGGTAATGGAGGCGATGAGCCTACGCCTGATTGAACCGCATTTGTTGCGCAAATCCTTGTAAGCCATCTCTGTCATTTTGCCTTTTCTGAAAATTAACTCAAGCCAATACTCAGTTTCCGAACACTCTTTTAGCGAAATTTCAAGTTTGTTTATAAAATCCGCTTTGCTCTGTGCATATTTGGCTTCGTGAATATTAGCTCCAATAGACGATGAGGAACGAACGATTTGATTAACGTAAACAGAGCAGCCTTTGGTTTCATCGCACAAGTCGGAGATTTGGATTGCAAATTCGATTGCATCTTCACGGAGTTGGTTCTTATTATCAGTCATTTTCCTACTCCTTTGTTTTGTCATATTTGTCGATATGTTGCTTCGCAACTCGATATATGGTCGCGTTGCGCCCATTCGATATATTTCTCGCTCTGCTCGAAATTCGATATGTTGCCTGCGGCAACGAGAGTCGATTGCGCCTTTTCCCTCCTCGCCCCGCAGGGCATATCGAGTTGCAAAGCAACATATCGAGCCGTAGGCCATATCGAGTGACACGAAGTGGCGCATATCGACGTTGAAACTATTGTTTGCGAAGGCAAACAACAGTTTCAACATGCCCCGTTCTCGGAAACATATCGACAGGAGTGACTTCCCCAATTTCGTAACCGTTTTCTCTAAACCATTTACAGTCGCGGGCTAACGTATCGGGATCACAGGAAACGTAAACAACCCTCGGGATGCCCAGCTCGGCAAAGCACTTGACAAGCGCCTCGGTGCTTCCCTTTCTTGGCGGGTCAATGACTGCCACGTCAGGGCGCGTGCCGCCGCAAGCCGACAGAATGACCTGCGCGTCGCCTGCGTCGTCGCAAATAAACGATGCGTTGCCAATGCCGTTGCGCGCAGCGTTCTCGCGTGCACACTCGACCGCCTCGGGCACGATCTCAATGCCCACCAACGCCTTTGCGTCCTTTGCCATACTAAGCCCAATGGTGCCCGTGCCGCAATACAGGTCGATCAGCACCTCGCCGCCGCTCAGATTTGCCTTTTCGCGCGCCAAGCCGTACAGCAGCTCCGCTCCCTGGCGGTTGACCTGATAGAACGAGCCGGGCGAGATCTTAAAGGTCAAGCCGCAAAGCTCGTCCTCGATATAAGACTTTCCCCACACCGTGCGGTATTCCTTACCCAGCACGACGTTGGTATTTTTTTCATTGAAATTGAGCACTACGCCCACGATCTGCGCAAACTGCGCCGTCACCTTGGCAGCAAATTCGCGCTCCGCGGGCATGCTCTTACCGTTGAGCACAAGGCAAAGCATGATCTGCGCGCTATCCTTGCTCCCGCGCAGATAAATGTGGCGCAAAAGCCCCTTGCCCGTACTTTCGTCATATGCCTTGATGCCCTTTGCATCGCAAAACGCACACACAAACGCCACGATCTCGCCAAAGATTGCGGGCTGCAGGGCGCATTTATCCGCTTTGACCAAATTATGCGTCTTGGACGCAAAAAATCCAGCCTCCATACCGCTCTTGCCCTGCTTGACGGGGTACTGCCCCTTGTTGCGGTATCCGCACGTCACGCCTGTCGTGCGCACGTCCTTGACCACCACGTCGTCCAGCCCCACCTTGCGAAAGGCGTTCTGCACGTAAGCACGCTTGCTTTCCAGCTCGTGCGCATAGGTCACGTAGCGGTACACGCAGCCGCCGCACGCGTCGGGCGCTTGGCAAAACGTTTCTGTGGCGCGGATATCCGATGCCTTTTCGATGCGCACCACTCTGCCCACGGCATAGGTAGCGGTATCCTTGATGATGCTCACGCGCACCACGTCGCCCGTGACCGCACCGCGCACGAACAAAACCTTGCCCTGCACGTGTCCAACGCCGCAGCCAAGGTTATTGATCTCGGTGATCTCCACCGTATATTCGCTCCCTTTGGGAAGCAAAACTCTCTCTTTTTTGTCCATCAGACGTAAAATTCCTTCATGTCTTCAAGGCGCAGACAGCCGAGCAAGCCGCCGTCCTTGACGCCGCAGTTGACGTTGACCGCACCGTTGCCGAAATAGATCTTGCCGCTGCCGCCGTTTTCCTCGGTCATGGGCACGTGGCCGACCACCACGGTCTTGTTCTTGAACAGACGCTTGGAAAGATCCAAGGGCTCGCTCATAAAGGTTTCGGGCTCGCAATCGTCAAGCTTCATGCCGGGCGTATAATCCGCAATGCCCGCGTGTACAAGGATATAATCCTCACCGTCTGCACGCACCTGCTCGTAAAGAGCCAGATCGGACAAGTAATCAATCACACCCTCGCGCATCTCGCTGTCCAGGGCGCGGAAGCCGTCCAAGGTCGCCTGACCGCCGTTCTTGACCCACTCCTGCATGTCAGCAATAAAGTCCGCATCGGGAGTTGCCTCGCCCGACAGCAGTTTTTCAAAGCCCGAAAGCATGCGCAGCGCGAGAAAATCGTGCTCGCCCGCAATCGCGTAGACGTTATAGCGCACGGAAAGATCACCGATCAGCTCCATAGACTGCTCACCATAGTCCACAATGTCGCCAAGCACGTACAGAACGTCGGTTTCTTTTAAGCCGATCTTTTCGATCAAAGCCTTGAATTTATCGTAATTACCATGTAAATCGGATACTACGTATGTCATGATCAATCTCCTTAAATAATAGTAACCTTGCAGCTGTTATAGGTGTCTGCCCTGACATCGGGTGCCACCTTTACTGCCAACGCGCAAAGGCGAGGGCAAATGTGCCGCTCGGTATAAAAATGCCCTGCGACCAGCAAATTCAGTTTGTCCGTGTCACAGTATTGGGAATACTTCAGCTCGCCCGTCAGGAAGGTGTCCGCGCCCGACGCGATCGCCAACGCAACCTCGCTCTTGCCGCTGCCGCCAACCACGGCAACGCGGTGCACGTTCTTTCCTGCATCCGCGCACAGCACGGCAGGCGCACCCAGCACGTCCTTGACGCGCGCAGCAAACTCACCTGCGCTCATAGGCTGTGCCAGCGTACCCACGCGCATAATGCGCTCGTCGCCCACAACCTCTACGTTTTCAAGCCCCACAAGCAAAGCCAGCTTATCGTTCACGCCCCCCTCGGCAGCGTCAATGCGCGTATGAAAGGAGATGGCACTCACGCCGCTCTTGCACAGCTTGATCACCTTTGCACCGTCATAATCGTCGGCAAGCACGTTTTTCAGCCCACCAAACAGCATGGGGTGATGCGTAAAAATAACGTCATAGCCCTCGGCTACCGCCTTGTCTACCACCTCGGTGGTGGCATCCAACGCAACCAGCACCCTTTTGACTTCTCTGTCGGGGTCGGGGCAGACGTTGAGCCCGTCCACGTCCCAATCACAGCCCAGCTCGCGCGGAATGATCGCACAAAGGGCACGATAAAATTCCCTTACGGTCATATTCATTCTCCTTTTTCCTTGATGCGGGCGTACAGCGCATCGATCTGCGCCAGCATGGACAGCTCAAACGAGGCGTCCTTGCCGCCCATTTTTTTGCCGTCCGCGCCCGTTTGCAAAAGACGGCGTTTATTCTCCAGCAGCTCACCGAGGTGAGGGTGCATTCTTTCAATGTTATGGCTGCCAAACCACAGCGCCATGTCGTCCTCGCTTCGCGCGATGCCGTCATACTCGGCACAGATGATCTGGTACACCTTATCCTCCTTGACCAGCGTCTGATCAAGGATATAAAATCCGTTTTTCAGCAAATAAGCGCGCAAAATCTCTGCATGCGACATGGGCTGCAGCACAAGGCGGATGCGCGCGTCGCGCGTCCAGGGGGCAGCGTCAATGATAGAGGCGATCAGCTCGCCTCCCATGCCGAATATGGTGATATCCTCGGGAGCGTATGCTTGGATGCCGTCCAAACCCGGGGTGCACACGGTGGCAATTTTATCCGTAAGCCCTGCCGCGGCAATATTGCGGCGTGCGTTTTCCACGGGACCTCGGTTGATATCCGACGCCACCGCGCGCGGGCAAATGCCGTTTTGGCACGCGTATATAGGCAGATGCGCGTGATCCGTTCCCACGTCCGAGAGCACCTTGCCCTCTCGCAGGTACGGGATCGCCCCTGCCAGTCTTTGATCAAATCGTTTTTCTCTCATGTTATGTAAAACTATGGGGGCTGCAAAATAAATTGCTCGTGACACCATTTCGCCATGTCATCATGCATGCTTGTAGGGGAGGATATCATCCTCCCGCACGCATCATGGCATAGGCCAAGCGTTTGGGTATCGCAATCAAAGACCGTTATCGTGCGGGAGGATCATATCCTCCCCTACAAGAAAACAATCGCAGCCCCCGTTTTGCTTACTTGTCTGCCAGGTAAGCGTTGAGCTTTGCTACCAGCTCGTCTGCATCGGTGCCGTGTACTGCGCAAGCGTCCTCAATGCTCTCGCCTCTGGATGCGGGGCAGCCCAGGCAATGCATGCCGATCTCAAAGAAGAAGCGTGCAGTGCCCTGATCGTAGTCCAAAACGTCGCCGATAATGCTGTTCTTGGTAACCTTCATTTTTGTAATCCTCCGTAAAATAGTTATAGTTTTACATATACTATTATACAATTTCGCGCCATATATGTCAAGCGTTATTTTTTAACAGAGCATATAAAAACACCCGCTACAGACATTCGTCTGACAGCAGGTGTCATATCGTTATAGCCGAAGAGAGTCGAACTCACACGGTTTTGAGCGGCAAATATCTGCACCTGCTACAGAGAAAATACTCGCAATATCTTATATTGCTTCGCATTTTCTCTTTGCATCTGCGAAATATTTGCTCGCGCAAAACTGCGCAGCACCCTCCGGCGTTGT